>NZ_JBEPMC010000007.1:0-434629 GCF_040545535.1 Mesorhizobium robiniae
TGGAAAGCTTGGTTCCTCGCCCCCACAAAGTGGGGGAGAGGTGGCTCGGCGAAGCCGAGACGGAGAGGGGGAGCGCCATATGCGATTGCCCTGCCACGAGGGGGGAGATTGGCAGCTTCGGCGTTCAGACCAGCCCGCGCTTGGCCATCATCGCTTCGGGCGAAGGCATCTTGCCGCGGAAGGCGGTGTAGAGTTCTTCCGGGTCCTTCGAGCCACCCGCGGCATAGATGTTCTTCCTGAGCCGCTCGGCCAGCGCCGGATTGAATGGGTCGCCGGTTTCCTCGAAGGCGGCGAAGGCGTCGGCGTCGAGTACCTCCGACCACATGTAGGAGTAGTAGCCGGCCGAATAGCCGTCGCCGGAAAATATGTGGCCGAATTGCGGGGTGCGATGGCGCATGGAGATGGTGTCGGGCATACCGAGCTTTTCGAGCGTTTCGGCTTCGAAACGAAGCGGCTGGTCCGGCGCATCCGGCCGCGCATGGTAGGCCATGTCGACCAGCGCCGACGCAGTGAATTCGACTGTGGCGAAGCCGGCGCCGAAGGTGCGCGCGGCCAGCATCTTGTCGACCAGCGCCTTCGGCATCGGCTTGCCGGTCTTCACATGCAGCGCATGCTTTTCCAATACCGCCGGCACCGTCAGCCAGTGCTCGTAGAGCTGTGATGGCAGTTCGACGAAATCGCGGCTGACCGAGGTGCCGGCGACCGAAGGCCAGGTGACGTCGGTCAACATGCCATGCAGCGCATGACCGAATTCGTGGAACAGGGTCTTTGCCTCGTCGACCGACAACAGCGCTGCCTCGCCTTCCGGCGGCTTGGCGAAATTCATGATGTTGTAGATGATGGGCTTGGAGCCATGGCCAAGCTTGTAGCCGGATTTCAGCGCGCTCATCCACGCGCCGGAGCGCTTCGAGGGCCGCGCGAAATAATCGGCCAGGAACAGTCCGCGCTCGCTGCCATCGGCATTTTTCACTACGAAAACACGGGCGTCCGGGTGCCAGGTGGCAATGCCTTTCTTCTCCTCGAAGGTGATGCCGAACAATCGTGTCGCAACGTCGAAACAGGCGTCGATGACGCGGTCGAGCTGCAGATAGGGCTTCAACTCGGCCTCGTCGAAAGCGAATTTCTCGGCGCGCAGCTTCTCCTGATAGAAGCGCCAGTCCCAGGCCGCGAATTCTTCGTTACTGCCGGCCTCGGCCGCCAACCGCTGCAATTCCGCCTGGTCGCTTGCAGCCTTTTCCAAGGCTTTTTCCCAGACCGGGTCGAGCAGCATATGCACCGCCTCCGGCGTTTTCGCCATGGTGTCGTCGAGCTTCAGCGCGGCGAAGGAGGCGTAGCCGAGCAGCTTCGCCTTTTCGGCGCGCAGGCGCAGCATGTCGCGCACCACGGCTGTGTTGTCGCTGGCGCCGCCATTCTGGCCGCGCATGGTAAAGGCGCGGAAGGCGATCTCGCGCAGGTCGCGGCGTTCGGAGAAGGTCGAGAACGGCTCGTAGATCGAGCGCGACAAAGTGACGGCATAGCGGCCCTTCTGGCCGCGCATCTCGGCGGCCTCCGCCATCGCGCTTTTCAGGAATTCCGGCAGGCCGGCAAGGTCGGCCCCGTCAAGAAACAGTGCCCAGTCGCGCTCGTCGGCTAACAGGTTCTGGCCGAAAGTGGTGCCGAGCGACGACAGTTCCTCATTGATCGCCGCCAGCCGCTTCTTGCCCTCGGCGTCGAGCTTGGCGCCGGAGCGGACGAAGCTTTTCCAGGTCTTTTCCAGCACCCGCAGCGTCTCGGCATTGAGCTTCAGCGCCTCCCGGCGCTGGTAGAGGTCGTCGATGCGGGCAAACAGCCTCTCATTCATCGAGATCGCCGAGAAATGCCTGGACATCTTTGGCGAGATCTCGCGCTCCAGCGCCTGGATCGCTTCGTTGGTGTGGGCGCCTGCCCGGCACCAGAAGATCGACGATACATGGTCGAGCGCCTCGCCGCCAAGCTCGAGCGCCGCGAGTGTGTTCTCGACGGTTGGCGTCTCGGCATTGCCTGATATTGCCTCGATCTCGGCCTCATGCGCCTTCAATGCCGCATCGAAAACCCCGGAAAAATCGCCGTCGCCGATGCGGGTGAAATCGGGCAGGCCGAGCGGCCCTTGCCAAGTGGTCAGCGGATGGGCGGCGAGGTCGACGGCTTTTGTGGACGGCATGGACAAATCTTTCGCTGAGATGGCTGTAGAGGCAGGGCGGGATCATCACCGATGTAAGGCGCTGGCTTGCCGCACGCAATATCGCGGCTGGCCCGCTCAATAGCCGTCGCAGTTTTCCGCGATCGCCGCCTGCGAACTGGCGGTGATGCGGTTGTCGGCGATCGCGAAGGTTTCCTGCATCAGCATGTCGTTTTTGGGAAAATCATAGCAGGCGATCACCGTGGTGACGCCACCCTCGGTCTTCTCGATCCGATGCCGGATTTCAGCCCCGGCGACAGCGCCTTTCCATTCGTCGATCGCGGCGATGAACTCCTGCTTGGTCTGGACGACGCCGAGGTCATCGAGTTTTATCCGGACGTCGTCGGCGAGCAGGTCCGACAATTCCGTGCGATCGGCGACCAGCAGCGCCGCATACCAGCGCCCGATGAGCGCGCCGTCATCGGCGCGGGCGGACATGACTGAAAACAGCAGCGCCGTTACGGCGAAGGCGATCGGACGGCATGCCATGCAATCCTCCTATGAGATTTCCGGCCGCTCGAAGTCACCGGTGTCCTTGTTCATCACCCAGAGCTCGCCGGTCGAGATGTCGAACCAGGCGCCATGCAGCGACAGCCGTCCCTTGCCTTCCAGGATCGAGACGCAGGGGAAGGTCCTGAGGTTGGCGATCGAATAGCGGATCGAAATGCGCTCCAGCGCGGTCTGGCGCTCCGTGGCCGTCATGAAGGTGCTGGAGGAGACGGTCTCGGCCGCCGGTGCAATCAGGCTCATCCATTTGCCGATGAAGTCGCCGGGCGACAGCGGCGCGGAATTAGGATCGAGTGCTGCGCGGATGCCGCCGCAGCGACCATGGCCCATCACCACGATGTTCTTCACCTTGAGGCTCTGCACGGCGAATTCGAGCGCCGCGGAGGTCGAGTGGAACTGGTCATCGGGTGCATAGGGCGGCACCAGATTGCCGACATTGCGCAGCACGAAGAGTTCGCCGGGGCCGGCGTCGAAGATCGCCTCGGGAGCCGCGCGGGAGTCGCAGCAAGCGATTATCATTGTTTCGGGTGACTGGCCCTCGCGAGCGAGCGAGCGATAGCGTCCGCTTTCTGCGAGATAGCGGCCGCTCATGAAATTTTGGTAGCCGGTGAGTAGATGGTCAGGGAGATGAGGCATGGGCAGCGTCTGGAGCCTTTCCGGGTTGGGCGGCAGCTCTTTAAGTCAGGAAGGCTCTAGCGGCAAAAGCCGGTCGCGAGCAATGCCGAATTGCACAGGACTGCAATTGCCATGCTGGAAAGCTCCTCTCATTCGGCCTTCGCCCGATGCGGTTGCCTCAGCAAATTCATGCCCAAATGGCGACAGGAATGCCAAAACGATCGGCGAGCGGCGGATCCGGAAACGGCCTTGCCTCACCGCTGGCGATGCGGCCAGCGATCAGCATCATCACCGCGGCGTCGAGAAAGTCGTCGGCAGCGGCGCCTCGCGGCGGCGACCGATCGAGAAAGGCCCTGGTATAACCGCGCCGGCAAAGCAGCGCCTTGCGCTCCGCCATACCGGCCGGGTTGACGGCGCCTTTGATCTTTTTCGGCAAGTGCATTGCCTGATCGTTATTCAGCCGGCAGAAGGCGACCTCCGGATGCGATTCGAACACGCGGCTGCGCAGTTCGGGACGCGCGATCAGCACGGCATCGATCTCGCGGATCTTGGCGAAGATGCCAAAGGCCTGGATCGAGACGCCACGCGGCGGATCGGAGGTCGCCTTCGCCACTTCACTTGCCCGGCGATGGGCGGCATACCAGGCCTCGATCGTGGTGAAGCCATCTGTGTGCGCGTAAAGCGCCGCACGCGAAGGGATGCGGAAGACGCTGGATTGCCTGTTACCGAGCAGCGGCCGCACCAGCGCCTCCGGCCCGCGTCCGCCTCTTTGCGAAAGGTCGGGCAGGCCGATCGGCATGTCGATGGCGACCATCGCATCGGCCGGCAATGCGTCGAGAAGTGCTGCGAAGCTTGGAAAAACCGCTACCGAGGGTGCTGCGTCGGGGTTACGAAGTATCGAACCGGGGTTACGAGGTGTCGAACCGGGGTTACGAGATGTCGAACCGGGATCGCGGCAAACGGCGATCCAGCCGGCCTTGCAGCCGTCGACGCCGACAAGCGCGACATTTTTGGCAAAAGTCACGCCCTTTTGTCCCGCCCCGGATGCAGGAGATGGCGAAGCTGCACCATCGCCATCGGGTGCGACAGGCTCTGTGCATCGGTTTCGAGCTGCAATTCGTCGCCGCCGCGCTTAGCGGTGCGCGCCAGGATCTCGTAAACCGCCGCCGTGGTCGACTGCAGCGCCTTGATCGCCGGCTGGCCGGATAGGATGCGCGCCAGATAGACGGCCGCGGTCAGGTCGCCGAGCCCATTGGGCGGCTTGTCGATGAGGCGATGCTCGGCCAGCAACGCCTGGTTGCCGTTGAGCAGCAGATTGCCGGTGCCGCCGGCCATCATCGCCGGCGCCGAAGTGACCAGCATGGTCGCTGGCCCGGCATGAAGGGCGGCCGTCATCACCGCTTTCAGGTCGGGCAGCGGCGCTCCCGCCATCCATTCCAGCTCGTAGCGGTTGGGCGTGGCGACGTCGGCGATCGGCATCAGCCGGTCGCGCATGGCGCGGGCGGTGGTCTCGGGCACATAAAGCCCACCCGAATCGCCCATCACCGGGTCGCAGATATAGACGGCATCCGGCGTCTTCGCTTTGACCGCGCCAACCAGCGAGGCGACGGCGTCGGCCTGGCCGCCTTCACCGAGATAGCCGGACAGCACCGCGCCGACCTCGCCCAGCCACGGCGCGCGCTCGAGATCGGCCATCAGCGCCTTGAATTGATCGAGCGGCGGCACGATGCGCGTCGCCCGTCCATGGCCGGGATGCCAGGGCAGGATGACGGTCGGCACCGCCCACACCGGAAAGCCCAGCGTCTCGAGTGCAAAGACCGCGGCGCGGTTGCCGACCGAGCCGCGCGCGACATGGCTGGAGATGACGATGACCGCGCGCGGCGCGTCGTGTTCTTCGGTGTTCACGGGATTCCTAACTTTGGGTGATGAAAAGCACGAGCCAGATCAACAAACCAATGGCGATAAAGAGCCCTAGCGCCCGGCCAATGCGCGTGCCCCAATATTCGATCGGGTCCGACCGGTCGGCATCCACTGCTGCGACGTGATCGCGCGCGCCCTTCGCGGCTCCGCTAGTGAACGAGGTGCCGCCCGGATCGGTCTCACGTGCCACGCGCTCGATGATGCGGCGCGATTCGTCGTCGCTGTCCTGGCGTCCGGCCATGGCGAATGTCCTGTTTTCGCGGCGACTTTAACCCGTTCGCCCGGCCAATCACAGGGCCTTGCAGCGAATGATAAAGAACCAGTAACGCTTCCACGCGGAGGTCATGTTCTTGCGCGTGGATTGTGGTAATGCTTCGCCTGTCAGTCTTCTTGAGGGATCTTACCATGCTTGCCCAGCGTCTTTCCTCTCCTTTCGTCTTCCGCAATCTGCCAGCCTTGCTGATGATGGCGATCGTGCTGCCGCTGCTTGCCGGCTGCGGTTACAACACCATCCCGACGGCGGAGGAAAACGCCAAGGCCGCATGGAGCCAGGTGCTGAACCAGTACCAGCGCCGCGCCGATCTCATTCCCAATCTGGTCGAAACGGTCAAGGGCTATGCCGCGCACGAGAAGGATACGCTCGATGCCGTGGTCGAGGCGCGCGCCAAGGCGACGCAAGTGACGGTGACGCCGGAAACGCTGAGCAATCCGGAGGCCATCAAGAATTTCCAGGACAGCCAGGCCGGCCTGACCAGCGCGCTGTCGCGGCTGCTGGCTGTGGTGGAGAATTACCCCGACCTCAAGGCCAACCAGAATTTTCTGGCGCTGCAGGCGCAGCTGGAAGGCACCGAAAACCGCATCGCGGTCGCCCGCCGCGACTATATCCAGGCGGTGCAGGAGTACAATCTGACGCTGAAGACCTTCCCATCGATCATCTGGGCGACCTTGTGGTTCCGCGGCAACCAGCCGTTCGCCAACTTCACCATCGAAGAAGACAAGATGCAGACGCCGAAGGTCGATTTCGGCACGACGCAGGGCGGGTGATCGGCACTTAGTGAGCGCAGTTTCTATTGACCTTGTACTCCGTCGCGCCCCCCTCTGCCCTACCGGGCATCTCCCCCACTTGGGGGGAGATTGGCAGCTTTGGCCTCACCGCCCATTCTGCAACGTTGGAGGTTGGCGAAAACAGCCGTGACAGCCGATCTCCCCCCAAGTGGGGGAGATGTCCGGCAGGACAGAGGGGGGCGCGAAGGAACACCAGCCTGGTATTCCTGTTTGTCGTTCTAAGCCTTCTCTTCCTCCCTCTCGCCGCGCTTGCCGCCGAATTGCCTGCGCTGACCGGGCGCGTGGTCGACAATGCCGGCATCCTCGATGCCGCGACCGAGGCGGCGCTGACCCGGAAGCTTGCGGATTTCGAAGCCAAGGGCTCGGACCAGATCGTCGTCGCCACCGTCCCCAGCCTCGACGGCGAGGAGATCGAGCCCTACGCCAACCGGCTGTTCCGCGCCTGGAATCTCGGCCAGGCCGGCGAGGACAATGGCGTGCTTTTGCTGGTGGCGCCGAACGACCGCAAGATGCGCATTGAGGTCGGCTACGGGCTGGAAGGCACGCTGACTGATCTGCACACCAAACTGATCATCGAAAACGACATGGTGCCGGCCTTCCGCGCCGGCGATTTCTCCGGCGGCATAGTCAAGGCCGTCGACGACATGATCATGGTGCTGGAAGGCAATCCCGAAGAGCTGGAAGCGCGCGGGACCCGCAACCAGCAGGCGCCGTTCAACGCCGACGATCTCTTCGTCACGGTATTCATCGCCATCTGGGCGATCATCTTCTTCGGCAGCATCGCCGCCTCCATCCTGCCGCCGATCTTCGGCCAAAAGATCGGACCTGGCCGCTATCGCTGGCTGGGCATGACTTTCGAGCCGAGCCGGCGGTCGTCCAGCGGTTGGTCTGGCGGCGGTTGGTCGTCGGGCGGGGGAGGCTGGTCGTCCGGCGGTGGCGGCTTTTCGGGCGGCGGCGGCTCGTCCGGTGGTGGTGGCTCTTCGGGAAGCTGGTGAGAGACAACATGGCGACACGACCGATCAGCCCTGAGGATCATGACCGCATCGCCGAAGCGATCCGCGCCGCCGAGACAAAGACCGACGGCGAAATCTACTGCGTGGTGGCCTATGCCAGCGACGGCTATTTCTTTCCGGCCGCCTTCATGGCCACGCTGGCCATGCTCGTCGTAAGCCTCGCGGTCAGTTACGGGCTGGAAGTGTGGTGGCTGTCGATCCGCTTACCGCATTTCGTCATTGCGCAGCTCCTGGCGATGGCCTCGGTGCTCGTTCTGTTGTGGGCGCTGCCCGGCTTGCGCATCCATCTGGTGCCGAGACGGCTGCGCTACCAGGCCGCGCACGCCAATGCGATAAAGCAGTTCCTTGCCCGCAACGTCCATCGCACCACGGCGCGCACCGGCGTGCTGGTCTTCGTCTCGATTGCCGAGCGCTACGCCGAAGTGGTCGCCGATAGCGGCATCGACAGCCGTGTCGGCCAGGATGTCTGGGACAGTGTCGTCCGCGACCTTACCGCGCATGCCGGCGACGATCGTCTCGCCGATGGCTTCATCAAGGCAATCGAAGCGACGGGCGCGGTGCTGGCCGAGCATTTCCCGGTCTCGGCCGGCGACAGCAACGAGCTCGACGATCATCTGGTCGAAATCTGAGTTCGTTACGAACGGGGTTCATTCAGCGTTCAACGGCACCTCGATGGCCTGTGCGAAAGCCTGGGAGCCGCTGACCGGACTCTTGCAATCGGGCGATGCGGGTTTATGGTTAACCAATCATGAACACGCTGAGCATCGACATCAGGAAAGCCGAGCCGCGCGACGCAAGCGCCATCGCCGACGTGCACCTGCTGGCCTGGAGCGGCGCCTATGCCGGCATCATCCCGCACCGCACGCTGACATCGATGATCAACCGCCGCGGCGCCGACTGGTGGGCGAACGCCATCCGTCGCGCCGCCACCGTTCTGGTCGTCGAGATCGGCGGCAAGATCGCCGGCTACGCCACGATCGGCAAGAACCGCGCCCGCGAGCTCAAGCAGCAGGGCGAGATCTACGAACTTTACGTGCGCCCGGAATATCAGGGCATCGGGCTCGGCAGTCGGCTACTCTCAGCCGCACGAGCGCGATTGGCCGACCACGGGCTGAAGGGGATGGTGGTGTGGGCGCTGGAGGACAATCAGAACGCACTCACCTTCTATGCCGGCGCCGGTGGCCGCGACGTCGCCGAGGGCGTCGAGATCTTCGAGCAGAAGGCCCTGAAGAAGGTCGCCTTCGTCTGGGAATGACGGCTCAACACGCCTCCCGCTAAAGCCCTCAGTCTGTCTTCAGTACCATTCGCCGCATTGCACCATGCGCCGCCGCCCGCTATCGGTCTCCAATCGAAAGAGGGACAAAAACCATGCGTATCGAAGCCATAGCCATCGGAAAGAACCCGCCGGAGGACGTCAACGTCATCATCGAGGTGCCGATCGGCGGCGAGCCGATCAAGTACGAGATGGACAAGGAGGCCGGCACGCTGTTCGTCGACCGCTTCCTGCACACCTCGATGCGCTATCCCGGCAATTACGGCTTCGTGCCGCACACGCTGTCGGGCGACGGCGACCCGATCGACGTGCTGGTCTGCAATACGCGCGCGCTGGTGCCGGGCTGCGTCATCAATGTGCGGCCGATCGGCGTGCTGGTGATGGAAGACAATTCCGGCCAGGACGAGAAGGTCATCGCGGTGCCTTCGCCCAAGCTGACGCTACGCTACCAGAACGTCACCGAATACACGCAGCTGCCTGACATCACGCGCGATCAGGTTCAGCATTTCTTCGAGCACTACAAAGACCTCGAACCCGGCAAATGGGTCAAGATCGAGGGTTGGCACGATGCCGCCTACGCCAAGAAGATGATCGTCGAGGCGATCGAGCGGGCGAAGGCGAGCAAGTAGGCCAAGGCCCGAAGGACGAACGATGGGCCGTCGCAACCGTTGAGGTTGGCCAAAGCCCCTCAGCCTCGTCATCCTGGGGCGGAGCAAGGAGCGTAGCGACGCAGCGCAGACCCCTGGATCCATTCCGTGACGTCAAAGTGCCGCTACGGTGCAGAATTCTGGTCCGCTGCGCACTTCGGTTGATGTCACGGAATGGATCCCAGGGTCTGCGCTCCGCTTCGCGTCGCTCCGCCCAGGGATGACGAAGTCAGTTATCGACGCGCCCGAAGGCTGGGACGTCGCCGACCGTCACGCGCATGTCCGTGCCACAGACGAAGCTCCGCGCCTTCTCGTCGGCGAGCTTGCGCGCCTCATCGTTGGCGGCCGGATTGCCGGTGGCCAGCACCAATGCGACCGTACAGCCCTCATACTTCTCCGGCTGGGAGACCTTGGCGACGACCAGCACCTCGGTCGATTTGTTCTCGTCCTCGGGATTGCTGATCGAGCGGCGGTGGATGACGGCGAAGGGAACGGCGAGATCGCCGTTCGTCTCGATGCGCCATTCGAGTTTGGGTCCAGCCGAATTGAAGCCGACGAAGCTCTCCCAGACCGTGGTCATGTCGCTGGACGGAAAACCATAGAAAAGCGATTCGCGCGCATCGTCGTAAGCGATCAGCACCGGGTAGCCGCGATAGCCCGAACAGGTGAGGCTCGCCCAGTCGCCATCGCCTTCCTCTGCCTGCGCATAGGTCACACAGTCCTTCTTCGCGTCGAGATCGGTGTAGGCGCTGGAAATATCGCCGGCCTGGGCAGCCTGGCTGAGGGCGGCGAGGGCAAGCGGGATCATCAAAAGAGCACGCATCGCAGGCAACTCCGTTTCGGGCTGCCGCAGCGTATCGCATGACCGCGAAAATCGAAACCGATTTCGGAAAGGATCATGCGCAGAATCAAAGTGTTACAGCGTCCTTTGCGCGTCCGAAAGGACGCGCGGCGCTGTAATCCAAACGCTATTTCTTCAAGCTCGCTTCGATCAGGAGGTCGGCGTTGCGGGCGACGGATTTCGCCGGTCCGCCGGCGCCGAACAGCTGCCCGCTGATATAGGCGCCCTCGATCAGAAGCAGCAGCCCGTCGCCCAGCGTATCGGCGTCGCCGGCACCCATCGCCGCCGCCATGGCGCGCAGGCGTCTTCGCAATTCCTGCTTGTTGGCCTCGCTCACCACGCGGGCCGGATGGCCGTGCTCGGGATATTCGACGGCCGCATTGGTCATGCCGCAGCCCCGGTAATCGGGTTTTTGCGTGCGCTTGCCGATGCGGGTCAGGAAAGCGGCGATCTGCGCGCGCGGATCGCCGGGATGGGCAGCCACCGCCTCGTCGAAGCGGGCCCAGAACTCGAGGTCGTATTGCCGCAGATAGGACGCCGCCAATTCGTCCTTGGAGGGAAAGCTGCGATAGAGGCTGGGCTTGGTGACGCCGGCACGCCGTACGATCTCGTCGACGCCGATTGCCCTGATGCCTTGCCGATAGAACAGGTCGCGGGCCACGCGAAGGATTTTCTCGCCGGCCCTCGGCAAGGCTAACGCGCGAGGGTCCTTGATGGACGTTTCAATATTTTTGTCCGATGGCATGCAACAACTCGCTTGACAATGTTACTGACCGGTACGTATTGATGGCCTCAAGCAATTGCAACGTACCGGTCAGTAACATGATAGCTCAATCTCGCCCGTTTGGCCAGCGCTACGCTTTCGTCGTGGTCGCCGTCATTTTCCTCTGCCTGTTGATCGCAGCAGGTCTCCGGTCGGCACCGTCGGTCATGATGCTGCCGCTGGAGGAGAGTTTCGGCTGGCGGCGCGATGTCGTCTCGCTCGCCGCGGCGATTGGCATCTTTCTCTACGGCCTGACCGGGCCGTTTGCCGCGGCACTGATGGAACGGATCGGGCTGCGCCGCACGCTACTGGCTTCGCTGGTGGTGATGTCGGGCTCGACGGCGCTCAGCCTGTTGATGACCGAGCCGTGGCACCTGCTTCTCACCTGGGGCGTGTTTTCGGGCGTCGGTTCCGGCGCGGTCGCCACGGTGCTTGGCGCCACCATCGTCAACCGCTGGTTCAAAACCAATCGCGGCCTAGTGATGGGATTGATGTCGGCCTCCGCCGCCACCGGCCTGCTGGTGTTCCTGCCGCTGCTCGCCGCGCTCGCTCAATGGGGCGGCTGGAAGCCGGTCGCCATCGCCATCGCGGTCGCCACTGCCTGTCTGGTGCCGCTGGTATGGCTGCTGGTGCCGGAGCGTCCGGCTTCTATCGGCATGGTGCGCTACGGCGCTGACGCCGACGACGTGCCGCCGGTTCCGCCGGCCTCGCAGGGCAATTTCCTCTCGCACACGCTCAGCACGCTGCGCCGTGCCGCCGGCACCCGCGTGTTCTGGTATCTGTTTGCCACCTTCTTCATCTGCGGCTTCACCACCAATGGACTGGTCGGCACGCACCTGATCGCGTTTTGCGGCGACATGGGCATCGGCCAGGTGCAAGCCGCCGGCCTGCTGTCGCTGATGGGCATCTTCGACCTGATCGGCACGACGCTGTCGGGCTGGCTCACCGACCGCTTCGATCCCCGCAAGCTGCTCGGCGTCTATTATGCGATCCGCGGCCTGTCGCTGATCTATCTGCCCTATTCCGGTTTCTCGTCGACCAGCCTGATCATCTTTGCCGTGCTCTACGGATTGGACTGGATCGCCACCGTGCCGCCGACACTCAGACTGTCGAACGAGGCGTTCGGCGACCGCAGCGGGCCGATCGTCTTCGGCTGGATCGTCGCCGGCCACCAGGTGGGTGCGGCGACCGCCGCTTTCTTCGGCGGCACCATGCGTGAATTGCAGGGCAATTACGAGCTTGCCTTCCTCATAGCCGGCATGACGGCAATAGCCGCAGCCTGTATCTCGCTGTTGATCAACACCAGTAGGCCGGCATTCGACCCGGAACCGCAAGCGGCTTAAGGTGTGACGGCTGAGCGCTAATCTCCCCCCTCGAGGGGGAGATGGCCGCGAAGCGGCCAGAGGGGGTCGGTCCGACCGGGCTCGGCCCCATATTGCAGACGCATGAGGTCGGCGCTCCACGCGAGACGACCCCCTCTGTCGCCTCCGGCGACATCTCCCCCTCGAGGGGGGAGATCGCCTGCTTGTCGATTGTCAGAAAACCTTCATGGTTTCGAGATGCGGCTGAAACATTGACCCTGGAGCTTGGCGGCGACGTTCAACGCCATCCAGGAGACAGCCATGAACAAGATTTCGCGCCGCGCTTTCGTCACGTCGGCGAGCGCCATTGGCCTCGTCGGCGCCTCGGGCCTCGCGCTGCCCTACTATTCGCGCGCCAATCAGCGGCCGGCATTCACCCATGGCGTCCAGTCCGGCGACGTCGACGCAACCAGCGGCATGATCTGGACGCGCACCGATCGCCCGTCGCGCGTCATGTTCGAAGTCTCCTCGACCGAGAATTTCGCCAACGCCGTCCGCCTTGCGCCGCTCGATACCTCGCCGGCAAGCGACTACACGGTGAAGCGGCTGCTCACCGACCTCGCCTCCGATCAGGACATCTTCTACCGCATGACAGCGGCCGATCTCGCCGACATCAACGCCGTCTCCGAGCCGATCGTCGGCCGTTTCCGCACGGCGCCGGCCTCGAAGCGCAATATCCGGTTCGCCTGGTCGGGCGACACCGCCGGCCAGGGTTGGGGCATCGACGAAACCGGCATGAAGACCTACGCCACGATCGGCAAGCATACGCCCGACTTCTTCCTGCATTCCGGCGACACCATCTATGCCGACGGCCCGATGAAGGACGAGGCGGACCTGCCCGGCGGCGGCAAGTGGAAGAATACTGTTCTCATCGACGAAAAGCGCAAAGTTGCCGAGACGCTGGACGAGTACCGGGGTCAGTGGAAGTACAATCTGATGGACAGGAACGTGCTGGGGCTCAACGCCATCTGCCCGACCTTCTACCAGTGGGACGACCACGAGGTGGTGAACAACTGGTCGGATTCGAAGGACCTGAGCGCCGACGACCGCTACTCGGAAAAATCCATTCATGTGCTGGCAGCACGCGCGGCACGCGCCTTCCACGAGATGACGACGATCCGCTACGAGCCGTCGGAACCCGGCCGGGTCTATCGCAAGATCGCCTATGGGCCGTTGCTCGACATGTTCTTCCTCGACATGCGTTCCTATCGCGGCGCCAATGGCCCTGGCATGCAGGATACGGTGACGCCGCAATCGCGCCTCCTCGGCGAGCAGCAGACGAAGTGGCTGAAGCGCGAACTGGCAAATTCCAACGCGACCTGGAAAGTCATCGCCGCCGACATGCCACTCGGTCTCGTCGTCTGGAACGACGCCACGGAGAAGGCCGGCGCCGAAGCCGTCAGCAATGGCGACAATGGCCCGGCCAAGGGCCGCGAACTGGAAATTGCAGACCTTCTTCGCTATATAAAGAACGCTGGCATCAGCAACACCGTCTGGTTAACCGCCGACGTGCATTACACGGCGGCGCATTACTACAATCCAGACAAGGCGCAGTTCCAGGACTTCAATCCGTTTTGGGAATTCGTCTCGGGTCCGCTCCATGCCGGCACGTATGGACCCAATGATTTCGATATGACCTTCGGTCCGGAGCTGAAATTCATCAAGGCGCCGACAGCCGAGCAGGGGCAGAACCTGCCGCCGTCAGCCGGCCTGCAGTTCTTCGGCCTCGTCGACATCGACGGCGCCACCGAACAGATGACGGTGCGGCTGATGGATCGCGACGACCACGAACTCTACAAGATGACGCTCGATCCGGTGCGATCGGCGTGAGGAGCCATCCTCGGGCGGAGAAACGCGAAGCGGAGCGCAGATCCAAAGTCCCAGGCGTCGAAGCGCGGCGTCGCTTCGCTCTTGCTACGCTCCGGGATGACGACTGCGGACGGCGGCAGTCAGTCCGGATAGCAGACGGTTGGAATCTCGGGCCAGACCGCGCTGTCGCAGCCGGCGTTTTCCTGCCTCTGCTTGAAAGCGGCGCTGACCGGTCCGGTCACCACCGGGTCGACGCCATCGGGAGCATCGGCAAAGCGCTGTTCCGCCAGACGCGTATCGGACGGCAGGGCAAAGCCTGCTTCCAGCGTCGCGGCCGAGTGCGCCGCGCCAGCCGCAAGGAGGACGGCGAGGGCAGCCCATGCGAGGATTGGCCGATATCCGATGCCCGTTTTGCTCATGAAATTTGAACTGTCCCGACCGCGAAAGGTTCCGCTTTGGTTAATAAATCCATTTCACACCAAGACGCTTAAGATTTGGTGACCATGTATTTGGTGGCACGCCTCCTCTTTCGCAATTGCGAAAAACCCTGTATGAGCCGCCCAACCGAAAGAGGCAGCGCCTTTTGGCCTGCTGCCTGCAACGCTCCCGAGACCACAACATGAAAATTCGTAATATCGCGATCATCGCGCACGTCGACCATGGAAAAACCACCCTCGTCGACCAGCTTCTGAAGCAGTCCGGCTCGTTCCGCGACAACCAGCGCGTCGCCGAACGTGCCATGGATTCCAACGACCTCGAAAAAGAACGCGGCATCACCATCCTGGCCAAGGCGACCTCGGTCGACTGGAAGGACACCCGCATCAACATCGTCGACACCCCCGGCCACGCCGATTTCGGCGGTGAAGTCGAGCGCATCCTGTCGATGGTGGACTCGGCCATTGTGCTGGTCGATGCCGCCGAGGGGCCGATGCCACAGACCAAATTCGTCGTCGGCAAGGCGCTCAAGGTCGGATTGAAGCCGATCGTCGTCATCAACAAGATCGACCGGCCGGACGCCCGCCATGTCGAGGTGGTCAACGAAGTGTTCGACCTGTTTGCGGCGCTCGACGCGACCGACGAACAGCTCGACTTCCCGATCCTCTACGGTTCAGGCCGCGACGGCTGGGTCTCGGAAAACCCTGAAGGTCCGAAGGACCAGGGCCTGTCGCCGCTATTCGACCTCGTTATCAAGCATGTGCCGGCGCCGACCGTTCATCCCGGCCCGTTCCGCATGATCGGCACCATTCTGGAGGCCAACCCGTTCCTCGGCCGCATCATCACCGGCCGCATCGAATCCGGCACGCTGAAATCCAACCAGGCGGTCAAGGTGCTGCACCACGACGGCACCCAGGTCGAAACCGGCCGTATCTCGAAGATCCTGGCTTTCCGCGGGCTCGAGCGCCAGCCGATCGACGAGGCGCAGGCGGGCGATATCGTCGCCATTGCAGGCCTGTCGAAGGGCACCGTCGCCGACACGTTCTGCGACCTGTCGGTGACTGAGCCGCTGCATGCGCAGCCGATCGATCCGCCGACCGTGACGATGTCGTTCCTCGTCAACGATAGCCCGCTGGCCGGCACCGAGGGCGACAAGGTGACCAGCCGTGTCATCCGCGACCGCCTGCTGCGCGAGGCCGAAGGCAATGTCGCGCTGAAGATCGAGGAATCGCCTGATAAGGATTCGTTCTTCGTCTCAGGGCGCGGCGAATTGCAGCTTGCCGTGCTGATCGAGACGATGCGCCGAGAAGGGTTTGAGATTGCCGTGTCGCGTCCGCGCGTCGTCATGCAGCAGGGCGAGAACGGCGAATTGCTGGAGCCGGTCGAGGAAGTCGTTATCGACGTCGACGAGGAGCATGCCGGTGTCGTCGTGCAGAAGATGTCGGAGCGCAAGGCCGAGATGGTCGAATTGCGGCCGTCAGGCGGCAACCGCCAGCGCATCGTCTTCCACGCACCGACGCGTGGCCTGATCGGCTATCAGTCGGAACTGTTGACCGACACGCGCGGCACCGCTGTCATGAACCGGCTGTTCCATGCCTACGAGCCCTACAAGGGTGAGCTGCCGGGCCGCACCAACGGCGTGCTGATCTCCAATGAACAGGGTGAATCGGTGGCCTATGCCATGTGGAACCTGGAAGACCGCGGCCCGATGGTCATCGATCCGGGCGTCAAGGTCTATCAGGGCATGATCATCGGCATCCATAGCCGCGACAACGACCTCGAGGTGAACGTGCTGAAGGGCAAGAAGCTGACCAACATCCGCGCCGCCGGCAAGGATGAGGCGGTGAAGCTGACGCCGCCGATCCGCATGACGCTGGAACGCGCGCTGGCCTGGATCCAGGACGACGAGCTGGTCGAGGTGACGCCGAAGACGATCCGGCTGCGCAAGCTCTATCTCGACCCGAATGAGCGCAAGCGTTTCGAGAAGTCGGCGAAAGTGGTCGGCGCGGCGTAAGCTTTTTTCTCCGGAAACAATTGTCGAGGGAGGGAGCATTGCTCCCTCCCTTTTACCCGCCGGCGGCCGAGATAATGGCCTCGCGGTCGGATTCTGCGGCAAGATCGATCAGGATCGACGTTCCCTCGCGCGCCGGCTTGCGCAAGGCCTTGGCCTCGTCCAGACCGACGACCAGCAATCGCTTCTCTTCCCAAGCCTGAAGCCGCGATCGCGAGATACGGAGTTCGCTGGCGAGCAGCCGGTCGAGCCGCAAGGCTGTCGGCATCTCCAGCCCGAGTTGGAGTTCGAGAGCGGTGTTTCGCGGCCTGCCGCCGAGCACCTCCTTATGAACGGCTGCTTCAGGAAACTCCTCGACGCGCCCGATCCTGCTTCGCAGTGCGACAACATCGAAGGCATGGCGATGCGCCAGGGCGGGGTCGTTGCTTTCGAGCGCCTGCAAAAGCGCAGGCTCGATGTCGCGGCGGTTGCACCGCTCCAGAATGCCGAAATTCCAGGAATTTTCGCAATCGATGCAGCGGTAGATCAACCACGCATCGATGCGTTTGCCATTGGCGTTGACGCGGAATTTTCCGCTGCTGTGATAGGCCTTCAGGCCGCCGCAGCGGTTGCAGTTGATCAGAGGTCGAGGTGCGGTCTTGGGTGCGATCACCCAGCGGATACGCAGTATCGAAGACATGCCGAAAAGCCCTTCCCGTCGGGAAGTTCGTCAGATCGGCGATGTCGAGATGCCCATGCGGGCACGGCGTGGCGAGAGGCTGCGGCGATCGGGAATCAGGTGTCGCGGATGCTTGTGCGCGACAGCGGTTCAGCAGTGCCAAACCGGTCTCGAACCGCCACCCTGAAGAACACGTGATATGAAACAGAGGTCGCGAATGCGGCGCCCTGCATTGTGTCGGGGGAGTTGACGAGACCGGCGGTTACGTAGGCAAAATGAAGCTCGAAATTGTGTTGGGGCGCAACTTCTAGCCGTGGGGCGGCGAGCCGACAAGCCCTTTCCACTATCGATGCTACCGCTGCGGGGACAGTTGGGTTAATATCGATCGGTCAACTCCCAAGCAAAGATCCCGGTCATGCAGTTCACGTCGCTTCTGATCTTCGCCGCCGCTCTCTTCGTCGCCGCTGGCTCGCCTGGCCCCTCGATCGCTGCTTTGGTGGCGCGGGTCATCGCAAAGGGCTTTCGCGACGTGTTCCCGTTCCTGCTCGCCATGTGGATCGGCGAGGGCATCTGGCTGTCGCTGGCGGTGTTCGGGCTGGCGGTGGTGGCGCAGACCTTCCATCTCGCCTTTGTCGTGCTGAAATGGGTCGGCGTTGCCTATCTTGCCTACCTCGCCTGGAAGATGTGGACCGCCCCGGTCGAGGCGCGTGAGGGCGAGATGCCGCGCGAGGAGTCGGCCGTCAAACTGTTCTTTGCCGGCATGGCGGTGACGCTCGGCAATCCCAAGATCATGATGTTCTATCTGGCGCTGCTGCCGACCATCATCGATCTCGCCTCGGTAACGGTCGTCGGCTGGATCGAGCTGACGCTGACCATGGCTGTGGTTCTGGTCGCCATCGACCTCGGCTGGGTGCTTGCCGCGGCGCAGGCGCGGAAATTGCTGAAGAGCAGGCGGGCGATGAAGATCGCCAACCGCGTCAGCGCCGGCACCATGGCCGGCGCCGCGGCGGCGATCGCAGCGCGGTCCTGAGCCGGCGCGTCACATCATTTCGATGATTGGGGCGATCTCGACGCTGAAACCCGGATCCGTCAGGATAGGACAATCCTTGGCTTTGGCGACGGCATCGTCGATGTCGTTCGCTTCGATGATCGTGTAACCGGCGGTCGGATTGCTGCCGCCATTGTTCTCGACCTTGCCGCCGGGCAGCACGGTCTTCGACATGCCAACCGGATTGCCGCCGTCGACAACGGCCGAGCCAAGCTTGCCGTACCAGCCGTTCCAGGCATCCATCGCTGCCTGCCGCTCGGCCTCGCCGGTCGGCATCTTGCCCGAGCCGTGATAGACATAGAGAAACTTCGCCATGGTCTCCTCCGTTGATCGCGGCATCGAACCGGCATGCGGCACGCCGCATGGTGATCATCGGACCAAACCGGCAAACAAGCAACGAAAATGAGGACTATCTAATATACCGCGGGTTGGCGCGCTGCGGCCATGCCTCGTAGAGCCATCGTGTGATATTCACCATTTCGGCCGCACGGTTATAATCGTGCTTAAGCAGGTCCTGGGCCCTATCCATCCCGTTAGAACCGGGGCCGGAGCCCAGCTAATTGGGCAGCACGCCGGCCGTCGGTACCGTTGCACTCTTCGGTGCCTGCGGCCCACCCTGGTAGAATTTAGACGCGGGATTGTCCTGCATGAAGTCATAGGCAACCATGCCGAGCGGGCGCTTTTGCCGTTCGGCGGCCGGCTGGCGCCAAGGGATCAGCTGGCGGAGCGCTGCCAGAGCGGCAGTTGGCGCTTCGCCGAATTTCCGGCCCGGGTCCTGCGCCTTGCGCAGCTCCATCCAGTAGCTCGCCGTCAGCAGATCCTGCGCCAGAAGGTGAAACGACAGATCGACCGCCTGGCGGGCGCGTGCTGTCTTGATCCGCGTCTGAGCCTCCAGATCCTCGACTGTCGCGACGATGGCCTGTCCGGCAGGCGTCACCGGCGTGCCCATGCCGGCGAGTTCCTGCCACAAATCGGTTGCCAGATAGCCGTCGAAGGTGGGAATGTCCTTGCGTTCGTCAGCGTTCAGGACATCGGCGGGTTTGATCACGGTGAAGAACGGGTTGCGGAAGCGCTCGATGCGCTGGGCGACGGCAACCCCCAGATTGGTCAAGGCAATGGTGAAGGCCTCGACCTGGTTGGCCATCGGATACGGATCCCAGTTGGCGTTGGAGAAGATGTAGCCGGACTTGCCGTTACTCAGCGGCCCCCCCTTGATGTAGTATTTCATGAATTGCGGCGTGCTCAATTCCCAAGAGCTTTCGGGCGTCAGGCCAGGCAGGACGGCTGGATTGTGGTCGGAGGAATTGATGGACAGCAGCACGGAATCGCGTAGCTCGGCCCAGGACTGCCACGCCGAGCCCTGGCGCTGGCTCGAAGCCCGCATGCTTTCCGGATCCTGGATGATGCGGGCTGGATCCTCGTCAAACAGGTAGCTGCCCTTGATCATATTCATGATCCGGGCGGCGTCCCACGTCAGCCACTCGTAGGGCCGCATCGATTGCACCGGCACGGAGATCGGCGTGACGCTGGAATTCATACCGGTAAGGCCCATCGCGTAGCTGAGATCCGTCCACTCCAGGAGCTTTCGTGCATCCTCGACCAGCAGGACCGCCTGCGCCTGCGCATAGGCGTTGGTGCTGATGAGCGCCGCCTGGTCGGCCGCAAACGGCTCGAGCGGCTTCAATCCGGCTTCGGCAAGCGCCTGCGCCGCCGGCATGCGGACGCCGCGGTAATGGGCCTCGCCCTCGCCGACCATGGCGGCGGCGATGTTGCCCATCGTCGGGAGGTCGCCTTCTCCCAGCGTACCGCGCGATTGCACGACCGGCGTCACGCGCTTGTTCAGCATGTCGACAAGGCTGCGGGTCAGTTGCGGGCTTGCTGCCTCATAGGACATCGTGTTGGCCCGGATTGCCATGATGGCGCGTACCAGCGCTTCCTCGTCCATCTCGGGCCCATAACCGCGCGTCACGCCGCCCTTGAAGCGGGCCAACTGCTGGTCTTTCAGCAGTTTGGTGTTTTCGGGCGTGGTCGGATCGCCAGAGAAGATCACCGTTTCGCGCTGGTCGCCGGCGCCACGGTTGAACCAGTAGATCGTCACGCCTTCCGCCGCGCCCTGCAAAAGCAGGCCGTATGCATCGGCTGAACGCTGCAACGCTTCGGCGCTGAGCTCGACCTTCGCGCCGTTGCGCGCGATATCGACGACCTGTTCGATGGTCAGGTCGCGGCCGGTGAGCTTGATCGTCTTGCCGGCGGCGGTCTCGGTGATGGGCTGGTAGATTTGGGTCGCTTCGAAGGCGAGCGTTGGTGTCGCGACGAGCGCCCATGTCATGGTCAGGGCGCATAGAAAAATCTTGGGCGTATGAGCGGAAATTCGGTCCAGCATAACGGCTCCCATCTCTGAAGCTAGGTTTCAGGTACGAGTTTCACCCCCTGGAAATTTTGTTTCCTAGAAAACTAGCCGGCGGCGCCTGCCTGTCAAACGATTGTTGGCCCCAGGACCGATAGTGGGACCGCCGTGGCCCTATCGTGCCATCGCGTGGTATTCATCGTTCGGCCGCATGTCGACTGCCGCCGCCACCCGGTTCGACATGTTGAAGAAGGCGGCGGTTGAGGCGATGTCCCAGATGTCGCGGTCGGAAAAGCCGGCCTCGCGCAGCGCTGCCCGGTCGGTCTCGACGATCTTAGCCGGCTCTTCGGTCAGCTTCACCGCGAATTCGAGCATCGCAATCTGTTTCGCAGAAAGGTCGGCGGCGCGGAAATTCATCGCCATCATCTCGCCGAAGGCCGGGTCCCCGGAAAGCTGGCGTACCGCCGCGCCATGCGCGGTCAGGCAATAGTAGCAATGATTGATCGAGGAAACTGCCACCGCGATCATCTCACGCTCCAGCTTCGACAGGCCGGATTGGCCCAGCATCAGATCATTGTACATGTCGGTGAAGGCGCGCAGCTTCTTCTCGTCGAAAGCGTAGGCCAAGAGCACATTGGGAACGAGGCCGAGTTTCTCCTCGCATTTGGCGAAATAGGCTTTTGTCGCTTCGCTCAGCTCCGCGGTTGCGAGATCGAGTGCGGTGATTTTGTCCGTCATGGCGGATTTTCTCCTCATTTTCAGGCGACCGCAGGCGAATTCCGACATTTCGTCGCAAGCCGTCAAACCTTTGTCGCCAAATATCGGTCATCTGCTACCATAGTTGCAAAAGCATGTGACGGGAGGGAATTAGCGCCTATGGCCAGCCTGAAATCAGCAAGCCAGTTGAAAAAGATGAGCACGGCCAAGGGCAGCGAAAAGCCCGGCAGGCTTGCCGATTACCTGCTGGCACGAGCGCCGGCCGAAGATGTCGCCGCTTATGATGTCACCGACCTCGAACGCGCCGCCGATCTCGCCGGCCGCGCCGTAGCCCGTCACAAGAAGGGTGATTGCGTCGTCGCCATAGAGGTCGATTCCGGTGTTGTCCGCCAGGGCAGGCCGATGACCGTGATCACCGTCGTCAATGACAACATGCCGTTCCTGTTCGATTCCATCCTCGGCGAGATCACCGAGAGCGCCGGCGAACCGCTGCTGGTTACCCATCCGGTGATCGTCGTCAGGCACGGCAAGAGCGGCGTCGACGAAATCCTCGGCGATGGCGGCTTTGCCAAGGGCGATCATAGTCATGAACGGCTGAGCGTCATCCACGTCCATATCGGCCGTCTTTCGGCCGAGCAGGCCGAAGCATTGGCCGGGCGGCTGAAGAAGATATTGGAACAGGTGCGCGCCGCGGTCACCGACTGGAAGCCGATGCTGGCCCGCCTCGACCAAGCGATCTCGGAGTTCCGCTACGCTCCGGTGCCGCTCGACAAGGCCCATGTCACCGAAGCAATCGCCTTCCTCGAATGGCTGCGCGACGACAATTTCACCTTCCTTGGCATGCGCGAGTTCAAATACACCGGCGGCGAGAAGAGCGGCACGCTGGAGCGCACCGAAAAGCCCGGGCTCGGCATCCTCTCCGATCCCGACGTGCTGGTGCTGCGGCGCGGCACCGAAGCGGTGACGACGACGCCGGAAATCCGCGCCTTCCTGCACGGACCGGAACCGCTGATCGTCACCAAGGCCAACGCCAAATCGTCGGTGCACCGCCGCATCTATCTCGATTACATCGGCATCAAGACCTATACCGCCAAGGGCGTGCTTTCGGGCGAGTTGCGTATCGTCGGCCTGTTCACCTCGACCGCCTACACGCGCTCGGTGATGAAGATCCCTTATCTCAGGTCGAAAGCCGCAACCATCATCGCCAAATCCGGCTTCAACCCTGAAGATCATTCCGGCAAGGCACTGATCAACGTGCTGGAGAGCTATCCGCGCGACGAGCTGTTCCAGGTTCCGGTGCCGGTCCTGCGCAAGCACGCCGAAGCCCTTCTGGGGCTGATCGAGCGGCCACGGATCAGGGCGCTGGTGCGCGTCGACCAGTTCGACCGCTTCGTCTCGGTCCTCGTCTTCGTGCCGCGCGACCGCTATGACAGCATCGTACGCGAGAAGATCGGCACGTATCTGAAGACGGTGTTCGAAGGCCGGTTGTCGGCCTACTACCCCGCCTTTCCGGAAGGCGGACTGGCGCGCGTCCATTTCATCATTGGCCGCTCCGGCGGCAGAACGCCGAAGATCGAGCAGGCGACGATCGAGGCCGCGATCCGCGACATCGTGCGGACCTGGGACGATACGCTGCGTGAAGCCGCCGCCGAGACCGGCGCTGAGGCGGCGCTTACAACCATCGCCTCACGTTTCTCGGAAAGCTATCGCGACAGTTTTCCGCCGGCCGTAGCATTGGCCGACGCTGAACGCATATCGAGGATCAATGCCGACAATCCGATCGCCATCGACTATCACCGCCATGCTGACCAGAAGCCGCATCAGGCCGCGCTGAAGATCTACCATCACGGTGAGCCGGTGGCGCTTTCCAGGCGGGTACCGGTTCTGGAAAACATCGGCTTCCGTGTCATCAGTGAGCGCACCTTCGAGGTCGGCGACCAGACCTCAGGCATGATCAATAGTGATCAGCCGGGCATGGTCTTCATCCACGACATGGAGCTCGAAAACAGCTACGGCGAACCGATCGACCTTAGCGACGGCGGCGCGCTGTTCGAGGACGCCTTCCTTTCCGTCTGGCGCGGCGACATCGACAATGACGGCTATAACGGCCTTGCCCAGACGGCGGGGCTGTGGTCGAGCGAGGTCACCATCCTGCGCGCCTATGGCCGCTATCTGCAACAGGCCGGCATTCCGCAGAGCCAGGATTTCATTGCCGCCGCGCTCAACCGCTATCCCGACATCGCGCGGGGCCTGCATGCGCTGTTCGTCGCGCGCCTCGGACCGACGGCCGACACCGAAGGGCTGATCGCGGCCAAGCACCTCAAGGCCAAGATCAAGGATGCGTTGGAGGAGGTTCCCAACATCGATGACGACACAATCATCCGCCGCTACCTCAACCTGATTGAAGCCTCGCTACGCACTAATCATTTCGTTGCCGATTTGAAGGAGAAGGGCCAGTCGCTGGCGATCAAGCTCGATTCGCAGGCGGTTGACGGCCTGCCGGCGCCGCGGCCGTGGCGGGAGATCTTCGTCTACGGTTCCGAGGTCGAGGGCGTGCATCTGCGCTTCGGCCCGGTCGCCCGCGGTGGGTTGCGCTGGTCGGACCGCGCCCAGGATTACCGCACCGAGGTGCTCGGCCTGGTCAAGGCGCAACAGGTCAAGAACGCGGTGATCGTGCCGGTCGGCGCCAAGGGCGGCTTCTATCCGAAGAAGCTGCCGATGAGCGCCGGCCGCGACGCCATCTTCGAAGCCGGCACCTCGGCCTACAAGAACTTTGTCTCGAGCCTGTTGTCGATCACCGACAATATCGGCCTGGACGGCGTCATTCCGCCAGCCGGCGTGGTGCGGCGTGACCAGGACGATCCCTATTTCGTTGTTGCCGCCGACAAGGGCACGGCGACCTTCTCCGACACAGCCAATGCGATCAGCGAGAAGCATGGTTTCTGGCTCGACGACGCTTTTGCCAGCGGCGGCTCGGCCGGCTACGATCACAAGAAGATGGGCATCACCGCCAAGGGCGCCTGGGAAGCGGTCAAGCGGCATTTCCGCGAGATGAACCGCGACATCCAGACCACACCCTTCACCGTGGTCGGCGTCGGCGACATGTCGGGCGACGTGTTCGGCAACGGTATGCTCCTATCCGAGCAGACCCGGCTGATCGCCGCTTTCGATCATCGCGACATTTTCATCGATCCCGCTCCCGACACGGCGGCTTCGATGGCCGAGCGCCGGCGGATGTTCGCGCTGCCGCGTTCGAGCTGGCAGGATTATGACAAGACGAAGCTGTCGGAAGGCGGCGTCATCGTCTCGCGCGGTCAGAAGTCGATCACGCTGCCGCCGGCCGCGGCCGCGGCGATCGGCCTCGGCAAGACAACGGCCACGCCGGTTGAGATCATGAGCGCCATCTTGAAGGCGCCGGTCGACCTTTTATGGTTCGGCGGCATCGGCACGTATCTGAGGGCTTCGACGGAAACCAACCAGGAGGTCGGCGATCGCGCCAACGATGCTATTCGGGTGACCGCGCTCGACGTGCGCGCCAAGGTCATCGGCGAAGGCGCCAATCTCGGCGTGACGCAGCGGGCCCGCATCGAATTCGGGCTGAATGGCGGACGCTGCAATTCCGACGCGATCGACAATTCGGGCGGCGTCAACTGCTCCGACGTCGAGGTCAACATCAAGATCGCGCTGGCATCCGCCATGCGCAAGGGAGTGCTGACCCGCCCAGTGCGCAACAAGCTTCTTGCCGAGATGACCGACGAGGTGAGCGGGCTGGTGCTGTCCAACAATTACGAACAGACGCTGGCGCTGTCCCTTGCCCGCAAGCGCGGCCTTGCCGACATCGCCCATCAGAGCCGTTTCATGGCCGCGCTCGAGGCGCGCGGCCTGCTCGACCGCAATGTCGAAGCTCTGCCGTCGCCGGCAGCCCTTGCAGAGCGCGAGGCGCGCAGCGAGCCGTTGACCAGGGCTGAGCTCGGCGTGCTGTTGGCCTATGCCAAGATCGTGCTGTTTTCCGACATCGTCGCCAGCGACGTGCCGGACGATCCGCATTTCGACCGTGACCTGATGGGCTATTTTCCGGACCGTATGGCGAAGAAATACGCGGCCGAGATCCATGGCCATCGCCTGCGCCGCGAAATCATCGCCCGTGTCGTCGCCAACGATCTGGTCAATCGAGGCGGCCCATCCTTCGTCAACAGACTGCAGGAAGCGACCGGCCGCAGCGCGGCCGACGTGGTCCGGACCTTTGCGGTCGTGCGCGACGGCTTCGGCTTGCCGGCACTCTACCGCCAGATCGACGCGCTCGACAACCAGATCGACGGACAAGTGCAGCTCGATCTCTATCAGTCCGTTAGCCGGCTTACTTATGTGGCCAGCGGCTGGTATCTCAAAAACGATACCAGCACCGCACCGCTCGGCCAGCGGATCGGCGAACTGCAGGACGCGCGCAAAGCACTGGAGCCGAAGCTCGTTTCGCTGCTGCCGGCCTTCTCGCGCGAACGGATCGAGGAACGGCGGCATGGTCTGGCCAAGGGCGGCGCGCCCGAAAGCCTGGCCGAACAGCTGGCGCTGACCGATGTGGCTGGCCTCGTCCCCGACATCGCGCTGACCGCACGGACGGCGGATGCCGACATCGTCGTCGCCGCGAAGGCGTTTTTCGCGGTCAGCGACGCCTTCCGCATTCCGCGCGTCGAGGATGCGGCACGGTCGATCTCGCCGTCCGACTATTACGACCAATTGGCTCTCTCCCGCGCCACCGACACGATCGGCGCGGCCAGGCGCGGCATCGCGGTGGCGGCGCTGACCGGCCATGCCGAGGCGACGGACCCGGTTGCGGCATGGCTGGAGGCCGGCGGCGAACGGGTCGCGCGCATCCGCGAGCGGCTGCAGGCGCTGACCGAGGGCGGCGACATCACCGTGTCGCGGCTATCGGTGGCGTCGGGGCTGATCAGCGACCTGACGGGAATGTGAGAAGTCTTCGACATCGCGCGGGATTGCCGACAGGAACTGCGCTATAGAGCGAAGCGGTTCCCTGCTTCGGGGCGCCGTTCGCGGGAGGGCACATGGCCGAAGTAGCAGTGCAGCGGGCATCGGGACGCGGCATCTGGGGATGGATGCTGTTCGACTGGGCGGCGCAGCCGTTCTTCACTGTTATCACCACTTTCATCTTCGGGCCCTATTTCGTCTCGCGCATGGCGAGCGATCCGGAAACGGGCCAGGCGGCATGGGGCTACGGCATCGCCGCAGCGGGTCTGGCCATCGCCGTGCTGTCGCCGATCCTCGGCTCGATCGCCGACCAGACCGGCCCGCGAAAACCGTGGATCGCCTCTTTCGCTGCGATCAAGATCGCCAGCCTCTGCCTGCTGTGGTTCGCTGCTCCCGGTTCGAACATTTTCCTGGTTGTGCTGTTCTTCTCGCTGGCTTCGGTCGCGGCGGAATTCTCGACCGTTTTCAACGATTCGATGATGCCGCGCCTGGTGCCCAAGAGCGAAATCGGCCGAATCTCGAACATGGCCTGGGGTCTTGGCTATCTCGGCGGCATGGTCGCGCTGATCTTTGTCGTCGCCTTCATGGCCAGTTCCCCGGAAACCGGCAAGACGCTTCTCGGCCTCGATCCGATCCTCGGGCTCGACCCGAAACTCGGCGAAGACGCACGGGCAACCGGACCGCTCTCGGCAGCCTGGTATTTCCTGTTCATCCTGCCGATGTTCTTCTTCACGCCGGACGCGGCGAAGGGCATTCCCCTACGACCGGCGGTGCGCGAGGGACTGTCGGAACTGCGATCGACGCTGGGCGAAATACGCAAGCGCAGCGGCATCTTCCGCTTTCTCGTCGCCCGCATGATCTATCAGGATGGCGTCAATGCGTTGCTTGCGTTGGGCGGTGCCTTTGCGGCGGCAATGTTCCATTGGTCGATCACCGAGATCGGCCTGTTCGGCATCATCCTCAACGTCGTCGCCATCGTCGGCTGCCTGGTTGCCGCACGCCTCGACACGGCGCTTGGCTCCAAGACCATCGTGATGATTTCGCTTGTTCTGCTGAGCATCGCCACGATCGGCATCGTTTCAACCGGCCCGGGCTATACGCTGTTCGGTGCCTGGACGATGCCTGGAGCCGATAGCGGCGGGTTGTTCGGTACACCGGCGGAAAAAGCCTACATCTTCTTTGGTCTGCTGATCGGGATTGCCTTCGGGCCGGTGCAGGCATCTTCGCGCTCCTACATGGCGCGTAGCGTCACGGCGGCCGAATCGGGCCGCTATTTCGGCATCTATGCGTTGGCCGGGCGGGCGACCAGTTTTGCTGCGCCGTTCATGGTGGCGACAATCACGCTGGCCAGCGGCTCGGCGCGGCTCGGCATGGCGGCTATTATCCTGTTCCTCGGTGTCGGCCTGGCGATCCTGGTCCGCACGCCGTATCCAGCGGACCAGCCGGCGGAGTAGCTGCTCTTGCCTTCTCCCCTTTGTGGGAGAAGGCAAAAGTTCTCAATGCCTGAAATGTCTCACACCGGTAAACACCATGGCGATGCCGTGCTCGTCGGCGGCGGCGATGACATCGTCGTCGCGCATCGAGCCGCCGGGCTGGATGACGGCGGTGGCGCCGGCTTCGATCGCCGACAAAAGCCCGTCGGCGAAGGGAAAGAACGCGTCTGAGGCGACAACAGAACCTTTGGTCAATGACTCCACCAGGCCGGTAGCCTCGGCCGCGTCGAGCGCCTTGCGCGCGGCAATGCGCGAGGAATCGACCCGGCTCATTTGGCCGGCGCCGATGCCGACGGTGGCACCATCTCTGACGTACACGATGGCGTTCGACTTGACGTGTTTTGCGATGCGGAAGGCGAATTTGAGATCGGCCATCTCGGCCGGCGTCGGCGCGCGCCTGGTCACTACTTTCAGGTCGAGGTCATCGACAACCGCATTGTCGCGGCCCTGGACGAGCAATCCGCCGGAAACGGATTTCACGGTGGTGCCGGCCGAGCGCGGATCGGGCAGGCCGCCGGAGATAAGCAAGCGCAGATTCTTCTTGGCGGCGACGATGCGGATTGCGTCTTCCGAGGCGCCCGGCGCGATGATGACCTCGGTGAAGGTTTTGACGATCTCCTCGGCGGCTTCGGCATCGAGGGTACGGTTCATCGCGACAATACCGCCAAAGGCCGACACCGGGTCGCAGGCAAGCGCCTTGGCATAGGCCGTCTTCAGCGAAGTACCCTCGGCGACGCCGCACGGGTTGGCATGCTTGATGATAGCGACAGCGGCGGAGCGCGCCGGGTCGAACTCGCCGACCAGTTCGAAGGCTGCATCGGTGTCGTTGATGTTGTTGTAGGAAAGCTGCTTGCCCTGAAGCTGGCGCGCCGTCGCGACGCCCGGCCGCTTGTCGCCATCGACGTAGAAGCCGGCGGCCTGGTGTGGGTTCTCGCCGTAGCGCATCACCTGGTCCAGCCTGCCGCCGAAGGCGCGCCAGGTAGGATGCTCGATCTCCAACGCCTCTGCGAACCAGCCGGAGATCGCCGCATCATAGGTGGCGGTTCGGGCAAAAGCCTTGGCTGCCAGCTTCTTGCGGAAATCCAGCGAGAGCGAGCCGAAATTCATCTCCAGGGCGTTGAGCACCGAGGCATAGTCCTCGGGGTCGGTGACGATGGCGACGTAAGCGTGGTTCTTGGCGGAAGCGCGGATCATCGCCGGGCCACCTATGTCGATGTTCTCGACGATCGAGGCATAAGCAGCGCCGGATCGGCGGACATCCTCAAACGGATAGAGATTGGAGACGACGAGATCGATCGGCTCGATGCCATGAGCGCGCATCGCCGCGGCGTGTTGGGGATCGTCGCGCACGCCAAGCAGCGCTCCATGCACCGACGGATGCAGCGTCTTGACGCGGCCGTCCATGATCTCGGGAAAACCGGTGAGGTCGGAGACGTCGCGTACCGCCATGCCGGCCTCAGCGATTGCCTTTGCCGTGCCGCCGGTTGAAACCAGCTCGACACCGGCCGCGGCCAGCGCCTTGGCGAAATCGATGAGCCCGGTCTTGTCGAAAACGGAAAGCAGCGCGCGACGCACGGGAACTAGATCGGGCGCGGGAATGTTCTTGGCGGCGACGGCCATGGGCTGGCGGCCTTTCACGGCTGGTTGGGAAAGTGTCGGCGCGCCGTAGCACATGACATCAGGAAATCAAGCCGCTACAGCATTCCTGCTCCAGGCTCGGACCATTCGCCACGGGCAGTTTCAGCTTTTTTCCGGATAGCCGGCGATGACGGTCCGCGTCAGTTGCCAATGGACCTCGGAAATCTCCGATGCCTTGAAGGCCAGTACGATCTGCCGGCTGCGGCGCGGGCCGCCAAGGCCTGCGAAATAGATGGATTCATCGACCTCGGGCGCCACTTCGGTACAGGTAAACACCCAGCTGTCGGCCTGGTCGGCGGCCAACACCAGGCGGCCGTGCTCGTCCTGGAGCAGGCCAATGTCGGGATGGATGTGGAAGCGCACCGTGACGAAATCGCGGCCGTTGTTGCGGATCGCAGCATTGCCCGGCCGCAGAAAGCGATCCCTGCCGGCGAGCACATTGCCGTTCGCCGACAATTTCAGCTCGCGCTCATGCAGCAGGCCGAAGCGCGCGACATAGCCGTCGTGGCGGGCCAAAAACCCTTGGCTGCCCTGCTGGTCGGTGCGCTTGCAAGGCACATGCTGCGGGCCGCCGATCAACGGCGTGCCGAGCAGATCGTTGACGCGCAGCGAATGGCTGAAACGCGCCGACGACGTATCGTTGATGGTGGCGGTCGAATGGGCGGCGGTGGCGCGGGCAAGCGGCCGGAATTCGGCGGCGCCATAAGTGTCGACGCCAGCGTTGACGACATAATGCTGACGGCCGGAGGACAGCTCGAAGGCCAGGCATCCGGCGTGCGCCGCGTTGGAAACATCGATGGGGGGCGGCGGGCCGGTATCGGCGATCACGGTGACGCCGCCCATGGAGAGGCGCTCGTAGCCCGAATGCGGCGCGTGCAGCAACGGCGCGCCGGCGGTGTCGTCGTGGCGCAGAATGGTGGCGATGCGGTCGTGGATGGTGGCGCCCATGCCGTTGAAGCGGGCGAGGCTGCCGTCCTGGTGGCGAAAGAAGCGCAGCGCCGGCAGCATACGGTCGATGGCGCCCATCAGCGCCGGCGGCGGTGTTTCGGCTTGATTGGCATAAGTCTGGCGCAGCGGCAGAAGGTCAGCGAGAATTTCAAGAACAGCTATCGGATTGCGGGAAATATGGCCGCCATCCGGCAGGATCTGGCGGTCGAGTTCCTCGGCGAGATTGCGGGTCGCGCCGCGCAGCGTCGATGCCGACGCCGGCAGCGACAAGGCCGCGAAGGCGAGCGCGATGCGGGCGCGCAGCAGTTCCTTGCCGTCCGGCATCTCACGTGCCATCGCCCTGAGATAGCGGATCTGCACGGCCAGCGATTTCAGGAACGCCCGATAGAAGGGAAATTCAGCGCCCTGCAGCACCACCGAGGAATGCTGCAGCCAGGCAATGACGCGCTTGGCCGTGGTGCCGGGCTCCCAGGCAACACCGGAAATATGGCTGCCATGGATGGTGATCCAGTCGGAGACCAGCGCGCGGGCATTGGCGGCGGCGAGTTCGGTGCCGGCGGCGCGCATATGGCGCAGCCAGCGAAAGCCGTGCAGCGTCTTTTGCCAGCCGGGATTTTGCACGGCGATCTGGAAGGGCGACTTGCCGCCGGTCTCGACCAGATGTCCCGACAGCGGATAGCGGCCATAATAGATCTCGAGCGCGATCTGCGGGTCGGCCAGGCGCAGGTCCGGCGGCGCGATCAAAACGCGTTCCGGCGTGCGGCCGGAATAGCGCCAGCGATAGATCGGCCCGGCACGCAGGCGCCGGCGCGCCTTGCGCCAGAACTCCTTCGCGACAAGCGTCCATAGGCGCGTCGTGCTGCCGGCAGCGATCGCCAAAAGCCCTCCTCAAGTCCTCATCCGAGAACAAGCTTATATGATTCAAGAACTTATGCGAAGGCGAATTCAACGGAAGCCTTGGAGTTCAGCCTGTTTTCCGCAGGATTCTTCCTAAAACAGTCGGCGATTTTTCCGTGTTAGCCAGCCCTGCGCATGCGAGCGGCGAAGAAGCCGTCCAGGCCTGACCGTTCCGGTGTGCCGAGTTCGAGATCGGCGGGCGTGGTGCGCAGCGTGCCTTGCGGCGTCAGGAACGGATCGATGCCGGCGATCTCGCCCGGGCGGAGCGGATCATCGGCGATATCGGCCGTGCCGGCGAGGAAGGTACGGTGAAGCGCCTCGCCTTCGAGCGGGTCGAGCGAACAGTTGGAAAAGACGATCCGCCCTCCGGGCCTGACCAGGGTGACGGCGCGGGCGAGCAGCCTTCGCTGCAGATCGGCCAGCTTTTCGACGTCGGTCGCTGTTTTCGTCCAAGGCACGTCGGGATGCCGCCGCACGGTGCCGGTCGAAGAACAGGGTGCGTCGAGGAGAACGGCGTCGAACAGTTGTTTCTGCTCGTATTTGAGCAAATCGGCCTGGACGATCTCTGCGGACAGACCGAGCCGTTCGAGATTCTGCGAAAGCCGCGCCAGCCGGTTTTTTGAGGAATCGATCGCGGTGACCTCGGCGCCGCCGAGAATGAGCTGAGCGGTCTTGCCGCCAGGGGCGGCACAGAGGTCGGCGACGCGCAAACCCCTTATGTCGCCCAGGAGCCGGGCCGGAAGGCTCGCGGCGGCATCCTGAACCCACCAGGCGCCGTCTTCGAAACCGGGCAGCTCGGTAACCGAGGCGCTGAGTTTTTCCACCCGCACCGTGCCGGTCGGCAGCACGATGCCGCCGAGCCGCTCGGCCCACAGCGCCGGATCGGACTTGACGGTGAAATCAACCGGCGCCTCGTACCGATGGGCAGCGAGGATTTGCCTGGCCTTGTCGACGCCATAGGCGGCTTTCAGGCGGTCGGAAAACCATTTCGGCGCTTCGTCGGTAGCGGCAAGCGCTGCGGCCAGTTCTGTCTCCTTGGATCGGGCCAGCGTGCGCAGCACGCCATTGACGAGACCGGAAAAGCGCACCGTGCGCGGATCCGACTTGGCGTGGGTCACGGCAAGGTCGACGGCGGCGCTGTCGGGAATGTCGAGGAACAGGATCTGCGCCGCCGCCACATGCAGAATATGCGAAAGCGCGGTGGCGTTGGGCGGCAGCGGCTTTTCCAGCCGACGCCCCAGCAGCCCCGATATGGTCATGCGGAAACGCAGCGCAGTGACCAGTATGGCGCGCACCAGCGCCCGGTCGCGCAGGTCGAGCGTCTTGTATTGCGGATGGCCGTTCTCGTGGTCGGTCAGCCCGTCGAGCGGCGTCTTGGCATCGATGACGGCGGCAAGCAGCCTTGCTGCCGCCTTGCGCGCCGCAAGGCCGGCAACGGGCTCGCCGGGGCTCACCGCATGGTTTTCATGATCGCCTGAAATTCGATGTCGGCGTTTCGCTTCGCTCACGACCACGGACCATTGGGTCCGGTCGGATTGCGGCCCCAGGGATTGGATTTCGGGCGAGCCGGTTGCGCCGGCGGCTGCTCAGGCTGCTGTGCCTTCCCCCACGGGCCGGATGGCTGCTGCTCGCCAGCCTGCTTTGGCATCGGAGTTTGCGGCCGCGGCGGGGCGGATGCGCCACCAACCGTCATGTCCCGCGCCATCGCCTGCAGGGCTGCGATGCGGTTATCGGTGTTTGGGTGGGTGGAAAACAGGCTGTCCATGCGCTCGCCGGATAGGGGATTGATGATGAAGAGGTGGGCGGTCGCCGGATTGCGCTCGGCATCCGGGTTGCGGATGCGTTCGGCGCCGCGGGCGATCTTGTCAAGCGCCGAGGCAAGCCAGAGTGGCTGTCCACAGATTTCGGCACCGCGCCGGTCGGCCTCATACTCGCGGGTGCGGCTGACCGCCATCTGCACGATCATGGCCGCGAACGGCGCGACGATCATCGCCACCAGCACGCCGACGAAGCCGAACGGATTGTTGTTGTCGCGGTTGCCGCCGAAAAAGAAGGCGAAATTGCCGAGCATCGAGATCGCGCCGGCAAGCGTGGCGACGATCGTCATGGTCAACGTGTCGCGGTGCTGCACATGGGCGAGCTCGTGCGCCATCACCGCGGCGACCTCTTCAGGCGACAGCTGCTGCAACAGTCCGGTGGTGGCGGCGACCGCGGCATTCTGTGGGTTGCGGCCGGTGGCGAAGGCGTTGGGCTGCGGGTTGTCGATCAGATAGGTTTTCGGCATCGGCAGGCCGGCCTGTTTGGCCAGGCTCTGCACGATGGCGTAATATTCCGGCGCGTTCCTTTCGTCGACCTCGACGGCGCGGTTCATCGACAGCACCATCTTGTCGGCGTTCCAATAGCTGAACAGGTTCATGCCGGCGGCAATCAGCAACGCGATGACCATGCCGCCCGATCCGCCGATCATATAGCCGACGCCCATGAACAGCGCAGTCATAGCGGCCAAAAGCATGGCGGTGCGAAGTGTGTTCATTGTCTGCTCCGTTTCTGCCTGCGCTGCGTAAAAGGGGTCGATCCTTGTCGACTGATCGCTATATGATGGGAAACGCTGGCCCCTGTTTCAATTGGCGCCGGTTTCTCTGTCGGGAATATCGCATGATCGACGAATCCAGTAAAACAGGCCAAACCAGCAATACAAATACCGATCCCGGTTACGATGCGTCGCGAACGACGCTAACGCCGGCAGCCCGTCGCGCTTTGGCGGAAGCAGAAGCACGGCGCGACCGCTATCGCCGGCAGGAAGCCGCAATGCCGCGGGAGATCGGCGGCCGTGGCGGCAAGGAACCCGGCCGCTATGGCGACTGGGAGGTCAAGGGCCTGACCAGCGATTTCTAAGGGCAGGTTGAGATTCAGGTGATGCGGGCCTGCGAATAGCGGGTTCCTGCGCTCCCGGTACTTGTGTTGTCGATCACGCACGTCGGAGATTGCCGGAAACGCCCTTCCTTTAGGAGGCTGCGGCCGCCAGTTGTTGCGGCTCAAGGGCGATCCAGCCGCGGTCGTCGACGGCGATGCCGATCGCGTCGTAACCGGCGATCGCAGCATGCGGCGTTTGCAGCGGGTGCTGGTGCGTGGCGCTGATCACCATGACCGTAGCCCCTGCGGCCTCGGCCGCCGATATTCCGGCCGGCGCATCTTCGAAAACGAGGCAGTCGCGCGCGTCGACGCCCAGCTGCTCGGCCGCCAGCTGGAAGCAATCGGGCGCCGGCTTGCCGCGGGAAACATCCTCCGCCGCAACAAGCACGGCGGGAAGCGGGATGCCGGCTGCTGCGATGCGCAGGAGCGCCAGTTCGCGCGGCGCGGAGGTGACGATGGCCCAACGCTCGGGCGGCAGCGACGCCAGAAACGCCGCGGCACCGGCGATCGGAAGGACACCGTCGACGTCGGCCACCTCCGCCTTCAAAAGCGCATCAGCTTCGCGCATCGGATCAACGCCTGGCAGCGCCAGCCGGGCGATGGTCTCGATCGCCCGCACGCCGTGGATCGTCGGCAGGAATGCGGCAACGTCGAGGCCTTGCCGGCGTGCCCAATCTGCCCAGACCCTTTCTGCCGCGGCAATCGAATTGACCACCGTGCCGTCCATGTCGAAAAGGAAGGCTGCGAATTTCTTGCCTGCGAACATCTGCTATTCCGGTTGTTTGGAGGGATCAAAGCCTGTTGGGCGACCGTAACGTCGCATCGGCTGCATGGGAAGCGCGAGACCGCGTTTTCGACGATGCCAGGGAACCACGACGAGCCCTCACGCGTTCACCAGACTGCCTTCCATGACACTCAACGGGGGAACCGCGATGCTGATTAGGCTCGGCTATGAAATCGCCATCGATTGTGCCGAAGCCACCCCAGTGATTTCGCTGCTCGAGATCCACAAGGAGCGCCAGGCCGACATCAAGCGGCAGACGCGCGTGCTGACCTCGCCGTCGGTCCCAACCACGGTCTATCACGATCTTTATGGCAACACCTGCCGCCGCTTCACGGCGCCCGGCGGCGGCTTTCGCATTCTCTACGATGCCGTCGTCGAGGACAGCGGCGAAACCGACCAGGTCAACACACTGGCCAGGGAAGTGCCGGTGACGGAGTTGCCCGACGATGTGCTCTGCTATCTGCTCGGCAGCCGCTATTGCGAGACCGACCATCTCAGCGATCTGGCCTGGCAGGTTTTCGGTCCTGTTCCATCCGGCTGGGCGCGGGTGCAGGCGATCGTCGACTATGTCCATAATCGTCTGTCGTTCGGTTACGGCTATGCGCGCCCGACCCGCACGGCTGCGCAGGCACATGAAGAGCGCGTCGGCGTGTGCCGCGACTTCGCTCATCTGGCGATCACGCTTTGCCGCTGCATGAACATTCCTGCGCGCTACGTGAACGGCTATCTCGGCGACATCGGTGTGCCGGTCGACCCGGCGCCGATGGATTTTTCGGCGTGGCTGGAAGTGTTCCTCGACGGCAAATGGTACACGTTCGACCCCCGCCATAACATCCCGAGGATCGGCCGCGTCGTCATCGCGCGCGGCCGCGACGCGACCGACGTGCCGCTACTGCACAGTTTCGGCCCGCATCGCCTCAGCCTGTTCAAGGTCTGGACCTACGAGCAGGAAAGCAACCTGTTCAACCCACCCCATCGCGGCGTCGACAGAACCGTCAGCGCGCAGATGCTGGCTTAGAAGCATTGCGATGATCGGGGCTGTCCTGCGGTCTGATGCGTCTGATCCGCTCCGGCACAGCCCGCCTGTGCCGGATCGGGACCGAGTACTTATGCTCCGCGGCACACGGAAGGTTATGGTAAGCGCTTTGTAAACAAAACCGCCGCAGGGGCTTGTCGTTTACCGGCTGTTCACCCTGCCGCAATTCGAAGCCAAGCAAAAACAATGAGTTGACGGCGAGCCGCCGGTGTTGGCCGCTTGGCGGCGCCGTTTCGGCCGGAATCCTGCAATGCGCCTCGCACGGCCTTGAGGTCGTGGCGAACGGAGGCGAAAAGCATGCGGCATTTTGGGGGTCTTGTTGACGCGATCGGCGGCTTTGCCAGCGATCGAAGCGGAAACTTCGCGGTTCTGTTCGGCATGGTCGCGTCGGTGCTGGCACTGAGCGTCGGCTTTGGCGTGAACGTTTCCCAACTCTATAACGCCAAGTCGAGCCTGCAAGGTGTGGTCGATGCGGCGGTGACCTCGACGGCCCGCGACCTGACCACCGGCGTCATTAAGGAGGCCGATGCCAACAGGTCGGTGCAGGCTTTTCTCGACGCCAACGGAACGGCCGGCATCCTGGAGGCCGACCAGATCGTTCTCGACAAACTGACCGTCAACAGGACCGCCAAGACGGTCCAGGCAGACGCCCACGTCAACGTCGGCCTTTATTTCCCGATCTTCGGCCTTGAAAGCGCTCGGCGAGTCACCGCTACCACCACCGCCCTCTATTCGGATAAGACGGTCGAGGTGGCGATGATGCTCGACATCACGGGGTCGATGGCGAAGAAGGGCAACGTCGACAAAATCGGCGATCTGAAAGCAGCGGCGAAAAACGCCGTCCGGACTATGCTTCAGAACCAGGATCCGAAGAACCCCCGCATCCGCGTCGCGCTTGTGCCTTATGCATCCGCCGTGAACGTCGGCAAGCTGGCGGAAAACGTCTATTCCGAGAAGCAGGGGGGCTCTGACCTGCCGCCCGTCGCCGGTAGCTCGCTTCTCGTCGCCAAGACGGGCAACAAGCTGCTGCCGTCTTTCAGCGACTACATCTCCATTGTTGGCGCGGCGATGCCTCGTTCCGATGATTGCGCCACGGAGCGCAAGGACAAAAACGGCGATCCGGATTTTAGCGCCGACGGCCCCGAGACGGTTCGCACGAACACGAACGGCAAGAAATACTACGCCCTGGTCAACCGGGATGATCATCTGAGTGGCGGAGGAATGAACAAGTGCCCCGATGCGACGGTGATCCCGCTGACCGCCGATTCCAGCGCATTGCTTGATTCGATCGACGACTTCCGGGCCGATGGTTATACGGCCGGCGCGATCGCCATTCAGTGGACCTACTATATGCTGTCGCCGCATTGGCGTGCGGCGATCAAGAATGCCGGTCTCGGCAGCGGCCCCTCGGATGCCAATGCGAAGAAGATTGCCAAGGTCGCGATCCTGATGACCGATGGCCAGTTCAATACCGCCTTCGCCAGCGCGTGGGGCAGCTACAACAGCCAGGGCAACCTGGCGCGCGGCAACGCTGAAACGCTATGCGACAACATGAAAAGTGACGGGATCGAGATTTTCACCATCGGCTTCGATCTGAACGGCAAGGATATGTCGGCAACCGAACGGAACCAGGCGAAGGCGGTGCTGAAGAACTGTTCGTCGAGGGACGCGTCCGCCACCAGACATTATTTCGAGGTGTCCACCGGAGCAGAATTGGACGCGGCCTTTCAGGAAATCATCCGCAACACCGAAAAGATCAGGCTGACGCAGTAACTCGCTAAGGAAAAGGCCGCCGCTTCTTGCGAAGCTGGCGGCCTTCCGTGTTTCCGTCCATGGCGCGGCTCATTGGCGGCGACGTTTTGCGTCACCCGCCGCGCATCTCGCGCCTTAACGGGAAGACTGCTTCCCGAAAGTGCAATCCGCTGAGGCCACGTTCTGGAAAACGAAATCACTCGACATCGGATCACCTCCTTTCGATTTGTTGAACACACCCTCATGATGGGGTGTCGGTCGGCGAATGGCAAGGCGCGATGGTGAAAATGCCGCGCGGGCGTGTCGCTGGCGGCTTGCGACGATCCGATCGGACAGGCAAAGTCGACGTAGGGTCGCCAGCGTGCCAACAGGGGAGGACCAGGGATGGAGGCAGCCGAAAGGGCCGCGCGGATCGTTCGAACCGTCATCGAAACGCTAAAGCCTGGCTTCGCGGTCAAGCTGTGGACCGGCGAGCGGATCGGGCCCGCCACCGGTCCCGTGCTCACCATCAACGACCAGGACATCGTCTGGCAGGTGATGCGCCGGCCCAATCTCTCGACGCTGATCGAAATGTGGATTTCCAAGACCATCGACGTGGAAGGCGGATCGCTGTTCGATTTTTACGCCCTGCCTTCGCAAGGCAAGCTCAGGACGAAGCTAAAGTCGTTGCCCAAGCTTGCGGTCCTGCGCGACCTGCCGGCCGTGCTGTTTTCGAGAAAGCAGATGGCGGCGCGGACCGACCTTTCCGGGCGCAATCCTTTCGTCAGCGGGTCGAACAGGCAAGCGATCCAGCACCACTACGACATTTCGAACGCCTTCTACCGGCTCTTCCTCGACGAACGCATGGTCTATAGCTGCGGCTATTTCACCGATTTCGCCAACGGTATCGACCAGGCGCAGAAGGACAAGCTCGACCACATCTGCCGCAAGCTCCGGCTGAAGCCGGGCGAAAGGCTGCTCGACATCGGTTGCGGCTGGGGAGCCATGCTCATCCATGCCGCGAAAAATTACGGCGTCGTCGGCCACGGCGTTTCGCTCTCGGAAGCCCAGACCCAGCTCGCCCGCGAGCGCATCCGCGCCGAGGGGCTGGAGGATCGCATCACTATCGAGATAAAATCCTACGCCGAGCTGTCCGGCTCCTTCGACAAGATATCGTCGATCGGCATGTTCGAGCATCTGGGGCTCGCCAACCACGCCACCTATTTCTCGACCATCCATCGCCTGCTCAAACCGGGTGGCATCTATCTGCACCACGCCATCACCCGGCGCGACAAGGGCAACATCAAGAAGACCCTGCGCAAGGGTCCGGAATTCAAGGCGCTGATCAAATACATCTTTCCTGGCGGCGAGCTAGACACGATCGGCATGACGCTCGGCAATCTCGAAGCGCACGGCTTTCTCGTCTACGATGTCGAGAATCTGCGCGAGCATTACGCCCGCACCTGCCGCCTGTGGGCTGAGCGCCTCCACGCTCGTTTCGACGAAGCGATCGCCGAGGTCGGCGAAGCCAAGGCGCGCCTCTGGCTGCTTTATCTCACCGGCTGCTCGATCACCTTCGAACGCGCTTCGGCGCAGATATTCCAGACCGTCGTCACCAAGCGGGCGCGGGGACCAAGCGGTCTGCCGCCTACGCGGGCGGATTTGTATCGGTAGCGCGAGAGGGGAGGCATAAATGGCTGAGCGGAAGGTCCTAGACATCGGTGTGCCGTGGCTATTGGCCATAGCAACCCTGGTGATGTGGTTTGTTACTATTGCGCTAATGTGGAACCGGCTCAACGTGGATGAGACCACATGGGGCCGCATGATGTCCATCATGACGGCGCTTCAGTCGCTGGCGTTTGCCGCTGCCGGGGCGCTATGGGGCGTCAAAGTGCAATCCGTCGAGACTGACAAGGCCAAGGACGGTGAGGCCAAGGCAAAAGAGGATAAAAGCAAGGCTGTTGATGTTGCCAGGGAAGGCAAGACCCTTGCAGACATGTTGGACCAGGCGTTAGCCAGGGGCGGCTCTGGAACGATCAACCTTCGCGCGGATGATGTTGGCATGTCAGGCCTAAGGGAGCAGGCCCGGAAAGTCCGAGCCATGGCACTGCCCTAAACCAAGCGCATCGTTGCGCCGATTTCTACCCGCGCCGGCCTGTCCACCGTGCAATAGACGCCGAGATTATGCGCGTTGTGGCGGACCAGGTTGCGCAGGATTGCCGGGTCGTTGTCGAAGCCGTCCTGGGCGATGATAGTGAAGCCGCAGCGACGGCATGGTTCGGAGATGGTCAGCAGCAGATCGCCGATCGCCAGCTTGCGTCCGATCCATTCCGTCTCCGGGAATGATCCGTCGACTGCCGCCATGTCGACGACGATGTTGGGGCGGAAACGGCGCGGGTCGGCGGCGCCTTCCGGATGCAGCGCCTTCAGACGCGCCAGCGAAGCGGTGGTCAGGAGATGGATAGGCGCCTTGCGGTAACGCTCGGCGGTCAGAAGGCCGGCGTAGTCAGGCGCATCTTTCTGGCGAAACGGCCGGATCGAGGCCGCAAAGCCGAGAAAGGCAGAGACGGCATAGTCGCTCTCGACGCTCGGCGCCGTCAGCCACTTGCCACCGGGAACGGCAATCTCAAGCGCACGGTCACCACTCAGCCGGGTCCGAATGAGCGGCACCTTGTGCCATTTCCCCTCGCGGTCAGGCCGCGCGATCTCACCGTCAGAGGCGTCGACAAGGCCGAACAGGCGGTCGCCGTCGATGGTCTCGAGGCCGACGGAGATCACATCCTGGCGTTCGCCGGCGAGCGAACTCGCCGGATAGCGCCAGAGCTCGCTGACAGTGCCGATCCTCGTCGAGGCGGGCATCAGGCCCTCTTGTTCTGCCGGTTGGCGACGAGGTCGTCGACGACCGCCGGGTCAGCCAGCGTCGAGGTATCGCCAAGCGCTGAAAAATCGTCCTCGGCGATCTTGCGCAGGATGCGCCGCATGATCTTGCCCGAACGGGTTTTCGGCAGACCGGGAGCGAACTGGATCTTATCGGGCGTGGCAATGGCGCCGATATCCTTGCGGACATGGGCGACAAGTTCCTTGCGCAGCTCCTCGCTCGGCTTCTCGCCTGCCATCAATGTGACGTAGCAGTAGATGCCCTGGCCCTTGATGTCGTGTGGGTAGCCGACGACTGCGGCTTCCGAGACTTTCTCGTGCGAAACGAGTGCGGATTCGACCTCGGCCGTGCCCATACGGTGGCCGGAGACATTGATGACATCGTCGACGCGGCCGGTGATCCAGTAGTAGCCGTCGGCGTCGCGGCGGCAGCCGTCGCCGGTAAAGTATTTGCCCTTGTAGGTCGAGAAATAGGTCTGCACGAAGCGTTCGTGGTCGCCATAGACGGTGCGCATCTGGCCCGGCCATGAATCGGCGATGCAGAGATTGCCGCTTGCAACACCTTCCAGCACCTTGCCGTCTCCGTCGACCAGTTGCGGCTTGACGCCGAAGAAAGGCCGCGTCGCGGACCCCGCCTTGAGGTGGGTGGCGCCGGGCAGCGGCGTGATCAGGATGCCGCCGGTCTCGGTCTGCCACCATGTGTCGACGATCGGCACCTTGCCGCTGCCGACGACGTTAAAATACCACTCCCAGGCCTCCGGATTGATCGGCTCGCCGACCGTGCCGAGCACGCGCAGCGACTTTCGCGACGTCTTGGCGACGTGGGCGTCGCCGGCGCCCATCAGCGCGCGCAACGCCGTTGGCGCGGTGTAGAAGATGTTGACCTTGTGCTTGTCGACGACCTCCCAGAAACGGGAGTGCGACGGGTAGTTCGGCACACCTTCGAACATCAGCGTGGTGGCTCCGTTGGCGAGCGGCCCGTAGACGATGTAGCTGTGGCCGGTAACCCAGCCGACATCGGCGGTGCACCAGTAGATATCACCGTCATGGTAGTCGAAGACATGTTGGTGGGTCATCGAGACATAGACGAGATAGCCGGCAGTGGTGTGCAGCACACCTTTCGGCTTGCCCGTCGAGCCTGATGTATAGAGGATGAACAGCGGATCCTCGGCCTTCATCTTCTCCGGCTTGCATTCCGCCTTAACCGTCGCGACCTCGTCGTGATACCAGACGTCGCGCCCGGCCACCCAACCGGTCTTGCCGCCGGTGCGGCGCACGACCACGACCTTCTCGACTTTCGTTCCGGCCTTGGCCGCGATCTCGATCGCCTTGTCGGTGTTCTCCTTCAGCGGGATTGGCTTGCCGCCGCGCACGCCCTCGTCGGCGGTGATGACGAAGGTCGATTTGCAGTCGTCGATGCGGCCGGCCAGCGCGTCCGGCGAGAAGCCGCCGAAGACCACCGAATGGATGGCACCGATGCGTGTGCAGGCGAGCATCGCATAGGCGGCTTCCGGGATCATCGGCATATAGATGGTGACGCGGTCGCCCTTCTTGACGCCGTGCTTCTTCATCACATTGGCGAGTCGGCAGACATGTGCGTAGAGCTCGTTATAGGTGATCTTCCTGTCGTCGTATGGGTTGTCGCCTTCCCAGATGATGGCGGTCTGGTCGCCGCGCTTCTTCAGATGCCGGTCGATGCAATTCCACGAGACATTGGTTTCGCCGTCCTCGAACCATTTGATCGAGACCTTGCCGTCGAACGAGGTGTTCTTGACCTTGCTGTAAGGCTTGAACCAGTCGATGCGCTTGCCGTGCTTGCCCCAGAACTTGTCCGGGTTCTTCACGCTGTCGGCGTACCATTTCAAATAGGTGTCATTGTCGATCAGCGCATTCTTCTTCCACGCCGGCTGGACGCGATGGACATGAACCTCGGACATATTTTCACTTTCCTCCCAAAACCAGGCCGCCCGGCTTCACCGCCGGCGGCATCGCGGCGAAGCGGCCACGAATTCGCGCGCATTATTAACAGTTCCGCGGTGACGGCAACATTAGACGTTGGGTTCGCGCGGCGGGATGCCGCAGAAGCTTTCCTCGCCGCTGTCAGCACTCAGGCTGGATCGCTGCTAACTGCATGTTTTTATGTAGTAAATCCGGTCTACGCCACAAAAAATCAATAGACGATTAAGCAAATAGCGCGCACAATTTTGCATTGGGAGGAAAGGAGAATCAACCCAGAGGATCGAAATGCGCGACCAATCGGAAATGGACCTGATGCTTAGGGGATATGGCTTGACCACGGCCAAGATTCTTTATCATTTTCCCGATCATCCGCATCTGCTGCAGAGCTTCATCTGGCAGGACTACGACATCGCTCCGAAATTTCCGGTGCTGATCCGGTTCATCGAGTTTTGGCAGACCAAGCTCGATGGCCCGCTGCATTCGGTGAGCTACACGCACCAGAAGCTGATTGCGCCCAATGAATGGCACAAGGTCGACGGCGAGTTCGTGCTGCATTAAGGGCTACGGCGCTGAAGTTTGACGGACCGTTGCGTCAGCGGATCCCACGCCTTGGCGATTGGCGAAAACATCAACCACTTCGTCATCCACGGGCGGAGCAAGGAGCGTAGCGACGCGGCGCAGACCCGAGGATCCATGCCGCGACTTCCGAGCGCTGCTGCGGTGCAGAATTCTGCTCCGCTGCATACTTCGGCTAAGGTAACGGCATGGATCCCAGGGTCTCCGCGACGGAGCTTCGCTCCTGCTGCGCCCTGGGATGACGAAGTTGGGGTCACCCGAAACGAATGATCGAGCGGGTTCACACCGCGGGCGGGCTGAGCCTGGCGAAACCTTCCTGCCGGCGATAGGGAAAATAAGGATAGGGCGCGGTGACTTCGCTTGCCGTGTCGAGCTTCTTCATCTGCTCGGCCGTTAACGTCCAGCCGATCGCGCCGAGGTTCTGGCGCAGCTGTTCCTCGTTGCGCGCGCCGATGATGACTGACGACACGGTCGGGCGCTGCAAGAGCCAGTTGATGGCGATCTGCGGCACGGTCTTGCCGGTTTCCTCAGCTATCGCGTCGAGCGCATCGACCACCCGGTAGAGCTGCTCGTCCTCGACCGGTGGCCCAAAGCTTGCGGTGTCGTGCAGCCGGCTTTTCTCCGGCAGCTTCTCGCCGCGGCGGATCTTGCCGGTCAGGCGGCCCCAACCGAGCGGGCTCCAGACCAGCGCGCCGACACCCTGGTCGAGGCCGAGCGGCATCAGCTCCCATTCATAGTCGCGCCCGACCAGCGAGTAATAAACCTGATGGGCGACGTAGCGCGGGTAGCCATGCTTATCCGCCAGACCGAGCGATTTCATCACTTGCCAGCCGGAAAAGTTGGAGACGCCGACATAGCGCAGCTTGCCGGCGCGCACGAGACTGTCCAGCGTCGACAGCACCTCCTCGATCGGCGTTGCGGCGTCGAAAGCGTGCAGCTGCAAAAGGTCGATGTAGTCGGTGCCGAGACGCCTCAGCGCGTCTTCCACCGATTTGATCAACCGCGAACGTGAGGAGCCGTAGTCGGCCGGCCCGTCACCCATCGGCAGCGAGGTTTTGGTCGAGATCAGCACCGCGTCGCGGCGGCCCTTGATGGCTTCGCCGAGCACTTCCTCGGAAGCGCCGTTCGAATAGACGTCGGCGGTATCGAACAGGTTGACGCCGGCCTCGAGGCAGATGTCGATCAGCCGCCGGGCCTCCTTGGCATCGCTGTTGCCCCACGCGCCGAACAGTGGCCCCGAACCGCCGAAGGTTCCAGCGCCGAACGAGAGCGCCGGGACCTTCAGGCCCGATGCGCCGAGACGTCGATAGTCCATGATCTTATCCTTTTGAGTTGCGAGCTAGGCAGCCGATGTTCCGCTCAGTTTTTGACCAGCATATTGAGGTCGATGGCGTCGGCCATGGCCCGGTTTCCGTTGTCGCCCGGATGAAGATGGTCGCCGGAATCGAACTCGGGCAGCAGGCGCGTCGGATGCGATGGGTCGCGGAGCAAGAGGTCGAAGTCGACTACGGCATCGAAGGCGCCGCTGGTTCTGATCCAGCTGTTGACCTTCTGGCGCAACGCCTCCTTTTCAGGCGTGTAATAAGCATCGAGAGGCGTGCCGCTCAACGCACCCTCGAACGGGGTCAACGTGCCGCCGACAATACTGAGATTGTGAGCGTGAGCCTGGGCAGCGAGTTGCAGGTATCCGCTAATCAAGCTTTCGAACGAAGGCAGGGATTTTTCGGGCGCGAATGGCGTTCCGGGCCAACTGATGTCGTTGATGCCGATGAGCAGGATCACGGCCTTGACACCGGGCTGAGCAAGGACATCGCGGCTGAAGCGGGCGGATGCTTTCACTCCCATTGCATCGTCCAGCAGCCTAGCCCCGGATATGCCCGCGTTGACCACCGCCATTTGTTTCGGGACGAGGCGCTCGGCGAGGAAGTCGGGCCAACGGTTGTCTGTGTCCAGCGAAGCCCCGTTCCCGTCGGTGATCGAATCGCCGATGGCGACGATGGCACCGTCATTTGCGGGCGCATCAACCAGGATTTCGGTAAGCAGGATACGTGCGTCGGTGGTTTGGGTGGTCGCGAATGCTTCCGAAGTCGTCTGGTTGCCGGCGCCGATGTAAGCAGTCTGCTTGCCATCCCAATGGAAGGTGGAGAGCGGCGTTTCCTGCGGCAGATAGACCGACACGGAAAGGTGGCTCAGAGCGTCGACGGGCAAGTCCACGGGGTCGCTGGTCAGGGATGCGCCTGACGGAATTATTGCCTTCTCCCGCCCGCCGAAAGTCATTACGCGATCGGTGCCGGAGACAATTTTTGAGCCATCGCCGGCGACCGCCACATGAGCTTCGCCGATCTGCACCGGCGTGCTTGCATACTCGTTCGACAACACGACGCGGAACCTCTGGCCGCCAAGGCTGATCCTGGCTGTCTGGCGGATGGTCTGGTTCCCAAGCTTCGGCGGTATCTTAACCGGCAGGGCAAAATCGGCTCCCCATGTCGATTGAGGACTGGCCAGCCAAGTGCCCACCCAAGCCTGCTTTTCGCCGGCGATGGCCGGATCGAATATTAAGGAAGCTACCAATGCGAGCAGAGCGAGCTTCAAGTGCTTGGTTGTCACGGCAGTGATGGCGCGGCGAACCGGGTATCTCATGCTGGTCACAACGGTCTCTCCTCTTGGGTCGTGTCGTGGTTTCTGTCGGGATCGGGCATTCGGATCATTCGGGCAGCAGTTACTCCGTTGTGCCGGGGCAGACAGCGACCGGTGCGAATCGCTCTTCGCTTCTTTCGAGACGCAGCGCCAGTGTGGCGACGCCGAGCGCCGCGACCGGCAGCAGGGCGGCGACCCAGGTGACGGCGCCCAGGCCGGGGCCATGGGCGATGACCACGCCGCCGAGCCAGGCGCCGGCGGCATTGCCGAGATTGAAGGCGGCGATGTTGAAGGACGAGGCGAGGCTCTGGCCGGCGCCTTGCGCCTTCTCCAGCACCCACATCTGCAGCGGTGCCACGGTGGCGAAGGCGGCGGCGCCGAGCAGGCCGACATAGATGACGGCCATCGCCTGGCTGTGCAGGGCAAAGGTCATCGTGCCGAGCACCAGCGCCAGGACGACGAGACTGCCGAGAACGGAAGGCACCAGCCAGCGGTCGGCGAACTTGCCGCCGAGCAGATTGCCGGCGATGAGGCCGCCGCCGAAGACAAGCAGGATCGGTGACACAGCGGCTTCCGCAAAACCGGTGATCTCGGTCAGCAAGGGGGCGATATAGGTGAAGACGGCGAAGACGCCGGCATAGCCAAGTACGGTGGTGGCGAAGCCGAGCAGAACCGGTGCGCGGCCGAGCACGGCGAGATCGCCGCGCAAATTGCTCTTCTCAGGCGCCGCCTGGCTGCGCGGCACCAGCAGCAGAATGATGGCGAAGGCGACGATGCCGACCAGGGTTACCGCCCAGAAGGTCGCCCGCCAGCCGAAGGCCTGGCCGAGCCAGGTGCCGAAGGGCACGCCGAGGATGTTGGCAATGGTCAGGCCAGTGAACATCAGGGCGATCGCCGAGGCCTTCTTGTTGGGCGCCACCAGGCCGGTCGCAACGACCGAGCCAACGCCGAAGAAGGTGCCGTGGGCAAAGGCGGTGAGCACGCGGGCACCCATCAGTGTCCAGTAGTCTGGGGCGAGCGCGCAGGCGAGATTGCCCAGCGTAAAGATCGCCATCAGCGCCAGAAGCACGGTCTTGCGCGGCCAGCGGCCGGTGGCGATGGTCAGCAGCGGTGCGCCGATGACGACGCCGAGCGCATAGCCTGAAATCAGCTGGCCGGCGGCCGAGATCGAGACGCCGAGATCGGTGCTGACGTCGAGCAGCAGGCCCATGATGACGAATTCGGTGACACCGATGCCGAAGGCACCGGCGGCGAGGGCATAAAGGGCAAGAGGCATGGCGGTTCCCACTTCGATCGCGGCCGTTTTACGAAGGGACGCCGCGTCCTAAGGCGCCCCGACCCGGAAGATCGTGTCGCCATGTGCTGTGAACCAGTCTTGCATTGGGCACATTGTCTGTGAAATAGATTCACGAATGGCGAGACCCGACATCAACCGCTCCGGCGAGATCGAAGTGTTCGTCCGCGTCGTCGAGGCCGGCAGCTTTTCGGCCGCCGCACGCGCGCTGCGCATGACGCCATCGGCGGTCAGCAAGCTGATTGCGCGGCTGGAGGCGCGTCTTGGCGCTCGGCTGGTCAGCCGTTCGACACGCAAGCTGCAACTGACACCGGAGGGAGTGGCCTTCTTCGACAGCGGCGTGCGCATCCTGGCCGACATGGCGGCAGCCGAGCGCGAGGCGGCGGCGGGCGCTGCCCCGCGTGGGCGGCTGCGCGTCAACAGCTACGTGCCGTTCGGGCAGCACCGGCTGATCCCGCTTTTGCCGCGTTTTCTAGAGCGCTATCCGGAAATCGTAATCGATCTGGTTTTGACCGACAGCGTCATCGACCTGATGGAGGAGCGCGCCGATATCGCCATCCGCGCCGGGCCGCTCGGCGAATCACGGTTGGTGGCGCGCAAGCTCGGGCAAAGTCCGGTGGTCGTCGTCGCCGCGCCATCCTACCTCGGGAGGCATGACACGCCGCGAACGCCGGCCGATCTCGATCGTCACAATCGGATGGGTTTCTGTTTCGTGCGCCATGTCGACGGCTGGCCTTTCGTCGACGCGACCGGCAAGGCTGTTTTCGTGCCGATCACCGGAAATGCACTGGTCAGCGATGGCGAGGCGATGCGGCTGATGGCGCTCTCCGGAGCGGGCATCGCCCGGCTGGCGCGCTGGCATGTGGAACCCGACATCGCAGCCGGGCGGCTGGTACCGCTTCTGGAGGACTTCAACCCCGGCGACGAGGAGCTTACCCACGCCGTCTATGTCGGGCAGGGCAAGCATTTGCCGGCGCGGGTGCGGGCCTTTCTCGATTTTCTGGTCGAGACGGTCCGGCTGCCGTGAGGCCAAAAGGGATCGGGAGCCCTGCCGGCTCCCGAAACATCAATCGAAGGGTAAGATTGAATTATTTTTTCGGCGCAAAGGGCGCCGGCCGCCGCCCCGCCGCCTGACGCTCGAGCATCCAGCCCGGATATTCGGCCGGCAGAGCGCTGACCTCGTCGAGGCGAGCAAGATCATCGGCATCGAGCTTCAATTCGGTGGCGGCAAGGTTCTGTTCGAGCTGCTCCATACGGCTGGCGCCGATGATCACGCTCATCACGAACGGTTTGGCCAGCACATAGCCCAGCGCGACCGTGGCGACACTGACGCCGTGCTTGCCGGCGATCTCGCGCATGACGGCAACCGCCGCCCAGGCGCGATCTTCATTGACCGGTGGGAAATTGAAGCTGGCGCGGCGGCCCTCGCCATTGCCGGGAGCACCCGGTCCGTATTTGCCGGAGAGCAGACCGCCGGCCATCGGCGACCAGACCATCAGCCCAAGCTTTTCCTCGTTTAACAGTGGAACGATCTCGCGCTCCAGATCGCGGCCGGCTATCGAGTAGTAGGACTGGACGGTCTCGAAACGGGCAAAGCCTTTGCGCTCGGCAATGCCGAGCGCCTTGGCGATGCGCCAGGCTGCCCAGTTCGAGACGCCGACATAGCGGACCTTGCCGCTGGCAACCAGATCGTCGAGCGCCCGCAGCGTCTCGTCGATCGGCGTCACCGTGTCGGTGCCGTGAAGCTGGTAGAGATCGATATGGTCGAGCTGCAGCCGCTCGAGGCTGGCATCGACCGAGTCCATGATGTGGCCGCGTGAGGAACCGCGCTGGTTGGGGCCGTCGCCCATGGCGCCATGGACCTTGGTGGCGATGATCACATCCTGGCGCTCGACGCCGAGGTTCCTCAGCGACTGGCCGAGAAGCCGTTCCGATGCGCCGAAGGAATAGACGTCCGCCGTGTCGAAGAAATTGACGCCGGCGGCAAGCGAGCGCTCGACGATCCTGTCGACGCCATCCTGGTCGAGGCTGGCGATCAGGCCCCACTGGGCGTTTTCGCCAGCGGCGCCGAAGGTCATCGTGCCGAGGCAAAGTTCGGAGACGAACATCCCCGTGTTTCCGAGTTGGTTGTAGCGCATGGTGCTGCTCCAGAAATTTGGTGTGACGTCAGGCAAATAGGAACGGAACGTTTCGTTTCAAGTCTGCTGGCGAAACGAATTTCGGCCTGGCAGAAGGCCAGTGCCGTTACGAACAGCAAAGCCGCCGCCTCAACCGGCCAGGCGCGCCACGATCGCAAAGGCCGTCATGCCGAAGGCGACTGCGGCGAGCGGCAGGAGGAGCTCGACCAGCGCGGTCTTGGCGCTCACGCGACCTTGCCCGGTGTCGAATTCGCCGGCGATCCAGTCCTCGAAGCTGTGGGCGGCTGTGCCGCCACGGTGATGGTGCCGAAGCCAGACACGCCCGGCAATGGCCGGCAGCGCCACCGAGATGATGATAAATCCGGTCATGACGACGAGAAGATAATCGGTATAGCCGCCGTCGCCGAAGCCTATCCAGGCCGACAGCGCGTACCACGCGGCAAGCCCGACCATCGCCAGATAGACGTGCGGGTGCAGCCCGTGGGAGACATATCGATTATGGGGGATGCGTTCAGTGCTCATGATGCCCTCCTTCGGCGTGCAAAGGAACGGCCATGCTTGGTCGCTCGGATTCTCCCTCGGAGCTAGCGCGCGACCAGGGCCTCGCAATGCGGTGCTATGACGCGGCCGCGTTGTCCCTGCTACCGAAGATTGCCGACCCGACCCTGACGCTGGTTGCGCCGAAGGCGATCGCCGTCTCGTAATCGCCGGACATGCCCATGGAGAGCTTTTCGACGCCGGCCTCAAGCCCAAGTTTCTCCAGCAGCGCGAAATGCGGGCCGGGATTCTCGTCGGCCGGCGGAATGCACATCAGGCCCTCGATGGCGAGGCCGTGAACCGTACGGCAGCGGGTAACGAAGGCGACGGCTTCGCGCGGTTCGATCCCTGCCTTTTGCGGTTCCGAACCGGTGTTGACCTGAACGTAGAGTTTTGGTGATCGGCCCTGTCTGGCGATTTCCTTGGCGAGTTCGGCGGCGATTTTTTCGCGATCGACCGTCTCGATAACGTCGAACAACGCGACCGCTTCCTTCGCCTTATTCGATTGCAGCGGACCGATGAGATGCAGCTCGATGTCGGGGAAAGCTTCCTTCAGCGCCGGCCATTTTCCTTGTGCTTCCTGGACGCGGTTCTCGCCGAAGATACGCTGGCCGGCCTCGATGACCGGGCGGATATCGTTAGCGTCGAAGGTCTTCGAGACCGCGACCAGCGTCACCGCGCCGGCCTGCCGTCCCGCCTCGCGCTCGGCAGCTGCGATCTTCGCCTTGACCGTGAAAAACTGTTCGACGGCGCTCGTCATGCCTATATCTGCCTCTAGTTTTGATACTCGCCGGATCGCCGCAGTTGACGGGTCCGGCAATCCATGGTGAACACCGCGACGACATTTCCTGAGCCGCCGGGCATTGTCCGGCCGTTTGCGCCTGCTTTTAAGTGAAAAACATCCAATGGCAACTGAACGATACAATCCGCGCGCATCAGAGCCCAAATGGCAGAAGGCCTGGGCTGAAAAGAAGCTGTTTGAAGCGCACAACGACGACCCGCGCCCGAAATACTACATGCTGGAGATGTTCCCCTATCCATCGGGGCGCATCCATATCGGCCATGTGCGCAACTATACGATAGGCGACGTGGTGGCGCGCTACAAGCGGGCCAAGGGTTTCAACGTGCTGCACCCGATCGGCTGGGATGCCTTCGGCCTGCCGGCCGAAAACGCGGCGCGCGACAACAATGTTAATCCACGCGATTGGACCTACGCCAATATCAAAACGATGAAGGGCCAGTTGAAGTCGATGGGTCTGTCTTGGGACTGGGCCCGCGAGTTCGCCACCTGCGATGCGAGCTACTACAAGCACCAGCAGAAGATGTTCCTGGATTTTTGGAAGGCCGGGCTGGCCGAGCGCAAATCGGCGAAGGTCAATTGGGATCCGGTCGATATGACGGTGCTCGCCAATGAACAGGTCATCGATGGGCGCGGCTGGCGATCCGGCGCACTGGTCGAGCAGCGCGACCTGACGCAATGGTTCTTCAAGATTACCTCGATGGCGCAGGAATTGCTGGACGGCCTGTCGACGCTGGAGCGCTGGCCGGACAAGGTCAAGCTGATGCAGGCCAACTGGATTGGCCGCTCGGAAGGCCTGCTGATACGCTGGCCGCTGGCTGCCGCTACGGCGCCCGCCGGCGAGCGCGAGCTTGAGGTCTACACGACCCGGCCCGACACTATTTTCGGCGCCTCGTTCATGGCAATTGCGGCAGATCATCCGCTGGCGAAAAGGGCTGCGGAAGACAACTCCGAGTTGGCCGCCTTCATCAAGGATATCAAGCGCGGCGGTACGGCGACTGCTGAGATCGAGACCGCCGAGAAAAAGGGATTTGATACTGGCATCCGGGTCGTTCATCCGTTTGACGAGAGCTGGACGCTGCCGGTTTATGTCGCGAATTTCGTGCTGATGGACTATGGCACCGGTGCCATCTTCGGCTGTCCATCTGGCGATCAGCGCGATCTCGACTTCGCCAATAAATACGGGCTGCCGGTCATTCCGGTAGTGATGCCGGAAGGCGCCGACGCCACGACCTTCCAGATCACTGAGGAGGCCTATACCGACGACGGCGTGATGATCAATTCGCGCTTCCTTGATGGTATGACGCCAAAGGCCGCATTCGATGAGGTAGCGACCAGGCTGTCAGGCATCGCTATCGGCAGTCGGCCGCAGGCCGAGCGCAAGGTGCAGTTCCGGCTGCGCGATTGGCTGGTGTCGCGCCAACGTTGTTGGGGCGCGCCAATACCGGTGATTTATTGCGACGATTGCGGCGCCGTGCCCGTGCGCGCCGAGAATTTGCCGGTCGAGTTGCCGGATCACCTTTCCTTCGACAAGCCAGGTAATCCGCTAGACAATCATCCGACGTGGAAGCATGTCGACTGTCCGCAATGTGGCAAGCCGGCGCGACGCGACACCGATACGATGGACACGTTTGTCGATTCATCGTGGTATTTCGCGCGCTTCACAGACCCGTGGAACGAGTCTGCGCCGACGACGATGGCCGCGGTCGATGGCAAGAACGGCTGGCTGCCGGTCAACCAATACATCGGCGGTGTCGAGCATGCGATCCTGCACCTGCTCTATTCGCGCTTCTTCACCCGCGCCATGAAGGCGACTGGCCATCTCAATGTGGTCGAAGAGCCGTTCGATGGCCTGTTTACCCAAGGCATGGTTGTGCACGAGACCTACCGTATCGGCAGCGGCGCCAACGGCCAGTATGTCACTCCGGCGGAGGTCAGGGTTGACATGGTCGAAGGGGAGCGAAAGGCGGCTTTGATCAGCGACGGCACGCCGGTAGAGATCGGCGCGATCGAGAAAATGTCGAAGTCGAAGAAGAATGTCGTCGATCCCGACGATATCTTGGCAAACTACGGCGCTGATACCGCACGCTGGTTCGTGCTGTCCGACTCGCCGCCCGACCGCGACGTGATCTGGACGGAAGCTGGCGTCGAGGGCGCACACCGCTTCGTACAGCGCGTCTGGCGTCAGGTGTCGGAGGCAGCGCCCGCGCTGGCAGGGGTATCACCTGCACAAGGCGTTTCCGGTCCTGCGCTTGAACTGTCGCGTATGGCGCATCGTGCCGCCAAGCAGGTGGCGGAGGATATTGAGAGGATCGCTTTCAACAAAGGCATCGCGCGGCTCTATGAATTGGTCAATGCTATCCAGGCGCTTGCGCCCGCCGGCGCCTTCACGGCCAGCAAAAGTGAGCTCAGCGGGGACAATGTCTTGGGTGGCAGAAGTCTGAACCCGGAAAATGCTCCAGCGTTGCGTCAGGCACTGGAAATGCTCGTCATCATGATCGCACCCATGATGCCGCATCTGGCTGACGAATGCTGGTCGACCTTGGGCGGGACAGGATTTGTCGCCGAACGGCCGTGGCCGGTCTATGATCCGGCGCTGGTCGTCGACAGCGAGATCGTGCTGCCGGTCCAGGTCAACGGCAAGAAGCGCGGCGATTTGACAATTGCCCGCGACGCGGACCAAGGTGCGGTCGAAAAAGCGGTTCTGGCTCTCGACTTCGTGCAGAAAGCGCTCGAAGGTAAGGCGCCGCGCAAAGTGATCATCGTCCCGCAGAGGATCGTCAATGTCGTTGCCTGACTTAGGGAAGACAGAAGTGACGCATTTGCTGCGCCGTATCGCCCTTTGCGGCCTGGTCGCTTCGGTTGCGCTGGTTTCGGCCTGCACGGTGCGCCCGCTCTATTCGAGCGCGCCGCTGTCGGCCGGCTCGCAAGTTGGCGCTGCCGCCGAACTCGCGTCCATCTCGATCAAGCCGGTCAACACCCGCTACGCCCAGCAGGTCCGCAACAACCTGATCTTCGCGTTGGGCCAAGGTGCGGGGGAGCCGGCTTCACCTGCCTATTCGCTCGATCTCGGCGTTTCCGAAATTGTCGAGTCCGCCGCGACTGTGCAGATCACGACCGATGAGGACGAGCCGACGGCGGGCACGGTGACGCTGACCGCGAATTATGTGCTGACCGACGCCAAAACCGGCACGAGGATTGCGATCGGCAGGCGCTCGATAGCGTCGTCCTACGACAAGCCCCGTCAGGAGTTTGCCACCTATCGGGCGCAAATCGATGCCGAGAACCGCGCGGCGCGCGAACTGGCGGAGCTGCTGCGCCTGTCGATCGCCCAGGATCTGGTCAAGCACGGCAAGACGGTGGCGGGTTAACTTTCCGGCCTCGATCAAGACGTTCCGGTTCTCGCCCACAGCCATTTGCTGGCGCACAAAAAAGGCCGATTGCTCGGCCTTTCTCATGAACGCGGCGTCTTCGCTTCAGCCGATCTTCTGGCCGGTCTTGGCCCAATCAGCGAGGAACTGCTCCAGGCCCTTGTCGGTCAGCGGGTGCTTGACCAGCGCCTTCAGCGTTGCCGGCGGCGCGGTGATGACGTCGGCGCCGATCAGTGCGGCCTGCTTGACATGGTTCACGGTGCGCACCGAAGCGGTCAGGATCTCGGTCTGGAAATCATAATTGTCGTAGATGGTGCGGATGTCCGAGATCAGTTCCATGCCGTCCCAGCCGGTGTCGTCGATGCGGCCGACGAAGGGCGAGATGAAGGAGGCGCCGGCCTTGGCAGCGAGCAGCGCCTGGGTCGCCGAGAAGCAGAGCGTGACATTGACCATGCGGCCGTCCGACCGGATATCCTTACAGGCTCTCAGGCCGTCGAGCGTCAGCGGCACCTTGATGCAGACATTGTCGGCGATCCTGGCCAGGATCTTGGCCTCCGCCATCATGTCCTTGTATTCGGTGGCGACGACTTCGGCCGAGACCGGGCCTTTGACGATCTCGCAGATCTCCCTGGTGACGTCGGCGATCTTGCCGCCGGATTTGAGGATTAGCGAAGGATTGGTGGTAACGCCGTCGAGCAGCCCCAGATCGTTCAGGTCACGGATTTCCTTGACATCGGCAGTGTCGACAAAAAATTTCATGGCGGGTCTCCTGAAGATTTTCATGTGCATGCCATGCACATTTGGGGTCGGCCTTTGCTCTAGACCAAAGTCGGGGCAAGGTCACGCCTGATGATGGAAGATTCGCCCTATGTCGCGGCTGCACCGGTCCTGGTGCCGATGCCCGCCGAGCGCCCCTACACCTATGCCGTGCCCGCCGGCATGTGCGTGGTGCCGGGTTCGATCGTGCGCGTGCCGCTCGGCCCGCGTCAGGTTGCCGGCATCGTCTGGGACGGCGCCGTCGAAAAGGTGGATGCCAAAAAACTGCGCCCGATCGAGCAGGTCTTCGACTGCCCGCCGATCGACCAGGCCATGCGCCGCTTCGTCGACTGGATCGCGCAATACACGCTGTCGCCGCCCGGCATGGTGGCGCGCATGCTGCTGCGGGCGCCGGAGGCCTTCGACCCCGAACCGTGGATCGAAGGGCTGCAACGCACCTTCGCCAACCCCGACCGGATGACAGGTGCGCGGATGCGCGTGCTGGAAACAGCCGAAGGCGGGCTCGCCTGGACGCGGTCCGGGCTGGCGCATGCGGCCGGCGTGTCGTCGACCGTCATCGACGGGTTGAAAGCGCAAGGCGTGTTCGAGACGGTCATGATCCCGCCGCGACCGGTGGTCGCAGCACCCGACCCCAGCTACGCCCAGCCTTCGCTGATGCCGGACCAGAGCGATGCGGCCGCCATGCTGCGCACCAATGTCGCGGCCGGCGCATTCGGCGTCACGCTGCTCGACGGCGTGACCGGGTCCGGCAAGACGGAGGTCTATTTCGAGGCGGTGGCGGCGGCGCTCGACCGTGGTAGCCAAGTGCTGATCCTGCTGCCGGAGATCGCGCTGACCCACGCCTTCCTCGATCGCTTCCAGGAGCGATTCGGCGCCAAGCCGGCGGAATGGCATTCGGACCTGCCGCCAAGGATGCGCGAGCGTGTCTGGCGGCAAGTGGCGGAAGGCGGCGTGCGCGTGGTTGCCGGCGCGCGTTCGGCTCTGTTCCTGCCGTTCCGGGAACTCGGGCTGATCGTCGTCGACGAGGAGCACGACCCCGCCTACAAGCAGGAAGACCGCGTCTTCTACAACGCCCGCGACATGGCGGTGGTGCGCGGCCATATCGGCGGCTTTCCGGTCGTGCTCGCCTCGGCGACGCCATCGGTCGAGAGCCGGGTCAATGCGAGCCAGGGCCGCTACAGCAGGGCAGTGCTTTCGGCGCGCTTTGCCGAGGCGGCGCTTCCCGACCTGAAGACGATCGACATGCGCCGCGCCCCGCCGGCGCGCGGCAGCTTCCTGTCGCCGGTGCTGCTTGGCCATATGCGGCAGACGCTGGAGAAAAAGGAACAATCGCTGCTGTTCCTCAACCGGCGCGGCTATGCGCCGCTGACGCTGTGCCGGGTCTGCGGTCATCGCTTCGGCTGCCCGGTCTGCTCGGCCTGGCTGGTCGAACATCGCTTTCGCGGCCAGCTCGTCTGCCACCATTGCGGACATAATGAGCGGCGCCCCGAGGCCTGCCCGGAATGCGGCACGCTCGACCATCTGGTCGCCTGCGGGCCGGGCGTCGAGCGCATCGCCGAGGAGGTCGTCGCCCATTTTCCCGACGCCCGCACCATCGTCTTGTCGTCCGACCTGATGGGCGGCGTGCGGCGGCTGAGGCTGGAGCTCGAAGCCATCGCCAATGGCGACGCGGACATCGTCATCGGCACGCAGCTCGTCGCCAAAGGCCACAACTTTCCCAATATGACTTTGGTCGGCGTGGTCGACGCCGATCTCGGTCTCGCCAATGGCGATCCGCGCGCCGCCGAACGCACCTTCCAGTTGCTCAGCCAGGTGACCGGCCGCGCCGGAAGAACCGGCAAGAAGAGCCTCGGCCTGCTGCAGACCTTCCAGCCCGACCACCCGGTGATGCGGGCCATCGTCTCGGGCGACGCCGAGGCTTTTTACGAGCGCGAGATCGCCGAGCGCGAGCGGGCAGCATTGCCGCCTTTCGGCCGGCTCGCCGGCGTCATCGTCAGTGCAGCGACGCGGGCGGAAGCCGAGGGCCATGCAAGGGGCCTGCGCCGCGCCGCGCCAGAAGCCGCCGACCTGTTCGTGCTGGGGCCGGCCGAGGCGCCGCTGTCATTGCTCGGCGGCCGTCATCGCTTTCGCCTGCTGATCCAGGGCGAGCGGCGCGCCGACATGCAAGGCTTCATTCGCGCCATGCTGGCCGACGGGCCGAAGATACGGGGCTCGGTCAGGGTGCAGGTCGATATCGATCCGCAGAGCTTTTTGTGATGGCCGTCGGTTGATGCACTTTACGCAAATTGCCGACGCCCGTCTGGCGCATGTTTCTTCCTTCGCTAGAATGCCCGAATTCGAAACGGCAATTTACGAGGGGGACAAGATGGAATTTGCGTTTCCATGGCCGATGAGCCAGGGCGAGTGGCTGGCATGGTCGAGCGCCGTCGTGACCTTGCTGTTCGGGCTGCTGCTGTTCCTGGCGCCGGAGCTGGCCTTCCGCATCCTGCGGCTGCAGGTCAAGCCCGAAAGGGTGGCGGCGATCGCCGAAGGGCGCGGCAGGATGTCGGGCTTTTATCTCGGCGTCAGCCTGTGTTGCATTCTGCTGGCGCAGCCGCTGCTCTACATGGCGCTTGGCTTTTCCTGGCTGTTCACCGCCTTCGGCCGGCTGCTGTCGATGATGTCGGACGGCGCCAACACGCCTTTCAACTGGGTTTCCATTGCCTTGGAACTGGTGCTGGCGGCGCTGCCGCTTGCCTTCGCCTTCGGCTTTGTGTCTTGAATCCAAAGGCTTCGACTGAACTCCGCCGCCGGATGCGACAATAGTGCCCGAAAACCATGCAGGACGACGCATTGCGGTCTTAAAATGCCTGTGCTAGACGGCAATCGACTTTCGGCCGGGGATAGCGGAAGCCGCGCCTCCGTGCTTGGAAAAATGCAGTAAGGTCAAAGATTTAGCCAGAGTTTTCGCTCGCGCCAACAATCTGCGGCCCCTCAGATAAGAGAAAAGACGGTCCGTGGCCCAATCGTCATCGCCAATCTCAGGTGTCGCAGAGCGCTATGCAGGTTCGCTGTTCGAACTCGCGCTCCAGGCGAATTTGGTCGCCAAGGTCGAGGCCGACCTCAACAGTTTCGCGGCGATGCTCGAAGGCAGTGCCGACCTTACCCGCCTGATCAATAGCCCGGTGTTCTCCAGCGAGGACCAGGCTAAGGCCATTGCTGCGATCGCCGACAAGGCAGGGATCACCGGCCTCACCGGCAATTTCCTGCGCGTCGTCGCCCAGAACCGCCGGCTGTTCGCGGTGCCAGGCATGATCAAGGCGTTCCGCCAGATCGCCGCCGAGCATCGTGGCGAGACATCAGCTGAAGTCGTCTCGGCGCATGCGCTGACGGCGGCTCAGCAAACCGAGCTGAAGGCGGCGCTGAAAAGCGTTGCCGGCAAGGATGTCGCGATCACCGTGACCGTCGATCCGTCGCTGCTCGGCGGGCTGGTGGTCAAGATCGGCTCGCGCCAAATCGATACGTCGCTCAAAACCAAACTCAATTCGCTCAAGCTTGCACTGAAAGAGGTCGGCTGATGGACATCCGCGCCGCGGAAATTTCCGCAATTCTGAAAGACCAGATCAAGAATTTCGGCAAGGAGGCCGAGGTCTCCGAAGTCGGCCAGGTTCTGTCCGTCGGTGACGGCATCGCCCGCGTCTATGGCCTCGACAATGTCCAGGCCGGCGAGATGGTCGAGTTCCCCGGCGGCATCCGCGGCATGGCGCTCAACCTCGAAGCCGACAATGTCGGCGTCGTCATCTTCGGCGCCGACCGCGACATCAAGGAAGGCGACATCGTCAAGCGCACCGGCGCCATCGTCGATACGCCTGTCGGCATGGGCCTGCTCGGCCGCGTCGTCGACGCGCTCGGCAATCCGATCGACGGCAAGGGCCCGATCCAGGCGACCGAACGCAAGCGCGTCGACGTCAAGGCGCCCGGCATCATTCCGCGCAAATCGGTGAACGAGCCGATGTCGACCGGCCTCAAGGCTATCGACGCGCTGATCCCGGTCGGCCGCGGCCAGCGCGAGCTGGTGATCGGCGATCGCCAGACCGGCAAGACCGCGATCATCCTCGACACGATGCTCAACCAGAAATCGGTGCACGACCACGGGCCGGAGAAGGAAAAGCTCTACTGCGTCTACGTCGCCGTCGGCCAGAAGCGCTCGACCGTCGCGCAGTTCGTGAAAGTTCTCGAAGAGCGCGGCGCGCTCGACTATTCGATCATCGTCGCCGCCACCGCTTCCGATCCGGCGCCGATGCAGTTCCTGGCCCCGTTCACCGCCTGCACGATGGGCGAATATTTCCGCGACAACGGCATGCATGCGCTGATCAGCTACGACGATCTGTCGAAGCAGGCCGTCGCCTATCGCCAGATGTCGCTGCTGCTGCGCCGCCCGCCGGGCCGCGAAGCCTATCCGGGCGACGTCTTCTACCTGCACTCGCGCCTTCTGGAGCGGGCCGCCAAGCTCAATGACGACAATGGCGGCGGTTCGCTGACGGCGTTGCCGATCATCGAGACCCAGGCCAACGACGTGTCGGCCTACATCCCGACCAACGTCATCTCGATCACCGACGGCCAGATCTTCCTGGAAACCAATCTGTTCTTCCAGGGCGTCCGCCCGGCGGTCAATGTCGGCCTGTCGGTGTCGCGCGTCGGCTCCTCGGCGCAGATCAAAGCGATGAAGCAGGTCGCCGGCTCGATCAAGGGCGAGCTCGCGCAGTACCGCGAAATGGCGGCCTTCGCTCAGTTCGGCTCCGACCTCGACGCCGCCACGCAGCGCCTGCTCAACCGCGGATCGCGCCTGACCGAACTCCTGAAGCAGCCGCAATTCTCGCCGCTCAAGGTCGAGGAACAGGTCGCGGTGATCTTCGCCGGCGTCAACGGCTATCTCGACAAGCTGGCGATCGACCAGGTCAGCAAGTTCGAGCATGGCTTGCTCAGCCATATGCGCTCGGCCGGCAAGGACGTGCTCGACGGCATCCGCAAGGAGAAGGCGCTGTCGGACGATCTGCGCGCCAAGCTGAAGGCGGAGATCGACACCTTCGCCAAGACCTTCGCTTGAACGAAGCCGGACGGACGGGATCAGGTTTGAAGCATGCCTTCACTAAAAGACCTTCGTAACCGTATCGCCTCGGTCAAGGCGACGCAGAAGATCACCAAGGCGATGCAGATGGTCGCCGCGGCGAAGCTGCGTCGCGCGCAGGAGGCGGCGGAAGCGGCGCGCCCCTATTCGGAGCGCATGGGCGCGGTGCTGGCCAACATCACCCAGGCGATCGGTGGCGGCGGCGAGGCCCCGGCGCTGATGACCGGCACCGGCAAGGACGACGTGCATCTGCTCGTCGTCTGCACCGCCGAGCGCGGTCTGTGCGGCGGCTTCAATTCGCAGATCGCACGCTTTGCCCGCGACCACATCCGCAAGCTTCTGGCCAACGGCAAGAAGGTCAAGATCATCTGCGTCGGCAAAAAAGGGTTCGACATCCTGCGCCGGGACTACGCAGAGCTGATCATCGAGCGCGTCGACCTGCGCGAGGTGAAGACGCTGGGCTTCGTCAATGCCGATGCCATCGCCAAGAAAGTCATCCAGCTCTTCAACGAGGGCGGCTTCGACATCTGCACGCTGTTTTATTCGCAGTTCAAGTCGGTGATCAGCCAGGTTCCTACGACGCAGCAGATCATCCCGGCAGGCGTGCCTTCCGCTGCTACCGAGACGACCAACGGCGGCAATGCCGTCTATGAATACGAGCCGGAGCCGGGCGAAATCCTCTCCGACCTCATCCCGCGCAACATCTCCGTGCAGGTCTTCCGTGCGCTGCTCGAAAACGCGGCCGGCGAGATGGGCGCCAAGATGAGCGCCATGGACAATGCGACGCGCAACGCCGGCGACATGATCAACAAATTGTCGATCACCTATAACCGCCAGCGGCAGGCGCAGATCACCAAGGAATTGATCGAAATCATTTCGGGCGCCGAGGCGCTCTAGGCGTGCTCCCATGAAGGTCAGCGACCTTCAGGCGGATCGCGTGAGAAACAAAGAGACGAAAAGGGTAAAGACGATGGCGAAAGCAGCGACCCCCCAGAAGGCGGCCCCGAAGACCGCCGCGAAGGCAGCAGCCCCGGCAAAAGCTCCGGCAGCGGCAGCGAAGGCCGCTCCGGCCAAGAAGGCGGCAACACCCGCCAAGGCCGTTGCGGCGAAGGCACCGACCGTTGCCATCAAGAAGACTGGCTTGGCGGGCAAGGTTCGCCAGGTCATCGGCGCCGTTGTCGACGTGCAGTTCGGCGAACATCTGCCGGCGATCCTGAACGCGCTGGAAACGTCCAATGTCGGCAATCGCCTCGTGCTCGAGGTGGCCCAGCATCTCGGCGAGAACACCGTGCGCTGCATCGCCATGGACTCGACCGAAGGCCTGGTTCGCGGCCAGGACGTCTATGACACAGGCGCGCCGATCACCGTGCCGGTCGGCCCGGGCATGCTCGGCCGCATCATCAACGTCATCGGCGAGCCGGTCGACGAGGCAGGCCCGGTCGACGGCATCGAGATGCGCTCCATTCACCAGCCGGCTCCGACCTATGTCGAGCAGTCGACGGAAGCGCAGATCCTGGTCACCGGCATCAAGGTTCTCGACCTGCTTGCGCCCTATGCCCGCGGCGGCAAGATCGGCCTGTTCGGCGGTGCCGGCGTCGGCAAGACGGTGCTGATCCAGGAACTGATCAACAACGTCGCCAAGGCGCATGGCGGCTTCTCGGTGTTTGCCGGCGTTGGCGAGCGCACCCGCGAAGGCAACGATCTCTATCATGAGTTCATCGAGTCCGGCGTCAACAAGAAGGGCGGCGGCGAAGGCTCCAAGGCGGCGCTCGTCTATGGCCAGATGAATGAGCCGCCAGGCGCGCGCGCCCGCGTCGGCCTGACCGGCCTGACGGTCGCCGAATATTTCCGCGACCAGGGCCAGGACGTGCTGTTCTTCGTCGACAACATCTTCCGCTTCACGCAGGCCGGTTCCGAAGTGTCGGCGCTGCTCGGCCGCATTCCTTCGGCCGTGGGCTACCAGCCGACGTTGGCCACCGACATGGGCGCGCTGCAGGAGCGCATCACGACGACGACCAAGGGCTCGATCACCTCGGTGCAGGCGATCTACGTGCCGGCCGACGATCTGACCGACCCGGCGCCGGCGACCTCGTTCGCCCACCTCGACGCGACGACCGTGCTCAACCGCGCGATTTCGGAAAAGGGCATCTATCCGGCCGTCGATCCGCTCGATTCGACCTCGCGCATGCTCGACCCGATGGTCGTCGGCGAAGAGCACTACCAGGTCGCGCGTCAGGTGCAGTCGATTCTTCAGCGCTACAAGTCGCTGCAGGACATCATCGCCATCCTGGGCATGGACGAGCTGTCGGAAGAGGACAAGCAGACGGTGGCCCGCGCCCGCAAGATCGAGCGCTTCCTGTCGCAGCCCTTCTTCGTCGCCGAAGTGTTCACCGGAGCGCCGGGCAAGCTGGTCGATCTCGCCGACACCATCAAGGGCTTCAAGGGTCTCTGCAACGGCGACTATGACCACCTGCCGGAAGCCGCCTTCTACATGGTCGGCGGCATCGAGGAAGCGGTCGAGAAGGCACAGCGCCTGGCGGCTGAAGCGGCTTAATTTAGGGAATAGGGAGTAGTCAGTAGTGGGTAGGGAATAGCAGCTGCGTGATGTGGGCCGGTTAGGGCCACTTGCTACTGCCTGGTTCCTATTCCCTACTCACTAAATTGACATGGCTGAAGCTTTCCAATTCGAACTGGTCTCGCCGGAGCGCCTGCTGGTTTCCGAGCAGGTCGAATCCGTCGTCATCCCGGGCGCCGAAGGCGAGATGACCGTGATGGCCCATCACGCGCCGGTCATGACCACGATCAAGCCGGGCGTCGTCACGGTTAAGACCGCCGCAGGCAAGGAAGAGCGCTACGTCGTGTTCGGCGGTTTTGCCGATATCGTTCCTGCCGGCTGCACGCTGTTGGCAGAATCGGCGGTCGCCGTGGGTGATATCGACCGCGCCGACCTTGCCCGCCGCATCCAGGAAGCCAGGGAAGACGCCGCCGACGCGAAGGACGATCAGACCCGTACCAAGGCCGAGCAGTTCCTTAGCCAGCTCACCACGCTCGAAGGCGCGATATTGCCGGCATAAAGGCAGGGCTAATCCCTCGTCATTCAGGGCGAAGCGGAGCGAACACCCTGGAATTCATGCTACGACATTAGAGTGCGACGGCCGTTTGTCGCGATCCTTCGCGCCCCCCTCTGTCCTGCCGGACATCCCCCCACAAGGGGGGAGATTGGCAGCTTCGGCGCACTAGCCGTCCCTGAAACGTTAGAAATTGGCGAAAGCCGCAGTGGCAGCCAATCTCCCCACCTGTGGGGGAGATGTCCGGCAGGGCAGAGGGGGGCGCTGTCCCGCCGACATCAAAGTTTCTGGATCGCCCGCTACGCTCTAATCATTCGCAGCCTGTATGCCCAGCGCCGTGAGAGCAGCGGCCACTCCGCCCCGCCGCAGGCGCTCGAGATGGGCGGCCGCGAGGTCGACCAGCGTCAGGCGCTCGGCACCGCCCTTGGCGAAGCCGGCCAGGTCGAACACCGCCATTGCGGCGTCCTTAGCCGACTGGCGCCGGGTGTCGAGCGCGGCCAGCGCCGCATCGAGCGGATCGGTAAAATGGTTTTCCGGCAAGGCATTGCCGCGCGCCTCGCAGGCGGCGATCCAGGCGGCCACCACCAGCATGAGATGCGCGGGCAGGGCGCCGCCGCTCAGCCGTTCCATGGCGGAGGCGACGATGCGCTGCGGCAGTTTCTGGCTGCCGTCATTGGCGATCTGCGCCGTCCGGTGGGCAAGCGCGGTATTCGAAAAGCGCTCGGCGAGCTGGGCCGTGTAGTCGGCCGTATCGAGCCCGACATCTTGCGGCAGCGTCGGAATAGCCTCGGCCCACAATCCGTCGACGAATTGCCGGATCGCCGGATCGGCGAAGGCGCGATCGACCGTCTCATGACCGCTGAGCAGGCCGAGATAGGCGATGGCCGAGTGCGAGCCGTTGAGCAGGCGCAGCTTCATGTCCTCGAACGGTCCGACGTCGCCGACCATGGTGACGCCGAACTTTTCCCAGGCCGGCCTGCCGGCCGGGAAATCGTCTTCGACCACCCATTGGCAGAACGGTTCGGTCATGACAGGCCAGGCGTCCTCAACGCCGAGCTGGCCTGATATCCGCGCCCGATCGGCACCGGTGGTCGCCGGCACGATGCGATCGACCATGCTCGACGGAAACGCCACCTCGTCGGCGATATGGCGGGCGAGATCGGTGTTGCGCAAAGCGGCGAATTCGACCAGCAGCCGGTGCAATGTGGCGCCATTGGCGGGGAGATTGTCGCAGCAGAGCACAGTAAATGGCTGGATGCCGGCGGCGCGGCGGCGCGAAAGCGATTCGACGAGGAAACCGTGCGCCGTTCGCGGCAGGTCCGGGTTGGCCAAATCGTGGACGATATCGGGATGGGCTGTGTCCAGTCCGCCACCCGCCGCCCTGAGATAGGCCTTTTCGGTGATCGTCAGCGTGACGATGCGTGTGCGCGGTTCCGTCAGCGCGGCCAGCACCGCGCCCGGATCTTGCGGGGCCACCAGCATCGACAGGATAGAGCCGACGACGCGCAGGCCTTCGCTGCCGCTGCTCCTGACCGCCAGGGAGTAGAGCCCGTCCTGCGGCCCCAGCGCGTCGCTTGTATCGGCGCTGCGCAGCGAGACGCCGACAATGCCCCAATCCGTCTCTCCTGCCATCAGGCAGTCGTCGATATAGGCTGCCTGATGGGCGCGGTGGAACGCGCCGACGCCGAGATGGACGATGCCCGGCACGATCTGGTCGCGATCGTATCCAGGGATTGCGACCGAAGCCGGCAATGCCTGCAGCGTGTTGTTCGAAAGGCGTCTGTTGGTCATGGTGCGGTGGTCGTCCGGAGGCATGGTTGGCAGCGGCGTAACATTCGTTTCCCTCCCGCACAATGGGTCACCGCCATCAAGTCATCATATAACAATCTGATTTTTGTATGTTGACATTATTTCTTTCCAATCCTACCGATTGCCGCATTGGGAGGATTGATGGTGGCCGTACTGACCGATCCGGATTTGCTGTTTCCATCGGAGACGCGTCCGCGTTCGCTTGCCCGCGATCTTTACGCCGGAGTGAAGGACCTGCCGATCGTCAGCCCGCATGGTCACACCGATCCGCGCTGGTATGCGCTCAACGAGGCGTTTGCCGATCCGGCGCAATTGCTTGTTGTGCCGGACCATTACATTTTCCGAATGCTGTTCAGCCAGGGCATCCGTCTTGAGGATCTCGGCGTGCCAACGCTCGACGGCTCACCGGTGGAGGCCGACGGCAGGACAATCTGGCGGCGCTTCGCCGAGCACTATTATCTGTTCCGCGGCACGCCGACGCGGCTGTGGCTCGACCATGTGCTTGCGCATCTGTTCGGCATCGAAGAGCCGCTGACGGCCGCAACCGCCGACCGTCATTACGACACGATCTCGACCTTGCTGCAGCGGGAGAATTTTCGCCCGCGAGCGCTGTTCGAGCGCTTCAACATCGAGGTCATCGCGACGACAGAAGGCGCACTCGACGATCTCAGATGGCACCAGATGATCCGCGACAGCGGCTGGGAGGGACGCGTCGTCACCGCCTATCGGCCAGACGCGGTCGTCGATCCCGATTTTGAAGGGTTTTCCGCCAATCTCGACCAGCTCGGAGCAATCACCGGCTGCGACACCGGCAGCTGGGCCGGCTATCTCGACGCGCATCGCCAGCGGCGAGCCTTCTTCAAGAGTTTCGGCGCGACCGCGTCGGATCACGGCCATCCGACGGCGGAAACCGCCAATCTTTCGGATGCCGCTGCCGCCGAGCTGTTCAGCCGTATCCGCCGAGGCTCGGACGACGAGCGCGAGCGAAAACTGTTTCGCGCCCAGATGCTGACCGAAATGGCCAAGATGAGTCGCGACGACGGGCTCGTCCTGCAGATCCATCCCGGCTCCTGGCGCAACCATTCGCCTGCCGTCTTCCAGAGGTTCGGCAGGGACAAGGGCTTCGATATCCCGACCAGAACCGACTATGTAACGGCGCTGAAGCCGCTGCTCGACTGCGTCGGGCTGGAGCGCGACCTCACCGTCATCGTCTTCACGCTCGACGAGACCAGCTATGCGCGCGAGCTGGCGCCGCTCGCCGGCGTCTACCCGGCGCTGAAGCTCGGACCGGCCTGGTGGTTCCACGACAGCCCGGAGGGCATGCGCCGGTTCCGCGAGATGACGACCGAGACCGCCGGCTTCTACAACACGGTCGGCTTCAACGACGACACCCGCGCCTTTCCATCCATCCCGGCTCGCCACGATGTGGCGCGTCGGGTCGATTGCGCCTTTCTCGCGCGTCTCGTCGCCGAGCACCGGCTCCGCGAGGACGAGGCGCACGAGCTGGCGCAGGATCTGGCCTATACGCTGGCAAAAAAGGCGTACCGGCTCTAACGGCGCTTGCCGCCATCGTTCAAACGGGAGGAAACCAATGCTGCATTTTTCCAGACTGGCGGGAGCTACGCTGCTTGCCGCCGCACTGATGGCCGGAACGGCAAGCGCTCAGACGGTTCTGCGCTCGTCCGACACGCACCCGGACGGCTATCCGACGGTCGAGGCAGTCAAATATTTCGGCGAACTTGTAAAGGAGCGGACGGCCGGCCGCTATACGGTCGAGCTCTATCATTCCGCGCAGCTCGGCGAGGAAAAGGACACGATCGAGCAGGTGCGCTCCGGCGTGATCGACCTCAACCGCGTCTCGATGGCGCCATTCAACGGGCTCATCCCCGAAACCACCGTGCCTTCGCTGCCCTATATCTTCCGCACGGAAGACCATATGCACAAGGTCATGGACGGTGCGGTCGGCGACCAGATCGCGGCGGCGTTCGAACAGGTCGGGCTGGTGCTGCTCGCCTTTTATGATGGTGGCGCGCGCTCCTTCTACAATTCGAAGAAGCCGATCAACTCTGTAGCCGATCTGGCCGGAATGAAGTTTCGCGTCATCCAATCCGACATCTTCGTCGACATGGTGGCGGCTCTCGGCGCCAACGCGACGCCGATGCCGTATGGCGAGGTGTATTCGGCGATCGAGACCGGGGTCATCGACGGCGCGGAGAACAATTTTCCGAGCTACGACACCGCCAAGCATGCGGAAGTCGCCAAGTTCTATTCGCTCGACGAGCACACGATGGTGCCGGAAGCCTTCGTCATGGCGAAGTCGAGCTGGGACAAGCTGACGCCGGAAGATCAGGCGATCTTCAAGACGGCCGCCAAGGAAAGCGTCGCCAAGCAGCGTGAGCTGTGGGCCGCCAAGGTCAAAGAATCGCGCGCCAAGGTCGAGGCAGCCGGTTCGCAGATCACGACGCCGGACAAGCAGCCCTTCATCGACGCGATGGGTCCGGTCTACGAGAAGCACGTCAAGGACGACAAGCTGAAGGCGATGGTCGAGGCCATCAAGGCCGTGCAGTGATCTAGCGGCGGCGCGGGCATTCCGCGCCGCCTTCCTCTTGCGGAGAAAACCGGTGGCCTCCAGCCCAGAACAAAGACCGCTCCTGTCCGGCGTCGCGCGCATGATGTCGCGCGTCAGCACGGCGGCGCTGTGGATTGCCGGCGTCGGGCTGGTACTGATGACCGCCTTCGTCGCCTGGCAGGTGTTCGGCCGCTATGTCCTGAACCGCTCGCCGAGCTGGACCGAGCAGGGTTCGGTGATGCTGATGAGCTGGTTCATTTTCCTCGGTGCCGCCGTCGGAGTGCGCGAGAACTATCACCTCGGCTTCGACGTCCTGCTCTACGTGCTGCCGAAAGGCGGCAAGCGTTGGCTGAGGATGATCTCGGACCTCGTCGCGCTCGCCTTCGGCATCGGCATGATCTGGTATGGCAGCCAGCTGGTCGCCTTGACCTGGGGCACCACCTTGCCGTCGCTCGGCATATCGGGAGGCTGGGACTACGTCCCGCTTGTGGCGGGAGGCGCGCTCATCGTGCTCTTCACGCTGGAGCGCATCGTGCTTCGCCTGTCCGGCGCGCCGATCGACGATGCGCTCGATGAACTGCCGCCGGCAGAAGTCGCAGCCGAACTCGATACAGCTGATGTGAAGGTCTGACGCCATGGAACTCTGGATACTCTTCGGCGTCTTCACCGTTCTGATGCTCATCGGTACGCCGATCGCTTTCTGCCTCGGCGTCGCAAGCTTTGCCACCGTCCTCTATATAGGCCTGCCGCCGCTCATCGTGTTCCAGCGCCTGAACTCCGGCATGAGCGTCTTTTCGCTGCTGGCCATCCCGTTTTTCATCTACGCCGGCGACTTGATGGTGCGCGGCGGCATCGCCAGCAAGATCGTTGCCTTCGCCGGCTCGCTGGTCGGCCACATGCGTGGTGGTCTCGGGCAGGTCAACATCGCAACGGCTACACTGTTCGGCGGCATTTCGGGCTCCGCGGTGGCGGAGGCTGCGGCGGTCGGCGGCTTGATGATCCCGCAGATGAAGGCGCGTGGATATGGCGCGGATTACGCCGTCAACGTCACCTCGATGGCGGCGCTAATCGCGCTGCTGCTGCCGCCGTCGCACAACATGATCATCTACTCGATCTCGGCAGGCGGAAAGATCTCAATCGCCGACCTGTTCACGGCCGGCATCATCCCAGGCCTGCTGTTGGCCCTGGCCCTGATGGTCACCGCCTATTTCGTGGCGCGCTCGCGCGGCTATCCGACCGAGCCGTTTCCGGGTTTCGCCGCCGTCGCGCATCTCTTCGCCGTCGCGGTGCCCGGCCTGCTGCTGATCGCGATCATCTTCGGCGGCGTGCGATCGGGCGTCTTCACGGCCACCGAGAGTTCCTGCATCGCCGTCATCTATGCGTTGCTGGTTACTGTCCTGGTTTACCGCCAGATGACTTGGGAAGGTTTCGTTCATGCCACCCATGGCGCCGTGCGCACCACCGCCATGGTGCTGCTCATCATCGGCATGGCGGCGGCGTTCTCGTGGCTGATGGCCTTTCTGAAAGTGCCGGCGGCACTCATAGCCTCGATGAACGCGATCTCGGAGGATCCGCTGGTCGTGCTTCTCCTGCTCAACATCTTGATGCTGTTTCTCGGTACCTTCATGGATATGGGGCCGACGATCATCATCTGCACGCCGATCTTCTTGCCCGTGGCACAGGCTTACGGCGTCGATCCGGTGCATTTCGGCGTCATCATGATCCTCAATTTCGGCATCGGACTGAACACGCCGCCGGTCGGCGCCGTGCAGTTCGTGGCGTGCGCAGTGGGCAAGATATCCGTCTGGGAAGCCATGCGCTCGATCTGGCCATTCTATGGGGCAGGCCTCGTGGTGCTGGGGCTCGTCACTTACATTCCGGCGATCTCGCTCTGGCTGCCAAGCGTGTTCAAATAGGGGTTGGCAATGGCATCTGACATGGCGACCAGCCTGAAGGTCGAACGCAAGCCCAAGCTTTCAGAAACCGTGGTCGCGGCGCTTCGAAAGCAGTTGCATGCGGGCGAGATCCAGCCTGGACAGAAGCTGCCGACCGAGGGTCAGCTGACCGAAACCTTCGGCGTCAGCCGAACCGTCGTCCGTGAAGCGCTGGCCAAGCTTGCGGCCGACGGTCTGGTCGAGCCGCGCCAGGGTGCCGGCGTCTTCGTCACCGAGCATATCTCGACGATGTTCGGCGCGCTGGCCGCGGATATGGGAGCCAAGGACTCGATCGCGCTCAACGTGCTCGAGGTGCGCCTGGCGATCGAGATCGAATCCGCCGGGCTCGCCGCTATCCGTCGCAATGCAGCGCAGGAAGCGGCGATCCAGGAGGCGTTCTTCGAGTTCGAGCGATTGCTCTTGAACAGCGAGCCGACAGGCCCAGCCGACCTTGCCTTCCACCGCGCGATCGCCAGCGCCACCAACAACCCGTTCTATGTCGAGATGCTCGACGTGCTCGGCCGGCGGGCCATTCCGTGCGACGTGACTTCACCCTGGTCCACCGAGCTCGCCCAATCCGACGCCTACCAGCGGGGGCTGCAAGGCGAGCATCTGGTGATCCTGAATGCCATTACGTCAGGCGACGCGGAGTCCGCGCGCGAAGCCATGCGCTCGCATCTCACCGCAAGCCAGCAGCGCTATCGTGAGCGCCTGCACGCACGTCAGAGTTTTTATGCCGAGTCGGTCAAGGCCGCGGCAACCGAATGACCAATGAGGCAGAAATGAATCACACCGACAATCACACGGACCTCACCTCGCGCTTCGCCATAGACCCTGTTACCGCCGCGGCGATGGGGACGGACGAGCTTCGTCATAATTTCCTGATCGAAGGTCTGTTCCAGCTCGGCCGCATCGGCCTGACCTACACGCATTACGACCGCATGATCGTCGGCGGCGCCATGCCCGCGGGCACCCCGCTGCCGCTGCAGGCGATCAAACCGACCGGGACCAAGAACTTTCTCGATCGCCGCGAAATGATCGCCGTCAACATCGGTGGCGCCGGCACCGTGAAGGCCGACGGCCAGTCCTATGAGCTGCAGCCGCGCGACATGCTGTATCTCGGCATGGGCGCCAATGAGGTGTCGTTCGCTTCAGTCAATCCGGCCGAGCCGGCCAAGTTCTATCTGCTCAGCGCGCCAGCGCATCAGAGCCATCCCAGCCAGTTGATCCGTATCGGCGATGCCAAGCGGCTCGATCTCGGCAGCCAGGCGACCTGCAATGAGCGTTCGATCTTCCAGTTCATCCATGCCGACGGCGTCAAAACCTGCCAGCTCGTCGTCGGCATGACCCAGCTCGCGTCAGGTTCGGTCTGGAACACCATGCCGTGCCATGTGCATGACCGGCGCATGGAAGCCTACCTCTATTTCGACTTGGCCGATGCGGCGCGCGTGTTTCATTTCATGGGCGAGCCGGACGAAACGCGCCATCTCGTCATACGCAATGAAGAAGCGGTGCTCTCGCCGGGATGGTCGATCCATTCGGGTGCCGGCACCTCCAACTATGCCTTCATCTGGGCGATGGCCGGCGACAATGTCGACTATACCGATGTCGATCCGGTAACGATGGACGAGCTGCGGTGAGCGGCCTTTCCGCCTTCAGCCTGGCGGGCAAGCGCATCCTGGTGACCGGCGCCAACACCGGCATCGGCCAGGGCATCGCCCTATCGATCGCCCGCGCCGGCGGTGCAGTGGTCGGCGTCGGCCGTTCGGCGATGGACGAGACAGCGGGAAAGCTCGCGGCGGCGGGCGGGACGTTCGCTGCGGTGGCCGCCGACCTCGGCGATCCCTTGGCCGCCGCCAGCATGCTCGACCGCGTTTGGGACGAGCATGGGCCGCTCGACGGGCTGGTCAACAATGCCGGCATCATCCGGCGCGCCGATGCGGTCGAATTGGCCGAGGCCGATTGGGACGACGTCATGGACATCAATTTGAAGACGGTCTTTTTTCTCAGCCAGAGCTTCGCCAGACGCGTGCTTGCCGGAGGACGCAAGGGCAAGATCGTCAACATCGCATCGGTGCTCAGCTTCCAGGGCGGCATTCGCGTCGCCTCCTACACAGCCTCGAAACACGGCGTACTCGGCATCACGCGGCTGCTCGCCTGCGAATGGGCACCGAATGGTATCAACGTCAACGGCATTGCGCCCGGCTATATCGAGACCAACAACACCGAGGCGCTGCGTGCCGATCCGGACCGCAGCGCTGCCATTCTGGCGCGCATTCCGGCCGGGCGCTGGGGCGAGCCGGAAGACATCGGCGACGCGGCCGTCTTCCTGCTGGCGCCGGCGTCCAACTACATGCATGGCGCGGTGGTGCCGGTGGACGGCGGCTGGCTGGCGCGATGAGAGAGCGATGAGGATTTGGCAATGACTGCAACGAAGGTTTTTGCGCATGCCGGCGAGGGCGCATGGACGCCGACCCCGGATGGCAATCGCAGGCGCGTGCTTCTGCACACGGACGAATTGATGATGGTCGAGTTCGGTTTCGACAAGGGTGGTGTCGGGGCGCTGCATTCGCACCCGCATGTCCAGGCGAGCTACGTCGCCGAAGGCCGTTTCGAGGTCACCATCGACGGCAGGACCGAGCTCCTGGAAGCGGGGAGCAGCTTCATTGTCCCATCCAACCTCGTCCATGGCGTCAAGGCGCTCGAGGCCGGGCGCCTGGTTGACAGCTTTACGCCGCGCCGCGCCGATTTTCTCGCCTGACGGCATTCTTGCAAACGAAATCCCGCGCCTCCGGAGAGGCGCGGGGCTGTTGCCTAGGCGCCTTGCGGCGCCGCGGTACTCGAAACATCGCCGCAGTGCCCGAAGCTGCCGAATCTTGGTGAAGATAGGATTAACCGGCCGGAGCGCTGCGTTCCTTGTACGAAAGAAAACAGGGCTGGAATCACGATCCAATATCAGCCAATGAAGGGGATGCCTCTTCAGCCACCCTCCACGCCGTCTTTCCGGGCGGCGCCGATCGTAGAACTTCCCTGATGCAGGTATCGGCGGCGAGTATCCCGGCGGAGGATCCCAGGCGGCGCGTCCTGAAGGACGTGTTCGGCTTCGACGATTTTCGCCCCGGCCAGGATGCTGTGATGGAGGCGCTGCTGGCCGGGCGTCATGTGCTGGCTGTCATGCCGACCGGCGCTGGCAAATCGCTGTGCTACCAGGTCCCGGCGCTGGTCCTGGGCGGGCTCACCATCGTCGTTTCGCCGCTGGTGGCGCTGATGCAGGACCAGGTCGCCGCGTTGCGCCTTGCCGGCGTGGCGGCCGATACGATCAATTCCTCGCTCGACCGCGATGCCAATGTCGCCGCATGGCGCCGCGTTGCCGCGGGCCAGACGCGCCTGCTCTATCTCGCGCCTGAGCGGCTGATGACCACGCGGATGCTCGAGGCGCTGGCCAGGCTCGATATCAGGCTGATCGCTGTCGACGAGGCGCATTGCATCTCGCAATGGGGTCCGGCGTTCCGGCGCGAATATGAAGAGTTGTCGCGGCTCTCCGGTATCTTTCCCGATGTGCCGATCATCGCGCTGACGGCGACAGCGGACGAAGCCACGCGCACCGACATCGCCGCGCGGCTGTTCGCGGGGAGCGTCGAGAGCCTGGTGCTGGGTTTCGACCGGCCGAACATCAAGCTTGGCATCGAGACCAAGCAGAACAGCAAGCGCCAGTTGCTGGAGTTCGTGCAGCGTCACGCCGGCCGCAGCGGCATCGTCTACTGTCTGTCGCGCAAGAAGACGGAAGAAATGGCGGCGTTCCTCGAACAGAACGGCGTACGCGCGCTCGCTTATCATGCCGGCATGAGCAAGGACGCGCGTGAAGCGAACCAAAACGCTTTCATGACGCTCTCCGGCGTGGTGATGGTGGCGACCATCGCTTTCGGCATGGGCATCGACAAGCCTGACGTCGCCTATGTCTTCCACACCGATATGCCGGGTAGCCTGGAGGCTTACTATCAGGAGATCGGTCGTGCCGGCCGCGACGGGCGGGAGGCGGTGGCGCATATGTTGTTCGGGCTTGGCGACATCCGCATGCGGCGCCTGTTCATCGACGAGGAGGATGCAGCGGCGGAGCACAAAAGACGGGCGCATCGCCGGCTCGATACGCTGATCGGCTATTGCGAGACGGCGCAGTGCCGCCGCCAGGTGCTGCTTGGCTATTTCGGCGAGGAAGCGTCGCCATGCGGCAATTGCGACAATTGCCTAGATCAGGTGCCGCGCGCAGATGGCACTGCTGAGGCGCGCATCATCCTGGGGACGGTCGCTGAGAGCGGCGAACGCTTCGGTGCGGCCCATGTCATCGACATTCTGCTCGGCCATGAAACCGAGAAGGTGCTGGCCAGAGGCCATGAGAGGCTCGCCAGCTTTGGCGCCGGAGTGGCGCACAAGAAGGATTTCTGGCTATCGCTGATCCGTCAGCTTGTCGCGGGCGGGTTCCTGGAGCCGGATCCGTCCGGCCATGGCGGTCTTGCCATCGCCGAAAAGGGCCATGCGCTCGGCCGTGGCGAGGTGCCGTTCCAGTATCGTGTCGAAACGCGGCATCGCGCCGCGCGCGGCAAGCTGCGTTCCACCGGAGGTACCGCCGCGGGCACCACAGGCCTTGATGCTTCGCTATTGGCCGCGCTCAAGGCGCTGCGGCTCAGCCTCGCTAGGGAACGCCAGGTGCCGGCCTATGTGATCTTCTCCGATCGTACGCTGATCGACATGGCCGAACGCTGCCCGCGCGACCTCGACGCGTTCGCCGAAGTGAACGGCGTCGGCGCCGCGAAACTCAAGGAATTCGGCCAGACTTTTCTGAGTGCAATTGCCGCGCATCAATCCGGGGCGTCGGGCTGAGGGCTGTATCAACGCGATCATGCCGACAGCCGTCGGCGCAATCAGCACTTGCTTCGTCTCGCTGCTGCGATCGCAGCCTCCTGCTGCCGCAACTGCTCGATTTTCGCGCTCTGGCGGGCAGTGACGGTAGAGGCGACACGCCGGGCTCCCAATAGCCAGCCCGGAATATTGGTTTTCGCGACTTTGCCCCGGGTGATCGCTGTCGCCGACATCTCCTTGGCGACTTCGCCCATGGCCACGTTGAGTTCGATGCAGCTCATCTTGTCGTATTTCGCGGCATCAAAGGATGCACTGAAGGGCGAGGCGCAACCTCCTACAATTACGAGGCTGCATATCAGGGGCGTGGCTCTGGTGATCGGCTTCATATTTTTAACAAGCAGGTTTGACGCCGAATGGGGCTGGTATCAGAGGGGTCCCGATCTCGGACCGCAGAGCGTTCCCGAGGTTTTGCGTAACGGAAGCATGTGAACCTCTACAATACTCTGTTCGACGCGTCATTCCCCCTAATTGTCCTCGAAGAATTTCGAGAGAGCCGTTGCGGTCTGACGAGGGTGCTCTTCCGGAAAGAAGTGCCCGCCCGGGACAGGGCTTCCTTCAACTCTGTCGGTCCATTTTCTCCATATAGCCAGCGGTCCGCCTTCCTCCGCATACCAGTTCTCCAGGCCGCCTTCGCTACTCCACAATGCCAGTAGCGGACACTCGATGCGACGACCGTTTGCCTGATCCAACGCGTCATGTTCACGATCGATCGTGGCGGCGGCCCGATATTCTTCGCATATCGCGTGAACATGAACGGGATCGCGAAGCGCATCGACATAGGCGTCCCTGACCTCCGTAGAGAACATTTCTTCCGGCGACCCCCACTGCACAATCGCATTGTCGACGATGGCGTCGGGCGCTGCGCCTATCAGCCGCTCCGGCAGCGGCTCCGGCTGCGCGAGAAGGCTCCAGGGCCAGAAGCTCAGAGCAAGCCTGGCATCCGCCCTATCCCACGCGGCGGCGGTGGGGATGACGTCGAGGACGGCGACTTTGGAGATTTCGCCGGGATGGTCGAGCGCCAGACGATAGGCGACCCGCCCGCCACGATCATGTCCGGCAACCATGAACTGCTCAAATCCCAGCTGTTTCATGAGTTGAACCATGTCGCCAGCCATGGCGCGCTTGGCGTATGGGCCATGATCGGCAGAGGAGACCGGGCACCCGCTTTGCCCATAACCCCGAAGATCGGCGGCGACCACCGTAAAACGGGGCGCCAATGCTACCGCGATATCCCTCCACATCAGATGCGTTTCGGGAAAACCATGAAGCAGCAGCAGCGGCGGCCCCGTCCCGCCGACCCTTGCGAAAATGGCCGTGTCGTCCAGTTGCAAGCTGGTGGCTCTGAAACCCGCAAACACCGTTCATCTCCTCGATGGGCCTCAGGCAACAACGCACAAAGTGACAGAAGGATCACGGCCAGCTGCCGTGTCTGGTGGAGGGGCGGTCCTGGAATTCTCCTCAATCTTGACTGCGGAAGGTGCGGGCCACTGATATTTCGATCGGCGCACCCCATATGAGCGGCAAGAGTGTCGCTTAAGGGTTTGCTATGATGATTTCGCGTTCGAGCCGGTTTGCCGCTTTGTTTGCAGGGCTGTTCCTGGCATTTTCCATGGTCACGGCCGATTACGCCGAGGCGCGCCGTGGCGGCAGCTTCGGCAGCCGCGGCACGCGCACTTTCCAGTCGGTCCCGCCGACCAGGACGGCGCCACAGCCGGCCGCGCCGGTCGAGCGCTCGATGACGCCAGCGACGAACAATGCGGCCCGCCAGACGCCGGCATCCCAACGACCAAGCTTCTTCAACGGCCTAGGCGGTTCGATGATGCGCGGCCTGCTGCTCGGCGGCCTGATCGGACTTCTTTTGGGCCAGGGGTTCGGCGGCCTAGCTGGCATGTTGGGTCTGCTGCTTCAGGGACTGCTCATCGCCGGCGCGATCATGTTGGCCATCCGCTTTTTCCGGTCGCAATCGGCACGCAACCAAGCGCCCGCCATGGCCGGTGTTCCGCGCAGCATGGGGAGCTTCGGGCGAAACGCCGCAGCCCAGCCCGAGGCTGGCAACGTCTCGTCTTTCCCCATTCCAGGCATCGGGTCTGGATTTGGCCGGTCGGCTCAAGCCTCCGATGAAATTACAATGACGCCGGCCGACCTCGACACATTCCAGCAACGGTTGACGGAGGTTCAGGAAGCATTCGGGCGCGAAGACCATGCTGGCCTGCGCCGGCTGGCGACCCCCGAGATGGTGTCGTACCTGTCCGAGGAACTTGCCGATAATGCCAAAAACGGCATCAGAAACGAGGTGTCGAACGTCAGCCTTCTGGAGGCCGATATTGCGGAGAGCTGGCGGGAAGATGGTCGCGACTACGCCACGGCTGCCCTGCGCTACGAGTCCCATGACGTGATGCGCGATCGCGCCAGCGGCAAGATCGTCGCCGGCGAAGCCGATCGGCCGACGGAAACAACCGAATTGTGGACTTTCACGCGCCAGAACGGTGGCGACTGGAAACTCGCAGCAATACAGCAACCCTGACCCGTTACACCGGGCCCTGACGAACAGGAAAGCACCCAGCAATTTTGTAGTCAGGGCAACCGATGCCGCAGCAGTCGGCGGCGCTGCGTACCGTTTGCCGAGCTATCGATCTATCGGGAATATGATGATCGACGTTGCGACCGGCGAGGGCGCCCCTGGTGCCAAGCCCTTTGGGGTCAATAAGTTGACCTTTTCGCACATGTTTGATAGCGCAGTATCTCCGCTGCGTCTCGGCGGTGTGGTCTGGTGGGTTCCTGTGACAATCGCGTGCTCGGGATGTTCCTGTGTTCTGCTCTTCCAGACAAAGGGAAGAGGGATGCATGTCGCTGCCGGTCAGTTCACGGCTTCGGCAAGCGTGTGATGCCGCCCAACCTGACAACCATCTTTCTCTCCGAGAAGCGCTCGCTGATGGGCAGTGTCATGCGCATCGTTCGGGATCCCTCGACGGCGGAAGATCTTGCGCAGGAAACATATCTGCGCACCCGAAAGGCGCTTGAGGCGGGGCCGATCGATCGCATCGAAGCCTTCCTGCATCACACCGCGCGCAATCTGGCACTGGACCATGAGAGGCGCCGCAGGACACGCGCGCGCTATGAGCGCACGGACCTGGAGGTCCAGGATTGTACCGAAATTCCAGCCGAAACGCCGTCGCCGGAAACCATAGCCATCGAGCGCGAACGGGTGCGCCACCTGGCCGCAGCACTCGAAAAATTGCCGGAGCGGACCAGGCGCGCCTGGATGCTGGCCCGCGTGGAGGGATGGCCCTACCCGAAGATAGCCGAGCATTTGGGCGTTTCGCAGAACACGGTTTTCAACGACGTCAAACTGGCGATGGGTCATTGCCACGACGCCATGCGAAAGCTTGGCAGCCTCTAGCCCTTGGCAGCCAGTAGACAGGCCGATCGAAATCCTCGCGTTTCTGATCATAAGGGGTCGATTTTAGGAGATCGACCGTTCTAGTACGTCAAGGATATGACGATCAAAAAAAGGACCGCAAGGTGGGGAGACAGGATACCGATCCGTACCGACATCAGGATTCCGTTGTCGACGCGGCCCTTGATTGGTTTGTGCGCCTGGAAGCCAATTCCGATGCTTTGACACGCCTCGAATTCGAACGCTGGCTTGAGGCCGATTCAAAAAATGCGAAGGCCTTCGAGCAAATCGAGCAGATGGCGGGCTCGGCGGCTTTGCGCGAGGCCTCGACGATCGATGCGGAAAAGCTGGCATCCCTCGACCGATCGAATGTCGCAAGCACAGCACACGAGCAGCGGGTTGGGCGGCGGCTCGGCGCGAAGGCATGGTTTTCCATAGCCGCGGCGCTGGCGGTTGTTGCGGTCGGAGCCGTACAGCTTCCTGGTCTGATGCTGCGCTGGCAAGCCGATTACATGACCGCCACCGGAGATTTCCGCCAGATTTCCCTGCCCGACGGTTCGGTCATGATGCTGAATACGGCCTCTGCCGTCGCCATCGATTTCGACAACGGACGGCGCGGCGTGCAACTGCTGGAAGGCGAGGCGTTCTTCGAGGTTGTGCCTGATCCAGCCCATCCGTTCGTCGTGTCGGCGGCCTTCAGCCATGTGCGGGTCACGGGCACCGCCTTTGCCGTGCGGGCCGGATCGCAACTGGATACCGTCACACTGGAACGAGGCCATGTCGAAGTAAGCCGCCTCAACGATGCGGCCGATGCGGCTTCACTCGACCCCGGTGAAATGATCGAGGTGACGTCTGATGCTCTTTCGCCGGTAACGCCGGTGGACGCGAAAAGCGCCCTGGCATGGGTGGGTGGACGCATTGTCTTTCAGAACAGACTTTTGTCGGCCGCGGTGCGGGATCTGGGACGTTATTATCCGGAGCCGATCTTTGTCCTGAGTTCCAAGGTCGGCGATATCAGGATAAGCGGCAACTATCGCCTTGACGATCCGGAAGGCGCGATCCGCAATCTGGCCGAAGCCGCGGGAGCCAAAGTCAGTCGCCTTCCCGGCGGTGTTTTAATCCTGCGTTAATTCATCAACTTTTTTTGTGAGATATACGCCAGCCATGCGTCTTCTCATTGAAGGGGCGTTTGTCGAGCGGGCAGGCGCCCTTGCATTGATGGAAGGGCGCCTGGCGATGGGGACTAAGGGAACAGCACGTGATGGAGAGCCTGTCGGCAGCCGTGACGACAAAGGAAGGCGCCGCAAGGCGGCGTTGCTGCAAGCGCTGATCGCGATATCGGCAGCGGCGCTGCCCATGCCGGTCCTGGCGCAGCAGGCTTCCGTCAGCCAGCCCGTACGGTTCTCCATTCCCGCCCAGCCGCTGCCATCGGCCATCGAAGCCTTCATCCGGGCGACAGGCTGGCAGGTCGGCTATGCGACGGGCGTTGCCGGCGCCAAGAGGTCGAACGCGGTATCCGGCACCATGCCGCCACGGCAGGCATTGCAGGCGATGCTGAGCGGGACGGGCCTTCAGGTGCGGATGACGGGCGCCGCGATTGCCGCCGTCGTCGCGCCACGGGCCGACACGACCGGCGCCGTCGAGCCTGCCGATGGAGCGCAGGTGGTGCTTGATCCCATCGACGTCCAGGGGCGCATCGAAACGGCCTGGGGGCCGGTCGAGGGTTATGTCGCGACCCGCAGCGCATCCGGCAGCAAGACCGACACCCCACTGATCGAGACGCCGCAGTCGGTGTCGGTAGTCACCGCGGATCAGATTGCCAACCAGAAGGCGGTGTCAGTGGCCGAGGCGCTGTCCTACACGCCTGGAATCACCATGCAATCGCAGTCCTTCAGCCGGATGGTCGACGACGTCAACATACGCGGCTTCGATGCCGCAGGGCCGAGCGGCAATCTGCTTCGCGACGGCATGAAATATCAATCCGCCGTCTATGACCTTGCAACAGAACCCTACGGACTGGAACGGCTCGACGTGCTGCGCGGCGCGTCCTCGATGCTTTACGGTCAGCTTGCGCCGGGTGGTGTCATCAACGGCATATCCAAGCGTCCAACCGACACGCCGCTGCATGAAGTAAACGTCGAATATGGCAGTTACAACCGCAAGCAGGTTTCGGGCGATTTCGGTGGGCCGCTCAATGCCGGCGGCACGCTGCTCTACCGCCTCACCGGGCTTGTCCGGGACGCGGACAATTGGGTGAATGACACGCCGGACGACAAGGTCTACATCGCCCCGGCGCTGACCTTCAAACCCGATGACGCCACGCAGCTTACGCTTCTCGCCAACTACCAGCATGTGAAGACGCGGTTTTCGACACCGCTCATGCTGGAGGACATCTCAACCGGCCGCATCCCGCGCGACCTGTTCCTGGGCGAGCCGGATTTCGACACCTATGAGGGAGACAGCTGGTCCGCCGGCTATCTGTTCGACCATGAGTTCGACAACGGAATCAAATTCCATAGCAAGGCTCGATATTTTGCTTCCGACGTCCAATGGGACTACATGATCGGCAACCTCGCGCCCGTTACTGACGGGCAGCTCTACCGACTTGCCAGTGTCCGTGACGAGAAATCCAGTGGCCTGACGGCCGACAACTCGCTGGAGAAGACCTTCGAGTTTGGCGATTGGGAACATAACGTGCTGGCCGGCTTCGACTACTACCGGCGCGGCTATGATACGCACCGTTATCGCGGAACCGACTACATTCCTCTGGATGTCGATAATCCCGTATATTCCGGCGCGCCCGTTATCGACTATTCGATCGACAGGGGTACCGATACGACAGCCAACAATTACGGCGTCTATCTGCAGGACCAGATCAAGTTCAGGGAAAAATGGGTCTTTCTGTTCGGCGGGCGCTATGACCGGGCGGACAGCGAAACGACGTCCTATCAGAGCGGCGATGTGACGGAGCAGGACGATGACGCCTTCACCGGGCGTGCCGGGCTCGTCTATCTCTTCGACAACGGCATCGCTCCCTATGCCAGCGTCAGCCAGTCCTTCCTGCCGCAGGCGGGTGTAGATTCGCGAACAGGCGACGCGCTGGTCCCGACCAAGGGTCTGCAATATGAGGTCGGCGTCCGCTATCAGCCGGCCGATTCCAACCTGCTGCTCAGCGCCGCCATCTATGACCTCACCCAGACCGATCTCGTCAGCTATGATCCCATTACCTTCCTGCCCTATCAAGTGGGCAAGGTGCGCTCGCGAGGCCTTGAGCTCGAAGCGCGCGGGCAGTTCGACGAACTCGGCCTGGTTGCGGCTTACGCCTATACGGACACCAGGATCCTGGAGAGCGCCGTGCCCACCGAAATCGGCCAGCAGGAAGAGCTTACCCCCCGTAATATGTTTTCCATCTGGGCCGACTACCGCATGGATACGCTCGGGCTGACGGGGCTGACGCTGGGCGGCGGCCTGCGTTACATCGGCAAGACGAACCTGCTCGATAGTGCCGAGGACGTGCCTGGCTACCTGCTCGCCGACGCCATGGTAAAATATGATTTCGGGGCAGTCGATCCGAAGTTCGAGGGTACGACGCTGAACGTCAATGCCCGCAACCTGTTCGACAAGCAATATTACACCTGCGCAGGCGCAACCGGCTGCCGCTATGGCGAGCCGCTGACGGTCACGGCAACACTTTCGCGCAAATGGTGAAGCCGTGCGGCGAGGTCTCCTTCACCGGCGGGCTCTGATCGGGGCGGCACTCACCGCCCCTTTCATCTTGTCCGGCCAGCGCAAGGCGCTTGCGGCGTCCACGCGGCGGGTGGTTTGCCTGGACTTGCTGCCCACCGAGCTTTTGCTGACGCTGGGCGTAACGCCGCTGGCGATCGCCAACCGTGCCCTTTACATCAGGCTGGTGGCAGAACCCGCTTTGCCGGAAGGGGTCGACGATCTCGGGCCGCTGACTGAGCCCAATGCGGAGTTCCTGCAGATATTGCGGCCGGAGCTTATCCTGCTCGCATCATGGCAGCAGCCGGTGCTGCAACGGCTCTCGGCAATAGCTCCGCTGCTCCCGCTGCAGAGTTCCGCCGGGGAGACGCCGGCGGTCGCCCATATGATCAACCTGCTGCGCGAAGTCGGTTCGGTCACGGATCGGACGACTGAGGCAGCATTGTGGGCGGAGCGAGCCGAGGAAACCCTGGCGCAGGCGAAGCAGGCGTTGGTGTCGCGCTCGGGAAGAGCGCTCTATGTCTGCCGCTTTGCCGCCAACGGCCGCAATGTGGCGGTGTTCGGCGGCAATGGCCTGATCGGCGACGTCCTTTTGCAACTCGGTCTGAAAAATGCCTGGCAAGGCAGGGTGAACGCTTCCGGCGTGGTTTCCGCCGGTATCGAGCAACTGGCCGCCGATCCCGAAGCGCGGATCGTCCATTTCGACCGTGGCGCCGAGACGATCGAAGCCATGCGCAACCTCGCGCAGAGCTCGCTGTGGAATGCGCTGCCGGCGGTGCGCCAAGGGCGCGTCACCGCCATGCCGGTGATCTATCCGAGCGGCGGCGTCTTCAGCGCCATCCGCATGGCGCGGCAGCTTGCCGAGATCCTCCCGCAAGAGAGGAACGCCAATGGCTGACGCGGTGCTTGTCCAGCCCTTGTCCGGGGTCAACCGTGCGCCGCTGTTGGGTGCGGTCATCATCCTGGCGGCAACGCTGTTTCTTGCCGCCAACCTGCATGCGCTGCTGCCGTTCAATGCCTGGGGCAGAGTGTTGCTGACGCCGGAGGAGGGCAATCTTCGCCAATTGATGGCGCGCGACGTTCTGCTGCCGCGTTTTGCGGTGGCGCTTTGCTGCGGGGCGGGGCTTGGTCTCGCGGGCACGCTTTTCCAGCAGGTGCTGCGCAATCCGCTGGCCGAGCCCAGCACTTTGGGCGTCTTTGCCGGCGCTAAATGCAGTCTGGTCGTAGCCACGCTCTGGGCGCCGCAGCTTCTTGTCCTGGGCTGGGATTTCGCCGCCCTCATCGGTGCTACCGCTGCGATACTCCTCGTATTCGCTCTGTCGGCGCGGCGCGGGTTTTCGCCGCTGTCGCTCATTTTATCCGGCCTGGTCGTTTCCCTGAGCCTCGGCTCTTTCGGATCGATGCTGATGATGACCCATTTCGATGCGGTCAACGATCTCTATGTGTGGGAGGCGGGGTCGCTGGTGCAGAACAGCTGGAGCACCACGCTTGGCCTGCTGCCTCGGCTGGCCGTGGCGCTGGCGGCGGCTGCATTGCTTTCGCGGCGGCTCGCGCTGCTCGACCTCGATGAGGCGGGCGCGCGCAGCCTTGGCGTGCCGCTGCTCTCCACCCGTCTGCTGGGGCTTGGCATTGCCGTGGTGCTCAGCGCCATGATTGCGGCGGCGGTCGGCCTCATCGGGTTCGTCGGCCTTGCCGCACCGACGATCGCGCGTCATGCTGGGGCGCGGCTGTTCGGTGAAAGGCTGCTGACCGCGCCGCTGATCGGCGCCGGCCTGCTTGCGGTTACCGACCAGGCGCTCGTCTTGATGACCGGTGGCGTGGAAGTGCCGGCGGGTGCGATCACGGCCATTTTCGGCGCCCCGCTTCTCATCTGGCTGATGCGCCAGATAAGCCCGGCCGCCGAGGGGCCGGCACCGAGCGGGCCTACAGCCCAGGCTTTTCCCATGGCCGTCACCGATCGGTCGAAAATTCTGCTTGGCTTTGCCTTACTTCTGGTGATTGCCGTCGCGCTTTTCGTCGGCCGAACCCCTGAGGGCTGGCACATCGCTTTCGGTGGGGATTTTGCCGATCTCATGCCGTGGCGGCTGCCGCGCGTTGCCGCGGCTGCGATGGCGGGGCTCATGCTGGCGCTCGCCGGCCTGCTGATTCAGAAGATCACCGGAAATGCGCTGGCCAGCCCCGAGCTGCTCGGCGTTTCCTCCGGTGCCGGGATTTTCCTGATCCTCGCAGCGTTCCTGCTGCCGCCGATGGATCGCGTCTCAATGGCGCTTTTCGCTTCCTGCGGCGCCTTCGCCATGCTGATGACAGTGCTGTGGCTCAGCCGTCGCTCGACCTTTTCATCCGAGCATCTTCTTTTGACCGGTGTGGCGCTCGGCTCGATCGTCGCCTCGATGCTGACCTATCTCACCGCCCTTGGCGATCCCCGCATTCTCAACGTGCTCGTCTGGCTATCGGGTTCGACCTATGCCGTAACGCCGGGCCAGGCGGCCTTCGCCTGCCTTCCAGCCCTCGCGGCACTTGCCATTGTGCCGTTCGTATCGCGCTGGCTCGCCATTCTACCGCTCGGCCGTGCTGCCAGCGCTGGGCTCGGCGTGCCGGAATGGCAAAGCCGGATCCTGCTGCTTCTGGTAGCGGCGGTCTTGACCGGTGCGGCCACCGTGCTGGCGGGACCGCTAAGTTTCGTTGGCCTGATGGGGCCGCATCTCGCCAGGCTCAGCGGGTTCAGGAAACCGGTCGCGCAGGCCTACGCCGCCGCCCTCATCGGCGCGGCGCTGATGGTGCTCGCGGACTGGATCGGCAGGACGGTCGCCTTTCCGTGGCAGGTGCCGGCCGGCCTGGTGTCGACTGTCATTGGAGGGGCGTTTTATGCGGCGCTGCTTGCACGGCGATGATCCCGGCATTGGCCGCGTTCTTTCCCGGCAAGCTTGCCGCAATTGCTGAGTCGCTGGTGCTGGAGGACGACCCCCGGCCTCATGTGCCGGGAGCCGCATTCCTGGATGGAGACAGACTGCGGCAAGTGCTTGACGCCTTCGCAGCGAACTATGCCGAGCCGGATGAGCAGGCCGTGGCGACGCAATGGTCGAAGTGGCATTTCTCGCAGTTGCTGCCTCCCGTCCTCATTGCCAACATCGCCGCCGATTGGCTGCTGCCGACCGCCATCGATCGCATCGGCATCGTGCTTTCGCCGGACAGAAGGACATTGGCCATTCGCTTGCCCGGCGAAGGCGCGCGCCTGCCCGTCTCAGGCGTGCAGAGATTTTCGCCGCTCGTCGAAGATCATCTGGCGCCTCTGATCGCCGCGGTTTCGCGCGCCAGCGGCCTGCCAGCCAAGACGTTGTGGAGCAATGCCGGTAATGTCGCGGAAACCGTCGTCAGCGAATGCGCGGCTTTTCTCGGCGAAGCGCATCCCGGCGTCACCGATGCCAGAGCGTTGCTTGCCGCGCGTCTCTGGCCTGACGGCCGCAGGAACGAATTGTTCGAACCCATCCGCTACCGCGAAGGCCGGCGCCGCCGCCGGATCTGCTGCCTCAGATACCGCATAGCCTCGCTGCCTCTGTGCAAGTCATGCCCGCTGGACAGCATACCGTCGAGGAGCCGCCGCAGCGGGAAGGAATAACAGGGAACGAGCTAGAAGTTACCAGAACCGCCACGGGCTTGCGCTACGCCGAGCGGAATTCGCGTTCATGCGCCGTGGCGGCAGCTTTGGCAGCGGCGGCACTTCACGCGCCAGATCGGTGGCGACTGGAAGCCCGCGGCAATACTGCAGCCCTGACCGATACACTGCAGCGGCGGCCGTTCACGTCCTCTTGCGCGCCACGATGTAGGGGCGGTTGTCGTTGCCCTCCGTTGCGTGGTTTTCGGTGGCAAGCACGTCGAAGCCCGCGGCAGATATATGCTGGCTCAGGTCTGCCGCCCGAAAGACACCTGCATGGGGTGCTTTGCCGATCGCGCGCATCGCGGGCAACAAGGCAAGCCGGATGAGTGGGTTCATATCGCCGACGCAGGGTGTCTTGGAGATGAACAAGCCCTCCGCTGCAAGCAAGGCGTGGATGCGGCGCAGGGTGCCAGGCAGGTCGCGGACCAGATGGAGATAGTTGAATCCCAGAACCGCGTTAAACTGTGCCGCGTCAGGCGTAAGCTGTTCCACGGTCGCCATGCGGAAGACAAGGTTCGGGATGGGGCCGGCAGCATGTTTCTCATTGGCGATCGCGATCATTCCAGCGGAAATATCCGTTGCAAGATAGTCTTGAACATCGCCCGCAAGCCGAAGCGCTGTTGTTCCTGTTCCGCAGCCCAGCTCCAACACCCTGTCGCCTGGTCCCAACAGGGCGCGGATCCGGTCCAGCGTGCGCTCATAGCCGGCCTGATCGGCAATCGCGCCCATGGCGTACTTCCGCGAACTCCGGTCCCAGAAACGGGCGTCGCCCGTTATGCTCATGATGGTTGCTCCTCAGATCGCGAGCTTGCCCTATTCGGCATTGAAGTCGGCAACCAAGAATGTCGGAGACGAGTCGTGTCCGTCTAAGCCGTGCAGAAGCTCGCTCGGCTATCGGCGGTGATTGCTATCTCGCAGAATAGCGTGGAATCGCGGAATCTCGAGCCGAGTGCAATGAAAATGGCAACTATGCCTACGCCATAGCTGCTCGCGTTGCACGGGAACTTGACAACCTTCCTATCAGAAGGTAGGTAGAGACATGAGTAACTTATCTACCACCTCTGACGACATCCTGGCTTGCGCGCGTTCTCTGATCGTCGCGGGCGGCTACAACGGTTTCAGTTATGCCGACATCGCTGATGTGGTCGGGATTCGTAAGGCGAGCATCCATCACCATTTCCCAAGCAAGGTCGATCTGGTCCGAACGCTGGTTGCGCGGTATCGGGAAGAAGCTGATGCGGGGATGGCGAATCTGGAACTTCAGGTATCCGATCCGCTCGAACAGCTTCGGCTCTACGCTGGCTATTGGGAAGCCTGCATCGCGGACGCCACCGCTCCGTTTTGTGTCTGTGCCCTATTGGCAAGCCAGCTGCCCGTTGTGCCCGAGGAGGTTGGCCTTGAGGTTCGGGCGCATTTCCGCTCCCTGTCTGCATGGCTGACATCCGTGCTGGAGCGCGGTGCGCGGCACGGCCAACTCCAACTGATGAGTACCCCTCGTGCCGAGGCTGAAGCGTTCATGGCGACGGTCCACGGCGCGATGCTTTCGGCGCGGGCCTATGGCGATCCGAAGATATTCGGCGCCGTGACAGGCCCGCTCTTGGAGCGGTTCGCCCCGCGCTTGCCTCCAGATACGGTCCGAGCACTCGGCTAGCCAAGCCGTGATCGCTCGGCACGCTCGCCTACAATCCCTACCTACTAGTCGAAAGGACAATCCAATGACGGTTTACAGTGGCGATCTTTCCCGCGCCAGCCAGGAACAATGGCTCAAGCTCTATTACTTCGCCCGGACAGCGTTCTCGGCCGTCTGGGTGGCGGCTGCCTTTATAGTGGGGCAGAATTCCTGGGTGATCGCGGCGGTTTTGCTCGTGGCCTATCCTGCCTGGGATGCCCTTGCCAATTTTGTCGACGCCTCGCGCAGCGGAGGATTGGGACAGAACCGCACGCAGACCATCAACGTCGTGGTCAGTGTGGCGACGACGCTCGCGGTCGTTTCCGCGCTGGAGCTGAGCATGAATTGGGTGCTCGGGGTGTTCGGCGTATGGGCAATCCTGTCCGGCCTGCTTCAACTCGGCACCGCAATCCGCCGTTGGCAGAGCTATGGCGCGCAGTGGGCTATGATCCTGAGCGGCGGGCAATCAGCGCTGGCAGGCACGTTTTTCATCGTGCAGGCGCGGATGCCGATGCCGCCATCCATCACCAACGTGGCCGGCTATGCCGCAGTGGGCGCCCTCTACTTCCTGGTTTCGGCGGTGTGGCTGAGCGTGAGCCAATTGCGGCGGAAGGCGGCATAGAACCGCGATCTTAAGCCATACTGACCCCGATTAGAGGTGCTGTCGGCCGCTAGTATCGGCTCGCCAATCTACGATCCACCCTGTGCCGGTAATGTCGCCGAGACTATCGTGAGCGAATGCGCGGCTTTTCTCGGCGAATCGCATCGCGGGGTCACTGATGCCAGAGCGTTGCTTGCCGCGCGTTCTGACCTGACGGCCGCAAGAACGAGCTGTTCGAAACCATCCGCTACCGCGAAGGCCGGCGCCGCCGCCGGATCTGCTGCCTCAGATACCGCATGGTCTTGCTTTTTTTGTGCAGGTCATGCCCGCCTGCCCGTCGATCGCAAAGCCAACCATTGCACAGCCGCCCTTCGACATGCGAGTTTATCAACCGATTGGCTCATCGTGGGAGTCTCGTCATGCCTATTCGCCGGATTGCGTTGACCTCGGCAGCGGTCACGTTTGCCTTCACAGCCCTCGCCCAGGCCCGGCCGGACACCCGCACCATGACTTGTCAACAGACGCAGGCGCTGATCCAGAGCCACGGCTCGGCGGTGCTGACCACCGGCCCGAACACCTATGCTCTCTATATCAGCCGCCAGTACAGCAACGCGTGCGACTGGTCGGAAATCCCAGCGGTAGCGTTTGTGCCGACGCGCGACGGCCAGTGCTTGGTTCATCGATGTAGAGAGCCGCTCTTCACTCCTCGCAGCTGACGGTGACGAGCGCCTGTGAAGCGCGTCTCGACGCGTTCATCACCACGTCGGCGTGCCGACCCTTATCAGGGAGCAATCGTGCGATTGGGGCTGACGCCTCGACCTGCCAAATGGGGAAGAAAGCGGGAAGGCTGCCGAAATTCTAAAATTGTTAGTGGAATATGAGAATGGCGGAGAGGGAGGGATTCGAACCCCCGATGGGCTTGCACCCATGCCGCATTTCGAGTGCGGTGCATTCGACCACTCTGCCACCTCTCCGCGGTCATGGTCCGCCGTTGCCGGCGCGGCGCACTAGATAACGGCTGGGCGGACAGGTTACAAGGGCCAATCTGCCCGACGATCCGGCTTCTTGTCGGACTTGCCGTGCCGCTCCGTGGTGTCGCCGCTTGGCTTGAATGGGTTCGTGGCCCGCGAGCTGGCCGCTTGTCTTGACTTGCGCTCAACCTTCGGTTAGGGACAGCGCGCAATCGGCGTGGAGGGTTCTTCCGCGCCGCTTGTTTTTTGAACCCGCAGACTGACAAAAAGACGGCCGAACCGCCTGAAGCGGTTCATCAAGGCCGACCGAACAGCGAAAGGCAAAAAATGTTCGCAGTCATCAAAACGGGCGGCAAGCAGTATCGCGTCGCCGCCAACGATCTCTTGAAGATCGAAAAAGTCGAAGGCCAGGTCGGCGATATCGTCGAGATCGGCCACGTGCTCGCGCATGGCGAGGGCGAGAATGTGACGTTCGGCGCACCGTTCGTCGACGGCGCCTTGGTCACCGCCGAAGTCGTCGAACAGGGCAAGAATCGCACCGTCATCGCCTTCAAGAAGCGCCGCCGGCAGAATTCGCGCCGCAAGATCGGCCATCGCCAGCTTTTGACCACCGTGCGGATCGCCGAGATCCTGCTGGATGGTGCCAAGCCGACGAAGAAGGCCGCGGCCAAGACCGAGGCAAAGGCTGCTCCGAAGAAGGAAGCCAAGGCAGAGGCTGCGCCGAAGGAAACCGAGGCCAAGGCAACCGAAACCGCCGCTCCGCTGTTCAAGGCGCCGAAGGGCGAACCGGACGACCTGACCGTGATCAAGGGCATCGGCCCGGTTGCGGCCGGCCAGCTGAACGAGCAGGGCATCACGACCTTTGCCCAGATCGCCAAGCTGTCCGACAAGGATGTCGCCAAGATCGACGAACATATGCCGTTCAGCGCCGACCAGATCACGGACTGGCGCGAGCAGGCCAAGGAATTGGCGAAGAAGTAAAGCGAGCCGGCAATCGTCGCCGGATCGGACTTGAAACGGAACGCGAACGCGTTCATAAGACCTTTTAAGCGCCCTTGCGGCGCATCGGAGTTAGTTAGATGGCACACAAGAAAGCTGGCGGTTCGTCGCGCAATGGTCGCGACTCCCATTCCAAGCGGCTCGGCGTGAAGAAGTTCGGTGGCGAAGCCGTGATTCCGGGCAACATCATTATTCGTCAGCGTGGCACGACGTGGCATCCCGGCGTCAATGTCGGCATTGGCACGGATCACACGCTGTTTGCGCTCGAAGCTGGCGCAGTCACCTTCAACAAAAAAGCCAATGGCCGAACCTACGTATCGGTGAACCCGATGACGAAGGCCGCGGAGTAGCCGGTTCCGTACGAGAACACCGGCACCCATCTCGGGAACCGGTGTCTGGCCAAGCCAGGAAATGGATCAGGGGAGATGGGTTTCCATCTCCCCTTTTTCTTGTGCCTGGAGGACTGACATGGTTGCCGAAGCGGAAGACACAGACGGTGAAAGTTACGCGATAGATTGCCCGGTCGTGATGACCGAGCGCCTGGTCCTGCGGGCGCCGCGCGAAAGCGATATCGAGCAATTGGTGGTGCTCGCCGACAACCGCCATGTCGCCGAAATGCTGGCCCGCATGCCGCACCCCTATGGCGAGGCCGAGGCACGCGCCTTCCTCGCAATGACGGCATCGCGCCGGGCCGGGATTGCCTATGCCTTGACGCTGGCCGGTACAGAAACCTTCGTCGGCTGCGCCGGGCTCAACACCACCGATCGCGGGCTGGAGCTCGGCTACTGGATCGGCGAGCCCTACTGGAAGCGCGGCTATGCGACAGAGGCAGCACACGCGCTGGTCGACCTCGCCTTCCAGAAGACGTCGATCCAGGTGCTGCATGCCTCGACGCGGGTCATCAATCCGGCCTCGCGCCGGGTCATCCACAAATGCGGCTTCCAATATGCCGGCCAGGGCATGCTGAACTCGATCGTCGCCGGCCAGGTGCCGGTCGAGCGCTACCGTCTCGACCGCAAGACCTGGACCAGCCTCCGGAACTGGGTGCATTTCTGATGGACGCTGGTCAGACCATCTCGACCCAGACCGGCAGGTGGTCCGAGCCGACCGCTTGCCGGTCGACCCACAGGCGCTTCAGCGATTTGGCGAGCGAGGCGCTGGTGAAGACGTAGTCGATGCGCTTGTGGCGGCTGATGTCGTCAGGCCGCTTGGGGTCGACCCAGGTGATGAGATCGGCGCCCGTAGCGGCAAGGCGCGCGGCTGCATCGACGGCAAGATCGGCAGTCACCGGCATGCCGAATTCGTGATCCGGGTGGCCGGCGAGTTCGACATATTCCGGCGATCCGGCCAGCATGTTGAAGTCGCCCATGACGACGAAGGCTTCGGGACAAGGAAGGTCCGGCAGGCCCACCTCGGCGACGCCGGACAGCGCGCCGCCTTCGATTGCATAGTTCAACAGGCGCTGGCGCAGAAACCGGAGCTGGCTCAAGCGTTCGACCGGGCTGCGATGATCGAGATGAGTGGAATAGAAGCGGATGAAGCCAAGCGGCGTCTCGATCAGCGCCTCCAGCGCGCCGCGCTGGAAATTCATCACTTCGAAGCTGCGGCTGCGCGGCAAGAGGAGATTGCGCGACAGATGAACGGGCGTTTTCGACAGCACCATGTTGCCGAGTTGGAAGGTGGTGGTGACGGCGCGGCCGTTTTCCAGGCGCGAGCCGACATTGGCCTCGAAATTGCTGCCGTAGACGGCGAAGTATTCGGGCAGCGCCTCGCCGAGCTCGGCCACCATGTCGCGGCCACCATTGTTGGGATTGTTGCGCGAGACCTCCTGCAGCGCGATCACGTCGGCGCCGCGCACGGCATCGGCAATGCGGTCGACATCATAGCGCCCGTCGAGGCCGACGCCGTAGTGGATGTTGTAGGTTACGAGCTTCATTGCGACTCCGGCCATGTTCATAAACAGCCCTCGCCCTTCGCCCCGCCTTGGTTTAGAGCAGTGCCAAAGGTTTAGAGCAATGCCGCAAGGCCACTAGCAGAAACTCAGCAATCCGATGAAATTTCTCGATCAAGCCAAGGTCTACATCCGCTCCGGCGACGGCGGTGCCGGTTCGGTGTCGTTCCGGCGCGAAAAATTCATCGAGTTCGGCGGTCCCGATGGCGGCGACGGCGGCCGCGGCGGCGATGTCTGGGTGGAGGCGGTCGATGGGCTGAACACGCTGATCGACTATCGCTACCAGCAGCATTTTAAGGCCAAGACCGGCACGCACGGCATGGGTCGTAACATGACCGGCGCCAAGGGCGCCGACGTTACGCTGAAAGTGCCGGCGGGAACGCAGGTCTTTGCCGAGGACAATGAGACGCTGATCTGCGACCTGACCGTCGTCGGCCAGCGCTTCCTGCTGGCCAAGGGCGGCAATGGCGGCTTCGGCAACCAGCATTTCAAGACCTCGACCAACCAGGCGCCGCGCCGCGCCAACCCCGGGCTGCCGGGCGAAGAGCTCAACATCTGGCTCAGGCTCAAGCTGATCGCCGACGCCGGTCTGGTCGGGCTGCCCAATGCCGGCAAGTCGACTTTTCTGGCCGCTGTGACCGCGGCCAAACCGAAGATCGCCGATTATCCCTTCACCACGCTGCATCCGGGCCTGGGTGTGGCCCGCATCGACGGGCGCGAGTTCGTCATCGCCGACGTTCCGGGCTTGATCGAAGGCGCCCATGAAGGCGTCGGCATCGGCGACCGTTTCCTCGGACATGTCGAACGCACGCGCGTCCTTCTGCACCTGGTCTCCGCGCAGGAAGAAAATCCGGGGAAGGCCTACAAGACCGTGCGCACCGAACTCGACGCCTATGGCCATGGCCTGATCGAGAAGGTCGAGATCGTCGCACTTTCCCAGGTCGACACGCTCGACGCCGACGCACGCAAGAAGAAAGTCGCTTCGCTGAAACGCGCCGCCGGCCGCGCGCCAATGCTTTTGTCCGCGGTCACCGGCGAAGGGGTCGAAGCGGTTCTGCGCGCGCTGATGGCGGTTGTGGCCGAGGCCCGCGAAGCTGCCGCCACGCCGGTCGAGACGCGCTGGAACAGATAGCCATGGCCGCGCAGTCGCTGAGAAAATACCGGCGCATTACCGTCAAGATCGGCTCGGCGCTGCTTGTCGACCGCACGACGGGCCTGAAGCGCGACTGGCTGGCTTCGCTTGCCCAAGACATCGCCGTGCTGGCTGAAGGCGGCGCCGAAATCCTCGTCGTGTCGTCCGGCGCGATTGCGCTGGGCCGCACCATTCTCGGCCTCGGCAAGCGGGCGCTGAAGCTCGAGGAGAGCCAGGCTGCGGCCGCGGTCGGGCAGATCGCGCTGGCCGGCGCCTGGTCGGATGCGCTCGGCAAGGGCGGCCTGAGATCGGGCCAGATCCTGCTGACGCTCGGCGACACCGAAGAGCGCCGCCGCTATCTCAATGCGCGGGCGACGATCTCGACGCTGCTCAAGATGAAGGCGGTGCCGGTCATCAACGAGAACGACACGGTGGCGACCTCCGAAATCCGCTATGGCGACAATGACCGACTGGCCGCGCGGGTGGCGACGATGATGGGCGCCGACCTCCTGGTGCTGCTCTCCGACATTGACGGGCTGTATACGGCGCCGCCGGCCAAAGACCCCAGCGCAAAGTTCATTCCGGTCGTCGACCGCATCACCCCTGATATCGAGGCAATGGCCGGTGCGGCGGCGTCCGAATTGTCGCGCGGCGGCATGCGGACAAAACTCGACGCCGGCAAAATCGCCACCGCCGCCGGCACTGCCATGATCATCACATCAGGCACACGGTTATCGCCGCTAATGGCGATTGAGCGCGGCGAGCGGGCGACTTTCTTCCGGCCGAGCGCCAATCCGGTCAAAGGCTACAAGACGTGGATCGCCGGGCAGCTCGAACCGGCTGGCCGGCTGACTGTTGACGCCGGCGCCATCGGTGCATTGTTGTCGGGCAAGTCGCTGCTGCCGGCGGGCGTCAAGCTGGTCAGCGGCAATTTCTCGCGCGGCGACACGGTGGCGATCCTGTCGTCCGAAGGTCGCGAGATCGCGCGCGGACTGGTTGCCTACGATGCCGCCGATGCCGTAAGGATCGCTGGCCTGAAGACGGCCGAAATCGAAACCGTGCTTGGCTACGAAGCGCGATCGGCAATGATCCACCGCGACGACCTTGTGGTGAGCCATTCCGGTGACCAAGTAGGGACCGGTGACCAGGTAATCGGTGACCAGGTACATAGCGGAGGATGAGCCATGCTGAAGCTGCATGAAAAATCCCGGGACGACACTGCCGCGCTGATGGCCGATATCGGCCGTCGTGCCCGCGCTGCTGCCCGACCGCTGGCCATCGCCACGACCGCCGCCAAGAACGTCGCACTTGCCGCCATGGCGGAGGCGATTATCCGCCGCGAGCAGGATATTCTCGACGCCAATGCCATCGATATCTCGAACGGCCGCGAGTCGGGCCTTTCCGCCTCGTCCATGGACCGGTTGAAGCTTGATCCCGCGCGCATCCACGCCATGGCCGACGGCATCCGCGAGATCGCCGAACTCAGCGATCCGGTCGGCGACGTCATCGCCGCATGGGATCGCCCGAACGGCTTGAATATCGAGCGCGTGCGCACGCCGCTCGGCGTCGTCGGTGTCATCTATGAGAGCCGGCCGAACGTGACCGCAGATGCCGGCGCGCTCTGCCTCAAGGCCGGCAATCCGGTGATCCTGCGCGGTGGTTCGGATTCGCTCAATTCCTCCGCCGCGATCCATGCCTGCCTGATCGAAGGGCTGAAGGCGGCCGGTCTGCCGCAGGATGCCATCCAGCTGGTGCCAACCACCGACCGCACCGCCGTCGGCGAAATGCTGAAAGGCCTCGGCGGCAATCTCGACGTGATCATTCCGCGCGGTGGTCGCAGCCTGGTCGAGCGTGTGCAGAACGAAGCTCGGGTGCCGGTCTTTGCCCATCTCGAAGGCATCTGCCATCTCTATGTCGATCGTTCGGCCGATCTCGACATGGCGGTCAAGATCGCCGTCAATGCGAAGATGCGGCGCACCGGTGTCTGCGGTGCGGCCGAAACGCTTTTGATCGACCGTGCCGTCGCTTCCACCCATCTGGTGCCGATCCTCGACGCGTTGCGCGCGGCCGGATGTGAGATCCATGCCGACGCCGAAGTGCTGAAGCTATTCTTCGACGCCAGTCCGGCAACCGATGCCGACTGGATCACCGAATATCTCGACGCGATCATAGCGGTGAAGCTGGTCGATGGCGTTGCGGGCGCGATCGAGCATGTCGAGACGTATTCCTCGCACCACACCGAGGCAATCATTGCGGAGGATGCGCAAGCAGTCGAATGTTTCTTCAGCGAGATCGATTCGGCGATCCTTCTGCACAACGCCTCGACGCAATTCGCCGATGGCGGCGAGTTCGGCATGGGCGCCGAGATCGGCATTGCCACCGGCAAGATGCACGCGCGCGGTCCGGTCGGCGTCGAGCAGTTGACGTCGTTCAAGTACCGCGTGCGCGGGTCGGGACAGGTGCGGCCTTGAGCACTGATCTTACCCTCCCCCTTGTGGGGAGGGTGGCGAGCATTGCGAGCCGGGCGAGGGTACGACGCTGAACACTGCAGCACCCCCACCCCGCTCCGCTTCGCGGATCGACCCTCCCCACAAGGGGGAGGGTAAGGAACTCGTTCCCTCCCGCTATCTCAAAATGCCGCATGCCGAAAAAGGCCTGGCTGTCGGCCTGTTCGGCGGTTCGTTCAATCCGCCGCATGCCGGCCATGCGCTGGTCGCCGAGATTGCGCTCAGGCGCCTGGCGCTCGACCAGTTGTGGTGGATGGTGACGCCGGGCAATCCGCTCAAGAGCGCGCGGGAGCTGGCGCCGCTGACTGAACGGCTGCACTTGTCGGAGCAGATCGCCCGGAACCCGAAGGTCAAGGTCACCGCCTTCGAGGCGACCCATCACGTCCGCTTCACCGCCGACACGCTGGCCCTGGTCAAGGCCCGCAACCCGGGCGTCGACTTCGTCTGGATCATGGGCGCCGACAGTCTGCGCGACTTTCACCACTGGCAGCGCTGGCGCCAGATCGTGATGACGTTTCCGATCGCGGTGATCGACCGGCCTGGCGCGACGCTGTCGTTCCTGTCGTCGGTCGTCGCCAAGACCTTCGATTACGCACGTGTCGACGAGGGCGACGCGCCGCGGCTCGCCCGCATGAAGGCGCCGGCCTGGACCTTCATCCACGGCCCGCGCTCGTCGCTATCGTCGACTGCGATCCGCAAGATGGCGAAGAGATAGGAGTCTCCCTTCTCCCGCAACAAGGGGATAGGGGAAGCTCACTGATGTCGCTTTTGCGGCGGCCTTTCGCCGTCGGGTAGGTGATCCTGTGCGGGCATGACGATTATCGAGCAAAACCAGACCAGACCCGATCCGGCCCAGGGCAACCCACCAGCCCCGGTGATCGCCATTGCCAGCGTCGTCCTGTCGATGGCACTGGTGGCGGTCGGCAACGGACTGATGTTCGCCTATATCCCAGTCCGGCTCGGCGCCGACGGCTTCGATCCGACCTGGGCCGGGCTGATCGTCACCGGCCTTTCGGCCGGCGGCCTGGCGGGCTGCATCCTGACCGGTCCGCTGGTACGGCGCGTCGGCCATGCGCGCGCATTCATGGTGCTGTCGGCGTTGATCGTGTTGTCGAATGCCGCCGTCGGGGCCGGGCCGCACCCGCTGTCGTGGATCGCGGCACGCGCGCTCTACGGCTTTGCCATATGCGGCCTGTTCATCGTCGCGCAGAGCTGGCTAAACGATGCCGTCGCCAACGCCATTCGCGGCAGGGTCATGGCGGTGTTCTATGTCGCCTATGTCGCCGGGCTCGGCATCGGCTATGCCACGCTGGCACTGATCGACATAAGGGCGGCGGACGCGCCTTTGATCGGCATTGCGTTCACGGCGCTTTCGATCCTTCCGGTTGGACTGACGCGCCTCGCCCAGCCGCCGGCTCCGCATGCGGCGTCGGTGGCAATTGTCCGGGCGTGGCGGATTTCGCCGGTTGGCGTTGCCGGCATGCTCGCGGTCGGCGGCCTGTCGATGACCATTTCGGGGTTCGCGCCGATCCATGCCACGACCAAGGGTTACAGCCAGGCGGATGTGGCGCTGCTTTTGTCGGCGATGCCGGTCGGCACGCTGATCCTGCAGATCCCGCTTGGCTGGATTTCCGATCGCACCGACCGGCGCTATGTGCTGATTGCAGCCTCGGCGCTGGCCCTGGCGGCGGGCCTATTTGCTCTCGGCTTCGACAGCGGTGCGCTGGCGGCGCTTGTCGTCATCTACATAGTCTGGGACGGTGCCTCGGAATCGATCTATTCGCTGGCCAGCGCGCATGCCGCCGACCGCGCCGGCAAGGATGACATGGTGGCGCTGTCCAGTTCGCTTCTGTTTGCATGGTCGCTGGCGGGCTTCGTCGTGCCCGCCATCGTGACCGGGCTTTCCGCTGTCTATGGAACGCAGGCCTTCATCTTTGTGGCTATTCTCATTGCCGCTGCCTTCTGCCTGTTCGTGCTGTGGCGCGTGATGACGACGGTGGCCGTTCCAGCGGCCGAGACCGGCAATTTCGCGCCGATGAGCGCGCAGGCGCCGCTGCCGGTGGAGCTGGCCTTCGCGCCGGAGGAACAGCGCGGTCGCTCCGGCGATTAGAGCCTGCGGGCACAAGCCCGGGCATCAGTGCAGATGCCTGAGCTTGTCGGGATTGCGCACGACATAGATTGCCGCGATCTTTCCGCCCTCGATTTCGAGTGCTGTCGTCTGGAGTTCGCCATCGGCTTCCAGCGTGATGAAGCCTGGCAGTCCGTTGACGAAACCAACACGGACGAGTGTCGAGCCATTCTCACGCAACCAGGCCGCCACTTGCCCGTATTGCTTCATAACGGCGTCGAACCCGAGGGCCGGCTCGGTCGCTGCCGGACGCTTGCCGCCGCCATCGGCATGGGAGCTGACATCGGCCTTCAGCATCGCACCAAGCGCCTTCAAGTCGCCGCTGCGCGAGGCGGTGTAGAAGGCTTCAGCGAGCTCAAGACCGCGTTGTTTTTCCATCTGGAAGCGAGGGCGCGCCTCGCGCACATGGCTGCGCGCACGGGAAGCGAGCTGGCGACAGGCCGCAGGATCGCGCTGGATAGCGGCTGCAACCTCCTCAAATCCCAGACCGAACACATCATGCAGCAGAAAGGCCGCGCGCTCGAGCGGAGAAAGACGCTCCAGCGCGAGCATCAGTGGCAAGGTGACGTCTTCTGCTTCTTCGTCTTCGACGACGGGATCGGGAAGCCAGGGTCCAATATAGGTCTCGCGCTGGCGTCGTGCCGATTTGAGCTGGTCCAGACAGAGACGCATGACCGTGCGGCGCAAGAACGCCTCGGGCTCGCGCACCTCTGTGCGGTCGGCCCTCATCCAGCGGATGAAGGCCTCCTGTACCATGTCTTCGGCGTCGGCCACGGAGCCAAGCATGCGGTAGGCGACGCGCATAAGCTTTGGACGCAGCGGCTCGAAATTCGCTGCCGCATGCTTGGACTCGGCGTTCATCATCATCAGGCGGCGGCTGCCTTGGCGGCGGACCTTACAGCCGCCGGATCGGTCCAGGCACTGAAGCCAACGGCAAGGCGATTGTAGCCGTTGGTGACATTGATCATCAAGGTGAGCTTGACCTGCTCCTCCTCCGTAAACTCCGTCTTCAGGGCGTCATAGGCATCTTCGTGCGTATGACCTTCGGACATCCGCGTCAGCGCGTCGGTCCAGCCGAGTGCGGCGCGTTCACGGTCGGTATAGCAAGGCGCCTCGCGCCAGGCCGGCAGCAAGTTGATGCGCTGCTCGGTCTCGCCGTTTTCGCGTGCAAACACGGTATGCATATTGAGGCAATTGGCGCAGCCGTTGATCTGAGAGGCGCGAATCTTCACCAGCTCGCTCAGGCTGGGCTCGAGGCTGGAGGAAATGGCGAAGGCCGCGCGTTGCCATTCCTTCATCAGGGAAGGGGCGGCGGTGAAGAGATCAAGTTTGGCAGTCATGATTGGCTTCCTTCTGTTGGTTTCGACATCATGACGAGCCAGGATCCGCTGGTGTGACATGCACGATAATTTTTGTGCATGGGGCGAAGCGCGGCTCGGCGCCATGCCGCAAGATAGTGAGAAATCCTGGACTGGGCGAAGGAATCCAACCATCGGCCCCGCTGCCGAAGGACGCTGGTGGCCGCGCGGCCTGGTGTGGCGCCGCGTCCGTCCCGGCTATTGCCTTGTGGCGGAGGGCTCTTGCCGTGGCGCTTCCGGTGGCGGCGCCGGTATAGAAATGCCTTCGCTGTCGAACGCCTGCTTGGCGCGTTTGGTGAGATCGATCTGGGTGGCGAAGAAATCCGCGGCTGAGGTCCAGTAGCGCAAGGTGATGGCGACATTGCTGTCGCCGACGGTCGCCACAAAGGCAATCGGCGCTGGCTCTCGCCTGACACGTCGTTCGATGGCGGCGACGCCAAGCATGGTCTTCTGCGCCAGATCGATATCGTTCCAGGAACCGATGGTGAGCGTGATGTCGCCACGGCGGACGCCGTTGCGCGTATAGTTGCGGACTGGCAGGTTCCACAGCGTCGAATTGGGCGCGAGGATGTAGACGCCTTCGACTGTCCGCAGCTGCGTGGCGAACAGTCCTATTTCCTCGATCGTCCCGGAAATGACGCCAACCTCGACATATTCGCCGATGCGGAATGGCCGTAGCGCCAGCAGCATAATGCCGGCGGCAATGTTCTGCAGCGTGCCTTGCAGCGCCAGGCCGATGGCCAAGCCGATGGCGCCGATGGCGGCAATGATCGAGGCCGTCTGGACGCCGAACTGGCCGAGCACCATGATAACGACGAGGATCAGTATGGCGTAGCGGGTGATCCTCGAGAAGAAGTGGCGCAGCGTCGCGTCGAAGCCATGAATATGGCCGAGACCGGCATAGATCGAGCGTTGGGCGAGGCCGGCGACGATATAGCCGAGGACCAGCAGGATGACGGCGCCAATGGCGGAGAATGAGTAGGAGACGATTAGCGTACTGAGCTGTGCAAGCCCGGCCTGCACGGAGACAACGGCGTCCTGGGGATCGATCGGCATGGCGGGGGGATCCGATTGGTCAATGCGCCGATAACCCCGGCACGGCGGCAAGAGTTCCGTTTTTTCTTCAACTGCGGAACCGCAAGAAACGACACTTCGCTGGCCACCGTGCGGTTGCCGTCTTGAAACTGCAACCTAACTCTGCCTATCTAAGGGGTGTCACCTGCTTTGAAGGGTGATTTGGTTGTTCTTGCTGCGAAAGGAAATACACTGAGAACAGCACTTCGGAAGAAGGCCGACATTGTGCCTTCGCCGGCCGGGATCAGCGTAAACGACGCCGTGTCCCGCGCCATCAAAACAGTCCTTGTCAGTCTGGAAGACTCCAAGGCCGAAAACATCGTCTCAATCGACATTCAGGGAAAATCGAGCCTCGGTGACTATATGGTCATCGCGTCCGGCCGATCGCACCGTCATGTCTCGGCTGTTGCCGATCATCTCCTCAAGGCGCTCAAGGATGCCGGTCTTGGCACGGCGCGCGTCGAGGGACTGGCCGGCGCCGACTGGGTCCTGATCGATTCGGGCGATATCATCGTCCATGTCTTCCGTCCTGAAGTCCGCGACTTCTACAATCTCGAAAAGATGTGGCAGGCGCCGGACCTCGAGGGGGAGACCCTCCACTGAGTCGCATTTGGTTGATGCATGTCGTTTCCCAAAACCGGTGACCACTTTTGGTGACATGCATTAGCGGCTCTTCGAGGCAGGGATGAAAATTACCGTTCATGCCGTGGGCCGGATGAAAGCCGGCCCCGAGAAGCAGCTCGCCGACCGATATTTCGAGCGCTTCGCCAAGAGCGGGCAGGCTGTGGGGCTCGAATTTTCGGGTGTTGTCGAGATTCCGGAGGGCCGCGCCCAGACCGCCAATGAGCGCCGGCGCGAGGAAGGCCAGAAACTGCAGACGCAGTTGCAGACTGGTACTGCGCTGATGCTGCTGGACGAACGCGGCAAGAACTTTTCCTCCGAGGATTTCGCCGGCCGCATCGGACTGTTGCGCGACGGCGGCCGCAGGGCACTTGTAATTGCTATCGGCGGTGCCGACGGTCACGACCAGTCGCTGCGCGATCAGTCCGATCTGATGGTGTCGTTCGGCGCGCTGACATGGCCGCACCAGCTGGTCCGTGTCATGTTGGGCGAACAGCTTTACCGGACGGCCACGATCCTGTCCGGCCATCCCTATCATCGCTCGTGAGTTTTGCAGTTTCCAATCCGAAACCGGTGGATCGGCGTGAGCCGCCCGGATTTTCGCCTCAATGCGTCACGAGGCTGTTTGCGGTCGGCGGGGCTCTCGAACATGGTTGATGGTTCGTTAACGAAGCCACACATAGAGTCGGGCTTCAATGTCTGAAGGTTGGAAATCGCGAACGGGCTTTTGGCGCGTGCGCTGCGGCTTGGCAGCGGCGGCGCTCGCGCTGTCGCTCGGTGCCGTGCTGGCGCAGGACAGGCTCGACATGGCGCCCGATCCGGACCAGAGCCGGGCCGAATACGAACGCGTGTCGAAGGAGATCACGCTGTCGTCCGAGCGGCTGGCAAAGCTCGCCGCCGACATGGCGACCGTCAAGAAGGATCATGCCTCGATTACCGCTGCGCTGATCCAGTCGGCGATGACCGAGCAGAAGCTCGGCCAGGACATCGAGGACATCGGCGCTAAGCTAGAAGGGCTGAAGGGCGAGGAGCAGAAAATCCGCGCGTCGCTGGCCGCGAGACGCGACGTTCTGGCCGAGGTGCTGGCCGCGCTGCAGCGCATGGGGCTCAATCCGCCGCCAGCCATCCTGGTCAAGCCGGAGGACGCTCTGTCGTCGGTGCGCAGTGCCATCCTGCTCGGCGCCGTGGTGCCGGAACTGCGCCAGCAAACCGAGATATTGCTGGCGGATCTCAAGGAGCAGTCGCGGGTGACGGCTTCGATCGAGGCGGAGCGGGGGCGGTTGACGGCTGCGGTTGGCGAGCAGGCGGCGGAAAAGAAGCGGCTCGGCATGCTGCTCGAAGCCAAGCAGAAGCTCGAGGCCGAGACAGAGACAGCGCTGGACGCTGAAAAGCAGCGGTCCGCAGCTCTGGCGGCAAAGGCCGGCAGCTTGAAGGAACTGATCGCCTCGCTCGAGGCCGACAAGGCCCGCCAGGCGGCGAAAGCGGCGAAGGCTGCCGAGCAGAAGGCCGCAGACGCCGACAAGGTCCCGGCACAGGATACCCCGCCACAGACGGAACTGGCGGCCCTGCCGGTCCCGGAAGCCAACCGGCTCACCGCCGCCGCGCCGTTTTCGGCGCTCCAGGGGCAGATCGCACTGCCTGTAATCGGCAAGATCAAGCGGCGGTTCGGGGCCAGCGACAGTAACGGCGCAGTGATGTTCGGTGACATGGTTGCGACACAATCGGGAGCCATCGTCACCGCGCCAGCAGACGGAAATGTGCTTTATGCGGGACCTTTTCGCTCCTATGGTCAACTCTTGATCCTGAACGCGGGTGACGGCTATCATGTCGTTCTGGCGGGGATGAGCAGAATCAGCGTCGCGTCTGGCCAGTCAGTGCTCGCAGGAGAGCCGGTCGGCGCGATGGGAGAGGCCCGGGTGGCGAGCACCTCGGCATCGAAGAATGGAAATGCCACGCCGGAGCTCTATGTTGAGTTCCGCAAGGATGGAAAACCCGTCGATCCGACCCCATGGTGGGCGGACCGTTTCTCTGGAAGGACGTGAGATGATGCGGAAACTGTCGCTTCTGTTTGCCGGTGCGCTGATGGGCGCATCCGCGATGAGCCTGGTCTATGGCGCGCCCGGCTCTACGGCGAACGCTGCGGGCTCCGAAACCTATAAGCAACTGGCGATCTTTGGTGACATCTTCGAGCGGGTGCGGGCGCAGTATGTGACGCCGCCCGACGACAAGTCGCTGGTCGAAAACGCCATCAACGGCATGCTTACCTCGCTCGACCCGCACTCCTCCTACATGAACGCCGAAGAGGCGCAGGATATGCGCGTCCAGACCAAAGGCGAGTTCGGCGGCCTCGGCATCGAGGTTACGATGGAGAACGATCTGGTCAAGGTAATCACGCCGATCGACGATACGCCGGCCGCCAAGGCGGGTGTGCTTGCTGGCGACTATATTGCCAAGATCGACGGCGAGGAGGTTCGCGGCCTGAGCCTCAACGACGCGGTCGAGAAGATGCGCGGGCTGGTCAACACGCCGATCAAGCTGACCATCCTGCGCCAGGGCGCCGACAAGCCGATAGAGCTGACGGTGGTGCGCGACATCATCAAGGTCAAGGCGGTCAAGTTCCGGGTCGAGAACGACGTCGGTTACATGAAGATCACCTCCTTCACCGAAAAGACCCATGACGATCTCGAGAACGCAATCGAGACCATCAAGAAGCAGGTGCCGAAGGAAAAGCTCAAGGGCTACGTGCTCGATCTCAGGCTCAATCCGGGCGGGCTGCTCGACCAGGCGGTGAGCGTGTCCGACGCCTTCCTCGACCGTGGCGAGATCGTCTCGACACGCGGCCGCGATCCGAAAGACGTCACCCGCTTCGACGCCCGGCCCGGCGACGACATCGACGGCAAGCCGCTTGTCGTGCTCGTCAATGGCGGCTCGGCCAGCGCGTCCGAAATCGTCGCCGGCGCGCTGCAGGACCTGCGCCGCGCCACGGTGGTCGGCACGCAGTCCTTCGGCAAGGGTTCGGTGCAGACCATCGTCCCGCTCGGCGAGAACGGCGCGCTGCGCCTGACGACGGCGCTCTATTACACGCCGTCCGGCAAGTCGATCCAGGGCAAGGGCATCACCCCCGACATCAAGGTCGATCAGCCGTTGCCGCCGGAACTGCAGGGAAGGGATCTGACGCGCGGTGAGTCGGACCTCAAGGGCCACATCAAGGGTACCGATGAGGGCGATACCGGTTCGGGCTCGGCAGCCTATGTGCCGCCGGAGCCGAAGGACGACCTGCAGCTTATCTTTGCCGAGCAGTTGCTGCGCGGCGAGAAGACCGATCCGGCGTTCCCGCCGAATCCGGACAAGGCTGTTTTGAACCAGTAAAGGTCGATCAGCCGGACAACAGGTCTGGCTGCCCGATCGAAGCGATGCAATGCTGCCGGGGCCGCAAGGCCTCGGCAGTTTGATTCGGGGAACCGCGGCTGGGGATGCGGCTTGGCTGACATCGGCAACGACATCGAACGTCCACTCGGGCAGACCGTCCGACCGCAGCGTGCGGCCGGCCGGATCAGTGCCGGCGCGGTCGCGGCCATTCTCCTGGTGCTGGCCGTGATCGGCGTCTCGGGCGCGATCGCATTGCGTGAAAAGCCGTTTCGAAAGCTGGAAGAAGTCGCCGTTTCGACACCGAAGACGACAGCGATGGTCGAATCCACGGCGCCGGCTACTGAGCCTGCGCCGCCATCGAAGGCGCAAACTAAACCCGAGACGAGCGCGTCCACGACGGGCGGGCCGCAGATCATCCATCTGCAAACCGAACAGGACGGGGGTCCGCCCAGGGCGGCCATCGTCATCCGCGACCCTTCGACGGTCGGCCAGAACCTGAGGGTCGCGCATATTCCCGACAGGGCGCTGATCGAGACCGGCGAGACCGGCCCGTTGCCGGTTCGCGCCGCCGACGGAAGGCGGCCGTTCGATGTCTATGCCCGACCGTGGTCCGGCGCGCGCGGCGCGCGCGTGGCGATCGTCATCGGCGGGCTTGCGGTGTCGCAGACCGGCACGCAGGCGGCAATCGCCAAGCTGCCGGCCGAAGTGACGCTGGGCTTTGCGCCGCAGGGCAACAGCATCGGCCGCTGGATGCAGGCGGCGCGGCACAAGGGCCATGAAATTGTCATGCAGGTGCCGCTCGAACCGTTCGACTATCCGAACGTCAATCCGGGCCGTAATACGCTGACGGTCGCGGCGACGCCGCACGAGAATTTGAAGAATTTGCGTTGGGCGCTGTCGCGGACGACCAACTACACGGGCGTCATGAATTATATGGGCGCACGTTTTTCGGCTGATCCGGCGGCGATGGGGCCATTTTTGGCCGAGCTTGGCAAGCGCGGCCTGGCTTATGTCGACGACGGTTCGTCGGCGCGCAGCGTCGCGCCCGATCTGGCGCTGAAGGATGGCGTGCCCTTCGTTGCCGGCGACACCTCGATCGATGCGGTGCGGGACCGCGGCGCCATATTGAAGAAGCTGGACGAGCTGGAATCCACCGCGCGGGCGAGAGGCTTTGCTGTCGGCATCGGCTCGGCTTTCGACCTGACGGTCGACACCGTGTCGGCCTGGGTGATCGAGGCCAAGAAACGCGGTATCGAGATCGTGCCGATTTCGGCAGTGGCGATCGATCCGGAAAAAAGCTAGCAGCTGCCTTGAAACCCGCTCCACGGCTGGAAAGACCGAGTGATGGCAACAAGAAATATCGATCCCGAGACGCTGCCTTATCGTCCCTGTGTCGGACTGATGGTCCTCAACGGCGACGGCCTGGTCTGGGTCGGCCATCGCATTGCCGAGGCGGATAGCGAATTCGCCGGTACGACACAGCTCTGGCAGATGCCGCAGGGCGGCATCGACAAGGGCGAAGAGCCGCTGCAGGCGGCGAAGCGGGAGCTCTACGAAGAGACCGGCATGCGCAGCGTCTCGTTGCTGGATGAGGCACCGAACTGGATATATTACGACCTGCCGGCCCATCTGGTCGGCGTCGCCTTCAAAGGACGATATCGCGGCCAGACGCAAAAATGGTTTGCCTTCCGCTTTCACGGCGACGAGAGCGAGATCCAGATCAATCCGCCTCCGAGCGGCCATACAGCCGAGTTCGATCAATGGAGCTGGCGGCCGATGCGCGAACTGCCCGACCTGATCGTGCCGTTCAAGCGCAAGGTCTATGAGGACGTGGTGGCGGCGTTCCGGCATCTGGCGGCATGACGTGCGGATCAGACGCCAATGTTGCGACCCACATGATCTGTCCTTACTGATAGGCTGATCCGCCAGAGATCGGGACTGGCCAGAACTCGGGTGCCAGAATTTAGGGGCTGGCCGGAATTTAGGGGCTGGGATGAGCAGCGCGTCCGGAAAATCGCCGCGTCGAATGGATCAGAGCAGTTCGCAGCCCGTCAGCGAAGCGGCGGCGGGCGCCCTATTGACCATCGATCTCGGCGCCATCCGCGAGAACTACCGTCGCTTGAAAGCTCAGCTGGGGGGTGTGCGTTGCGCCGGCGTCGTCAAGGCCGACGGATATGGGCTTGGCGCCGGGCAGGTAGCAACGGCGCTGATGGCCGAAGGCTGCGATACTTTCTTTGTTGCGCATCTGACGGAAGGCGCCTTGTTGCGCCAGGCGCTCGGCTCAGCTGTGACGATCTACGTCTTGAATGGCATCCCGCCGGGCGCCGAAGCCGAAGCAGTCGAAGCGGGGCTAGTGGCGGTCATAAATAGCGCCGGCCAGCTCGCCGCATGGCGCGCGGCGGCTGAGCGTTCAGGCCGCACGCTGATAGCCGCGATCCAGGTCGACAGCGGCATGTCGCGGCTCGGCATGGCGGCGGTTGAGGTGGAAGCCGTCACTGCTGATCCACGGGCTTTCGACGGCATCGACGTCGCTCTCGTGATGAGCCATCTCGCCGGTGCCGACGAGCCCGGGCATCCGGCCAACGAACAGCAGCGGCTTGAGTTTGAACGGCTGCGCAGGATGCTGCCGAAGGCCCCGGCCTCGCTCGCCAATTCCTCCGGCATCTCTCTTGGCCATCCTTTTTGCTACGACCTCGCCCGGCCCGGTGCGGCGCTCTACGGCATCAATCCGACGCCGGGCAAGCCTAACCCGATGCTGCCGGCGGTGCGGTTGGAAGCCAAGGTAATCCAGACGCGGATGCTGAAGGCCGGCGCCGGCGTCGGCTACGGCCATGCCTTTCATGCGCCGGCCCCGCTGGCTGCCGCGACGATCTCGCTCGGCTATGCCGATGGCTGGCATCGACGCGCCTCGGCGGCGGCGTTTTTCGATGGTGTGCGACTGCCCTTCCTCGGACGCGTATCGATGGACTCGATCATCCTCGACATTTCGGCGCTGCCGCCCGACCGGCTGAAGGCGGGCGATCTCGTCGAATTGATCGGGCCGTCGCAGACGGTCGACCAGGCGGCAGGCCATGCCGGCACCATCGGCTACGAAATCCTGACCAGCCTAGGGCATCGCTTCCACCGGCGCTATGTCGGCGGTTGAGCGGTTTCGCCGCGCTTGACAAGCGAGGGCTTCTCGGCAAGGCTTCGTGCATGAGCAACCTCGCCCATATCAGAACCTGTTTCAGGGTCTGCCCCATCGCGGGAGCGTAGCCCCGGGACGGCTGCCGTTTGGCGGCCGCCTGAATCGGGGCATCTAATCACTGACATCATCATCGAGCCTTCAGCACGTTGCGGCTGCCGGCTCTTCATCTGGCCGTCGCTGACACGACGGCAGCGCGCATTCATTCGGTGCGCCGAGCTCACGAGGTTTGCCATGCAACATGCAACGACACGGCCTGGTCCGCGAAGCCGGATTGTGGTCAGCGACGCCGATTACGACCGGCTGACCGGCTTGGCCAGAGCCTACCTCGAGCGCGCACCCGCCATGGCCGAAGAGCTGCTGGCGGAAATGGATCGAGCCAGGATCACGAGGGCGGCAGCGATGCCGGCAGGCGTGGTGCAGATGGGTTCGACGGTGACGATCCTCGGAAATGACGGGAGCACGCAACGCATTACGCTGGTCTATCCGGGCGAAGCCGACATTACCGAGAGCAGGATTTCGGTGTTGACGCCGCTCGGGACGGCTCTCATCGGAGCAGCCGCCGGCCAGGTTGTGAGCTGGCGAAGCCGTGACGGCAGAGACCTGTCGGTAACCATCGACGCTGTCGAGGCGCTCTCATCCGCCCGACTGCCTTGATCGGAGATTTTCATGACAAGCATTTCCATGACAGCCACAAGCTGTCGTCTGACGATAAAGGATTTCTCCGTGCTTGAAGCAATTCTGGCACGTCGGCGAGCATTCGCCGACCCGATCGTGCCGATACTTGAACACAAGCTCTCGCACGCCCGCATCGTCCCGATCGATTCGGTCGAGCCCAATGTCGTGACGCTGAATAGCAGGGTGGTCTTCCGCATCGATTCCGGGCCGTCGGAGACGCGAACGCTGGTGCAAAACGAAATGCGCGGGCCGGTCGGATCCAGCTTGCCGGTTACAACCAGGCGGGGGCTTTGCATGCTCGGCATGGCACAGGGTGAGACTGCGCTTGTCGAGCAGCCGGACGGCAGGCGGGAATTGATGCTGATCGACACCGTGCTTTATCAGCCTGAAGCAGCGCGGCGAGCGGCAGAGGAAAAGCGGATGGGTGGGTGGCGGCCGCACAAACTCACCCTTGTCCATAGCGCCGCAGCCAACGACAGGCCACTTGGCGAAATGGGTAAAATCCGGCAGACAGGGGAGGACGATCCCGGCCCGTCGGCGGCGTGATCGGCCTTTAAGGAGCGAGCGATGAAGATCTTCGTGCTGGGCGGTGGCGTCATCGGGGTGACCACCGCCTACTATCTTGCCGAGGCCGGCCATGAAGTGACTGTCATCGACCGCCAGAAGGGGCCTGCGCTGGAAACCAGCTTTGCCAATGCCGGCGAGATCTCGCCCGGCTACGCCTCGCCCTGGGCCGGTCCCGGCGTCCCGCTGAAGGCGGTCAAATGGCTGTTGATGAAGCATGGTCCGCTGGTGGTGCGACCGACGTTCGATCCGCATATGTGGATATGGCTGGTCAGGATGCTGCGCAACTGCACGGCCGAGCGCTATGCGGTGAACAAGGCGCGCATGGTGCCTTTGGCCGAATACAGCCGCGACACGCTGAAAGCGCTGCGCGAGGCGACCGGCATCGCGTATGACGAGCGCGCCAAGGGAACGCTGCAGCTGTTTCGCACGCAGCAGCAGCTTGACGGCACGTCAGGCGATGTCGAGGTGCTGAAGACCTATGGCGTTCCTTACGAGATACTCGATCCCGACGGCTGCATCGCGGCCGAGCCGGGGCTGGCAGGGGTGCGTGAAAAATTCGTCGGCGGCCTGCGGCTGCCGGGCGACGAAACGGGCGACTGCAAGATGTTTACCGACCGCCTGGCGGAGCTCTGCGTGGCGCGCGGCGTTACCTTCGAATACGACACGTTGATCAGGCGCATCATCCGCAAGCGCAACAGTATCGCCAATATCAATACCAACAAGGGTTGGAAGAAAGCCGACGCCTACGTGATGGCGATGGGCAGCTATTCGGCCAAGTTCATGCGCATGCTGAGGCGGTCCATACCGGTCTATCCGGTCAAGGGCTATTCGATCACCCTGCCGATCAAGGATGCTGCCGCAGCACCGGTGTCGACGGTGATGGACGAGACCTACAAGGTGGCGATCACCAGGCTCGGCGACCGCATCCGGGTTGGTGGCACGGCGGAAATTTCCGGCTTCGACATGAGGCTGCATGAATCACGGCGCCGCACGCTCGAACATTCGGTCGGCGATCTTTTTCCCGGCAGCGGCGACATGCGGTCGGCCAGCTTCTGGTGCGGGTTGCGGCCGATGACGCCGGACGGGCCGCCGCTGATCGGCCGCACCGAGTTTTCCAACCTCTATCTCAACACCGGTCACGGCACGCTTGGCTGGACCATGGCCTGCGGCTCGGCCAGGGTGCTGGCCGACATCGTCTCCAACCGGGTGCCCGACATCAATGTCCGCGATCTCGGGCCGGAGCGATACCAGCGGTAGGATCAGAAGGCTTCTTTCATCCAGCCTTTGAAGGCGGTGACTTCGGGCGCCGGTCAGTCTCGTCAGACGAATAATCCCCGTTCCCGTTCCACCGCCTTGGTGATGAAGCTGGCGACGATCTGGACGCGGCGCAGCGGCCTGACCGATTCATGATAGACGAGCCAGTAGGCGCGGCGGATGGGCGAAACGATGTCGACAGCCACCAGTTCGGGGATCGAACGGGCGACGAAGGTGTGCAGGATGCCGATGCCGGCGCCGGAGCGCACCGCTTCGGCCTGGCCGAGTGCCGAGGAGATGGCGAAGCTGGTGCGCCAGTCGGCGCTGAACTCGGCCGCATAGTCGAGCGACGGGCTGACGATGAGGTCCGGCACGTAGCCGATCAGCGTGTGCCGGCCAAGCTCGGCAGGCGTTTCAGGCAGGCCATGCGCCTCGGCATAGGCGCGGGACGCGAACAGGCCGAGCGTGTAATCGACCAGCTTGCCGGCCACCAGCCTGCCTTCTGTCGGTCGCTCCACGGTAATGGCGATGTCGGCCTCGCGCCGCGACAACGAGAAGGAGCGCGGTACCGGCACCAACTGGATGGTGAGTTCGCGGTGGAGCGCCGTCAGTGCGCCGAGGCGCTTGGCCAGGAAGGCGACGCCGAAACCGTCAGGCGCGCCGATGCGCACGGTGCCGGAGACATCGTCGCCTTCGCCCGCCACGGTCGAGCGCGCGGCGATCATGTCGCCCTCCATGCGCTCGGCGATGTCGAGAAAGCGCTCGCCCGCCGGCGTCAGCTCGCTACCGGTGGTAAGCCGGCGAAAGAGTTTTGTGCGCAACGCATCCTCGAGCGCGGCGATGCGGCGCGAGACGGTGGCGTGGTTGAGTTCCAGCCGCCTGGCCGCCCCGAGGATCTGGCCGGCACGCGCCACGGCGAGGAAGATGCGAACGTCATCCCAGTTCATGGGGATGGTCCGGATGGCAATGATTACGGCAGCACTCCACGGCGCCCCCCTCTGTCCTGCCGGACATCTCCCCCACTTGGGGGGAGATCGGCCGGCCGCTCCGGCGGCGACTTTCTCGCAACGTTGCGGGTTGGCGAAAACGGGGATGACAGCCAATCTCCCCCCTCGTGGGGCTGTTGCAAAATGGGGAAAACCGGGAACAAACGACCCGTTTTGGATTCTTTCTGTTCTTGTTCCGATTCCGGTTCGATTCCTTTTGTTCCGAATATTGCAACAGGCCCCTCGTGGGGGAGATGTCCGGTAGGACAGAGGGGGGCGCGAAGAAACTCAACTTCTCAATCCTTGCTGTTAGGGACCTACATTCTTACCATTTGCGCGATTTAATGCACAGCCGCGCACCGCGCTCTATTTCCCGCACAACGGTTGCGTTTTCGCTCACGTTGCCATCGGCCACGCAAAAGCGGACAATGCCGCATCACAAATACAGGGAGAGAAACCATGATCGAATACGGTCATTTCATCGGCGGCAAGCGTGTCGACGGGACCAGCGGTCGCAAGCAGGACGTCATGCAGCCGATGGACGGCACGGTGCGCGGCACGGTGGCGCTGGCTTCGCAGGCGGAACTGCGCGCGGCGGTGGAAAACGCCAAGGCGGCGCAGCCCGGCTGGGCGGCGACCAACCCGCAACGGCGCGTGCGCGTCTTGATGAAGTTCCTCGAACTGGTGGCCAAGGAATATGACGCGCTGGCCGATATTCTGGCGCGTGAGCACGGCAAAACCATCGCCGACGCCAAGGGCGACATCCAGCGCGGGCTGGAAGTGGTCGAGGTCTGTATCGGCGCGCCGCACATGATGAAGGGCGAGTTCACCGACGGCGCCGGCCCCGGTATCGACGTCTATTCGATGCGCCAGCCGCTCGGCGTCGTTGCCGGCATCACGCCGTTCAATTTTCCGGCGATGATCCCATTGTGGAAGATCGCGCCGGCCATCGCCTGCGGCAACGCCTTCATCCTGAAGCCTTCGGAGCGCGACCCGGGCGTGCCGCTGCGCATCGCCGAACTGTTCATCGAGGCCGGCCTGCCGGCGGGCATCCTCAACGTCGTCAACGGCGACAAGGAGGCGGTCGACGCCATCCTCGACGACCCTGATATCAAGGCCATCGGCTTCGTCGGCTCTACGCCGATCGCCCACTACATCTATTCGCGCGGCACCGCCTCGGGCAAGCGCGTGCAGTGCTTTGGCGGTGCCAAGAATCACATGATCATCATGCCCGACGCCGACATGGACCAGACCGTCGACGCGCTGATCGGTGCCGGCTACGGTTCGGCCGGCGAGCGCTGCATGGCGATCTCGGTGGCTGTCCCGGTCGGCAACGACACCGCCAACCGGCTGATGGAAAAGCTGGTGCCGCGTGTCGAAAGCCTGAAAGTCGGTCCGTCGACGGATTCTTCCGCCGATTTCGGCCCGCTAGTCACGGCGCAGGCGCTGGAGCGGGTCAAGGGTTACGTCGACATTGGCGTCAAGGAAGGCGCCAAGCTGGTCGTCGACGGCCGCGGCTTCTCGATGCAAGGCTACGAGAACGGCTACTATATGGGCGGCTGCCTGTTCGACAACGTGACGTCAGACATGCGCATCTACAAGGAAGAGATCTTCGGGCCGGTGCTCTCGGTGGTGCGCGCGCCGACATACGAGAACGCGATCAAGCTCGCCAACGACCACGAAATGGGCAACGGCGTCGCCATCTTCACTCGCGACGGCGATGCGGCCCGCGATTTCGCCTCGAGGGTCCAGGTCGGCATGGTCGGTGTCAATGTGCCGATCCCGGTGCCGATCGCCTATTATACGTTCGGCGGCTGGAAAGCGTCTTCCTTCGGCGACCTCAATCAGCATGGGCCGGACGCGTTCCGTTTCTACACCAAGACCAAGACGGTGACCTCGCGCTGGCCGTCCGGCATCAAGGACGGCGCCGAATTCGTCATCCCGACGATGAATTAGCCGGACGGTTCCCTGTTTGCGCGTCCTCGCCTTTGGCTGCGGGCGCGTGGGCGGGCGTCAAGGACGGCGCCGAATTCGTCATCCCGACGATGAATTAGCCGGACGGTTCCTTGTTTGCGCGTCCTCGCCTTTGGCTGCGGGCGCGCGGGCGGGCATCAAGGACGGCGCCGAATTCGTCATCCCGACGATGAATTAGCCGGACGGTTCCCTGTTTGCGCGTCCTCGCTTTTGGCTGCGGGTGCGCGGGCGAGCAGATTAAGACTGAAGACGAAAAGGTCCGGCCAAAAACCGGGCCTTTTTTGCCGGCCTGTCGCAGCCTGCATATTCCTGAACGCTAATGTGATGGAACCAGGCGGGCAGCGGACGTCTTAACTTGCAATCCTGCCGCGAAGGACGCGCAGCAGGTCAACCAACGGCGCTGGCGACAGCTCGGGGGTGTCGGTCGGCGCAAGGAGGTGTCAGATGACACGTCTTATGGTGACGACACTTTGCGCCGCGGCTGCGGCGTTTTCCGCAGCCCCGGCAATGGCGGCGGAACAATGCGCGGCCCGAGCCGACATGATCAAGGCGCTCGGCGAGAAGTTCCACGAAAGTCCGACCGCGCTCGGTGTCGTCAATCCGAATGTGATCGTTGAAGTCTTCGTGTCCGATCAGGGCACCTGGACCATTCTCGCCAGCGACACGCGCGGTCAAAGCTGCGTGGTTTCGGTGGGTGAGGGCTGGGAGAGCGGACTGACGACAGCGGCGCTGCCAGGCACCTGAGCCGTTTGGAGCAAGACGGGTCCGCATTTCTGCGACGCCAAGCCATTCAACTTGGCTGCAAATGCTAGCGCGTGGCGGCCGTCTCGGCGTGGCCACGCAGCAGCGCCATCAGGCGCTTGGCATCCTTGGCGGCGGCATCTTCGTCTCCGGCGAGGATCGAGCGGATCAGCGCGACGTGGTGCTCGGCCGATTCCGCCAGGCCCGTATCAGCCTTGTAGCGGAACCAGAACCGGCGGCTGTGGGTCTGCAAGGGAGCAGCCAGGCGGGCGGCGAACGGGTTGTCGGCAGCCAGTGCCAGCGCCTCATCGAGAGCTTTGTCGGCTTGAATGAAGGCCAGAACATTGCCTGATATCACCGCCTTCTGCATGGCCAGCGCCGCATCGTGGAACAGATCAGCGGCCTCGCGGGTGACGAAGCGGGCGGCCGAGCGGGAAAGAACCACCTCGATGCCACGCCGTGCATCGAGAACGCGCAACCAGTCGCCGGGATGGAGCGGGGCAATGGCGATGCCGGCACGCGGCCGGACATCCAGCAGCCCTTCCCAAGCCAGCCGTTGGATCGCTTCGCGCACCGGCGTGCGGCCAAGTCCCAGCCTGTCGATCAGTGAGCCCTCGGTGACGAAGCTTGCAGGCGCCAATTCGAGAGTCACGATCATATGCTCGAGCACGCGGTAGGCTTTTGCCGCCACGGGCTCAGATCGAGATATATCTTCCAACAGGGTCATTGTACCTCCTGATATATTTTGCATATATCATAGCAGATTCCGTGTTGACAGCGGTTTTCCTAACAAATATACGACTGATATATCAGTTGGAGCGACCGCTATGTGGACCGGAGTTTTCCCCGCCGTCACGACCAAGTTCACCGAGGACGACCACCTCGACCACGCCGAGATGGAGCGTTGTTTCGCCCTACAGATGGAGGCCGGCTGCGACGGCATCATCGTCTGCGGCTCGCTCGGCGAGGGGCCGATGCTGTCGCATGACGAGAAGATCGAGGTGCTGAAGACGGCGCAGAAGATCGCCGGTAACAAGCCGGTCCTGCTGACGGTCAACGAAGCCGGCACGCGCGAGGCGGCGGCGATCGCCCGCCGCGCCGCCAAAGAGGGCGCCAACGGGCTGATGGTGGTGCCGAGCCCGATTTATCATACCAACGCCGAGGAGACGGTCGCCGCGCTGCGCGCTGTCGCCGAGGCCGGTGACCTGCCGGTCATGATCTATTCGAACCGGCTTGCCTACCGCGTCGATGTCACCGTCGATCAGATGGAGGAACTGGCGAAGGACAAGCGTTTTGTCGCCATCAAGGAGTCCTCCGACGACATCCGCCGCTCGACCGAAATCATCAATCGCTTCGGCGACCGCTACGATCTGTTCACCGGCGTCGACAATCTGGCGTTCGAGGCGCTGTCGGTCGGCGCCATCGGCTGGGTGGCGGGACTGGTCACCGCATTTCCGCGCGAGACGGTCGCCATATATCAGTTGATGAAGCAGGGCCGCCGCGAGGAGGCGCTGAAAATCTACCGCTGGTTCCGGCCGTTGCTCGACCTCGACGTGTCGACCTATCTGGTGCAGAACATCAAGCTCGCGGAAGTCTTGGCGATCAACACCAACGACCGCGTGCGCATGCCGCGCCAGCCGCTGTCGGGCGAGCGCCGCAAGGCGGTCGAGAAGATCGTCAGGGATGCGCTGGCGGTGCGGCCGACGCTGCCGACGTTTTGAGGCAGGTTGTATGCCGTCTCGGGTCTATCTCAAGCGCCTCGAAAGTAGTGGAGATTGGGCGGCATATCACCGTATTCGCAGACGGGTTCTTTGGGAGGACCGGGGCTTGGATGGCTATGACGAACGGCATCCCGACGACCGTCTTGCGAGCAATCACCCGCTTCTCCTCATGCACGAAGGCACACCAGTAGGCACTGCCAGACTGGACGTTACTGGTCCGCGCCTCGGCGTTGTCAGGCTTGTCGCCATTGAAGCGAATCTGCAGCGGCGTGGCCTGGGCCGGCTTCTCATGCAGGAAGTCGAGAGCTATGCCCGCCGCGTTGGTTTGGAGCAGCTTGAGGTCAATGCCGCCAAGGAGGCAGAGGGATTCTATCAAAGCCTCGGCTGGGTGGCCGTTCGGTCCGACCGGGAAAACCCATTGATGACAAAGTCCCTCAGCCCTGGGGAAATCCAATAGTGACGGCTCCAAACCGGACATTGGACATCGCCATTGTCGGTGGCGGTATCATCGGGATCTGTGTCGCCGCCTATCTGGCGGAGGCAGGGCGAAACGTCACGATCTTCGATCGGACGGGGATCTGCGAGGAGACGAGTTCCGGCAATGCCGCCGCCCTGGCCTTTTCCGATGTGCTGCCGCTGGCCCACAAGGGGATGATCAGGCAATTGCCAAAATGGCTTGCTGATCCGCTCGGCCCGCTCAGCATCCCGCCCGCCTATCTGCCGAAGCTGCTGCCCTGGCTTGTCCGCTTCTGGCGCGCCGGACGAAGCGACCGCTACGAGGCCAGCCTCGCGGCGCAGGCAGGCATGATGCGGCTCGCCGAAGCCGAATGGGTCGGGCTGATGGCGCGCTCGGGCACGACAAACATGCTGCGCGAGGACGGCTCGCTCGAACTTTACGAGAGCGAGGCCGAATTCAAGGCGTCGCTGCCGGGCTGGACGGCGAGGCAGCGGTTCGGCATCGGCTTCAGCCATGTCGAGGGCGATGCTCTCGCCGCCTTGCAGCCGGGCCTTTCGCCGCGTTTCGTCAGGGGCACTTTCGTGCCGGGATGGAAGACCGTCGCCGACCCCAAGCTGCTTGGCAAGGCGATCTGGGCCTATGCCGAGGCCAAGGGTGCGCGTTTCGAAAGAGCTGGGGCCGACCATGTCGGAGCGGGGCAGGACGGCGCGACATTGACACTGGCCGACGGCACGGTGCGGCAAGCAAAGCACCTCGTCATCGCCGCCGGCGCGTGGTCGCATCTCCTGGCAAAACATCTCGGCGACCGCATCCCGCTTGAAACCGAGCGCGGTTACAACACAACGCTGCCGAAGAGCGCCTTCGAGGTGAAGCGGCAGCTGATCTTCTCCGGGCATGGCTTCGTCATCACGCCGCTTGAAACCGGTGTGCGCGTCGGCGGCGCAGTCGAGCTCGGCGGCATTAAGCGGCCGCCCAACTATAACAGATCGAAAGCGCTGCTCGACAAGGCACAACAATTCCTGCCGGGGCTTGATCCGGCCGGTGGCCGCGAATGGATGGGGTTCCGGCCATCGCTGCCGGATTCGTTGCCGGTGATCGGCGGCGCCAGGCAGGCCGGCACGATCGTCTATGCCTTCGGCCACGGCCATCTTGGCCTGACCCAGGCGGCTGCCACCGGACGCTTGATCCGCGATCTCATTCTCGGCCAAAATCCGGTGTTTGATCTGTCTCCGTTTTCTCCGAACCGCTTCTGACGGGATCTCTAGAATGGCGCGCCACTCCTTCTTCTGCATAGACGGTCACACCTGCGGCAATCCGGTGCGGCTTGTCGCCGGCGGCGGACCGCTGCTCCAGGGCGCGACGATGATGGAGCGGCGGGCGCATTTCCTGGCTGAGTATGACTGGATCCGCACCGGGCTGATGTTCGAGCCGCGCGGCCATGACGTGATGTCCGGTTCGATCCTCTATCCGCCGACAAGGCCCGATTGCGACATCGCCATCCTGTTCATCGAAACCTCGGGCTGCCTGCCAATGTGCGGTCACGGCACCATCGGCACGGTGACGATGGCCATCGAGCACGGGCTGATCAAGCCGAAGACACCTGGCATGCTCAGGCTGGACACGCCGGCCGGCGTGGTCACCGCCGAGTACAAACAGGTCGGCGACCACGTTGAAGAGGTGCGCATCACCAACGTGCCGTCCTTTCTCCATGCCGAGGGGCTGACCGTCGAATGCCCAGGGCTCGGCGAGATCAGTGTCGATGTCGCCTATGGCGGCAATTTCTACGCCATCGTCGAGCCGCAGAAGAACTATCGCGACATGGCCGAGCATTCCGCCGGCGACCTCATCGCCTGGAGCCCGGTGGTGCGGCAGCGGCTCAACGAGAAATACTCTTTCGTGCATCCGGAGAATCCCGGCATCGACCGGCTGTCGCATATGCTGTGGACGGGTGCGCCGACCGACAGCCAGGCGGATGCGCGCAACGCCGTCTTCTACGGTGACAAGGCGATCGACCGCTCGCCTTGCGGCACCGGCACCTCGGCGCGGATGGCGCAGCTTCACGCCAAGGGCAAGCTTAGGGCCGGCGAGGATTTCGTCCATGAATCGATCATCGGCTCGCTGTTCAAGGGCAGGGTCGAGAAGGAGGTCACGGTGGCAGGCAAGCGAGCGATCATTCCTTCGATCGGCGGCTGGGCGCGCATGACCGGATTGAACACGATCTTCATCGATGATCGCGATCCGTTCGCGCACGGATTCATCGTCAAATAGAGGCAATCCTGACCCAGGGAAAGCAAAGGAACGCGATGATCGACCGCCTCGGCGGCGCAATGATCCCGCTCTTCAACTTATTTTGACGACGATTCCTTCGAAAAGAGATGCATGTCGACGCCGAATCATCAAAGACATTGCGTTATGCCAATGATAGGTTCCGCGATAGTCCAGAGGCCGGAAGGGAAAAGAACGGGCAATCCGATTGCGTGCTTCAAAATCACCCATGACGATTAAAAAATGACGTTGCAATCCGGGCTCGAAACTTTACGACTAGGGGAAATACGAAAAGGAATGCGTCTGCATGGGCGACATTCCAGGGGAGCAACGACAGCATGCAGTATTTTGTCCAGCAGCTTATCAACGGGCTGACGCTGGGATCGATCTATGGGCTGATAGCGATCGGCTATACGATGGTCTACGGCATCATCGGCATGATCAATTTCGCCCATGGCGATATCTTCATGATCGGCGCCTTCACCGCCCTCATCGTTTTCCTCATCCTCGGCGCGCTGTTCTATTCGGTTCCGGTGGTGATCGCGCTGCTGGTCATGATGATCGTCGCGATGCTGTTGACCAGCCTGTATAACTGGACGATCGAGAAGGTGGCCTACCGCCCCTTGCGCGGTTCGTTCCGGCTGGCGCCGCTGATCACCGCGATCGGCATGTCCATCGCACTGTCGAACTTCGTCCAGGTGACGCAGGGTCCGCGCAACAAGCCGATCCCGCCGATGGTCAGCCAAGTCTACAACATCAATGGCATCAGCGTGTCGCTGAAGCAGATCATCATTGTCATCGTGACAGCGCTGCTGCTGGCGCTGTTCTGGTATCTGGTGAACAAGACGTCGCTTGGACGCGCGCAAAGAGCCTGCGAGCAGGACCGCAAGATGGCGGCGCTGCTCGGCATCGACGTCGACCGCACGATCTCGATCACCTTCGTCATGGGAGCGGCCCTTGCGGCGGTCGCCGGCACGCTGTTCCTGATGTATTACGGCGTCATCGCCTTCTCCGACGGTTTCACACCAGGCGTGAAGGCGTTCACGGCGGCCGTGCTCGGCGGCATTGGCTCGCTGCCCGGCGCCGTGCTCGGCGGGCTGATGATCGGCTTCATCGAGAGCATGTGGTCGGCCTATTTCTCGATCGACTACAAGGACGTCGCCGCCTTCTCCATCCTGGCGATCGTGCTGATCTTCCTGCCTTCCGGCATTCTGGGCCGGCCAGAAGTCGAAAAGGTCTGAAATCATGGCCGTCACTGTATCTCCGGAGCGCGACGTCGTCGCCACCCCTGTGCAGCGCGCCACGCGCGAGGCGCTTTATGCCGGCGCCATCGCGCTTGGGCTGTTCGTGCTGTTCATCGGCCTGAGGACCGATCAGAACATCTCGAACGAACTGATCCTTGTGCAGCGCTGGTGGCTTCTCTTTACCGTGGTTGTGCTGACCATGGTCGGACGCTTTGTCTATGTCGCCTATGGCCAGCCCTTCCTGGCCAAACAGAAGATCGCCGACATCGCTACCGGCCTGTTGCCGGACAGCGTGGCGACGCGATTCTTCCGGTTGCCATATTTCATCGCAGCCATCGCCGTAGTCGCGGTGCTGGCTGTTCTGGCCGGCTCCCTCGATGGTTTGCTGGGGCCTGGTCTTGCCGGTTATGCGCGGTTTGCGCGAGCGCTGGCGATCATCTATGCCCTCGCCTCGGTGCTGTTCTATTTCCGCAGCTTCATTCATGCCCACTTCTCGGTATTGGGCATCGCCGCACTGGCGGTTTATCCCGTCGTCGTCGTGCTGGTGCTGGCGCTGTACAGCGGATCGATGATGGGCGGCTTTCAGGGCTCACTGAAATGGGTCGATAATTTCGGCATCCAGATCCTGATCTATGTGATGTTGGCGTGGGGATTGAATATCGTCGTCGGCCTCGCCGGCCTGCTCGATCTCGGCTATGTCGCCTTCTACGCCGTCGGCGCCTATGCCTATGCGCTGCTGGGCACGCATTTTGGCCTGTCGTTCTGGATCCTGCTGCCGGCCGCCGGCGCCATGGCCGCCTTCTGGGGCGTACTACTCGGCTTCCCGGTGCTGCGCCTGCGCGGCGACTATCTGGCCATCGTGACGCTGGCGTTCGGCGAGATCATTCGTCTCGTGCTGATCAACTGGCGCGAGGTCACCAACGGTTCGGCCGGCATTTCCGGCATCCCGAAGGTCACCTTCTTCGGTCTGATGTCGTTCAACGTCTCGGATCCGAACTATATCGCCAAGGTGTTGGACATCGCCACATCGAGCGCCTACTACAAGATATTCCTCTACTATCTGATCCTCGGGCTCTGCCTGCTCACCGCCTTCGTTACCATAAGGCTCAGGCGCATGCCTGTCGGCCGCGCCTGGGAAGCGCTGCGCGAGGACGAGATCGCCTGCCGCTCGCTCGGCATCAACACCACCACCACCAAGCTCACTGCTTTTGCCACCGGCGCTATGTTCGGCGGCTTCGCCGGCTCGTTCTTCGCCGCGCGGCAAGGTTTCGTCAGCCCGGAATCCTTCATCTTCCTGGAATCGGCGATCATTCTCGCCATCGTCGTGCTCGGCGGCATGGGCTCGCTGGTCGGCATTGCCGTCGCCGCCATGGTGATGATCGGCGGCACCGAGGTGCTACGCGAACTCGATTTCCTGAAGCAGGTGTTCGGTCCGGATTTCACGCCGGAACTCTACCGCATGCTGCTATTCGGCATGGCCATGGTCATCGTCATGGTTTGGAAACCGCGCGGGTTCGTAGGCAGCCGTGAGCCGACCGCCTTCCTCAAGGAGCGCAGGGCCGTATCCGGCTCCTTCACCAAGGAGGGCCACGGCTGATGAGTGATGCGAGCTCGATTCAGAAAGCCAACCCGGGTATGAACGACGCGATCCTGCAGGTCGACCATCTGTCGATGAAGTTCGGCGGTCTGGTCGCCATCGGTGACCTGTCCTTTCAGGCCAGGCGCGGCGAGATCACCGCGCTGATCGGGCCGAACGGCGCCGGCAAGACCACCGTGTTCAACTGCATCACCGGTTTCTACAAACCGTCGGAAGGCATGATCACGCTCAATCGGCGCGACGGCTCGAGCTATCTGCTCGAACGCCTGCCTAATCATGAGATTCCGGCGCGCGCCAAGGTGGCGCGCACCTTCCAGAACATCCGCCTGTTCTCGGGCATGACGCTGCTGGAGAATCTGCTGGTGGCGCAGCACAACAAGCTGATGAAGGCGTCAGGCTATACCATCCTCGGCCTGTTCGGCTTCAGCGGCTACCGAGCCGCGTCGGCCGAGTCGATCGAGCTCGCCAAGCATTGGCTGGAAAAGGCCGATCTCCTCGATCGAGCCGACGATCCGGCCGGCGACCTGCCCTATGGCGCGCAGCGACGCCTGGAGATCGCGCGGGCCATGTGCACGGGCCCGGAACTGCTCTGCCTCGACGAGCCGGCCGCCGGTCTCAACCCGAAAGAATCGATGGCGCTCAACGCGCTGCTGATGGACATCAAGGACAATACGGGCACCTCGATCCTGCTCATCGAGCACGACATGGCGGTGGTCATGCAGATTTCCGACCATGTCGTGGTGCTCGAATACGGGCGCAAGATCTCCGATGGCAGTCCGCAGGCGGTACGCACCGATCCGCGTGTCATCGCCGCCTATCTCGGCGTCGAGGACGAGGAAGTCGAGACGGTGCTGACCGAGGTCGGCGACGAAGACGTCATCGAGCAACTGGATACGGGTCCGGATTCGGCGCACGGCCCGGGCACGTCATCGTCCTATTTCGCCGGACCGGTGACCGATACGGTCGGCCATAGCGAGGGTGAACGCGTCACGGTGTCGAAGGGCGCCTCGAAAGCAGGGCAGTTCGATGCGAGGTCGAGTGCGGCAGCAAGCAAGGCGGCCTCCCCGGCGGCAGCCAAGCCCAGCGCGAAATCTTCTGCCGCAAAACCCTCCGCGGCAATGCCAAGCACCAAAGCTCCGGCCAAGTCTAAGGCCGCCGGCGTTTCGAACCGGCTCGCAGCACCGCGTGGCGGAAAGGCCGACAATCTGACCCGCATCAAGGGCATCGGCACGGTCAACGAGAAGAAGCTCAACCAGCACGGCATCTTCCATTTCGACCAGATCGCGGCATGGAAGAAAGCCGACATTGAGGCCGTTGAGGCCTATCTTGCCTTCGACGGACGCATTGCGCGCGAGGAGTGGATTGGCCAGGCCAAGCTTCTTGCCGCCGGCAAGGAGACGGAATTTTCGCGCCGCGTCGATGCCGGGAAGGTGGAGACGAGCCATCCCTCCGGCCGTGCTTCCGGAAAGACTGGCAAAGCAGCTGCGCCTGCGGCGGGCAAGCGCGGAGGGCGTAAATGATGGCCGGCACAACGCTGCTCGATATCAAGGGCGTCCAGACCTATTACGGCAACATCAGGGCGCTGAACGGCGTCGACGTCACCGTCAACCAGGGTGAGATCGTGGCACTGATCGGCGCCAACGGCGCCGGCAAGTCGACGCTGATGATGACTATTTTTGGTGCGCCGCGGGCGCGGGCCGGCACCATCACCTTCGCCGGCACCGACATAACCCAGATGCCGACCCATGAGATCGCGCGCATGCGCATCGCCCAGTCGCCGGAGGGAAGGCGCATCTTCCCGCGCATGACGGTGATGGAAAACCTGCAGATGGGCGCCAGCCTCGACAACCTCAAGCATTACGACGAGGACGTCGAGAAGGTGTTCACGCTGTTTCCGCGCCTGAAGGAGCGCATTGCCCAGCGCGGCGGCACGCTGTCGGGCGGTGAGCAGCAGATGCTGTCGATCGCACGTGCGCTGATGGCGCGGCCGAAGCTGCTCCTGCTCGACGAGCCTTCGCTGGGCCTGGCGCCGCTGATCGTCAAGCAGATCTTCGACGCCATTCGCGAGCTGAACCGCACGCAAGGACTAACCGTGTTCCTGGTCGAGCAGAACGCCTTTGGCGCGCTGAAGCTCGCCACGCGCGGCTATGTCATGGTCAACGGCAATGTGACGATGAGCGGCACCGGCAAGGAGCTGCTCGCCGATCCGGACGTGCGCGCCGCTTATCTCGAAGGCGGCCATCACTGAGTTCAGGAGATATCAATTATGCAGGGCATTCTCTATGAGGAACCCTCGGTCTGGCAGTTCTTCTTCGTCACCTGCCTGCTCGGCGGTTGGGCGGCATGGATGACGGGCAAGGCCTGCGCCCAGACGTGGCGCAGCCTCATCCAATTGTTTGCCTATCTGCTCGGCCTCGGCATCGTCGTAAGATTCATCCATCACGCGCTGTTCGAGGGCACGATGTTCTCGTTGCAGTACTACATAGTCGACACCATCGTCCTGATGATATTAGGCTTCATCGGCTATCAATACACACGCACCAACCAGATGGTGACACAGTATAATTGGCTCTACGAAAGAGCATCGCTTTTGAGCTGGAAACCAAAAGGTTGATGTTCATCATTAACGTCGTTTCGGGGATGAATCGGCGTGACAAGTGCCTGAAAATCGGCAAAGTACCCTTTCTGCGAGTAAAAGTGGGCATCGCATGAAAGCATCATTCACGCCCACTCTGTAAATGGGAGCGTTTTACATGAGAAAATCACTTTTGTCCGCCGTCGCCCTGACCGCGCTCGTCGCGTTCAGCGGCAGCGCGTGGGCTGACATATTGGTTGGCGTCGCCGGTCCGATCACCGGTCCGAATGCCGCCTTCGGCGCGCAGCTGCAGAAGGGCGCCGAACAGGCGGTCGCCGATATCAATGCGGCGGGCGGCATCAATGGCGAGCAGATCAAGCTCTCCGTTGGCGACGACGTCTCCGATCCGAAGCAGGGCATCTCGGTCGCCAACAAGTTCGTCGGCGACGGCGTCAAGTTCGTGGTCGGCCACTTCAACTCGGGCGTTTCGATCCCGGCATCGGAAGTCTACGCGGAAAACGGTATCCTCGAGATCACGCCGGCCGCGACCAATCCGCAGTTCACCGAGCGTGGCCTGTGGAACACGTTCCGTACCTGCGGACGCGACGACCAGCAGGGCAGCATCGCCGGCGCCTATCTCGCGGCAAACTTCAAGGACGCCAAGGTTGCGGTCATCCATGACAAGACGACCTATGGTCAGGGTCTTGCCGACGAAACCAAGAAGGCGATGAATGCCGCCGGCGTGACGGAAGTCATGTATGAAGGCGTCAATGTCGGCGACAAGGACTTCTCGGCGCTGATCGCCAAGATGAAGGAAGCCGGCGTTTCCATCATCTATTGGGGCGGCCTGCACACCGAAGCCGGCCTGATCATCCGCCAGGCGGCTGACCAGGGCCTCAAGGCGACGCTGGTTTCCGGCGACGGCATCGTGTCGAACGAGCTTGCCTCGATCGCCGGCGATGCGGTCGCGGGCACGCTGAACACGTTCGGCCCGGATCCGCGTCTGATCCCGGCGAACAAGGAACTCGTCGAGAAGTTCCGTGCGCAGGGCTTCGAGCCGGAGGCCTACACGCTGTACTCCTATGCCGCCATGCAGGCTATCGCGGCAGCCGCGACGGCTGCCAAGTCGAACGACCCGCAGGAAGTTGCCAAGGCTCTCAAGGCCAACGGCCCGTTCAAGACGGTGCTCGGCGATCTTTCTTATGACGCGAAGGGCGATCCGACGCTGCCTGGCTACGTCATGTACGAATGGAAGAAGGGCGACGACGGCAAGTACACCTACATCCAGAAGATGTAAGCCTGTCGACGACGACAATTCCCGAATGCCCGGCGCTTCGCGCCGGGCATTCTTTCGTTGGACTTCTGTTCAACGGCCAAAAGTGATTTAAATCGGTTTAAACGCCGCCCGATTTTGTTTGCGCTGCAGCATTTTCGCGTTAATCATGGCGCCAGTTCCCTTCCCCGTCAGCGTCTGGAGCCTTGTCCTTGGCAATTACGAAGATCCTTGTCGCCAATCGGTCCGAAATCGCCATCCGGGTTTTCCGCGCGGCCAACGAACTCGGCCTCAAAACCGTGGCGATCTGGGCGGAGGAGGATAAATACTCGCTGCACCGGTTCAAGGCCGACGAAAGCTATCAGGTCGGGCGCGGGCCGCATCTGACCAGGGACATGGGGCCGATCGAAAGCTATCTGTCGATCGAGGAAGTGATCCGCGTCGCCAGGCTTTCGGGCGCCGATGCCATTCATCCGGGCTACGGGCTGTTGTCGGAAAGCCCTGAATTCGCCGAAGCCTGCGCCAAGGCCGGCATCATCTTCATCGGGCCGAAGCCGGATACGATGCGCAGGCTCGGCAACAAGGTCGCGGCGCGCAACCTGGCGATCGAGGTCGGGGTGCCCGTGATCCCCGCCACCGATCCGTTGCCGGATGACATGGAAACGGTCAAGGAACTGGCCAAGGAGGTCGGCTATCCGGTGATGCTGAAGGCATCGTGGGGCGGCGGCGGCCGCGGCATGCGCGCCATCCGCTCCGAGGCCGACCTTGCCCGTGAGGTGACGGAGGGCAAGCGCGAGGCGAAAGCCGCCTTCGGCAAGGACGAGGTCTATCTCGAAAAGCTGATCGAGCGCGCCCGCCATGTCGAGGTTCAGGTGCTGGGCGACACACACGGCAATGCCGTGCACCTGTTCGAGCGCGATTGCTCCATCCAGCGCCGCAACCAGAAGGTGGTCGAGCGCGCGCCGGCGCCGTACCTCGAAATGTCATCGCGCGAAGAGCTTTGCGATTACGCGCTGAAGATCGCCCGCGAGACGGACTATATCGGCGCCGGAACGGTCGAGTTCCTGCAGGACGCCGACACCGGAAAATTCTACTTCATCGAGGTCAATCCGCGTATCCAGGTCGAGCACACCGTCACCGAGCAGGTGACCGGCATCGACATCGTCAAGGCGCAGATTCACATCCTCGATGGTTTCGCCATCGGCACGCCGGAATCGGGCGTGCCGGCGCAGAAGGATATCAGGCTCAACGGCCACGCGCTGCAGTGCCGCATCACCACGGAAGATCCCGAGCATAATTTCATCCCCGACTATGGCCGTATCACCGCCTACCGTGGCGCCACCGGTTTTGGCATCCGCCTCGACGGCGGCACCGCTTATTCGGGCGCGGTCATCACCCGCTTCTACGACCCGCTGCTGGAGAAGGTGACGGCCTGGGCGCCGACGCCGGCCGAAACCATCGCCCGCATGAACCGGGCGCTACGCGAGTTCCGTATCCGCGGCGTGGCGACCAACCTTACCTTCCTCGAGGCGATCATCAATCACCCGAGTTTCGCCGACAATTCCTACACGACCAAGTTCATCGATACGACGCCGGAACTGTTCGCGAGCGTGAAGCGGCAGGACCGCGCGACCAAGCTGCTCAACTACCTGGCCGACGTCAGCGTCAACGGCCATCCCGAGACGCGCGGCCGGCCGCAGCCGAAGGCGGATGCGGCACCGCCCATGGTGCCCTATCTCAACGGCAATGTGCCCGATGGCAGCAAGCAGAAGCTCGACGCGCTGGGGCCGGAGAAATTTGCGGCTTGGATGCGCGCGCAAAAAGAGGTGCTGGTCACCGACACGACGATGCGCGACGGGCACCAATCCCTGCTCGCGACGCGCGTGCGTACCTATGACATCGCCGGCATTGCCGGCACCTATGCGCGCGCGCTGCCGCAGCTTTTGTCTCTGGAATGCTGGGGCGGAGCGACATTCGACGTCGCCATGCGCTTCCTCACCGAAGACCCGTGGGAACGGCTGTCGCTGGTGCGCGAGGCAGCGCCCAATTTGTTGCTGCAAATGCTTTTGCGCGGCGCCAACGGCGTCGGCTACACCAACTATCCCGACAATGTCGTGCAGCATTTCGTCAAACAGGCCGCCGCCGGCGGCATCGACCTGTTCCGCGTCTTCGACTGTTTGAACTGGGTCGACAACATGCGAGTCGCCATGGATGCGGTCGGCGCCGAGGGCAGACTGATCGAAGCGGCGATCTGCTACACCGGCGACATACTCGACCCGGCCCGAGCCAAATACGACCTCAAATACTATGTCGCGTTGGCCAAGGAGTTGCAGGCGGCCGGCGCCCATATCATCGCGGTCAAGGACATGGCCGGGTTGCTCAAGCCGAGTGCTGCCCGCGTCTTGTTCAAGGCGCTGCGCGATGCGACCGATCTGCCGATCCATTTCCATACCCACGACACTTCAGGCCTGTCGGCGGCGACGGTGCTTGCGGCGGTGGACAGCGGCGTCGATGCAATCGATGCCGCGATGGACTCGCTGTCTGGCAACACCTCGCAGCCTTGCCTGGGCTCGATCGTCGAGGCGCTGAAGGGCACCGAGCGGGATCCGGGGCTCGACCCGCAATGGATCAGGAATATCTCGTTCTACTGGGAGGCGGTGCGCAACCAGTATGCCGCCTTCGAAAGCGACCTGAAAGGGCCGGCCTCGGAGGTCTACCTGCACGAAATGCCGGGTGGGCAGTTCACCAACCTCAAGGAACAGGCGCGCTCGCTCGGTCTGGAGACGCGCTGGCACGAAGTGGCGCAGACCTATCACGACGTCAATTTGATGTTCGGCGACATCGTCAAGGTGACGCCGTCGTCCAAGGTTGTCGGCGACATGGCGCTGATGATGGTAAGCCAGGACCTGACGGTTGCCGATGTCGAAAATCCGGCCAAAGATATCGCCTTCCCGGACTCGGTCGTTTCCATGCTGCGCGGCGATCTCGGCCAGTCGCCCGGCGGTTGGCCGGAGGCGCTGCAGAAGAAGGTGCTGAAGGGCGACAAGCCGATCACCGTGCGACCTGGCTCTCTGTTGAAAGCAGCCAATCTCAAGGCCAGCCGCAAGGAGATCGAGGACAAGGTCGAGCGCAAGCTCAGCGAATTCGAATTCGCCTCGTGGCTGATGTATCCGAAGGTCTTCTCCGACTTCGCCGCAGCCCAGGAAACCTACGGGCCGGTCAGCGTGCTGCCGACGCCGACCTATTTCTACGGCATGAAGCCGGAAGACGAGATCTTCGTCGACATCGAGAAGGGCAAGACGCTGGTGGTGCGCTGCCTGGCCATCGGCGATGTCGACGAGAAGGGCATGGTGACCGTGTTCTTCGAACTCAATGGCCAGCCGCGTCGCGTCAAGGTGCCGGACCGTGCCCATGGTGCCTCCGCCGCCAAGGCGCGCCGCAAGGCCGAGCCCGGCAACGAGGCACATGTCGGCGCGCCGATGCCGGGCGTGGTCTCGGCGCTTGCCGTTGCCGCCGGCCAGGCGGTCAAGGCCGGCGACGTGCTTTTGTCGATCGAGGCGATGAAGATGGAGACGGCATTGCATGCCGAGCGTGATGGGGTCATCGCCGAGGTGCTGGTGAGGGCCGGCGACCAGATCGACGCCAAGGATCTGCTGATCGCCTTCGGTTAAGGTGTGTTGATATTCAAGTGACCTGAATCTCAACACACCTTGGGGTGTGCCGAACCGTCCATGCCGCATCGATAACAGCTTGACCGGTCGCCCCCGGTCGGGCATCGAACCGCTGCAAATTCGCCGCGACACATTCCTGAGTCGCGGCATGGAAAACGACGCGGAGAAAAAATGGCCGACGATATCACCGAGACCAGCCAGACTGTTGCCGCCGGCCAGCTGCGAGCTTTCATCGAGCGCATCGAGCGGCTCGAGGAAGAGAAGAAGACCATCGCCGACGACATCAAGGAAGTGTTTGCCGAGGCCAAGGGCACCGGCTTCGACACCAAGGCGATGCGGTCGATCATCCGGCTGCGCAAGAAGGACCAGGCCGAGCGGCAGGAGGAGGAATCGATCCTCGATCTCTACAAAGCCGCACTCGGCATGGTGTAAGGCTGACAACAGCCCTGGCGCCGGTCGCGGCGCCCTCAACGGGTCGAGCCATGAGCGAATTCGACTTTGGCGTCCGCCGCGCCTCTGAATTCCGCCAACGCGGCTTCTGGACGCTGTTTGCGGAACGGCATCCGGAAGAAAGGGCTTTGATGGCGCGGCGCGGACCCTGGTTCTGGCAGCGCGGGCTGCCCGACTTCGCATTGGTCCTTTCCATGTATGTCGCGCCGGCGCAGAACCATGTCGGCGTCTTCTTCGGCCGCAACGAGAAGTTCGGTGCCACGGGAGCCTGGTCGCGATTGAAGCCGTTCCAGCCGGCGATCGAAGACAGGTTGAAGCTCAGGCCGGAACAGAGTTGCGAGGGCCTCGGCATCAATTCGCTGTGGCGGGTGAACTGCTATGCCGAGGACAATTGGCCAGCCATGGCCGACTGGCTGGTGACGGAAGCATCGCGTTTTGAGCGCGCCGTCGCCGAAGTTCTGGGCGACGGTGGCGAAGCCGATCGGTGAATTCGCGTCGCAGTGGCTTGAGCCTAGAGCAATTCCAGGAAAAGTGCGTAGCGGTTTTCCGTCCGGAATTGCGTAAAAACAAATACTTAGAGCGGTTCGGCGTTTCCGTGAAACGATGAACCGCTCTAGATCGGCTTCGGCGTGTCGCGGCCAATCGCATCGAGATGCTGTTGCAGCGCCAGGTGGTCGAGTGCATCCACCCGCAGATTGGTGAAAAGCGAGATGCGGTTGTTCAGCATGCGATAGGCGTCAGCAAAGGCGAGGTGCAGTTCGGCGTCGGTGCCGTCTGCCTTGGCTGGGTCCGGTATCGACCAGAGCGCGGTCATCGGATGACCCGGCCAGATCGGACAGGATTCGTTGGCGGTGCTGTCGCAAAGCGTGAAGATGAAATTCATTTCAGGCGCGCCGGGCTCGGCAAACTCGTCCCAGCCTTTCGAGCGGGCGAAGCTCGTATCGTAGTTGAGGCTTTCGAGCAGCTGCAGCGCGTAGGGATTAACCTCGCCTTTCGGTTGCGAACCGGCGGAAAAGGCCTTGAACCTGCCGGCACCGATCCGATTGAGGATGGCTTCTCCCATAATGGAGCGCGCCGAATTGGCGTTGCAAAGAAACAGCACGTTGTAGACATTATCGCTCATCTCAAGACCTCCTTGGCAGGTGACTGGATGATGGGGCGGCAGGTTGCGGCAAGGTGTCTTTGCCGAGATGCCAACAAGGGCGACGTAGAAAGGTTTCACGACCGTTTGATGACAATCTGCCAAATCATACGCGCGCGTGCCGATGATCGACCTGCGTTGACAGGCTTGCTGCCTTGGACATCTCTGCGGCAGTCGAACGAGAGAAGGCCGCATCGATGAGTGCGCCAGAAACCTTCAAAGGCGAAGACGGCAAGGCAAGCGACGCTTCGGGCTTCTTCCGCTCGCGCTGGCGAGGCACGGCCCCGCTCGACCGGCTGTTCTGGCGCGATCTTGTGCTTGTCGGCACGGCGATCAACATCGCATTCTCGGTGCTGGCGCTGATCCTGCTTGGGCTGAAGCTGCCGCTCGCCCTCGCGTTGGCGGTGCATTTCGCGCCGGTACCGTACAATTTCTTTCTGACGTTTGCGGTGTGGCGGACCGCCGAGCATACCGGCGGCATCAAGGCTTCGCTGATGACGCTGGGCGCTGTGCTGTGGCTGATAATGGTGGTGGTGATCTGACGCCCGCAAAGGGCGGCCGAAGCCGTCCTTTGCCACCGTCGAATTGCAATCAGGCAGCCGGCTCGAATTTCAGCGCGACGCCGTTGATGCAATAGCGCAGGCCGGTTGGCGGCGGGCCGTCCTCGAAGACGTGGCCGAGATGGCTGCCGCAGCGGGCGCAGTGGCATTCGGTACGGACCATGCCGTAGCTGCGGTCGACGGTCGTCTCGACCGAACCTGGCACCGGGTCGTTGAAACTCGGCCAACCGGTGCCGCTCTCGAATTTCAGCTTGGATTCGAACAGTGGCTGGTCGCAGCCGACGCAGGAAAAGGTGCCGGCGCGCTTCTCGTGAAGCAAGGCGCAGCTGCCTGGCCGCTCGGTGCCGTGGTTGCGCATCACCGCATATTGCTCTGGCGTCAGCCGCGCGCGCCATTCGGCATCGGTGCGGGTGACGGGGTAGGTGTGGCTATCCATCTTTTTGCCTCTTAGCTCATGCCGCTACTTGGGTTGCCTTCCCAACTTCGTTTAAAATAGGCATTCGTTACAGCGTTTGCCCGTATTTCGATGCCGCGAAGAATTCCTCAGGCGATCGCGGCGAGATACCGCGCAACGGACGCTGTAAATGCTGTCTTTGCATCTCCGATGACGTTCTGATTCCACCATGCGCCATAGATATGGTCGAACTCGAAAGGCTCCAACGCAGTCTTGATACCGAGCACTTTCGCCGCATTGAGCGGGATGTAGTTCGGATAGCTGTACATGAAACTGACATGGCGGCGGGTCGGCGTCACCTGCAAGATGTCGCCGGCCAGGATGGCGTCGCCGCCGTCGCGCTTCCAGTGCAGCACCTGGCCGCCGGCAAAGTGACCACCACAACGGATAAGTGTCAGCGAGGGATTTAGGGCACGCGTCTCGCCCTCCCAACTGATAACAGCCGGATGTGGTCGCATGATCCACTTGCGATCATCGGTGTGCAGGTAGATCGGCACGCCGCCAAACGCTTCGCTCCACTCGACCATTGCCGAATAATAATGGCAGTGCGAGATGGCGATCGCGGCCAGGCCGCCACGCCGGTTGATTTCGGCCACCGCCTCGTCGCTGACCATCGAGATACAGTCCCACAGCACATTGCCGTGCGGCGTTTGTGCCAGCAATGCCCGCTGACCGATGGCGAAGCGCGGCTCGATGCCGAAGGCGAGCACGCCGGCGTCGTCTTTCATCACGATCCGATGCTCGGCGGCGAGCTCTTCCGGCGTGATCCAGGCTTGGCCCTCCCAGCGCACATATTGCCGCTCGTCTTCGCAGATCGGGCAATGTTGCGGCGGCGCGGCTGCCGCCGCGAACTGGACGCCACATTGCAGACAGAGGAAACAGGTCATCGGTCTTCCTGTCTTGCGTTCCGAAAATCCACTCAGTGCTTCCTTGAAAGCTGTTTCGTCGCGGCTTCGAGCCCTGCGAGCGTCAGCGGAAACATGCGGCCGCCGAAGATGTCGCGGATCATGGCGACCGAATGAGTATAGCCCCAGTGTTTCTCATTTTCCGGGTTGAGCCATACCGCGTTCGGCCATTGCTGCAGCAGACGGCCGAGCCAGACGACGCCGGCCTCCGGATTCCAGTGCTCGACCGAGCCGCCGGGATACGCGATCTCGTAAGGGCTCATGGAGGCATCGCCGACGACGATCACCTTGTAGTCCGGACCGTATTTGTGGAGGAGGTCGAAGGTCGGAATCACCTCGGCATAGCGGCGGCGACTGTCCTTCCACACGCCCTCGTAGAGGCAGTTGTGGAAGTAGAAATATTCGAGCTGGCGGAATTCGGCGCGGGCAGCCGAAAACAGCTCTTCGACGCTTTTGATGTGATCGTCCATCGAGCCGCCGACATCGAAGAACATCAGCAGCTTCACGGCATTGCGCCGCTCAGGCCGTGTCTGCACGTCGAGATAACCATGTTCGGCCGTGGCGTGGATGGTGCCGGGCAGGTCGAACTCCTCCTCGGCGCCTTCGCGCACCCAGCGGCGCAAGCGCTTCAGCGCGATCTTGATGTTGCGGGTGCCGAGTTCGACGGAATCGTCGAAATTCCTGAATTCGCGCTTGTCCCAGACCTTCACCGCGCGGCGGTTGCGGCTCTCATGCTGGCCGATACGAACGCCTTCAGGGTTGTAGCCATAGGCGCCGAAAGGCGAGGTGCCGCCGGTGCCGATCCATTTCGAGCCACCCTGGTGGCGGCCCTTCTGCTCTTCCAGCCGCTGCTTCAGCGTTTCCATCAGCTTTTCGAAACCGCCGAGCGTCTCGACCAGCTTTTTCTCCTCGTCGGTCAGGTGCTTTTCGGCAAGCCGGCGCAGCCATTCCTCCGGAATGTTTTCGACATCGACCGCATTTTCGCCAGCCAGCGCTTCAACGCCCTTGAAGATACGCGAAAAGACCTGGTCGAAACGGTCGATGTGGCGCTCATCCTTCACCAGGGCTGCGCGGGCTAGATAGTAAAAACCTTCGACGTCATAGTCGACCAGCCCTGCCCCCAGCCCTTCCAGCAGCGACAAATATTCCCGGAGCGAGACCGGAACACGCGCAGCCTTCAGTTCGAGGAAGAAGGGGATGAACATCGCCCGACTTTATCTGTGACCTTCGATCTTCTCGCGAGCGGCGCTGGCGATGAAGGCTGAACGCGTGAGCCCGCGTCGGCTTGCTTCGGCATCGATTGCCGCCAAGAGACCTGCGTCGAGTGACAAATTGGCCCGGACAGGCCGTCCGGAATCGATCAGCACGGGGATCATCACGGCAGATTCGCCGGCAGCGCTATCGATTTCGCCCAGTCGGAGCAGATCTGCCACCGTGCGCGAGCCGGGCAAGGGCAAGTGCTTCGCCATCCGTGCCTCGGCCCATTCGCGAACGGCGGAGGTCGCATCGGCTATCGCCTCCTCGGGACTTGCGCCACCGCCGTGACATCCGGGAAGATCGGGCACCCGCACCCCCCAGACATCATCCGCGCCGTCAAGAATTCCGACATAGTGCGTCATGTTTCGTCCTAAATCCATCCGGCAAGCCGGGCGATTGACCGCGCGACGCCCAGAGATTGTTCGCGATGCCGCGGCACGATGATCATGATCTCCGGCCTCTCCGGATGCTCATACTTCTCATGCTTGCCGCCGCCTACGTTCACCCAGCCGTCGCGTAAAAGCCTCGTGACGATCTTGCGTGTGTTGGTCTCGATCAGCGGCACGAGCGGTCCTAATATGCGCAATATATTGCGCAACAGCGGCGATTTCAATCGTCGGCGTTCATCACATCAAATCATATTCGATGAAGCCCGTGCGCCGCGCCACGTGGTCGTAGAGTTTGCGCGCGGTGGTGTTGGTTTCATGAGTCATCCAGTAGACGTTCTTGACGCCGATCTTGCCGGCTTCCTGCTTCACCGCCTCGATCAGGGCGGCGCCGACGCCCTTGCCGCGCACATCCGGGTCGGCGAACAGGTCCTGGAGATAGCAGTTGTTTACCTGGGACCAGCAGGAGCGATGGTAGAGATAGTGCGTCAAGCCGACCGCGTTGCCGTCGAGGGTGGCGATGAAACCTTTCGGCTCGAACTCGCCTGCCGTGAACAGGCGCTCCCAGGTGAGGGCGTAGACGTCCTCCGGCAGCTTGGTTTCGTAAAAGGTGAGGTAGGCGGTCCACAGACGCTGCCAGTCGGCATGGTCAGATTGTGCAAGTGGGCGGACGGTGATCTCGGTCATTTCATTTCCCTCTGAGGTCTGCAACCCGATCCATCCCAATAGAATCGGCATCACGAATATCTTTGCCTATCCCGCCGGCAAATTATACTCGCGAAAAGCGGTCGCGAGCATGCGCAGCGCCTCTCGTGCCCGCGGCGCCAAAGCGTGCGAGTGCAAAACGATCTCCGAAGACGGAATTGGCGGCAGGCCGAGTTTGCGGCCCACGTCGACAAGGCCGGGGGGAACGACACGGTGGGCGAGGGCGGCAATAGCGAAACCGGCCGATACCGCGATGTTGACGGCCGCGCCGCCACCGCCCACGAAAGCCTCACTCCAGGCGATGCCTGCCCTATCCAGCGCCTCAACCGCTCTCAGGCGGTCCGGGCAATTGCATACGGTGCTCAAAAGGGCCAGGCGCAATGGCGTTCCGGGCCGCCATTCGAAGGCAGGGGCCGCGAACCAGCCATAGTGGGTGCGCGACAGGGCTTCGCCGCGTCGGATGTCATCTTCCTGGTGCACGATCACAGCGTCGAGCTCGCCGCGATCGAAAGCTCCTTCCAGCATCGAGTTGGTGTCGATCCTTATGTTGAGCGCGAGCGACGGATCATGGGCATGAAGCTGGGCTATGAGTGTGGAAAGCTTAGGCCCCGCGACATGATCGACAAAACCGAGAGCAAGCCGACACGGCGCTGCGGAAAATTCCGCGACGGCGCGTTCATGGGCGGCAAGAAATTCACGGGCCGCGGGGAGGAAAACCGCCCCCCTTGCCGATAGAGCCACACGGCGCGGGGTTCGTTCGATCAAACGCGCGCCGAGCTTTTCTTCGAGCCGGCGCAGCTTGACGCTGATCGTCGCCTGGGTGCTCCCCATCGCGGCAGCCGCCCGGGTGAAACTCTGCAGGTCGGCCACCATGACGAAGGTGCGGACGGCGTCGACATCAAGGCTGGTCATTACGATCATTCCATTTTGTCATTTCTGAAATAGAAACCCATAGCCTTTTTTCATAGTCAAGCCTCGTCTATGTCATGTCGGCCGCAGTTAAGGGCGCCGCTCGCAGCCCCTCTGAATGCTCCGATGGAAAGTGATCGATATGACGTTTCAAATTGACCGGAACACCGTTGCACTCGCAGGCGCCTGCCTTGCCTCGCTGCTGTTCGGCCTTGAAATCTCCAGTGTCCCGGTGATCCTTCCGAAACTGGAAAGCGTGCTCGCCGCCGACTTCAAGGATCTGCAATGGATCATGAACGCCTACACCATTGCCTGCACCACTGTGTTGATGGCGACGGGAACATTGGCCGACCGTTTCGGCCGCAAACGCGTGATGGTGATCACCACCGTCGCCTTCGGCTTCGCCTCTCTGCTATGCGGCCTCGCACCGAGCGCTCCGCTTTTGATCGTCGCGCGCTTTCTGCAAGGCCTTGCAGGCGGCGCGATGTTCACCTGCAGCGTGGCGGTGCTGTCCCACCAGTTCCAAGACGGCAGTGAACGCGGCAAGGCTTTCGTTGCGTGGAGCGTCGTCTCGGGCATCGGGCTTGGTTTTGGTCCCGCCATTGGCGGATTGATCGTAACGCTGTCGAGCTGGCAGTGGGTGTTCCTCATCCACGTGCCACTCGCCATCCTTGCCCTGGTTTTCATTGGCGCCGGTGTCACCGAATCGCGCGACCGTAACGCCCAGAAGCTTGACCGGACCGGCATCCTGACGCTCTCGCTTGCAGTGTTCGGCTTCTCCTATCTGATCACGCAAGGGGCCGATCTCGGCTCTGGCGCCCGCATCGGTGTGACAAGCGCGGCCGTGCTGGCCTTCATCGCGTTCCTTGTTGCCGAAAAGATCAATCCCTATCCGATGTTCGATTTCTCGGTATTCCGCATTCGCCAGTTTTCGGGAGCGATCATGGGCGGCATCGGCATGAATTTCAGCTACTGGCCGTTCATCATCTATCTGCCGATCTATTTTTCGGGAGTTCTCGGCTACGACAGCACCACAACCGGCCTGTTGCTGCTCGTCTACACGCTTCCCCTGATGCTGATGTCCTCGATCGCCGAGCGCTTGCGCGCCCGTTATCAGGCGCGGGTGGCGATCCCGCTCGGGTTGCTGACACTGGGGATCGGTTTTATCGCCATGTGGATAGGTTCCGGGCTCGACGGAGCCAACTGGCTGACCATGCTGCCCGGCACGTTGATTGCCGGCATCGGCATCGGCCTGACCAATTCGCCGACCACCAACACCACGACCGGCTCAGTGTCGCCGGATCGTGCCGGCATGGCTTCGGGCATCGATATCAGCGCGCGCTTGATCACGCTCGCCATCAATATCGCGGTGCTGGGCTTGCTGTTGACGCAGGGGATTGTTTCTTATCTGCGCGACGCATTGGGCACGGCCTTGGATCCGACTGAACTGCGCGCGCTGGCGGAAAAGATCGCCGCCGGAAATCTCGATGGCCTCTCGCAACACTCGCCCAAGCTCGCGACCCTCGATCCGTCCGGCGCCATCGTGCATGCCGCCCTGGTCAACGGTTTTGGCTGGGTCATGCTCTATAGCGGGATCGGCGTTCTTGCTCTTGCCGTCATCAGCTTCATCATCTTCGGCCCCAAAAATGTCGCGCTGCAGGAGGCAAGAGGCCATCATCCTGCTCAGAGGGCAGGTGAAGCCCGCTCGTAGGAACGCCTTCTAGCTCGGCGTCAGAGGCCGAATCTTCGCAGCTCAGGATGACCGTTCCTCACCCCTGCTTTCGCGCCATGAAAGCCAGTCGCTCGAACAGATGGACGTCCTGTTCGTTCTTCAACAGCGCACCATGCAGCTTGGGCAGCGCGTTCTTCGGGTCGGCGCGCAGATCCTCGGGCGCGATGTCGTCGGCGACGAGCAGGCGGATCCAGTCGAGTGCCTCGGAGGTCGACGGCTTCTTCTTCAGGCCCGGCACGTCGCGGATCTCGTAGAACTGGGTGAGTGCGGCGCGCACCAGGTTCTGCTTGATGCCGGGGTAGTGCACGTCGACGATCCTGTGCAGCGTGTCGACGTCGGGAAAGCGGATATAGTGGAAGAAGCAGCGGCGCAGGAAGGCGTCCGGCAATTCCTTCTCGTTGTTGGAGGTGATGATGACGATCGGGCGCACCGCGGCGCGGATCGTCTCGCCGGTCTCGTAGACGAAGAACTCCATCCGATCGAGTTCCTGCAACAGATCGTTGGGGAATTCGATATCGGCCTTGTCGATCTCGTCGATCAGAAGCACCACCTTCTTGTCGGCGGCGAAGGCGTCCCACAGCTTGCCGCGCTTGATGTAGTTCCTGATGTCGTTGAACCTGATATCGCCGAGCTGGCTGTCGCGCAGCCGCGAGACGGCGTCATACTCGTAGAGGCCCTGCTGCGCCCTGGTGGTCGACTTGACGTGCCATTCGATCAGTTCGAGGCCGAGCGCTGCGGACACTTGCCTGGCCAGTTCAGTCTTGCCGGTGCCAGGCTCGCCCTTGACCAGCAATGGCCGCTCCAGCGCGATCGCTGCGTTGACTGCCACCATCAGATCCTTGTCGGCGACATAGGCCGCCGTGCCTTCGAAACGCATTCTTGCTCCTCAGTTTTCATGGCAACCGTAAGGAGACAGCCCAGCCTGTGCAAGGCGCAGCGGCAAGGGCGCGGCAAAACCTCGTGCCGACGCAGTTCCCAGGCAGGCCATCGTGACGAATTAAGCCGTCGAACATGGTCGTGTCTCTGGCGCTTGGCCGACCGCCGGCCTATATTGGTTGCGACGGTCTGCGCTTCCCGGCAGGAGAACATTTTCCCCGGGGCCTTAATGATCCCTAGGGAGCTGTCCCTGGGAAGACCCGTGGGTTTTCTCATACGGCGCCCACCTACTTTGTAGGTTCCCGGGATCGCTCTCTCCACCGGTTGTGTGGATCGTCACTCGACCCAAAGGATCCACTCGCGTTTCGGTGGATCATGCGGTGGAAAACGTCGCTCCCAAAACTTCAACCAGATCCGACCTTTTCTACCCTGGCTCCATGATTTCTCCCAAAGAACTGAAAAAAAATTTGCGAGGCGAAGCGCTCAGGCGACGCGACGCGCTCGATCCGTTCTGGCGGGTGGAAGCGGCGCTCGAAATGGCCGAGACGGCACGGGATAGTGTCGCCATAGAGCCGGGCCAGATCGTCTCCGGCTTCTGGCCGATGCGCTCGGAGGTCGATGTCCGGCCGCTGATGTTCGCCTTGCGCGAAAATGGGGCAAGGCTTTGTCTGCCGGCCATTCTCGACAAGACTACCATCGTCTTTCGCGAACTGGTGCGTGGCGCGCCGATGGTCGAGATGGGCTTCGGCACGGTCGGACCGCACGAGGAGGCGGAGGTGCTCGATCCCCAGATGATGCTGGTGCCGCTCGCGGCTTTCGACGCGCGCGGCCACCGCATCGGCTACGGCGCGGGCTACTATGACCGCGCGATTGCACGTCTTGCCGACAAGGGGCAACCGCCCCGGCTGATCGGCATTGCTTTCGACTGCCAGGAGGTGGCGCTGGTGCCGGACGAGTCGCACGATGTGATCATTCCGGAAATACTCACCGAGAGCGGGTTGCGCCGGTTCGCGCCGAAATTGTAGATAAGTTCCTGGACGCATGGTCTTTTCCGAAAGTCATGCAGCTTTTTTGCTTTGCTGACCTTTGGTTCTGGATCATGTTTAGATGAGACTTCTCTTCCTCGGCGATATGGTCGGCAAGACGGGACGCACGGCGGTGTGGGAACAACTGCCCGGCTTGATCTCGGATTTCAAACTCGACTTCGTCATCGTCAATGGTGAGAACGCCGCCGGCGGCTTCGGCATCACAGAAGAGATCTTTCGCGAGACGATTTCGGCGGGCGCCGATGTCGTCACCACCGGCAACCATGTCTGGGACCAGCGCGACGCGCTGGCTTTCGCACCGCGCGAAGAGCGATTCCTGCGACCGTCCAATTTCCCCAAGGGCACGCCGGGGCGCGGCTCCGGCGTCTACATCGCCAGGAACGGCGCGCGCGTTCTGGTCGCCAACATCATGGGCCGGGTGTTCATGCATCCCGAACTCGACGATCCATTCCAGGCCGGTGAGCGCGAGCTTGCTGCCTGTCCGCTCGGCGAGCAGGCCGATGCCGTGGTCATCGATTTCCATGCCGAGGCGACCTCGGAGAAAATGTGTTTTGCGCATTTCGTCGATGGCCGCGCCAGCCTTGTCGTCGGCACCCACACGCACCAGCCGACCGGCGACCATCATATCCTCAATGGCGGCACGGGCTATATCTCCGACGCCGGCATGTGCGGCGACTATGATTCATCGCTCGGCATGGATAAGGAGGAGCCGCTCAACCGATTTCTGTCGAAGGTGCCGAAAGGACGCTTCGAAGCCGCGACCGGCCCGGCGACATTATGCGGCGTCGGCGTCGACATTTCGGATCGCAGCGGGCTGACCGAGCGGATTGCGCCGTTTCGCCGCGGGCCGCGGCTCGAGGAAACGGCGCCATCTTTCTGGTCGTGATATTGATATGAACGCCTGCGATACCTAACTGCCGGCGACACTGCTCTAGATCGTAAGAGGGGACGACCTCCATGCAGCTCATCGAATTCCTGGCGCCACATTTCGCCTTTGTCTCCGATCCGACCGCATGGGTCGCGTTGCTGACCCTGATCGTGCTCGAGGTCGTGCTCGGCATCGACAATCTGATCTTCATCTCGATCCTCACCAACAAATTGCCGGAGGCACAAAGAGCCCGGGCGCGGCGGCTCGGTATTGCCGCCGCGCTGATCATGCGGCTGGTGCTGCTTGCCACCATCTCGATCATCGTTCAGTTGACGGCGCCGGTATTCACCGCTTTCGGCCATGGTTTTTCCTGGCGCGACCTGATCCTGATCGCCGGCGGCCTGTTCCTCGTCTGGAAGGCGACCAAGGAGATCCACCACACGGTCGACCTCGAGGATCACCAGGACACGATGATGGGCGAGACGCTGCAGCTTTCGTTGGCCGGCGCGATTTTCCAGATCCTGCTACTCGACCTCGTCTTCTCGATCGATTCGATCATCACCGCGGTCGGCATGACCGACGAGATCGCCATCATGTATATCGCCGTCATCGTGGCGGTCACCGTGATGATGCTGGCGGCCGGGCCGCTCGCCGACTTCATCGCCAAGAACCCCAGCATCGTCATGCTGGCGCTGAGCTTCCTGCTGATGATCGGCATGACGCTGATCGCCGACGGCATGGGCTTCCATGTGCCGAAGGGCTACATCTACGCCGCCATGGGTTTTTCCGCCCTTGTCGAGGGCCTCAACATGCTGGCGCGACGTCGGAGGAAGGCAAAGTCCGGCGGGCACTGAGCCGGACGCCTTCTAACCGGTCGGCACGCCCTTCGGGTGGCGGTCGCCGATCAGGCCAAGCGTCAGGCCTTGCTCCAGCCACGCCTTGGCGCCGGCGAGCACCAGCGCGAAGCCATCGGTCGAGCCGATCGCCTGCTTGACCTGCTCGTCGGCACTGCCGGCAAAGCCGAAATTGCGAACCTCGACAAAGGTCGTGCCGCCGGGCATCTCGGTAAAGGTCCAGACCACGGTGGTCGGCGGATCGCTCCATTGCATGACGATCTTTTCGTTCTTGACGAATTCGCTGACCGTGACTGGCGTCGAGACACCGTACATGCGCCACTCCCAGCGAACCTCCTTGCCGCTGTCCAGCCTGTCGTTGCCATGAGTGAACCAGAATTTCGTGGTGATCGCCGGATCGACGATGGCCTCGAACACGTCGGCGACCCGCCGCCGGATCAGCATGCCGGCTTCGGCGACCGGTGTCTCACGGATTTCCATATTGTCCTCCTTTCCGAACGGGCTTCTGTCACCAGGCGTCGGGTTCGCGCACCATGTGAACGATGTTGGCCGGATTGGTGATCCAGCCACCGCGGAAACCGTCGCCCAGCGCCTCGATGGCGTCGCAGCGCACGACACCGGCCTTGGCGAGATGACTGGCTGCGGCCGGAAAATCATCGGTGAACAGCTCCAGCCAGACCTCGGCCTGGCTCAGCATCGGCGCTTCGTCGATCCATAGGCGATTGGGGCCGAGTTCGAAGCCGGTAGCGGGAGCCTTGGCCGTGAACGGCTTCAGGCCAACGACGTCGCGATAGAAGGCGATCGTCTGCTGGTATTGGTGGGGCGGCACTTTCATGGCGATGTTGATACCGCCGGTGATCTTCGCAGTCATTCTTTCCTCCGTCTTCTCAGATGTTGTCTTCACTGGCAGGCTCCCCCTTCATCTCGCTGCGGTAATAGCCGTCGCGCAAATTGATCCCGTATTCGACATAAGCCTTCATGCAGGCCAGCATCTGCGACCAGCCCTCGCAATTGAGGTAAGACTTCTTCAGACCGACGGCGTCCTCGTGCCAGCCGGTCTCGGCGATGGTGACGAAGGTGCCGCCATCGTCCAGCGGTTCGAAATTCATCTCGATACGCGTCTTGTAGGCCGGCTTGCCGTCGGCGTCGGTTGCATCCCAGCGCAGCACGATGCGGCTGTCTTTCTCCACCTCGTCGACCTCGACCGGAACCTTGCCCCACCAGACGACGCCGGCGCCCGCCACCAGCGGCGCGCTGGCGCCGCCGATCGTGGTGAAATAGCCGCTGAGCTTCTTCGGATTGACGACCGCATCGAAGACTTCGGCGACTGGTTTGCCGATGCGGCCCGAAACTCTGAATCCAAGAGACATATCCACAGCTCCTTCCTTGATTGGGTCGGCATTATGTTATAAAAATATAACATGTCAAGCAAAGCGCAGGACGATAACGTTTTCAAGGCGCTGGCGCATCCGCGCCGGCGTGCACTGCTGGACGAACTGAAGGACGCGCCGCGGACCACCGGCATGTTGTGCGATGCCTTTCCCGACATGGACCGCTGCACCGTCATGCTGCATCTGAAAGTGCTGGAAGATGCCGACCTGATCGTGGCGCGGCGCGAGGGCCGCGAACGCTGGAACCATCTCAATGCGCTGCCGATCAAACAGATCCACGAGCGCTGGATCAGCCAGTACGCCACGCACGCGATCAGCATTCTCGACCGGCTGAAATCCGATCTGGAGGGGTGAATGGCTGCATAAATGCAGCCGGCGGGCGCGTTGCGTACCACCCTTACGGCGCGGCTGGACGAATTGAGCCGATTTATCTATAAGCCGGCCATTCCGAGATAGAGCGCCGTACGTCCATCTGGACGCACCAGGAACGTTCTGAAATTTTGAATTCGAGCATTTTGGCTACGGCGAGGTGATAACCTCGCTGCAGGATGCTCTGCCAAGAAGACGACAGGGGTGCCATGGCTGGCCATTCACAGTTCAAGAACATTATGCACCGCAAGGGCCGCCAGGACGCGGTGCGGTCGAAAATGTTTTCCAAGCTGGCGCGCGAAATAACCGTCGCCGCCAAGAGCGGTACGCCGGATCCGTCGATGAACCCGCGCCTGCGCTTGGCCGTGCAGAACGCCAAGGCGGTGTCGATGCCGAAGGACAATATCCAGCGCGCCATCAACAAGGCATCGATGGGCGACGCCGAGACTTACGAAGCCGTGCGCTACGAAGGCTACGGGCCGGGTGGCGTCGCGCTGATCGTCGAGGCGCTGACCGACAACCGCAACCGCTCGGCGTCGAATGTGCGTGCCGCCTTCACCAAGGCCGGCGGGGCGATGGGCGAAACCGGCTCGGTGTCGTTCATGTGGGACCGTGTCGGCGAGATCTTCTATCCGGCGTCAGTCGGCAGTGCCGAGAAGGTGATGGATGCGGCGATCGAGGCCGGCGCCGACGACGTCCAGTCGGACGACGAAGGCCACACGATCTATTGCGCTTTCGAGAACCTCGGCGAGGTGTCGAAGGCACTGGAAAGCGCGCTCGGCGAGGCAGAGTCGGTGAAGCCGATCTGGAAGCCACAGACCAACATTGCGGTCGACGAGGAGCGGGCACAGTCGCTGATGAAGCTGGTCGCCACGCTCGAGGACGATGACGACGTGCAGAGCGTCTACGCCAATTTCGAGGTGGACGACGAGACCATGGCGAAGCTCAGCGCGGCATGAGCACAGCTCAGCCCGGCATGAGCGGAGCTCAATCCGAGAAATGAGCGGAGCTCAATCTGACATGACTGAACAAGCTCTGCCCACCATCCGCATCACCTATTGCACGCAGTGCCAATGGCTGCTGCGGGCCGGCTGGATGGCGCAGGAGCTGCTGTCGACCTTCGGAACGGATCTGGGCGAGGTGACGCTGGTGCCCGGCACCGGCGGCATTTTCACCATTTCCTGCAACGACACGCTGGTCTGGGACCGCAAGCGCGACGGCGGCTTTCCCGATGCCGCAAAGCTCAAGCAGCTGGTTCGCGACGTGATCGATCCGGACCGCGATCTCGGCCATGCCGATCGCAAGGGCCACAAGTCAAAAGATCCCACGTCAAGCGACCCTGAATGACGCAGGGTCTTTTGCTTTTCTGCGCCGCATTCATCACCACGCCACGATGAAGCAGCCCAGCGCCACGATGGCGGTAATGGTGCGGACGTGGTTCCACATCACCCAATCCCTGAGATAGGTGGTCCACACGACGGCGCCGTTGGTGCTCGCCGGATCGACGGCGGCCAGCGCGTTGTTGAGCGGCACGTTGAAAATCATCGTCACGATCAGGTTGCCGACGAGATAGATCAGGGCGCCGGCGAGAAGCCAGAACGAACCCGGCTGGTTCCAGCCGAGAATGGCGCCGACGACGAGGACGAGGCAGATCAGCCCGGTGCCGAAAAGTGCGGTCATGAACATCGGCGTCACCGCAGTGACGTTGATCGAATTCATGGCGGCGATGCCGCCGGCGGCAGGCATGCGGGCGAGGCCCGGCATGACGAAGCTGGAAAAGGCGAAGAAGACGCCAGCGACGACGCCCGAGCCGAGCGCGGCGACGAAGGTGAGGGTGGTAAGCAGTTTCATGATCATGTCAGTTGCTCCAGATGCCCGTAGCGGCGGTTTCGGTTACATAAGCGGAAAAGTCTTTCGGCGCGCGGCCGAGCACGCGCTGGACGCCGTCGGTCAGCGTTTCATTGCGGCCGTCGAGCACCTCGGTGAACAGCTCGTTGAGCAGCCAGGCGAACTCGGCCGGCAACTCGTACCCGGCTACAGCTGCGGTGAACTCGGCATGCGAAATCCTGATGAACCGGATGTCACGGCCGCTTGCCTTGCCAATCTCGGCGACCGCCTCGGCGAAGCTCAGCAGCCGCGGCCCGGTCAGTTCGTAAAGCTGGCCGATATGGCCTTGCTTGGTAAGCACCGTAACGGCGGCGTCGGCAATGTCGTCGGCGTCGACGAACGGTTCTCCGACATTGCCGACCGGTAGTGCCACTTCACCAGCGAGCAGCGGTTCGAGCAAAAAACTCTCGCTGAAGTTCTGGGCAAACCAGGCACAGCGCAGGATCGTTCAGTCGGCGCCCGAGGCTTTCAGCATCTCTTCGGCTCGTTGCGCTTCGGCTTCGGCACGCCCCGACAGCAACACCAGCCGGCGCACACCGCGCTTCACGGCAAGATTGGCGAAGGAGCCGACCGTTTCGGCCGCACCGGGCACCGCAAGATCAGGATAGTAGCTGATGTAGACGGCGCCGACGTCATCGAGTGCCGGTTCCCAGGTGGTGCTGTTTTCCCAGTCGAAGGGCGGCGTACCCGAGCGCGAGCCGATCCGCACCGGCAGGCCCTGCGCCGTCAGTCTGTCCGCGAGACGGCGGCCGGTCTTGCCGGTGCCGCCGAGGATCAAAATCGGTTTCCTTACGGTGTCGTTCATGGTGGTTCTCCTCGCTTGAAAACATGAGTAATCCTCACATTTGCAAAACGTGATAAACCCTCGTATTTTGTGAGTCAAGCCAATTTGTTGGCCAATTTGTTGGATCATTCGCCAGGAGACAGTGATGGAAGCCTCGACCGTAGCGGGTGCACAGGATGGCCAGATCGCATCGCCGCGCCGGGCGCCGAGCCAGCAGCGCAGCCGCGAGCGGGTCGAGCGGATGCTTGCCGCCGCCTCCGCGCTGATCGCCGAACAAGGCAGCGACGCCATGCGCATGGGGGAGGTGGCGGAACGGGCCGGCGTGTCGATCGGTTCGCTCTACCAGTTCTTTCCCGACAAGCGCGCGATCATCTGGGCGCTGGCCGAACGCTACACCGTTCAAAGCCAGGCCTGCATCTCAGCAGCACTTGCGGATGTCAGCGACGCCGAAGGGCTGCGGCGTGCGTTTTCCGAGCTGGTGGATATCTATTACGGGCTGTTCCTGGCGGAGCCTGTCATGCGCGACATCTGGTCGGGCACACAGGCCGACAAGGCGCTGCGCGAGCTCGAGCTCGCCGATAGCCGGGCCAATGCCGAATTCCTCACGGCGGTGTTGAAGCGGCTGCGGCCCACCGCCGATCCGGCGGCGCTGGAAACGACGGCGTTTCTCATCTGGCAGATGGGCGAGGCCACCGTGCGGCTGGCGATTTCGGTGGGGCGGCAAGAAGGCGACGATCTGGTCGCTGCCTACAAGCGCATGGCGCTGCGTGAACTGGTCGGCGAATAGAGCCGGAGACTACCGGCCGAAATAATCCCGTAGCATTTCCGTGCGCTCATCTTCCGCGCACATCGCCATGCGGCCGAGGCTGAACCGGCCTCTATGAAGGGCGACAACGGCCAATGCGCAGTTTACGGTCGGGTCGTCCGCCGAACCTGCCAGATCCCGCAGGGCCAATTCGAAAAGGGTCTGCCACGCAGTTTTGTAGTGTGGTTCGATCCAATCCGGAATCGGCGGGTTCCGGTCGTAGGCCAATCGCGCTTCTTCGACCGTTGCGGCCAGACCGTAAGCTCCCCAATATACTGGAGTTTGGCCTTCGGAGATGCGACCCAGTTCCACAACCGCGGCGTAAGATGCGTCTCCAACATCGCCCTGATGATGCAGTTCGTTCCAGAGCTCGTCCCAGGCCGACTTGTCACCGTAGTGAACGGCCAGCCTTCGCGAGGCCGGTCGCGGATCATAAACGACCTTGTATCCGCCCGTGAGGCCGGACCATCGTTCATCGTTGAAGACCATCATGTCGCCGCCCTCGCCAACCAGTCGACCCTCCTGTGCCGGGTGGCTCTAGTCAACAAAAAACCCGCCACGAGGGCGGGTTCCTGATCTGCGAAAAAGCTGCGGCTTAAATGCCGAAACCTTCGAAACGCTTCTTGAACTTCGACAGGCGGCCGCCGCGGTCGAGCAGGGTCTGCTGGCCGCCGGTCCAGGCCGGATGGGTGGTCGGGTCGATGTCGAGGTTCATCGTGTCGCCCTCCTTGCCCCAGGTCGAACGGGTCATGTATTCGGTGCCGTCGGTCATGACGACCTTGATGGCGTGGTAGTCGGGATGGATGTCGGTCTTCATTGTGCTATTCCTGGGCTCTGTTTTTGCTGGGCGGCGCTGCCGACGGGCATAAAGCCTGCGTCGATGCGCCCCTTTTTAAAACTCGAAGCCGCAGCTATTGAGGAGCCACGGCTTCTAAAACGGTCGGCGAGCCTATACATCAGCCGGAATTGAATCACAAGCCCGCGGTAAGCGACAGGCCGCGGTAAGCGCATATTGAGGCGCATACCCAGAAGAGAGCCAGAGGAAACGGTCATGGCGCACACCAGCGGCGATACGGACGAGCGTAGGCGCTCGCTCAAGCCGCTGCGGCGCCTGTACCCCTACATCACCCGCTACCGGAAAATGGTCATTGGTGCGGTCGTCTCGCTGACCGTCGCGGCGGCGACGACGCTGGCGCTGCCGCTGGCCGTGCGGCGGATGATCGACCACGGCTTTTCCGCTTCCGATTCCAGTTTCATCGCCGAGTACTTCGCCATGCTGGTGGTGATGGCTGCCTTGCTCGCAGCGGCGTCAGCCAGCCGCTACTATTTCGTCATCACGCTGGGCGAGCGTGTCGTCGCCGACATTCGCAGCGACGTGTTCCGCCATGTCACGACGCTGTCGCCGTCCTTCTTCGACACCGCTCAGTCGGGCGAGATCGTGTCGCGGCTCGCCGCCGACACCACGCAGGTGAAATCGGCCGTCGGTGCCACCGCATCGGTGGCGCTGCGCAACGTCATCCTGGGCCTCGGCGCCGTGGCGATGATGGTCTTCACCAGCCCAAAACTATCGGGCCTCGTCATTGCCGTCATCCCGGTGATCGTGCTGCCGCTGGTCGCCTTCGGCCGCTCGGTGCGGCGCAGATCGCGGCTAGCGCAGGACACGCTGGCCGACGCCACGGCCTATGCCAGCGAGCAGATCGGCGCGGTGCGCACGCTGCAGGCCTTCACCAACGAGAAGCTGGTCACCACGCATTTTTCATCTGCGGTGGAAACCGCGTTCGAAGCGGCGCGATCCTCGATCTTTGCCCGCTCCTTCCTCACCTTCTTCGCCATCTTCATGATCTTTTCCTCGGTGGTGGCGATGCTGTGGTTCGGCTCGCGCGACGTGCTCGACGGCACGCTGTCGCCGGGCACGCTCCTCCAGTTCCTGCTGTATTCGGTATTCGCCGCCGGCGCCCTCGGCGCGCTTTCGGAAGTGTGGGGCGAGCTTTCCCAAGCGGCTGGCGCCGCCGAACGGCTGACCGAGATCCTGGCCGAGAAGCCCGCGATCCAGGCACCAGCGCATCCGAAACGGCTGCCGGCGACGGCCAGAGGCGCGATAAGTTTCGACGACGTGTCCTTCTCCTACCCGGCTGGGCCAGACCGCGCCGCCGTCCATGGTCTGAGTTTCCAGGTCAAGCCCGGTGAGACGGTAGCGATCGTCGGCCCGTCGGGCGCTGGCAAGAGCACCGTCTTCTCGCTGCTTCTGCGCTTCTATGACCCCGAGACGGGCAAGATCATGATCGACGGCGTCAATGTGCGCGAGGCCGACCCTGCCGCCATACGAGAGCGCATCGCCATCGTGCCGCAGGACGTCACCATCTTCGCGGCCAGGGCGCGCGACAATATCGGCTTCGGCCGTCCGGACGCCAGCGACGCCGAGATTGAGGCGGCGGCCAAGGATGCGCTTGCCGACGAGTTCATCCTGAAGCTCGAAAAAGGCTATGACAGCCAGGTTGGCGAGCGCGGCGTGACGCTGTCCGGCGGCCAGCGCCAGCGCGTGGCGATTGCCCGCGCGATTCTGCGCGATGCGCCGATCCTACTGCTCGACGAGGCGACCTCGGCACTCGATGCCGAAAGCGAGACGCTGGTGCAGACGGCGCTGGAACGATTGATGCAGGACCGCACCACCATCGTCATCGCCCACCGGCTGGCGACAGTGCTCAAGGCCGACCGTATCCTGGTCATGGATGGCGGCTGCATCGTCGAGGAAGGTACCCACCAGAGCCTCGTCGCCAAAGGCGGCATCTATGCCCGGCTGGCCAAGCTGCAGTTCGAAACCGGGGCGAGTGCTTTCAAGGGTGCCGCGGAATAGGCCTTCAACTGGGTCAGTTCGCTTCGGCGTCCGAGTAGGCGAAATTGTAGTTCCAAGTCGCGTTGTCGTTTATCTTCTTGAGGGACTTTAAATAGGGGCCGATGCTCTTGGCGGGCACCTGGTCATTGATGGTCTTGAAAAACCAGTCGACCTGAAATTCGGTGGAAGTGCTCGTCCAACGAGCCTTGAATGCGACGTAGGGCGTGATGATGTCGTCATTGTCTTCGGGGCCTACGAAGCGGGCCTTCAGATTTCTGACGGTGCACCGGTGTCGTCGAAAGATCGGGCTGCCCAGCCAGATTGGCGCGCTCCTTTCGAGGCGTTCGGGTTCCGGCAGAGACCTGATGCCGACATCCGATTTCAGAGCGAATTCCTTGGATAGGTCATCGGCGTCGAGATCGTCTGCCGACAAATGGTAGGATTCAATTATCGAAACCAGATTCTTGTCGCGGCTGTCGTTCGTCACCAACGGCCCCAGGCTTTTCATTCCGGGATACTGGCGATTGTAATATTTCAGATAGTCGTCCGCGATCTTTGTGGGTGATTGCGAGGCAAGCTTATAGCGCATGCTATCGGCATCTGCGCCCAAATAGGTGGTGGTAACCGTCAGTTTGAGTGGCTCGCCTTTACGCCTGGGAAAGTCGAATTCCTCGCTCACAAAGGTGGTCGGCTGGTAGAGCTCCTTTCGGTCCATCTTTTCCATCCCCGCGTTGTCCGCGACAATGGGCAGCGCAAAGCCGTAGTCGGGCGACACAAGGTTATCTGCTCTGCCTCCCTGCAGATAGTTGGTGGCGTCGATCCAGTATGTCTCACTGTCGATGACGACCTTTACGATGACATGGTCAAACGCCCTGATCGTCGGTAGAATCGTGGCGAGAGCAAGCCCCTCATCAAGGTCAGTGAGAGCCACGTTCGCGTGAATTCCCAGTCGCCGCAGACTGGAGGCAAGAAGCAGCGCCTTGTCCTTGCAGTCTCCGAAGCCACTTCCCACCACTGTCGTCGGGCTACGCGGGATATAGGAACCACGGCCCATGGACAGGCTGACATAGCGGATGTTGTCTTGGACCAGCCGCATTGCCTCGACCATCCTGTCTTCGGGCGCATCGTATTTGGCGGCAATGGCATCGAGCTTCGACGCGAAATCTGCCGGCAAGTGTTGGTCGAGCCGGTAATAGGGAAGAAGCGTGTTGACGACATCTTGCCATTCCGATGTCGAGGAGATTTCGATGGAGGGATAGGTGAGGAAGTCCGGCGGCAGATAGTCCTGTGATTTCACGGGAATTGGGTTGGCGCTTTGCCAAAGGTAGTTAGTCGTGTCTCCAGCGGACTGGACCTTCGGGCGTATGTCCGTCCTGACCTGTCGGAAACGCAGAGGCTCCGTCGTCGGCCATATCACCCTTTGGCGGATCAGAGCGATGGGTTCGTCCCAAGCCACGGCAAAGGAACGGAAAAGAAGCTCCGTGCCGATGATCGGGGTCCTGACCGCGGTCTTGCCATAGTCGACGATGTCGCCGACGCGGACATCGTTGATATTCACGTAAGCGGTGAGCCAACCATCGAAGAGACCCTTCTCCGCGTCCTTCTCGCGCCGAAATACGTCGAAATCAGCATCGGAAAGATGCTGGATCACCACACCGTCGCGAATGATGTCGATCCAGTTCACGGTGACGTCGGACGTCGCGGGATCGAATTCAAAACTGATGCTGGCGCCGTGTTCCAGGCCTGTGCGGTCGACGATCTTGTAGGCATAGCGGTCGAAGATCTCCGATCCGCCTGGACGCTTCCGGATCTGATAATCCGACAGCAGGTTGGATATGCCGTTCTTGATCTGGCTGTCGAATCGCGGATCGGCTTTGGGGAGTGCGACTCGCTCGATCCAGTTGCCAAGGCTGCCCTTGTGCACGTTCGTACCGGCCATGGCTGGCCAGCAGACCGTGCAAATAACAATCAATGCGGTGAGTCTTGCGACCGCCGTCGTCTGAAAGTGCCTTGCCCGCCCCATGCCCCTGTATGCCCCGCCAGATCACAGTCGAACACTACTAGTGATAGAAAAGTAAACTGCGCCCCGCAAGGCAGGGTGGCCTTGCCGAGATCGAGAATGGTGGATCGCGCGGTATCTTCGAGAATGCCAACGATCGGCAAGGCGGAGGGAACGGCCCTAAGTGCCGTAGCGCTTCTTCAGATGTTCAGTGAAATGCGTGGCGTTGAGTTTTTCACCCGTCGCCCGTTCGAGCAGGTCCGGCGTTGACCAGCGCGAGCCCTGCGACCAGATCTTTTGGCGGCGCCAGTCGTTGATCGCCGCGAAATCGCCCCTGGCTAGATCTTCGTCGGCCGATGGATGGTCTCCGGTGAGCGCCGCCCATTGCTGTGCCGCCATCATCGCGCCCAGCGTGTAGGATGGGAAATAGCCGAAGGCGGCACCCGGCCAGTGCACGTCCTGCATCGGTCCGTCGGCCGGGTTGTCGATGGTCGACAGGCCGAGATAGTCGCGCATCTTGGCGTCCCAGGCCTCGGGCAGGTCGGCGGCCTCCAGCCGCCCCGAGACAAGCTCCTGCTCCAGTTCGTAGCGCAGGATGACGTGCAGTGGGTAGGTCACCTCGTCGGCGTCGACGCGGATCAGGCCGCGCTCGACCCGATGCACATGCGGCAGGATGTCGTCGATCGACCAGGCCTCGCCGAGGTGCCTTTCGACCACAGGCAGCGCCCAGCGCCAGAATTCTGGATTGCGACCGATCTGCTTTTCGACGAACAGGCTCTGGCTTTCATGCACGGCCATGCCGCGGGCCTTGCCGAGCGGCCAGTGCGCCCACGCTTTCGGCAGGTTCTGTTCGTAAAGCGCGTGGCCGGTCTCGTGCAGCACGCCCATCAGCGCCGACAGGAAGTCGGAGGTCTTGTAGCGGGTGGTGATGCGGACGTCGCTCGGCACGCCGCCGCAGAACGGATGATGCGACACCGATAGCGAGCCGTGGGTGAGGTCGAAGCCGACCGCCGTCATCATGGCGAGGCCAAGCTCGCGCTGCTTTTCGATCGCATAGCTGCCTGAAAGCGGCTTCAATGGGCGCTTCGTCAGCCGCGCCTCCTGCGCGGCCAGCGCCTCCGGTACGAAGTCTTTCAGGAAGGTCTTCAGCTCGGTGAAGACCGGTGTGATGTCGGCGGCGCGGTTGCCGGGATCATATTGCTCCATCAGCGCGTCGTAGGGATCGAGGCCGAGCACGTCGGCGCGAAGTGCTGCCTCCTCGCGCACCAGCGCCACGACGCCCTCGAGCGCTGGCAAGAATCCTGCCCAGTCGTTCTTTGCGCGGAGGTCGCGCCAGAGCTGCTCGGAGCGCATGCGCGCGGTCGTTTGGCGCTCGACGAATTCGACCGGCAGGCAGGTCAGGTTGGTGTACTGCCGCCGGAATTCCTTGACCGCTGCCTGCTGTTCTTCGTTCAGCGTTTCCTGTTCGGCCGCTGCGATCCAGTCGGCGATCTCCGGCGCGGTCGCTCTGGCGTGATGCATGCCGGCCAGCGCCGACATCGCCTCTGCGCGTTTCTCGCCGCCGCCGACGGCCATGTGGGTTGCCTCATCGGCGCCGAGAATGGCGAGCGCATGTTCCAGCGCTTCGAGCTTGTGGCCGAGGTCGTCGAGTTTTTGAAAGGACATGGTGGGTTCCGCTGAATTTGAACGGCGGGAAAAGATACCAATGCGCTGGCATTGGCAACCCTGAAGGCAGTTTGCAACAGGCGCTTTGAATGCCCACTACAGCGCCGCGCTTCACAAAAGGACGCGCGGCGCTGTAGTGAAAAAGACGCCCGCGAGGCAAAAGCCCGAAGGCGCCGGGCCGGCCGGCGACATAACGCGGCGCTGTCCGGATGACTTCAGGGGTTTGGATAATTTGGGCCGTAGCCGTTTGGATAATATCCGCCATCGCCGCCGCTGCCGATGAGGAAGGCGCTGCCGGTGGCGGCCCGCAGCTTTTGGCTCACATCGTCGAGTTGCGCCAGCAACTGGTGATATCGCGTGGTCGGCATCGTTCCATCTCGCGCGGCCCTCTGGGCGGCCCGATCAAGTCGAGTGATCTGCGTGCGCAAGTCACGCGCCTCGCCCGGCTCGAGCTGGTTCGCCTGCGTGGCGGCCCGGATACCGGTATCCACGCTCTGGATCTGGTCGATCAAAGCTGTCTCACGCGGGCCGTAGAAGGCGGTCGATGCTGCATAGGCGCCAGCAAACGGAACGGTGACGAAAAGTGCGGCAAGCGTCGCGGCCCTGAGGGTCCTAGGGGTGAAAGAGCGCATGGCTGCGTCTCCTTTTACTGGGGAAGGCGGCAATTTGGGACGCCGACTTTCCGGCCGTGGGCCGTCCGGTTACGTCGCGTCGCGATGGGGGTTCCACCGCCGGCGGTCCTCGGCCCCGTAACACAGGTAGGCGCGGTTCGTGGCAAAGTGTAATCAAAAAAAGGTAATCTTTTCAGGCCTTGCCGGCCTGCATTGACGCCCTAATCCGGCGTTCGCCTTGAGCCAGTCCGATCCGGATCAGCGCTCGGTCAGTTTCAGCTCGATGCGGCGGTTCTTGTTGCGCGCGTCTTCGGTGTCGGCGGGATCGAGCGGCTGGAATTCGCCGAAGCCGGCCGCAACCAGCCGGTTGGCCGGCACGCCGTTCTCGATCAGGAACTTCACCACCGAGGTCGAGCGGGCCGTCGACAATTCCCAATTGTCGCGGTAGCGGCCGGTGCCCGATAGCGGCTTGTCGTCGGTATGGCCGTCGACGCGAAGCACCCAGTTGATCTCCGGCGGGATCTCCTTCTGCAGGTCGATTATGGCATCGGCGAGCTTCTTCATCTCGACTTTGCCGGCATCATTGATCACTTCGGACCCGGTCGGGAAAAGCACTTCGGACTGGAAAACAAAACGGTCGCCGACGATGCGGATGTTCTCGCGGTCGGCGAGGATTTCGCGCAAGCGCCCGAAGAAGTCGGACCGGTAGCGGTTCAGCTCCTGCACACGCTGTGCCAGTGCGACGTTCAGGCGGCGGCCGAGATCGGCGATCTTGGTGTTGGACTCGCGATCGCGGGTTTCAGACACGTTGAGTGCTTGTTCGAGCGCTCCGATCTGCCTGCGCAGCGCCGCGATCTGCTGGTTGAGGATTTCAACCTGGCTCAGTGCCTGCTGGCTGATCTGGCGTTGGCTGTCGAGTTCGCCCGAAAGTGCGGTGGCGCGCTGGTTGGCCGCGTCGCCGGCACCAGCGCCTTGCGCCAGCAATTGCTCGAGCCGGCTCTTTTCCGCCTCCGACGCCGACAGCGAAGCCTGCAAATTGGCGAGCGAATCTTCCTTGTCCTGCGTCGTCGAGCGCTCCAGCGCCAGAAGCTGGGTCAGTTCGTTGATCTGCAGATTGAGGCGGTTGAGCACCGTGTCCTTGCCGGAGATTTCGCGGCCGAGCAGGAACTGCGCCAGCACGAAGACCGTGAGCAGGAACATGATCGCCAGCAGCAACGTCGACAGCGCGTCGACGAAGCCCGGCCAGTAGTCTATGCGGCGATCGGTACGCCGGCTCCTGGCGAGTGCCATGCTAATGGACCCCAGGCTTCTTCAGGGCGTCGGCGATCTTCTCCAGCGTGCTGCGCATCGCCTTCTGCTCGTCCGACTGGGCTTCGACCCAATCGCGCATGATCTGCTGCTCCGAGCGCATGTTCTTGACCAGGCCCGAAATGCCGTCGGCAAGGTTGGCCATGGCGGTGGCGACCCGCGGATTGGTGCCGCCGCCATTCTCCTGCAAGCTGCGCAGTCTTTCCGACAGGACGCGGATCTCGTCGGAGGATTCGGCCTTGGCCGGTTCGGCGACGACGATGTCGGACGACAGGTCGGTGACCGAGGACAGCCAGTTTTCGAGCTCGGTGTAGAAGCGCGTCTGGGCGCGGCCGGCCTGCAGGTCGAGGAACCCGAGCACCAGGGAGCCGGACAGGCCGAACAGCGAGGACGAGAAGGCGGTGCCCATGCCGGCCAGCGGCGCAGAAAGCCCCTGCTTTAGGGATTCGAGCACGGCGGCGGCATCGCCGGTGCCGGGATCGAGCGACTCGATGGTTTCGCGGATCGAGCCGATCGTGTTGAGCAGGCCCCAGAAGGTGCCGAGCAGGCCAAGGAACACCAGCAGCCCGACAAGGTAGCGCGAGGTGTCGCGGGTTTCGTCGAGGCGGGTGGCGATCGAATCGAGCATCGTCCGCATCGAACTGGTCGAGAAGGCGATCGTCGACGAGCGGCCGATCATCGCCTTCATCGGCGCCAGCAGCACCGGTTCGGTGGTTTCGGAGCCGGCCCGAAAGGAGTTGACCCAGCGCACTTCGCGAAACAGCCGGCCGACCTGCACGAAGGCCAGCAGGATGCCGACCACCAGCACGCCGATGATCAGGCCGTTGAGACCGGGATTGGTGACGAAGGCGCTCGAGATCTGACGGGTCAGGATGGCGGCGATGAAGGCGACGATCATCAGGAAGATGACCATGGTCATGAGAAAGACCTGCGGGCTCGACAGCTTGTGAGGGTCGTACATCAGGACGTCGGAGCGTTTGCCCATGCCGAAAGATTTGAGAAAAGTCATCCGTGCCCCGTTTCCGATGCCGCCGATCACGTTGAGCGCGACTCTAAACGGAATTATGACGAAATTGAATGGCGTGTGGCAATATTGCCGACCGGATCATTGGCGTTAGAGTCGGTTGATGACCAGGCAGTCGACCATGGCGGCCAGATGCAGGCCGGCGCCGGTGACGACAAAGCCGTGCCACAACGCATTGTGGAAGCGCAGGCCCTTCCAGGCGAAGAAGACGACGCCGCAGGAATAGACGATACCTCCGGCAATGATCAACGCGATCGATGTCGTCGGCAATGTCTGGACGAGCGGCTCGACCAGAACGATGCCGCTCCAGCCGATGGCGAGATAGAAGACGATCGCCAGCCGGTCGAAACGGCCGGGAAGAAACACCTTGATGGCGATGCCGATTGCTGCTGCACCCCAGACTAGGATGATCATCGAAATGGCCAGCGGCGAGCCGTCGAGCTGGGCGAGGAAGGGCGTGTAGGTTGCGGCGATCAGCAGATAGATCGCGGCGTGGTCGAAGCGCCGCAATATCCACTTGGCCGGCGACGACACGGGCCACAGATTATAGGCCAGCGATACCGTCAGCACGGTGAGCAGCGAAACCACGTAGAAAGCAGCGGCGATGTATTCGCCCGGGCCGGTATGGAAGGCGGCCAGCGCCAACAGCGCCGAGCCGGCGGCAATGGCGAGTACGATGCCCACCGCATGGACGATGCCGTCGGCGATCATTTCGGCGCGCGAATAGTGCCAGCGTCCCACGAATGGGATTTCAATCTGGGATTCGGGCCCGATGTCCGTCATGAACGATCCTGCATCCCCTTATCTGGGCGGATGCCGGGCAGTATTTCAAGCTTTGGTTGCGGTTTTGCGACTGCGGCGGTTCAGCGCGCCGCTACAGCTTGATCCATCCGGATTGAAACCAACGTTCCGAATACTGGTCAGCGCGGCGTGACCGGCTTCTTGACGGTCTTCAACAGAGCGCGCTGGATGATCTCGTTGCCGGCGACGACCGAACCGCCGTCCAGCATGTCCTGTCCGCCGTCGAAGTCGGAGACGAAACCGCCCGCCTCGCGGATCAGCAGGATGCCCGCGGCGATATCCCAGGCCGACAGGCCGATCTCCCAAAACCCGTCCATGCGTCCGGCGGCGACATAGGCGAGATCGAGCGAGGCGGAGCCGAGACGGCGCACGCCCGAGACCTCGGCCATCACGTTGCGCAGCTCGATAAGGAAATTACCGTGCTGGCCGCGCCCGAGATGCGGCACGCCGCAGCCGATCACCGTGTCGATCAGCTTTGTGCGGCCGGCGACCCGCAGCCGGCGATCGTTCATGAAGGCGCCGCCGCCGCGCTCGGCGGTGTAGAGCTCGTCCATCGCCGGGTTGTAGACGACACCGGCAACGATCTGGCCCTGGCGTTCCAGCGCGATCGAGATGGCGAAGAGCGGAATGCCGTGCAGGAAGTTGGTGGTGCCGTCGAGCGGGTCGACGATCCAGCGGTGCTGGCCATCGTCGCCTTCGATCACACCGCGCTCCTCCATCAGGAAGGCGTAGCCCGGCCGCGCCTTCGACAGCTCGGTGAAGAGGATGTCTTCGGCCTTGCGGTCGGCCTGGCTGACATAGTCGCCCGGCCCTTTCATCGAGACCTGCAGGTTCTGCACTTCGCCGAAATCGCGCGCCAGCGAACGGCCGGCCTTCATGGCAGCCTGGACCATGACATTGAGGATCGCGGAACGCGCCATAGTGTTTCTTCCTGCTGCTGCGCCTATTTGCTTCGAGGCATGATCTTATCCAAAAAGTCTGCAACTTTTTGGGATCATGCTTTTAGTCGGCGCGGCGCACGTAAGTGATTTCGTTGGTGTCGACGATGATACGCTCGCCCGAACCGATAAAGGGCGGCACCAGCACGCGGATGCCGTTCTCCAGTATCGCCGGCTTGTAGGAAGAGGCCGCTGTCTGGCCCCTCACCACCGGATCGGCCTCGGTGATGGTCAGCGTCACCTGGTCGGGTAACGAAATACCAATCGGCCTTTCGTCATAGAGCTGGACCGTCACCATCATGCCGTCCTGGAGGAAGGCGGCGCGGTCGCCGACAAAATCCTTCTGCAATTCGAGCTGCTCGTAGCTTTCGGTATCCATGAACACCAGTGCCTCGCCTTGTTCGTAGAGGAAGGAAAAATCCTTCATCTCCAGCCGGATCTGTTCGACGGTTTCGGCGGAGCGGAAACGCTCGTTGAGCTTGGTGCCGTTGATCAGGTTCTTCAGCTCGACCTGGTTATAGGCGCCGCCCTTGCCGGGCTTGACGGTGTTGGTCCTGACCGCCACCCACAGGCCGCCATCGTGCTCGATGACGTTGCCGGGACGGATTTCGTTGCCATTGATCTTGGCCATGCTGATCTTGATCCGGAATGAGATTTTCGCTCAATGGGCGATTTGGCGCCTCCAAGACCACAAATCGCCTGGAGAGGCAAGGGAGCGCCTTCGGATGAAGGGGACGAAGCTTGGCTTGGCAGCGCGGCGCGGCAGGCTTAGTCCGTCCCGACGATGGCGGTTACGGCCTCAATGACCGCGTCGGCCACCTTCGACAAAAGATGCAGGTGCGGCGAGCGCAAGACGACAATTCTCAACGACAGATCGAGACCTGCGTCGACCAGGGCAACGCCCTCCGGCAGCTCTCCCTGGAGCAGCCGTTTGGGGAACAGGCCGAGGCCGTGGCCCCTGCGGACCCACTCGATCTGCAGCGCGCTGTCCTGAATCTCGGCACCGACCGTCAGCCTGCGGCCGCTCTCGGCAAGGGCAGCCACCAGCCGCTGGCGCGCGTCGCAAGGTTCAGGGCTGAGGACCCAAGGCATTGTCTTGATGCCGCCTTGCTGGCCGATGGTTTCGGAAGCGATAATGCCGAGGGGCTCGGTTCCAACAACGCCGCCGCCGCTTTTGGAGGTGCCACCGTCCAGGATGAAGCCCAGGTCGAGCTGTCCGCGCCTATGCTGGTCGGCGAGCTCGACGCTCCAGCCGCTCTTGAGGCGCAACGAAACCTTCGGAAATCGCGCGACGGCGCCGGCAATCGCGCCAGCCACAGCTTTGTCGCAGAGCCCGTGGGCGAGGCCGAGCCGCAGCAAGCCCTCCGGCTCGTTGCCCTTGGTGAAGGATTTCAGCGCGTCGACGGCGGCGAGAATGTCCTTGCCGCGTGCCAGCACCTCGACGCCGGCCGGCGTCAGTCGCGACGGTTTTAGCCGGCGGTCGAGCAATTCTGTGCCGAGCATTTCCTCCAGCCGCTGGATCTGGCGGGTGACAGCTGGCTGCGTCAACGGCAGGCGCTGAGACACCTTCTGAATCGAACCCTCCTCGGCAAAAAGGGCAAATGTTTTCAGTTCTTCGAGCATGAGACAGCGAACATGTCACGGAAGCATAATCATTGTAAACATTATGAATTTGAAATCGGGTGAGTGGGAAGCGATTTTCCTCCCAGCAAGGAAGGAACAGCGATGAAAGCGATCGAATTGCAGAGCCCGGGCGGGATCGACAGCCTCAGAATGGTCGAGCGGCCGATGCCCGAACCGGGGCGCCAGGAGATGATAATCAAGGTCAAGGCCACTGCACTGAACTACCGCGATGCGGAGATCGTTCGCGGCAGCTATCACACGAACTTTCGATTGCCACTGGTGCCGCTTTCGGACGGTGTCGGCGAGGTGATTGCCATCGGTGCCGAGGTCAGCCGGTTCAAGATCGGCGACCGCGTCTGTGGCACATTCTGGCAACGCTGGGTCGGTGGCAGTTTCGCGATGGCCGAGCCCTCCTATCAGCGCGGCGGCCCGATCGACGGGCTGCTGAGCGAAGTTGCCCGGCTCGACGAACAGGCCGCCGTCATGGCGCCGGCCAATCTGAGCGACGTCGAGGCGGCGACGCTGCCATGCGCCGGCGTCACGGCATGGCACGCGCTGTTTACTGAAGGCAGTGTGAAACCTGGCGAAACCGTGCTTTGCCTCGGCACCGGCGGCGTTTCGCTGTTTGCGGTGCAGTTCGCCGCCGCTGCCGGAGCGCGCGTCATTGTGACGTCGAGCAGCGACGAGAAGCTTGCACGGGTGAAGCAACTGGGCGCGCATGATGGCGTGAACTATCGCACCGATCCCGACTGGGCCTCGGCGGTGCTGACGCTGACCGACGGTCGCGGCGCCGACCATGTCATCGAGGTTGGCGGGCCGCAGAGTTTCGCACAATCGCTGAAGGCCGCGGCGCAGGGCGCCCAGATCAACGTCATCGGCTATCTCGGCGGCAGTGATGGCGCCATCAACCCGCTCGACATCTTCCGCCGCCAGGTCAGTGCGCGAGGTATTCCGGTGGGGTCACGCCAATCCTTCGAGGCGATGACACGTGCCATTGCCGTCAACCGGTTGAGACCTGTGATCGACCGCATCTTGCCGTGGAGCCAAGCTGCCGAAGCCTTTCGATACCTTGAACGTGGTTCGCCCTTCGGCAAAGTCGTTCTCGATCACACGCAATGAGTCCGGATCTCGCTTACGGCAGGCGATTGGCCTTTTGTAGCGCCTGCTTCGTCTGGTCGTCGGTCAGGCCCCGCAGAAAATCGTCCATCTCAGGGTCGATGAGCCCGGCGCGACGGGCGACGACGTACCAGGCGCCGGCGAGGATCGGATCCGGATCGGTGCCGATGCCGCCCATGTAAAGCTTGGCGAGGCGGTTCTGGGCGGCGACATTGCCGCCCTCGGCGGCCTGCTTCATCCAGCCGAAGCCGGATTTCAGGTCGCGGGCGCCACCGCGTCCCTCGATCATCCAGGTGGCGAGGTCGATCTGTGCCGTATCGTAGTTCTGCCGTGCTGCCTGCGCCAGCAGCGCTCGGGCCTGGACATCGTCGCGCGGCTTGCCGCCGACGCCATTGGCATAGACCTGCGCCATCGCATATTGCGCGTCGGCAAGGCCGGTCGCGGCGGCGCGCTGATAGTAGGACACCGCCTTTGCGATGCCGGCATCGCCGGGATCCTGCTGGACCAGCAGCTGTGCAAAGTTGAACTGCGCCAGACGGTTTCCGGCCTCGGCGGCGGCCTGCATCAACGCGTAGGCGCCCTTCTCGTCCTTCTTGACGTAGCGGCCATCGAGCAGCATCAGCGCGTACTGGAATTGTGATTCCGGTATCCCCTGCTCGGCGGCAAGGGCGTACCACTTTGCCGCCTCCGCCGCGTTGAGCGGCACGCCGAGACCACGCGACAATATTTCGGCAACCAGGGTTTGCGCCGCCGGATCGCCGTTCTGGGCACGGACCAAAGCGAGGTTGTAGGCCGTCTTGTAAAGGCCGCGCTGGAACGCGCCATAGGCCGAATCCGATGGTTTTGCACCGAAGCGTTCCGGATTGATGGCGTCGGCCGACGGCAACGGGGTCGTGGTGGCGGGCTGCGGCAGCGGCGTGGCGATAGGCCTGTCCGTCTTTGCACCGATGTCGGGCTTGGCTTGCGGCAATGGGACAGTTTCCGCCACGGCGGCCCGAACCGTGAGCGCCGCAAGCAAAGCACTGAAAAGGATTGTCCGCGCCGGCACGTCAGTCCTCGAAACGCGGCGCGGTCTCGTCGAGCAGCGCATTGGCGGCGGCGACTGCCATCTTTGGGTCGACGCCTTCGGCAAAGACGGCGCTGGACAGCGCCACGAATTCGGCGCCGGTGGCAGCCACCGCTTCCACCGATGCGATGTCGGACCCGGCCATGACGATGCAAGGAATCTGGATCACATCCGCCCACCATTGCCCCAGCGACAGGTTGCGCGGGTGCGGCTCCGGTTTGTTGTCGTAGCCGAAGCGGCCGAAGAAGATGTAGTCGGGCCTGAGCTCGCCAAGTTCCAGCGCATCGTCGCGGGTCTTGGCGCCGCCGGCGCCGACCATCATTTTTGCCTGGAAGTGCTCGATCGTCTCGGCGAGTTCGGCTTTGCCGACCTCGAGATGGATGCCATCGGCCTGGACGCGGCCGGCGATGCGGGTGTCGCCAGCAATGACGACGGCAACGCCTGCCGCTTGCGCCGCCGGCACGATCTGTTCGGCGAAGGCCTGGAAAGAGGCCTCGTCCATGCCGTTCTCGGGCAGGATCAGCGAGGCGACGTCGCCGCCCTCGAACGCCGCGCCTATGCGCTCAGCCGGTACGTCGGGCGGCGCGATCAGCACGATGCGGCAGCGATTTGGAGGCGTTGCGTCGTTCATTGGTTTTCGATCCCGGTTTTCGCCTATGCCGGGCGAAGATGGTTGCATTGCGGCATAGAGCAAAGTGCCGGCCTTGAACAGGCGGGCGGGCCAGGATCATTGGCGCATGATGATTGTCGTCGGGCGACGTTCTTCCCTCACTTGATTGCCTGAGTGCTGTCGGCTGGGGCCTTCGATCTCCACAGCGTCCAGCCGAGATTCATGCCGGCGGCTGCGACCAGGATGGCGGCGGCGCCGACGATCTGGGCCGGATGCAGCCGGTGGCCGAAGGCGACGACATCGACCAGGATCGCGACCACAGGGTAGATGAAGGACAGCGACCCCTGCAGATGCGTCGGCAGTTTCTGAATGGCGCCGTACATCAGGATGTACATCAGACCCGTATGGACGACACCGAGCATCGCCAGCATGCTCCAGCTCCACGCATCGGCGGGAAGATGGGAAAAGTTGGCGAAGGGAGCCAGCATGACGACGCCGACGCAGACCTGGATCAGGGCGATCAGGTGCGGCGGCGTGCCTTTGAGCTTCTTGGTGACGATGGCAGCGACAGCCCAGAAGAAAGCCGCACCCAGCGCCATCGCGATGCCGGTGAAATAATCCGTGCCGATGCTACCCGTACCGGGGCCTGCTTCAGGCGAGGCCTGCACGATCAGCAGCATGCCGACGAAGGCGATACCAAGCCAGGCCAGCTTGGTCATGGTCAGCCGCTCTGAGAAGAAGAGCGCGCCAAAGCCAACCAGCATGAAGGGCTGGGTGTTGTAGACAGCCGTGGCGATCGAGATCGAGGCGCGGGAGAACGAGCTGAACAGCAGCAGCCAGTTGACGACGATGGCAGCACCCCCGAGAGCCGCGATCGCCACGACGCGCAACGACAGCGTGCCGCGCAGCAGCCCCAGCGCAGCGCAGATGATCAGCAGCGTTATCGCGCCGAAGGCACAACGCCAGAAGACGACATCCATGATCGGCTGGCCCGACATGACGACGAACCATCCGATTGTACCGAGGATCGCCATCGCGGCCGTCATTTCGATCGTGCCGCGCACCGTGCTGTCCATGAAATACCCCTGAGATTTGTTGAGACTTGACAATCTCACGCGGCTCCGGCGATTTGTATAATCCACAGAAGGGGGATTCCCCTGTTTTGCCTAATTAAGTGAGGAAAATTTCGTTTTTGCTTGAGGATCGTAAAATGCTGGACGAGCCGGACAAAAAGCTCCTCGACATTTTGATCCGGGATTCGCGAACCTCGCTGAAAGAGTTGGCCCAGCAAGTCGGGTTGTCATCGCCAAGCGTTTCGGAGCGGCTTCGGCGTCTCGAGGATCGCGGCGTTATCAGGGCCTTCACCATCGAGATCGACCCGCAAGCGCTCGGCTACACCTTGCAGGCGATCGTTCGCATCCGGCCTTTGCCGGGCAAACTGCATATCGTCCAGAAGCTGATCGAGGAGATTCCTGAGTTTGGCGAATGCGATAAGGTGACGGGCGACGATTGCTTTGTTGCCCGGCTGTTCGTGCGCTCGATCGGCGATCTCGACAAGCTCCTCGACCGTATCGCCGACAAGGCCGAAACCAGCACCGCCATCATCAAGGCGCAGCCGATCCGCAGGCGCCCGCCGCCACTCGACATACCAAACATCTGAGAGACCGTTTGGAAACTCTACTCTGGCGGCCATCTGATGGCGTTTTCTGCGCTTCCGGTGCTCACGGACCCAAACGTCCGCTGCGCTCCGGTTCTCGAAACCACCATCATATGACTCGCCAGAGCGAATTTCGAAACAGTCTCTGATAGGCTCCGCTGACACGTACATATTTTGCGGTCGCGGCGTGACCATTTCTAGTCTATTCCAGAGCCCGACCTTCCCTCCAACTGCTCCCCTCCGATGTCAGGCCTGCTTCTCGATCCGTGGTTCTATGCCGCTGCCATTCCAGCCGTCATCCTGGTCGGCCTGTCCAAGGGCGGCTTTGGCGGTGCGGTCGGCTTCGTCGGCGTGCCGCTGATGGCGCTGGCCATGCCGCCGGTGCAGGCCGCCGCCATCCTGTTGCCCATACTGTGCCTGATGGACATCGTCTCCGTGTGGACATGGTGGGGTGTCTACGACCGCAAGATGCTTATAGACATGATGCCCGGGGCGGTGATCGGCATCGGCCTCGGCTGGCTGACCGCTGCGCTGGTGACAGCGGAAATGGTGCGGCTGATCGTCGGCGCCGTGGCGATTATCTTCGTGCTTCGCTGGGTCTATCTGCAGATGCGGCATGGTGCAAACCACTCCGCCGAGCCCAACCGCGCGGTTGCCGCCTTCTGGGGGACGGTCGCCGGCTTCACCAGCTTCGTCGCCCATGTCGGCGGCCCGCCCTTTCAGGTCTATGCGCTGCCGATCCGGCTCGATCCGAAAGTGCTGTCGGGCACCGCCGCAATCTTCTTTGCCGCCACCAACGCATTGAAGCTCATCCCCTATTTTGCGCTGGGACAGTTCGATACCACCAACCTGACCGCATCGGCGGTCCTGGTGCCGCTGGCGCCGCTCTCGACCATTGCCGGCGCCTGGCTGGTGCGGCGGATGCGGCCGGAATTGTTCTATCCATTCACCTACGCGACCGTGGCGGTCGTCGCGGTCAAGCTTCTGTGGGACGGGATCACCGGCCTTCTCTAGACCGCCGCTCTATAAAAGCTGCCTGTGGCCGAGCGCCAGCAGCTTCACGTCCGATTTCAAGCGGCGCTCGGCACCGGTATCGTTCGGCGATTGCGCAAGCGCGCCGCACTGTTTTCTGCTAATGTGACGGTGCCGAGAAGGGTCGGGGCGCCATGCGGCATCGTTCAGAAACATTGCCGATGTTAATGCGCCCGATGCCGGGGACCCGGTGGCGGGCTGACCGCCTGAATTCAACCCATTCCCATGACGGGAAAAGGCATATCGGGGGATATTATGCATAAGGTAGCACGAAATTTCTTCACGCTGGCCGTCGTCTACGCGCTGTTCGGGATGGCGCTCGGCCTTCAGATGGCGATCAGCAAAGACCATGCGCAGATGCCGACGCACGCCCATATCATGGTGGCCGGATGGCTGATGTCGGCGGTGTTCGCCTTCTTTTATCATCTGTTTCCGGCAGTCGGGCAAAAGACGCTCGCTACTGTCCATTTCTGGTTGACGGCAATCAGTGGCATCGGCCTGTTGATCGGCCTTTACATCATGCTTGGCGGCAACCCGGCGATCGAGCCGTTGGTGGCAACGTCCTCGATGGGCTTTTACGCGGGGTTGTTGCTGTTCGCCTATATCGCGCTGCCGGTGGTGTGGAAAACCGAGCGGCTTGCCGAGGCGCAAAAGGCCTAAGTTCCAACGGTCTGAGAGGCCTGAACATGTGCTGTTACGGCACAGGCGGGCGACGCTCGATCAAAAAATATCCGCGCCGTTAAGGCTTCATTAAGCTTTACAGGCGTTTACTATGTGCATCCAGTGATCTGGATTCTTACCGAGTGGTTGGAGCCACTTTGTTTGACGCCTCCCTGTTAAACTCCTGAGAGCCGCCTTATCCGCGGCTCTTTTTTTGCCTGCGATCCGGATTGCCCGGGCGCGTGCGCCGCCGTTAACCGTTTGTTAAACATGTGCTTGCCTTCGCCCGCCCCAAAGCGCATTTTCAAGCCTCGGTCATATAGGGTGCAGGACGTGACGGCGATGACGCCGATTCGGCCGGCTGTAGGCAAGTGCAGGGCGTATCGATGAACGATCCTTCGAAAGGAAGCGCGAAAACCATCAAGCTGGCGGAGCGCCGGGTTTTCTCCCAATCCTTCAAGCCGCTCTACCAGGAAGGGATGGGCCTGGTCGAGCAGGCGGCCGAATATCTGGACGGCAAGGGCCGGGCCGAGGCGAAGAAACTGTCCAGGCTGGCGGCGACCCTCTATGCGGCCGAATCGATGCGGCTGACCACGAGGCTGATGCAGGTCGCCTCCTGGCTGCTTTTGCAGCGCGCGGCGAATTCCGGAGAGATGACCCGCGACCAGGTTGCTTCCGAAAAATCCAAGGTGCGTCTCGACACGGCTTCCGCCAACAACGATGCCGCAGGCTGGGTCGAATTGCCCAAGGATTTTCTTGACCTCATCAACCGTTCGCTGCGCCTGCAGGCGCTGGTGCGCCGCATGGACGAGGAAATCTATGGCGGCGCCGTGGCCGAGGTGTCGCCATCCGGCCGCCGCGTCAATCCGGTTTCCGACCAGATCACGCTGCTGAACACGGCTTTCGCCCGCGGCTGACAGGCAATCGCTTCTTCGTTTCTGGTTTGTTCACATTTCGCTGGCATCGCCGTCCGCTAGGGGTAGACTTGGCGGATGGGGGAAACGATTCGCATCATCGGTATCGATCCCGGGCTGAGGCGCACCGGCTGGGGCATCGTCGAAAGCCTCGGCAATTCGCTGCGCTTCGTCGCCTCCGGCACCGTGCGTTCCGACGACAAGGCGGCGCTGGCGACGCGCCTTTGCCAGTTGCATGATGGGCTCGTTGATATCCTGCATACCGCCATGCCGCACGAGGCGGCGGTCGAGCAAACTTTCGTCAACAAGGATGCGGCAGCGACGCTGAAGCTCGGCCAGGCGCGTGGCATCGCCATGCTGGTGCCGGCGCGGGCGGGCCTCGTCGTTGCCGAATACGCGCCCAACGCCGTCAAGAAGGCGGTGATCGGCGTTGGCCATGGCGATAAGAAGCAAATCCACATGATGGTGAAGGTGCTGATGCCGAAGGCGACTTTCGATACCGACGATGCCGCCGACGCGCTGGCCATTGCCATCTGCCACGCACACCACCGGCAGAGCGTTGCCTATAGGATGGCGCTGGCCTAGAGCGACGTGCGTCCATTTGGACGCACAAAGTAAGCTCTCTTTGAATCTGCGCATCGGCCGACGCGTAGATTTGTTCTTGACTTGTTCTGGGTGCGGCAGTAAGTAATACCTGTGAGGTATTACCATGCGGGTGACAACCAAAGGACAGGTGACGATCCCGAAAGAGATACGGGATCGCCTAGGTATCGGCCCAGGCTCGGAGGTGGAGTTCTTGCCTACCGACGATGGCGTTCGTGTTGTCGCGGTCAACGAAGACATTTCCGAAGAGGAGGCCTCTCGCAAATTCAGCCGGCTGCTCGATCAAATGGCCGGTACGTTGGATCTGGGAGGCATGACAACGGACGAGTATATCGAGTGGCTGAGGGGTCCACGTGAAGATCTCGACATTGATTGACACGAATGTCCTGATCGACGTTTGGGGTCCTGCTGGACGGGAGACGAAGTGGTCAGCGTCGGCGATTACCGCGTGCAGGCGCGATGGCGCACTCGTTATCAACACAATCGTCTGGTCCGAACTGGCGCCGCTGATAGCGACGGAGCCCGCACTTCGTAAAGCAGTCGAAACGCTCAAGATGGATCGAGAACTCTTGCCATGGGAAGCGGCATTCCTTGCCGGGGTCACGCATTCCCGTTATCGCCGCGCAGGCGGGCTCCGCGAACGAACGCTGCCGGATTTCTTTATTGGAGCCCATGCCGTCGTTGCGGGACATCGTTTGCTGACACGCGAAGCCGCGCGTTATCGCAGCTATTTCCCGGACCTCGACATCATGTCTCCGGAAACCTATCCATGAGGGCCTTGCACAAATGAGAGCCTTGGCATGATCGGCAAGCTCAAAGGCACGCTGGACGAGGTCGACGAGGATTTCTGCATCGTCGACGTGCACGGCGTCGGCTATGTCGCCCACTGCTCGACGCGTACGCTGGCGGCACTGCCGGCGCCTGGAGAGGCGGTGGTGCTGTTCATCGAGACCTATGTGCGCGAGGACATGCTGCGGCTCTACGGTTTCCAGTCGGTGCTGGAGCGCGAGTGGTTCCGGCTGTTGATGAGCAATGTGCAGGGCGTTGGCGCCAAGGTGGCGCTGGCCATCCTGTCGACGCTGGCGCCGGCCGATCTGGCTAATGCCATCGCGCTACGTGATATTGCCATGGTCAGCCGCGCGCCGGGCGTCGGCAAGAAGGTGGCCGAGCGCGTTGTCACCGAACTGAAGAACAAGGCGCCAGCCTATGCTGGCACTGCCTCCGGCACCATCGGCCTGAAGCAGGAACTCGGCGAAGGCGTCGCGCCGGCGCCGATCACCGACGCCGTCTCGGCGCTGGTCAATCTCGGCTACTCCCGCGACACCGCTGCCAATGCGGTGGCGGCGGCGCTGAAGAGCGCCGGCGAAGACGCGGATGCGTCGAAGCTGATCCGCTTCGGGCTGAAGGAGCTGGCGCGGTGAGTCTGCGCTTGTCCCGTTCCCTGCCCTGTGCAAGGAAGGCGGCATGAGCCTTTCGCCACGCCTCATTGCTCCCGACAAGCGCGGCGAGGATGCCGAGCAGACCTTGCGGCCGCAGACGCTCGGCGACTTCGTTGGCCAGGCGGCGGTGCGGGCCAATCTCAAAGTGTTCATCGAGGCCGCCAAGGGCCGCAGCGAGGCGCTCGACCACGTGCTGTTCGTCGGGCCGCCCGGCCTCGGCAAGACGACCTTGGCGCAGATCATGGCGCGCGAGCTCGGCGTCAATTTCCGCTCGACCTCCGGTCCGGTCATCGCCAAGGCCGGCGATCTCGCAGCACTGCTCACCAATCTCGAAGACCGCGACGTCCTGTTCATCGACGAGATCCACCGGCTCAACCCGGCGGTCGAGGAAATCCTCTATCCGGCGATGGAGGATTTCCAACTCGACCTGATCATCGGGGAGGGGCCGGCGGCGCGCTCGGTCAAGATCGATCTCGCCCGCTTCACTCTGGTTGCCGCCACTACGCGGCTCGGCCTCTTGACCAATCCGCTGCGCGACCGCTTCGGCATTCCGGTCCGTCTCAATTTCTATTCGGTCGAGGAACTGGAGCAGATCGTGCGCCGCGGCGCCCGCATCCTTGCCATGCCGCTTGGCGACGATGGCGCGCTGGAGATCGCCCGACGCGCGCGCGGCACGCCGCGCATCGCCGGCCGGCTGTTGCGCCGCGTGCGCGATTTTGCCTCTGTCGCCGGCGACGGTCATGTCGATCGCCAGATCGCCGACGAGGCGCTGACGAGGCTCGAGGTCGACGCGCTCGGCCTCGATGCGCTGGACCGCCGCTATCTCCAGATGATCGCCAGGAATTTCGGCGGCGGGCCGGTCGGCATCGAGACCATCGCGGCGGGACTTTCCGAGCCGCGGGACGCGATCGAGGACATCATCGAGCCCTATCTGATCCAGCAGGGCTTCATCCAGCGCACGCCGCGCGGCCGCGTGCTGACCGCCAATGCCTGGCGGCATCTCGGCCTCGATGCGCCGAAGGATTTGGCGCAACAGCAGATCAGCCTTTTCCAGGAAGAGTAATAGTTCCCGGCTTCCTGCTCGATCCCTGCGCAAAATCTCCTCATCTCGGTCAGCGTGCCGGCGCAATCTCCGGATTTAACGCAAGCCTCGCCTGTGGGGCCGCCGGTCCCTGAACAGCCGGAGCTGACTGATGATGATCACCAGACGTGGCTTCCTGCGCCTCATCGGCGGCTCGCTCTTTTCGATGGTGTCGCTCAGCGCCTATGCGGTCGGCATCGAGCCGATGCTTCTGACCCATGTGAAGCGTTATTCGCTGACGCCGCCAAACTGGCCGGCAGGCTTGCGGCTGCGGGTCGTTGCCCTTGCCGACATCCATGCCTGCCGGCCATGGATGACGCCGGAGCGGATCGCTTCGCTCGCCCAACAGGTAAACGCATTGCAGCCGGATCTGATTGTCCTGCTTGGCGACTATGCCGCCGGCACCCGGCTGGTGACGGAATGGGTGGATTCTTCCGAATGGGCGCCAGCTTTGTCAGGGCTAAGGGCCCCGCTCGGTGTGTGGGCAATCCTTGGCAACCACGATTGGTGGGAAGATCTTTCGGCGCAAAGGGCCGGAGTGGGGCCAACGCTGGCGCGCAAGGCGATCGAAAGCGCCGGCATACCGGTGCTGGAGAACGATGTCGTGCGCCTGGAAAAGGACGGGCATGGCTTTTGGGTTGCCGGGCTGGCGGATCAGCTTGCATTGCGACCAGGCAAAGCCTGGGGCTGCAGTCGATTCAAGGGATTGGACGACCTCGAAGGCACACTGGCAAAGGTGACCGATGAAGCGCCGGTCATCCTGCTCGCGCACGAGCCCGACATATTCCCGAAAGTGCCGTCACGCGTTTCGCTCACGCTTTCCGGCCATACCCATGGCGGGCAGGTGCGGCTGTTCGGCTTTTCTCCGGTCGTGCCGTCGCGGTTCGGCAACCGCTTCGCCTATGGCCATGTCGTGGAGGAGAACCGCAACCTGATCGTTTCAGGAGGCCTCGGCTTCAGCATCCTGCCGGTGCGTTTCGGGATGCGTCCTGAGATTCTTTCGATCGAACTGGGCTCAGCGTGAACCGCTTCAATGAAGCGACCTGATCGCGTCCAGCACATCCGGCTCGGCCTTCTCGCCATTGAAAGCGTCGACGATGCCGAAGGCGCCGCCATAGCTCCACACCGACCATGAAAAGCCATGCGCTTCGGCGCGCGCGATCATGTCCTTGACGTAAGCGGCGCGATATTCTGCCGGCATCACATAGGCATTGCCGTATTCCTGGCGGATCATGCCGAATTCGCCGAGCGTGACGTTTTCGGATTTTATCCCATGGGCCTTCGCCCAGGCTTCGACAGTCTTGAACGGCGCGTCCATGACAGCGAGCAGCTTTTCGTGCGTGTCCATGCTGGCGACCTGTTCATCAAGGTAGGCGAGCAGACCGTTCTGGCGCGCCCATGGCGCCTCGGCCTTGATCCTGGCTCGGATCGTGTCGAGCGTCGCATCGAGTTCGGCACGCGGCACGGCGGTGAGCGGATAAGGCAGTCCGGTGACATAAGGGATGAAATCGCCGGCCCAGGTCGCACCCTGATGGGTGAGCAGGAACGGATCGTAGGAGTGGAAGGTCCAGATCACGTTGTCGTCCGGGATCGCCTTCGGATCGATCTTCGCCAGCGATGCCGCGCTGGAATAGCAGGCGCCGGTCAGGATCAGGGTGAGCTTTGTGGCCGACGAACGCGCCGCCGCGAACAGTCTTTGCTGACGCTCCGGCCACAGGCTGGTGCCGTCGCTGTCGCAGTCGACGATCGGCTCGTTCATCGGCTCGAAGGCGACCTTCGTTGGGTCTTCCGTGGCCAACGTGCGCGCCATCTTGCGTACCATTTCGACATAGGCGTCAAACGTCTGCGGGTTGTCCATCACCTGACCCATGCCGATCTTGCGGTTGCCACCAGCCGGGATCAGATGCATGTCGACGATCACCTTCAAACCGGCGCGATTGATCATGCGTACCGAACTCAGCACGCCGGCATAGAGCTCGTCGCGCAGCGCCAGCGTTTCGCCGGACAGGAACGGTGATGGGTCGACCGGCATGCGCAGAAAATCGAAGCCGGCGCTCTTCAGCGCCTTGAGGTCATCGTTTTTGAGGAACTTGCGCCATTCGGGATAGGGCAGGATTGCTTGCCGGTCGCTCCATTTGTCCTCGCCCGGCCAGGTCGTCCATTGGTCGAGATTGAGGCCGCGTTTCATCGAAAAGCTTGCGGCCTGGCCCGGCAATACCAGCACGCCGAGCAGAAGCAGCGCCGCCATCAAGGTCTTGATCATCGCCGTCAACAGTGCCATCGGGTTCTTGCGCCAAGCTAATGCGTGTCGCCTAAAAGTGTGTAGCGGTTTTGGGACAACGAAGCGCGTCGCACTGTAGGTGCCCGGCCAGACCCAAAAAGGGAAGCGCAATGGACGATCATGGTGAATCGGCGGCGCTATCCGCCGGACTTTCCGGCGCGCTGACGGAATTCGGCCACCGGCTGATGGCGCGGGTCTATTATGCCGACACCGATTTCTCCGGCGTCGTCTATCACGCGCGCTATCTCGAATTCTTCGAACGCGGCCGTTCCGACTATCTCAGGCTTGCCGGCGTCCATCACACCGAACTCGCCGAGGGCAAGCATGGCGAAAGAATAGTCTGGGTGGTGCGGCGTATGGAGATCGACTTTCGCGGGCCCGCCCGCATGGACGACATCCTGACCATCGAGACGCGCACCGAGGACATTTCAGGCGCCCGCATCTTCATGGCGCAGCAGCTGAAGCGCGGCGGCGAGGCGCTGGTCGAGGCGCGGGTCGAGGCGGCGATCATCGGCGAGAACGGCCGGCCAAAACGTTTTCCGAAGGAATGGATCGCAGCCTTCATGCCCACGACAAATCGATAGGTTCAATCGGTAAATTACTGACGCCGATGATCCGCTGACGATGCCTGGCGGCTCGCCCAAGGCGCGGCAATGCGCCGCGCTATACGTCCTAACCCATCCTTAACCATAACGGTTCATGAAGAGAGTGGTGAAGATTGGAGGAATCCAGCGCCTTCCTTTCACCAACATTTGCCCCGAAAAGGCCGCCAACGGTGCATTTTGGGGTTATTCCGCAAGCTTTGCGCGAACGGACCACAAGGGATGCCTATGGGCCAGCCGCCAGCCGTGCCCGGAAAATCTTAAGGACGTAACCATGGAAAATATCGCACTCGCCGAACCGGGCGCGCATTTGTCGATTTGGGCGCTGTTCATGCAGGCCGGCTGGGTGGTCAAGCTGGTTATGATCGGGCTGCTCTGCGCCTCGATCTGGAGCTGGGCGATCATCGTCGACAAACTCGTCGCCTATGGCCGCATGCGGCTCGCGCTCAATCGCTTCGAACAGGTGTTCTGGTCGGGGCAGTCGCTGGAAGAGCTTTATCGCACGCTCGCCGACCGCAAGACCACTGGCATGGGCGCCATCTTCGTTGCCGCCATGCGCGAATGGAAGAAGAGCTTCGAGAAGGGCGCGAAATCGCCGCTCGGCCTGCAGAACCGCATCGACAAGGCGATGGATCTGGCGCTGACCCGCGAAATGGAAAAGCTGGAAGGACGGCTTGGCTTTCTCGCCACCACCGGCTCGGCGGCGCCCTTCATCGGCCTGTTTGGAACCGTCATCGGCATCATGACCTCGTTCCAGGCGATCGCCGCATCCAAGAATACCAGCCTGGCGGTGGTTGCACCCGGCATTGCCGAAGCGCTGCTGGCCACGGCAATAGGCCTGCTCGCGGCCATCCCCGCCGTCATCGCCTACAACAAGCTGTCGTCGGACGCGAGCAAGATCGCCGTGCGCATGGAGGGGTTCGCGGACGAGTTCTCCGCCATACTCTCGCGCCAAATCGATGAAAAAGTCGCGCAGAAGACCTGAGGAACGATCATGGGAATGTCTGTAGGCGCGGGTGGCGGAGGACGCGGTGGTCGCGGCCACAGGCGGCGAGGCCGCCATCACGCGATGATATCGGAAATCAACGTCACGCCGATGGTCGACGTGATGCTGGTGCTGCTGATCATCTTCATGGTCGCCGCACCCTTGCTGACGGTTGGCGTGCCGATTGACCTTCCGGACACCCAGGCCAAGGCGATGAACGTCGACACGCAGCCGATCACCGTCTCGATCAACTCCACGGGCCAGATATATCTCCAGGAGACCGAAATCCCGATCGAGGAGCTGGTGGCGAAACTGCAGGCGATCTCGAAGACCGGTTACGACGAGCGCATCTTCATCCGTGGCGACAAGTCAACGGACTATGGCACCGCCATGAAGGTGATGGCTCGAATCTCTGCCGCCGGGTACAAGAATATCGGCCTGGTTTCGCTGCAGGAACAGGATCAATAGACGCAAGATGAGGACCGGCCTCACCACATCGGTGATCTTGCATGCGACGGCGATCGCCTTCGGGCTGTTCACGTTGTCCTCGCCGCCTGCGATGCCCGCGTCCGATGTCGAATCGGTGTCGGTCGACATCGTGCCGATGGAAGCAACCGCGCAGGTTCTGCAAGGCGACAAGAAGGCTGTGATGCACGAGAAGCCGGCGCCGGTGCCGACACAGCGCCCCGACATCGTTCCTGATGCCCAGAAAGTCGGCGAGAACAGCGTCGACACCGACAAGCCGATAACGCCGGAAGCCAAGCCCAACCCGGTCGATCTGGCCGCCGCGCCGCCGCCCGCGCCGACTCCGGTCGAGAAGCCGAAGCCGGAGGACGTGCCGAAGCCGAAGGAGCAGCCCAAGCCTGTTCCGGCGACGGAGGTCGCGCCGGTCCCGCAGCCGAAGGAAGAGGTCAAGCCAGAGCCGGTCAAGCAGGCGGAGCCCAAGCCGACACCAGCTAAGGAGCCGGCACCGACGCCGCCGCAGGACAAGACCGCCGCGATCGACCCGAAGCCCGAGGTTAAGCCGGACGCCGTCGCCGAAGCGATTGCCAAGGAACCGCCAACCGAGGAGACGCAGCTTCCGGACTCTGCGCCGGCCCCGCAGGCGCGGCCGAAGCCGCAACCGGCCCAGGCCGAAAGCGCCAAGGCGCCGGAGCGCAAGGACGCCGACAAGCCGGTCAAGGAAGCCTCATCCAAGCCGAAGTCGGATGACAAGCAGTTCAACGCCGACGAGATTTCGGCGCTGCTCGACAAACGGAAACCGTCCGGCGGCGGCGCCAAGCGCTCGACCCAGCAGGCATCGCTCGGTGGCGACAAGGATCAGGGCCAGAAGCTTTCAAGATCGGAGCAGGGAGCATTGGAGGCCCAGCTTGGCGGCTGCTGGACACTGCCGGCAGGGCTTGAGGGTTCGGAGAATTTCATCGTCGTAGTCCGGTTCAACCTGGACGCCTCCGGCAGGCTGGATGGCCGGCCGTCCGTCGAACAATCGAGCGGAAACCGCCCGTTCGACGAAAGTGCCGTACGCGCGGTTCAGAAATGCGACATGGCCGGTTTGCAGGTTCCCGCCGGCAAACAAGACATCTGGGCCGACGTTCGGGTCACGTTCGATCCGAGGGAGATGCTCGGCCTGTAGGCCTGGCGCCCGTAGAATCATTGAAGAGAAGCGAGAAGACATGAAATCCATCCTCAAGCCGCTCCTGATGATCATAGCGATGGCGCTGGGCATGACTGCCGCCGCCACCTTGCCGGCGCGGGCGCTCGTTGAGCTCAACGTCAACAAAGGCAATGTCGAGCCGCTGCCGATCGCCATCACCGATTTTCAGGGCGGCGATGCGCTGGGTGCGGAGATTTCCGGCATCGTCAGCGCGGACCTGAAACGCTCCGGCCTGTTCGCGCCGATCGACAAGAACGCCTTCATCGAAAAGATCTCCAACCCGGATGCCACACCTCGCTTCGAGGACTGGAAAGTCATCAATGCCCAGGCGCTGGTCACCGGCAGCGTCAGCAAGGAGGCCGACGGCCGCGTCCGCGCCCAGTACAGGCTGTGGGACACCTTTGCCGGCCAGCAGATGTCGGGCGAGCAGTTCTTCGCCAACGACGCCAATACAAGGCGCGTCGCCCATATCATCGCCGACGCGATCTACGAGCGGCTGACCGGCGAGAAGGGCTATTTCGACACGCGCGTCGTCTTCATCGACGAGTCGGGCGCGAAGAACGCGCGCAAGAAGCGCCTCGCCATCATGGACCAGGACGGCGCCAACGTCCGCTACCTGTCGGATGGCAAGTCGATCGTGCTCACGCCGCGTTTCTCGCCGAACCGGCAGGAAATCACCTACATGTCCTATGAAAGCGGCCAGCCGAAGGTCTATCTGCTGCAGATCGAGACCGGGCAGCGCGAACTGGTCGGCGACTTTCCCGGCATGACCTTTGCGCCGCGCTTCTCGCCCGACGGCCAGAAGGTGATCATGAGCCTGCTGCGCGACGACGGCAATTCCAACATCTTTGCCATGGATTTGAGAAGCCGCTCGACGACCAGGCTCACCAATTCGACGGCCATCGACACCTCGCCGTCCTATTCGCCTGACGGCAGCAAGGTCGTGTTCACCTCCGACCGCGGCGGTCGCGCACAGATCTATGTGATGGGCGCCGACGGTTCGGGCCAGACCCGCATCTCCTTCGGCGACGGCGTCTATTCGACGCCGGTGTGGTCGCCGCGCGGCGACCTCATCGCCTTCACCAAGCAGACCGCCGGCGAATTCCAGATCGGCGTCATGCGCATCGACGGTTCGGGCGAGCGCATCCTTTCAACCGGCTTCCAGCAGGAGGGGCCGACCTGGGCGCCCAACGGTCGGGTGCTGATGTTCTTCCGCGATTCAGCCGGCGGGCCAAAACTCGTCTCGGTCGATCTCACCGGCCGCAACGAACAGTCGATCCCGACCGCGAATTTCGCGTCCGATCCGGCCTGGTCGCCGCTGCTGGAATAGCCCGAGTAAAGGATGTTCAACTTGAGCATCCTTTGCTTTGGTTGCAGGTCTGCAACGATGCCGGATAAGCGGCGTTCTCGGCTTCTTTCCACGCCTTGGTCGCGTTTTGGCCGCATTTCCGCCTACGGTCCGCGCGCATTGTTGCTCCCTCGGATGCTCTTGGGCAAACGGCTGCGGACGGCAGCCGAAACCAAATTTTAACCGTGTTTCTTGAACGCCGGTTAACCCAAACGTGGTTACTGGACGATCAACGAAATCACTCGAATTGCGAAGGAGAGGCGGCATGGGCCGTATCGCAGCACTTACCAGAAACCCGGTGATGATCGCGTTGGTGGCGTCGCTCGCCATCGCCGGTTGCGCTTCGAAGAAGACCCCGAACAGCGCCGCCGATCTCGGTCTCAGCGGCGCCGGAGCGGCAACGCCCGGATCGGCCCAGGACTTCACCGTCAACATCGGCGACCGCATCTTCTTCGACACGGATTCGTCCTCGATCCGCGCCGACGCGCAGACGACGCTTTCGCGCCAGGCGCAGTGGCTGAACCAGTATGGGCAGTATGCCATCGTCATCGAAGGCCATGCCGACGAGCGCGGCACGCGCGAATACAATCTGGCGCTCGGCGCTCGCCGCGCCGCTGCCACCCGCGACTTCCTCGTCGCCAGGGGTGTTTCCGGCCAGCGCCTGAAGACCATTTCCTACGGCAAGGAACGTCCGGTCGCGGTTTGCGACGACATCTCCTGCTGGTCGCAGAACCGCCGCGCCGTCACCACGCTCAGCGGCGCCGGGTCCTGATCGGCAATTTCTGATCGGCAGAAATGCAACACATATATGCGAAAGGCGGCCGCGGCCGCCTTTTTCATGTCCGGCGCCCGGATATGAAACTTGAAACAAAATTTGGCCGAAGTCCTGCGTCCTGCTAAGAGCCGAGGCGCCTGACGGTTCCACTCGGATCGGAGGCATGCAACAGGCTAACAATTTCACGGCGAGAGGCACATGCATTTCAGATCGGTCTTGAGCGGCACGCTTGCGCTGCTGCTCGTATCAGGCGTCGCCGCATTTGCTGCCAGTACCGGGGCAAGCGGCAACGAGCAACAACCGCCGAAGGGCGGTTTTTCCTTCCACCTGCCGACGCTCGGCATTTTCGGCGAAAAGAAGAAGCCGGATCAGGTTCAGTTCGCACAGGATGGCACCGGCACCACCGCGCTGCAGGAACAGCTCCGGCAAATGAACGGCAAGATCGAGGAGCTCAACTTCCAGGTCCTGCAGATGCAGGAGCAGATCCGCAAGCAGCAGGAAGACAATGAGTTCCGCTTCCAGCAGCTGGAAGGCGGTTCGCAAGGCGCGCCGCAACCAACGGAGCAGAAAAAGTCGGACGCCACGACCGACACCGACAGCAGCGTCGCCGAGGCTCCGGCGACGAACGGCCCGGCCGATGCTGGCCCGCCGCCCGCCGGCGCTCAGGGCGAGGACGTTATCGTCGAATCGCCAACGGGCGAGCCCGGCCAGGTGATCCCGGGCACGCCGCCGAAGACATTCGGCACCATTACGGTCGATAAGAACGGCAATGTGATCGACGCCGACGGCAACACGCAGGCTCATGCACCGGCGCCGAGCACCGCCCCAGCCACTAGCGGTCAAGCCACGGGCGACCAAGCCACTGGCGCCCAGGCCGGCAAGTCCGACAATACAGTGGTCGCGGCGCTGCCCGCCACCGACGACCCGGAGGAGCTTTACCGCAACTCCTACCAGTTTATCCTGTCGGGCGACTATAGCACTGCCGAACAGGGTTTTCGCGACCACATCGCCCGCTTCCCCAAGGATGCCAAGACGGCGGACGCGCATTACTGGCTGGGTGAATCGCTGCTCGGCCAGCAGAAATACCGCGACGCGGCCGAGACTTTCCTCGCCGCCAGCAAGGACTATCCGAAGGCCAAGAAGGCTCCCGACATGTTGCTGAAGCTCGGCGTGTCGCTGGTCGGGTTGAACCAGCGCGATGTGGCCTGCGCCACTTTCGGCGAAATCGGCAAGCGCTATCCCAACGTGTCCGGCGCACTCAAGGAACGTGTCAAGCAGGAAAGGGCGCTCGCGGCGTGCTAGTTTTTTTCTTGCATGTCGTTGGCGACATGCATTGATGCTCGAAACCGAGCCTGACCTTTCGGTTTTTTCGCAGATCGACTTTACCAACGGCGCTGTTGCGGCCGTGTCCGGCGGCAGCGACTCGACCGCCCTTCTGCTTCTCCTCAAAGATCACCTCGACCGTACCGCGCCCGCTACGAAATTGCTGGCTGTGACGATCGACCACAATTTGCGGCCGGGCTCGGCAGCGGAAGCGCAAGCCGTGGCCAGGCTTTGCGCGGAGCGCGGCATTGCCCACCGCATCCTGGTCTGGTCCGGGCGCAAACCGTCGACCGGCCTGCCGGCTGCCGCGCGAGAGGCACGCTACCGGCTGCTGGCCGAGGCAGCGCAGGCGGAAGGCATCGGCCTGGTCCTGACCGGCCACACTGCCGACGACCAGGCCGAGACCGTGCTGATGCGGCAAGCACGTCAGGAGGGGCCGCGAGCGGCGGAGCGAGGCCTGGCCGGCATGGCACCGGCCACCCTGTACGATTGGCGGATCTGGATCGCACGGCCGCTTCTCGGCACACGGCGTGCGGCGCTGCGCGACGTCTTGCGGCGCGCGAATGTCGGCTGGGCCGAAGATCCGACCAATGACGACGTGGCTTTCGAGCGGCCGCGTATCCGTACAGCACTTGCGGCGGGTAACGGTGCGCAGCGCGTGGAAGACGCGGTGGCGCTGGCTGTGCGGGCTGCGGTGGAGCGCGACCAGCTTGGCCATAGGGCGGCCGCGCTGATCAGTGGATTTGCCAGCAGGCCCGCCGACGGCCTTATCCGTCTCGATCCGGGTTTCGCGACGGCCGGCGACGAACCTGCGGCCGTCTACGCGCTGCGCATCCTGCTGGCGACCGTCGGCGGCGTTGCCTTTCTGCCCGACCAGGCTCGCAGCGAGGCGCTGCTCGACCGGCTGAGGGCCGGCCCCTCTTGCGTGACGCCATTTTATGCTACCCGGTTTTGCGCCACATTGTCGCGGACGGTGGTCGATGCGCGGCGTGCCGGCATCTTCCTGCGTCGCGAAACTCGCAACCTGCCGCCCGCCGCTCCGGCCTCGGACAATGCCCTCTGGGACGGCCGTCGAAAGATCACATTGGGCGACAGGCCAGGTGCATTTTTGATCGCGCCGCTCGGCGCGGCTCGTGCCGCAAAACGAGCTATTGCCGAAGGCGGCACGCCGCCAAGCCTTGTCCGGGCGGCCCTGGCGGCCGAGCCGGTGTTGTGGCGTTCGCCCGAACAGCCTGGCGAATCCCTTGGCCTGGCACAGGACAGCCCGGTCTTGCCCGGAATGGCGGTACGGCCCGTCGTCGCTCCCTTTGCTCGTTTCCTGCCGTCCTTCGACCTGGCGCCGGCCATGACAGTCGCTGCGCTGATCGGCGCGCCGCTCGTTCCAGCCATGCCTTTCACCGGACACACTGCCGGTTGATGGTGGGCGAAAGCTTAACCGCGACATGCTGTTCTGCTTGGCAAGGGAGGACGCCATCCCTATGTTAGACCCAAGTTTCCTCTCACGACGCGTGTCCGCCAGCGGACGCCAACGGGACAATTGATGAATCCGAATTATCGCAATCTCGCGCTCTGGGCGATCATAGCGGTCCTGCTCATCGCTCTCTTTAACTTGTTCCAGACGCCGCAGACGCGCGGAGCAGCGAGCGATGTCCCCTATTCGCAGTTCCTGCAGGATGTCGCGGCCGGCCGGGTCAAGACGGTGACCATCGCGGGCGCTCGCATTTCTGGCACCTACACCGACACTTCGACCGGCTTCCAGACCTATTCGCCGGGAGATCCGTCGCTGGTTTCGAGGCTGCAGGACAAGAACGTCACTATCAATGCGCGCCCCGAATCCGACGGTTCCAATTCGCTGTTCGGCTATCTCATCTCCTGGCTGCCGATGATCCTGATCCTTGGCGTCTGGATATTCTTCATGCGCCAGATGCAGTCCGGCTCCGGCCGCGCCATGGGCTTCGGCAAGTCGAAGGCCAAGCTTTTGACCGAGGCGCATGGCCGCGTCACCTTCCAGGATGTCGCCGGCGTCGACGAAGCCAAGCAAGATCTGGAAGAGATCGTCGAATTCCTGCGTGACCCACAGAAGTTCCAGCGGCTCGGCGGCAAGATCCCGCGCGGCGTGCTGCTCGTCGGCCCTCCCGGAACCGGCAAGACGCTGCTTGCCCGTTCGGTTGCCGGTGAGGCCAACGTGCCGTTCTTCACCATTTCCGGCTCGGACTTCGTCGAGATGTTCGTTGGCGTCGGCGCCAGCCGCGTCCGCGATATGTTCGACCAGGCCAAGAAGAATGCGCCCTGCATCATCTTCATCGACGAAATCGACGCGGTCGGCCGCCATCGCGGTGCCGGCCTCGGCGGCGGCAACGACGAACGCGAGCAGACGCTGAACCAGTTGCTGGTCGAAATGGACGGCTTCGAATCCAACGAAAGCATTATCTTGATCGCTGCCACCAATCGGCCCGACGTGCTCGACCCAGCGCTGCTCAGGCCCGGCCGTTTCGACCGCCAGGTGGTGGTGCCGAACCCCGACATCGTCGGCCGCGAGAAGATCCTGAAGGTGCATGTGCGCAACGTGCCGCTGGCGCCCAATGTCGACCTCAAGGTGATCGCACGCGGCACGCCGGGCTTTTCCGGCGCCGACCTGATGAACCTCGTCAACGAATCCGCCCTGATGGCGGCGCGGCGCAACAAACGCCTTGTCACCATGGCCGAGTTCGAGGACGCCAAGGACAAGATCATGATGGGCGCCGAGCGCCGCTCGTCGGCCATGACCCAGGCCGAGAAGGAACTCACCGCCTATCACGAAGCCGGCCACGCCATCCTGGCGCTGAACGTGCCGTCGGCCGATCCGCTGCACAAGGCGACCATCATCCCGCGCGGCCGGGCGCTTGGCATGGTCATGCAGTTGCCGGAAGGCGACCGCTATTCGATGAGCTACAAATACATGATCTCGCGCCTCGCAATCATGATGGGTGGCCGCGTCGCCGAGGAGTTCAAGTTCGGCAAGGAGAACATCACCTCTGGCGCCTCCTCGGACATCGAGCAGGCGACCAAGCTGGCGCGCGCCATGGTCACGCGCTGGGGCTTCTCCGACAAACTCGGCCATGTCGCCTATGGCGACAACCAGGAAGAGGTTTTCCTCGGCCATTCGGTGGCGCGCACGCAAAACGTCTCGGAAGAGACGGCGCAGATCATCGACGCCGAAGTGCGCCGGCTGATCGACGAAGCCTACTCGACGGCGAAATCCATCCTGACCAAGAAGAAGAAGGAATGGATCGCGCTGGCGCAGGGGCTGTTGGAATATGAGACGCTGTCGGGCGAGGAGATCAAGCAGTTGATCGCCGGCCACAAGCCCGCCCGCGATCTCGGCGACGACACACCGCCGAGCCGTGGCTCGGCCGTGCCGAAGTCCGGCAGCCGCCGCAAGAAGGGCCCGGAGCCCGAAGGCGGCATGGAGCCCCAGCCGTCAAGCTAGGGTCTGCTCAAGAGGTTGATTTCGAAACGCCGCGGTTTGGACCGCGGCGTTTTTGTTTGGAAGGCCTCGTTGCCGGTCCAGCTGAGATCTTGCCGCATTGGGAGAGGTCCATGCGGATTTGATATCAAGACGACCAAATTGTTGAAGCTGGCGCCGCCGCCTGCCGACAGCTCCTCCCGTGAACGGGGAGAAGGCCGCTGACCAGCCCTGGGCGCTCTTCCTGCGACGCTGACAATTGGCGAAGCTGTCGATGAGAGCGCTCTCTCCCCGTCACTATACGGGAGAGGATGCCGGCAGGCAGATGAGGGCGGCACCAGCGCTCGCGAATGTCATCGCCAACTGCTTCGCCAGCCGATATGCCGTGCGGCAATAAAAAGGCCCGCGGACCTTGCGGTGCGCGGGCCTTTTTTTCAGATGTTGTCGATCAGCTCTTCAGCGCGGCGTTGCACAGGCTATAGAAGCCGCCGCCCTTCTGGATCCACTTGAGGCCGCCCAGCGCGTTGGCGTCCTTGTTGGCGTAGTATTGGTCGAGGCAGGTGTGCAACCGTGCCTTCCCTGGGGTTTCGCTGCTGTATTTGTTGGAGATCGCCTTCGGGAACTTGACGCCCTTCGGCGCGGTAACCGTCGGTGTTTCCGGGTCGCTGTTGTAGTTTGCCTCATCGGCAGCCGGCACGGTGTCGTCGTCGGATGCACCGGCGCCGCACTGGCTCTTGCGGAAGTCGTTCCACTTCATGCCGTTCAGCGTGTTGCCGGTCTTGGCCGCCTGATACTTGGCACTGCAGTCCGCCATGCTGAGGCCTTTGCCAGCATCAGCAGTTGCCGCCGCGCTGGTCGTCGCCGCAGCGGGTTCTACCGTGGCGCTAGCGCCGGCGGCGCATGCGCTCTTGCGGAAGTCATTCCACTTCATGCCGTTCAGCGTGCCGGCAGCCTTCGCAGCCTGGTATTTGGTGCTGCATTCCTTCGCCGTCAGGCCTGGTGCAGCGTCGTCGGTGGCCGCTGCCGCGTTGGTCGGCTGGGCGGGCTCAGCCGTCGCGCTGGCGCCGGCGGCGCATTCCGTCTTGCGGAAGTCGTTCCACTTCATGCCGTTCAGCGTGTCGGCGGCCTTCGCGGCCTGATATTTGGCGCTGCATTCCTTCGCCGTCAGGCCCGTTGCCGCATCGGTGGTGGCCGCGCTGGTGCTGTCCGCCTTGGCGGGTGTGGTGTCGGTTGCGGCAGCGTCCGTACCGCATTCGGCCTTGCGGAACTGATTCCAGTTCTGCCCGCCAAGTGTTCCGGCGTCCTTGGCCGCGTTATACTTGGTGCTGCACTCTGCCATGGTCAGCGCATTGGCAGGCGCCGCCAGGAACAAGGTCACGACGGCAAGACCCGTCAAAGTGGCAAGTCGATGGATGAGCATGCGTTTTCTCCCTACAGCGGTTCATGATATGTCCCAGCAAAGCAATAGCGCTCAACGGCTGGTTGCGCCAGATGCTAAGTAGCGTAAAGAGTGTCGGAAAGGGCATTCTTTCCAATAGAGTGATGAAATCGTTGCCGAGTGCTGGAGCCCAGCCAGGTTTTTCCGAGTGCATTTACACGGAGAGCGCGTATGTAGCGGTTCGCAGTCAGGTGACTGCCTCACATGACAGTCAGCCGAGCCGGCAGGTGCGGTGGAGCTGAATTCACCTCGGTCTGGAGCAGAAGGGCGTGCGGATTCCGAATTCAAAGCCATACTGCCACACACCAAGAATCCGGATGCGGTTTGAGTTGAAGTTCCTGAACGCAAAGCAGGAAACTTGAAAATCAATACACTGGCGTGACACAAAACACACAAAACAACAATTTTCTAAGGATTGGTGACATATAATCATGCATTGTGATGATAGGGCTCGGGCCAATTTGTGGCATGACGTGCCGGAAAAGAACCATCGGGAAGCTGGCTAGCATGGCAGGAAGTTATTTCGGTACGGACGGCATTCGCGGGCGCGCCAACAGGTTTCCGATGACGGCGGAGATCGCCATGAGGGTCGGCATGGCCGCCGGCCTTTCGTTCCAGCGCGGCAACCATCGCCACCGCGTCGTGCTCGGCAAGGACACCCGGCTCTCCGGCTACATGATCGAGAATGCGATGGTGTCGGGTCTGTGCGCCGCCGGGATGGACGTGTTCCTGCTCGGACCGATTCCGACGCCTGCGGTCGCCATGCTGGTGCGCTCGTTGCGCGCCGACATCGGCGTGATGATCTCCGCCTCGCACAATCCTTACTATGACAACGGCATCAAGCTGTTCGGTCCGGATGGCTACAAGCTCTCCGACGAGATCGAGGAGCGAATCGAGGGGATGCTCGATAAGGACATCGACCTGGCTCTCGCCGATTCAGACGGGCTCGGCCGCGCCAAGCGCGTCGACGGCGTCCATGACCGCTATATCGAATTCGCCAAACGCACGCTGCCGCGGTCGATGTCGCTGTCGGGGCTGCGCATCGTCGTCGATTGCGCCAATGGCGCCGCCTACAAGGTGGCGCCCGAGGCGCTGTGGGAACTCGGCGCCGAGGTGGTCGCCATCAATGTCGAGCCCAACGGTTTCAACATCAACAAGGAATGCGGCTCGACCCATCCGGCCGGCCTGCAGAAAAAGGTGCACGAAGTGCGCGCCGATATCGGTATCGCGCTCGATGGCGACGCCGACCGCGTCGTCATCGTCGACGAGAATGGTGCGATCGTCGATGGCGACCAGATCATGGCGCTGATCGCCGAGTCCTGGCATCAGAGCGGACGGCTGGCCGGCGGCGGCGTCGTCTCGACCGTGATGTCCAATCTCGGCCTCGAACGCTTCCTCGGCGACATGAACCTGCAGTTGCACCGCACCAAGGTCGGCGACCGCTATGTCGTCGAGCACATGCGTGCGCACGGCCTGAATGTCGGCGGCGAGCAGTCTGGCCACATCGTGCTGTCCGATTTTTCCACGACCGGCGACGGCCTCGTCTCGGCGCTCCAGGTGCTCGCCTGCATCAAACGGCAGAACCGGCCGGTCAGCGAACTGTCGAAGAAGTTCGAGCCGGTGCCGCAGCTTCTGAAGAACGTCCACATTTCCGGCGGTAAGCCACTCGAGGAAGCCCCGGTCAAGGCGGCGATCGAAGATGCACGCCACCGCCTGGGCAAGGCCGGTCGCCTGGTCATCCGTCCATCCGGCACGGAGCCGCTCATCCGCGTCATGGCGGAAGGCGACGACCAGCAACTGGTCGAAGCCGTCGTCAACGACATCGTCGAGATTATTTCGGAAACGCGCAGCGCCGCCTGATTCCGCAGCCTGCGCCAGTCGGAGAAGCCCGCCTGCCGGCGGGCTTTTTTGTTGCTCTGTACGTCGATTCATCTACGAGGACGACGCGGAAACCCTAAAGGTTTTAGAGATTCATGGTTAAGCGACAGGGTTAAACGCCTTTTAACTTTTCCAATTCATTATCCACAACTGAAGCCAATCATATTCGGACGCGTTCGCTGTGCCGAGGGTTCTCAGGGGTGACAAGCATGTTCAATTTGGCAAGGAAAGCGTTCATCGCCTTGATGGCGACGGCTGGACTGGCAGCGCCGGCCCTGGCGGCCGACTACATTCCCCCAGTCGAGGAATTGCCTCCACCGCCGGTGGTGGAGAGCGTCGATTTCGGCGGCTGGTACATTCGCGGCGACATCGGCTATCACAAGTCGAAATTCCGCGGTGCCGACTACATCACTTACGGCGTTGATCCTTGCGCCCCGTGCGGCCCCGAGCCGGTTCCCGGCAGCAATTCCTTCGATTTCGGCAAAATGAAAGGCGCCTTCTCGCTCGGCGGCGGTGTCGGCTATCAGGTCAACCAGTACTTCCGCACCGACTTGACGGTGGACTACTGGTTCAAGTCGAAATTCAACGGCCAGACCTCGGATCTCACTTCGGTGTCGGTCGACACATCGAGCGCAACCACGCTGCTGCTGTTGGCTAACGCCTATGCCGACCTCGGCACCTGGCATGGCATCACGCCCTATGTCGGCGCCGGTATCGGTGGCGCCCATGTGAAATGGGACAATCTGCGCAACACCATCGACGGCGTCGATACCTTCCATAAGGGTTCGAAAAACTGGCGTTTCGCCTACGCCCTGATGGCGGGTGCTTCCTACTGCCTGACCAACAACGTGATACTCGATGCGGGTTACCGCTTCAGCCACATCGACGGCGGTCGCATGTTCGAGCTCAACGGCGCCGGACCGGGCTTCGACAAGGGCTTCAATACGCATGAGGTGCGTGGCGGGCTGCGCTATCAGTTTGGAAACTCCGGCTGCGCCGAGCCGCAGGCGGTTGCCTATGAACCAGAACCGATCTACACCAAATAACGCCTCGAAAGCTTAAAAGATCTGCAGGCCGCCCGGTGAAAACCGGGCGGTTTTCGTTTTGCCGAAGCTGGTCGAAAGCCAATTAAATCAATTCGCTAACGCCCTATTATCCTTAACCGCCACTTAACCACTATAGTTAACAATGCTTCCTGAAACGGCGCTCGCGATCGCGAATGGCGCCACCTTCGGGAGCCGGGGATCATGACAGTCAAATCGCGCATAGCGCTGGCGCTTGCAGCAATCGCCCTGACGCCGCTGTCGCAGGCAGTTGGCGCCGACTACGATCCGCCGGTCTATGTCGACCAGGCGCCGGACTACGTGCCGGTCGAAGTCGGCTCGGGGTGGTATCTGCGCGGCGATGTCGCTTATTTGCCGGAAAAGAGTTTCAGGAATGTGGACTTCACTTTCACGCCTTCAAGTTATGACGAAAGCGAGGATCCGGTTTTTGCCAGTATCGGCTTCGGCTATCATCTGAACGACTATCTTCGAGCCGAGGTGAATCTCGGATACCTGCCTGGCAACGAGATTTCCGTTGGCTTCGACGATGGAACCATTGTTGCTTCCGCGAATGTGGAAAACTACGCCTGGACCGGCATGGTAAACGGCTATGTCGATCTGGGAACTTACGTTGGCCTCACGCCCTATGTCGGTGCCGGTGTCGGTATTTATCGAGGCAAACGCAGTCTTTCGGTGGACTATGCCGACGCCGATAACCCGGCAGACGATTTTGTCCTGCGCGACAACAAAACACAGTATTCGTTTGCGTATTCGCTGAATGCTGGCCTTGCTTACCAAGTGTCCAAGAACGTACTGGTCGACCTTGGCTACCAGTATCTATCTGCGCCGGATGCCGAATATGCAGTCGTGACTGACTTGGAGGACTCTCCGATCCGCAAAGGGATCGACTCCCATCAGATCAAGCTCGGGCTACGCTACGATCTTTGGTAGAACGTCGAACATTGAATTTGGGAGCGGCGGGTCTTCGGTCCCGTCGTTTTCGTTTGGGTGGGCGCGGCTCCTTCCTGCCGGTCGTCCTCTATTTCGCGAGACACAATCCGTTGTTCTCCCAGCGACAAAAACTTTCCCCTTGACGCCTGAGGCCTGAACGCATATCGCCGTCCGTGGGCCACCCCTCCCCAACGAGGGGCCACTATCTGGAAGGATAGACCACGATGACGACGCATACGAAGCCCGGACTCCGTCCGGCAAATCCCAATTTTTCCTCAGGTCCCTGTGCAAAACGTCCCGGCTGGTCGGTCGAGGCGCTGACCAATGCCGCGCTCGGACGCTCGCACCGCGCCAAGATCGGCAAGACCAAGCTCGAACAGGCGATCGAGCTGACGCGGGAAATTCTCCAGGTTCCGGCAGACTATCGCATCGGCATCGTGCCGGCGTCGGACACCGGCGCGGTCGAGATGGCGCTGTGGTCGCTGCTCGGCGAACGCGGCGTCGACATGGTCGCCTGGGAGAGTTTCGGCTCCGGCTGGGTTACCGACGTGGTCAAGCAGCTCAAGCTCGCCGACGTGCGCAGGATCGAAGCCGGGTACGGGGCGCTGCCGGACCTGGCAAAAATCGACTTCGACCGCGACGTGGTCTTCACCTGGAACGGCACGACATCAGGCGTGCGTGTGCCGAACGGCGATTTCATTCCGGACGCTCGCCGCGGCCTGACCATCTGCGACGCCACCTCGGCGGCCTTTGCACAAAGGCTCGATTTCCAGAAGCTCGACGTGGTCACCTTCTCCTGGCAGAAGGTGCTGGGCGGCGAGGGCGCACACGGCATGCTGATCCTCAGCCCGCGCGCCGTCGAACGGCTGGAAAACTACAAGCCGGCCTGGCCGCTGCCGAAGATCTTCCGCCTCACATCGGGCGGCAAGCTCATCGAGGGTATCTTCAAGGGCGAAACCATCAACACGCCGTCGATGCTATGCGTCGAGGACTATCTCGATGCACTCAATTGGGCGAAGTCGATCGGCGGGCTTGAGGCATTGATTGCCCGCGCCGACGCCAATGCCGCCGTTCTCGACGGCTTCGTCGACAAGTCCTCGTGGCTCGGCCATCTCGCCATCGACCCGGCGACGCGGTCGAACACGTCCGTGTGTCTTTCCTTCAGCGACCCGCAAGTCGCGGCACTTGATGCCGACGGACAAGCGGCGTTCGCCAAGGGCATCGTCTCGGCGCTCGACAAGGAAGGCGTCGCCTACGATATCGGCGCCTATCGCGACGCGCCGCCCGGCCTGCGCATCTGGTGCGGGGCGACGGTCGAGACCTCCGACCTCGAAGCGCTGCTGCCGTGGCTCGACTGGGCCTTTGCCCAGCAGAAGGCGTCGCTCAAAGCGGCCGCCTGAGTATTCCCGTGGCGGCCCCTCGGGCCGCCCATTTCCAAACGGATCAAATCCCATTTGAAGGAGGCCGCCATGGCGCCCCGCGTTCTCGTCTCAGACAAACTCTCCACCACCGCCGTGCAGATCTTCAAAGACCGAGGCATCGAGGTCGACTATCTGCCCGATCTCGGCAAGGACAAGGAAAAGCTGCTCGAAGTGATCGGCCAGTATGACGGCCTCGCCATTCGTTCGGCGACCAAAGTCACCGAAAAGCTGATCAACGCCGCCACCAGGCTCAAGGTGGTCGGCCGCGCCGGCATCGGCGTCGACAATGTCGACATCCCGGCGGCGAGCCGCAAGGGCATTATCGTGATGAACACGCCCTTCGGCAATTCGATCACCACCGCCGAGCATGCCGTCGCCATGATCTTCGCGCTGGCCCGCCAGATACCGGAAGCCAATGCCTCGACCCATGCCGGCAAATGGGAGAAGAACCGTTTCATGGGGGTCGAGATCACCGGCAAGACGCTGGGCATTATCGGCTGCGGCAATATCGGCTCGATCGTCGCCACGCGTGGCGTCGGCCTGAAGATGCACGTCATCGCCTTCGACCCGTTCCTGTCGGACAGCCGCGCCGAGGAGCTCGGCGTCGAGAAGGTCGAGCTTGACGAACTGTTCGCCCGCGCCGATTTCATCACCCTGCACACACCGCTGACCGACAAGACGCGCAACATCATCGACGCCGCGGCGATCGCCCAGATGAAGACCGGCGTGCGTATCATCAACTGCGCGCGTGGCGGGCTGATCGTCGAGGCCGATCTGATCGCCGCCTTGAAAAGCGGCAAGGTGGCGGGCGCCGGCATCGACGTATTCGAGGTCGAACCGGCCGAGAAAAGCGAGCTGTTCGGCATGGAGAATGTCGTGGCTACGCCGCATCTTGGTGCGTCGACGATGGAGGCGCAGGAGAATGTCGCCTTGCAGGTCGCCGAGCAGATGGCCGACTACCTGATCAAGGGCGCGGTTTCCAACGCCATCAACATGCCGTCGATCACCGCCGAGGAAGCGCCGCGGCTGAAACCTTTCGTCAAGCTGGCCGAGGTGCTCGGCGCCTTTGTCGGCCAGGTCACCGAGGACCCGATCAAGGAGGTCGAAATCCTGTTCGACGGCTCGACCGCGACGATGAACACGCGCGCGCTGATCAGCGCCGCGCTTGCCGGGCTGATCCGGCCGCAGGTCTCGGACGTCAACATGGTGTCAGCGCCGATCATGGTGAAGGAGCGCGGCATCATCGTCGCCGAGGTCAAGCGTGACAAATCGGGCGTGTTCGACGGCTATATCAAGCTGACCGTCAAGACAGAGCACAGGACGCGCTCGATCGCCGGCACCTGCTTTTCGGATGGCAAGCCGCGCTTCATCCAGATCAAGGGCATCAATCTCGATGCCGAGGTCGGCCAGCACATGCTCTACACGACCAACGCCGACGCGCCCGGCATTATCGGCCTGCTCGGCACAGTTTGCGGCGAGAACGGCGTCAACATCGCCAACTTTCAGCTCGGTCGAAACCGACCTGGCGGCGACGCCATTGCGCTTCTCTATCTCGATGCGCCATTCCCGGAAAGCGTGCTGGAACAGGTGCGGGCGCACAAGTCGATCGATTCTGCCAAGAGGCTGCATTTCGATGTGGGCAGTGCGTGAGAGGAAATCGGGCCTGATCGCTTGACGGCCGATCACGGCCGTCGAGCATCTGCTTCCTTCTGGCCGACTGCGGTCCGAAGCAACGCATCTGCACACGAGCACACGCGCCCCGCATGCCTTGGAAGGCACGTGGGGGCGTTTCGATTCAATTACCTGGCTGTTGTTATTTGCAGGAGAAGCCGGGCGCGATCTTGCACTGTGGCTTGTGAGGCCGTGGTGGGCGCGGCGGACGCGGCCTGTGTGGCCGATGCGGTCTGTGCGACCAATGCGGACGGTGATGCTGTGGGCGAATGACAATTTGCGGCTGCACGATGATCGGCCGGGAGACATAGGCGCGGTCCAGATAATTTGCACTGGCCCAGCCTCGTATCCCAGCGGCGCGAATCGAGCACCAGCTCCCTTCGCAACCGAATACCGTCACCCTGTGGCCGGCCGGCAGCGTCGCGACCCTGGCATAGTCGGGGCCGGGGCCGCTTCGTACATTCAATGTCGTGGTGGTATAGGCGGTGGCTGCGGAGGCCGATACAGGAAAGGCTACTAAGCCGACAAAAGCAAGGACAAGCGTCGCAAGCATTCGAAAATTCATGATGGTCTCCATTGCACCGAACTCAGCTAAACTGGCAGTGGGGAGATGAGTGCCGAAAGGTGAAAAAGTCAATCTCCTGGCGTTGCCGCCGTATATTGCAATGACCCTATCCTTAATACAGTCGTATTAACAATCGATCTCTTAATACATTAGTTGTTTTGGATATTAACCTGATCATTGCTGTGAGGTTTGGTTTACCATGGGACGCCGGCAAGCTCTGGACTGCTCATCCTCATCCTGTGGCGAACATTCGCCGGCTAAAACGCCATCTTCCTTCCGCTGTATTCGGCGAGGCTGATGCCGCCGAGCACCAGGACGAGGGCCAGTCCCTGGTAGAGTTGGAATGTCTCGCCGACGATCAGCACCGAAAGCAGCGTGCCGAAGATCGGCACCAGGTTGATGAACAACCCGGCCCGGTTGGCGCCGATCAGTTCGTTGCCCTTGATATAGAAGATCTGCGAGACGACCGAGGCGCCGATCGCAGTGTAGAGTGCAACCGCCCAGCCGCGCGCGTCGGGGACGATGACCTTTCCCGCAGCCACCTCCCACAGGAAGAAAGGCAGCGAGGTGGCAAGTGCCGCAATCGACAGCGCCAGCATCAGGCTCTGCCAGCGTATGGCCGGCTTCAGCCGCAGTCCGACCGAATAGAAACTGTAGCAAAGCACGGCACCCAGCATGATGGCGTCGCCGAAATTGAGATCCAGCTTGAGAAGCTGGCGCAGATCGCCATGGCTGGCGGTCAGCGCGACACCGACGATCGTCAGCATGACGCCGGCGATCTGCACCCGGTTCACACGCAGGCGAAACAGCACGAAATTGGCGAGGATGATGACGATCGGTATCGCCGCCTGCTCGATCGAAACGTTGATTGCCGTCGTGTAGTTGAGCGCCGTGTAGAAGATCGCGTTGAAGAAGGTGAAGCCGCAAGCACCGAGCCCGCCAAGCAGCAACCAGTGCCTGCGCACCACCGGCCAGTCCTCGCGCAGTGTTCTCCAACCGATCGGCAGCATGATCAGAACGGCCAGGACCCAGCGCAGGAAGACCAGCGTCATCGGCGAAATGTGATCGACCGCCAACTTGCCGGCCACGGAGTTGCCTCCCCATAGCAAGGTGGTGAACAACAGGAACAGATAGGCGGTTCGATGCATCGCGAAATTCCAGCCGGGGAGGGCAGGCGAAGGGTCTTTGCCGACCTATTGCGGTGATCCGTTCAAGTAAATGATGTCAAAGGCGAAAATTATTGTGCCTGAGAGCACTTTCGGCGGCAAAGAATGGTCGCACTTGCCGGGTCTTGACGGTATAGAGCGACGTGCGTCCACTTGGGCGCACAAAGTACGCGCCTCAAGGCTTGAATGTTCGTACCGTGCTTTCCGAAAATCGATTCCGATTTTCGAGCCGATGCGATAGAAGCCTGTCGTTTCGAACCATTTCAAGCCGTCCCGAGCGGCGCCTCAAGGAAAAGAAACATGGCCAATGTGGTGGTCGTCGGCTCGCAGTGGGGCGACGAAGGCAAAGGCAAGATCGTTGACTGGCTGTCGGAACGCGCCGACGTCGTCGTGCGCTTCCAGGGCGGCCACAATGCAGGCCATACGCTGGTCGTCGACGGCAAGGTTTATAAGTTGTCGCTGCTGCCGTCCGGTGTGGTGCGGCAAGGTAAGCTGTCCATCATCGGCAATGGCGTCGTCTTCGATCCGCACGCTTTTGTCGCGGAGGTGGCGAAGTTGAAGGCACAGGGCGTCGAGGTGACGCCGGAGCGCCTGAAAATAGCCGAAAACACCGCGCTAATCCTGTCCTTGCACCGGGAGCTGGACGGATTCCGCGAAGACGCCGCCTCCAATTCCGGAACGAAGATTGGTACGACCCGTCGCGGCATCGGCCCCGCCTACGAGGATAAGGTAGGCCGGCGCGCGGTCAGGGTGATGGATTTGGCGGATTTGGAAACGCTGCCCTTGAAGGTCGACAGGCTGTTGACGCACCACAATGCGCTGCGCCGCGGGCTTGGCCATGCCGAAGTCACGCATGACGCGATCATGAGTGAGCTGATTTCGGTCGCCGACGAGATCCTGCCCTATATGGACCGCGTCTGGAAGATCCTCGACGACAAGCGCCGCGCCGGCGAACGCATCCTGTTCGAGGGCGCGCAAGGCACGCTGCTCGACATCGACCACGGCACCTATCCGTTCGTGACCTCGTCCAACACGGTCGCCGGTCAGGCGGCGGCCGGATCCGGGGTCGGCCCGGGTGCCATCGGCTACGTGCTTGGCATCACCAAGGCCTATACGACGCGTGTCGGCGAAGGTCCGTTCCCGACCGAACAGAAGAACGAGATCGGCGAGTTCCTCGGCACGCGCGGCCACGAGTTCGGTGTCGTCACCGGCCGCAAGCGTCGCTGCGGCTGGTTCGATGCCGTGCTGGTTCGCCAGGCCGTCGCCGTCAACGGCATCAAAGGCATCGCTCTGACCAAACTCGACGTGCTCGACGGGCTGGACGAAATCAAGGTCTGCACCGGCTATCGCCTCGACGGCGAAGCGATCGACTATCTGCCGGCCAGCCAGGGTGCGCAGGCGCGCGTCGAACCGGTCTACGAGACGTTGGAGGGCTGGGAAGGCACCACCGCCGGCGCCAGAAGCTGGAACGATCTGCCGGCGCAGGCAGTCAAATATGTCCGCCATATCGAGGAACTGATCGGCGCGCCGGTCGCACTCCTTTCCACCAGCCCTGAACGGGACGACACAATACTTGTGACCGATCCGTTTCAAGACTAGATTCTCAGCTGTTCCGGGCATCGCGGCCGATTTGCGGGGGCCGGCCCAGAAACGAAATGCAGGTCGACTGAAGCATGGCAGATTTTGTTGGTGCTCTGAAAAAGACGCTCGATGGGCTTGGCAATCCGACGCCGGAGATACGCGCGAGAGTCTATGACAAGGCTCGCTCGACCATCGCGGACAAGCTGGCCAAGAACGTACCGCCGCTGGCGCCTTCGGTCGTTGCCCAGCATAAGCGCACCTTGGAAGACGCCATCGCCAGCGTCGAGCGGGGCTACGCCAAGAGTGTGCCGGCATCCGATCCGCTGGCGGAGCTGGAAGACATCTTCTCCTCGATCGACCGCAACAAAAACCAGCCCAGCCATGTCCGGCAGCCGGCAAAGGCCGAGCCGGCATGGCAGCCGGCGCCCGCCGCCAAGGCGGCGCCGAACTGGCAAAAGCCGCCATCCGTTGCTTCTCCTCCAGAGCGCATCGATCCGGTCCCTTCGGACAGGGATTTTCCAGCGGCGGAGGAAAAGAGCGACGGCTTTAGAAGCGATGCCTTTTCCAACGATGAGGAGCCGGCGGCGGACACCTTTCCGCGTCTGCGTCCTGCCGAGCGCAAGCGCAGCTACGGCGGGCTGATCGCTGCTGTCGTCGCTCTGCTTGTCGTTGCCGGCGGTGGCTACGGCATCTGGCTGAACAAGGATGCGTTCAGCAATATGCTGGGTCTCAACAGCACCGAAGTCGCAACGATCGAACCGCTGGTAAAGCCTGCCCCGGCTGAGCCGGCTACCGATGCTGCGGCAAGGCCTCCGGCCGCAGCGGCTCCCACTGATGCCGAGGGCACAAAGTTCACCCAGCGCCTGACGCCCGAGGGCGGCGAGGTCGATCCCGGTCCCGCTTCAGGCCAAAGCGGCATCGGAGAGGGCGAATCCGTCGCAGCACTGACCACGCCGCCGCCGGCCACTCCGCCGTCAGCCACTCCGGCGCCTGCTGCGCCGGCCGGCGATACGCCAGACACGGCAGCGCCCGCCACGCCGGGCGCAGCGCCAGCGACACCGCCCGCCGATGGAGCAGCGCCGCCCGATAGCGCAGCCGCCCCGGCAGCGCCGGCCCCGGGTGCCGCACCAGCTGTACCAGTGGAGACTGCGCTGGCGGTCGGCCAGAAGGCGATCTTCTACGAGGAGCGCACCAGCACCGCTCAAGGCTCAGCCGAGCCCGGCAATATCGTCTGGTCGCTGGTGCAGGAATCGCCCGGCGGCAATCTGCCGCCCGAGCCGGCAATCCGCGCCGAGGCAACCATTCCCGGCAAGGACGTGCAATTGCGCATGACGATCCGCCGCAACACCGACCAGACGCTGCCGGCCAGCCACATCATCGAGATGATCTTCCTGACACCCGACGGCTTCGACGGCGGCGGCGTCGACAACATCCTGCGCGTTGCCATGAAGGGTTCCGAACAGGATGCCGGCAGCCCGCTTATCGGCATTCCGGCCAAGATCGCCGACGGCTTCTTCCTGGTCGCTCTCAACGACACCAAGGCCGATGAAGACGCCAATCTGACCCTGCTTCGGGGCCAGAACTGGATCGACGTGCCGGTCGTTTACAAGACCGGGCGGCGGGCGCTGCTCACCATGGAAAAGGGCATTCCCGGCGAAAGAGTGTTCGATGAGGCGCTGAAGGCCTGGCAAACAAAGACGGCGGGCTGAGGCTCGGGCTTTAGTCGGGTACGTTTTTTCGCTCAGAAGCCCTGGAACAACATGTCGAGCGCGGCAACGATGTCGTCGTGGTGCTTCGACAGATTGCCGTCGGCCTGGCGTAGTTCGGTATCTGTCACGGCCGATATGAACTGGGTGACCATTACATAGTCTTTCCCATCGATGACGAAGATCGGGTTCAGGCGGCGACCTGGTACGGGCGCGCTATTGGGCGGCAACAGCGGTACGACGACGCGTGTGTTGAGGTGACCAAGAAGATCGCACTGAACGTCGAGTAGATAAGTATCGCCTTCGACATTGTAGTAGAGATCGTAGCGCGACATCAAAACAGCCGATATTTGGCCAATGGCAGCCCGTTGCGCCTCACATACTCATTTGAGCTTTCGATCGCTTCCCTGTTTTCCAGTAACCAGCGCCGCGATTTCTCATCCGAAATCGCCTTTGCAATTCCCTGTTCGGCGGCGCGCGACATATTTATGCCGAGCGCTTTTGCTTCTTCGATCAGCTTTGAATCGATCGAGGTGTTGACGGACTTTCGCTGCGATTTTGGGATGGAATGAAGCATGGGTTCCGCCCTAGATTATGCGCATAGTATATGCCCATAAGGCTCACATCGCAACGTTTTCCGACCCTTCGCCGCGACCGCCCTTCGACCGAACGCTTCCTACCCCTCCATCTCCTCGCGCAGCATCTCCAACTCCAGCCATTCCTCCTCGAGCGCTGCCAGCGTGGCGCGCTCCTTGTCGAGGGCGGTAATGGTCTTCTGGAATGAGGCCGGATCGCGTTCGTAATAGGCCGGGTCGGCGATGTTGTCCTCCAACCGTGAGATCGAGGCCGTCACCGCCTCGATCTTCTTGGGCAGCGACTCCAGCGCAAATTTCTGCTTGAACGACAGTTTCTTCGCTGGGCCCTTCGGCAACGCCTCAGCCTTTCTTGCCGGCGCTGCGTCGCCATTTTCAGGCTTTGTTCGCGACCTGCGGTCATCGAGCTTGGTGCCACCGCGTTGCGCCAGCATGTCCGAATAGCCGCCGGCATACTCGATCCAGCGGCCGTCGCCATCAGGTGCGATCAGGCTGGTCACGGTGCGGTCGAGGAAATCGCGGTCGTGGCTGACCAGGATGACGGTACCCGCAAAACCGGCGACCAGTTCCTGCAGCAGTTCCAGCGTCTCCATGTCAAGATCGTTGGTCGGCTCGTCGAGCACCAGAAGGTTTGCCGGCCGTGCCAGCACGCGGGCCAGCAACAGCCGCGCCCGCTCGCCGCCCGAAAGCTCGCGCACCGGCGTGCGCGCCTGTTCCGGCTTGAACAGGAAATCCTTCATGTAGGAGACGACGTGGCGCTGCTCGCCATTGATGACGAGGTTCTCGCCGCGCCCGTCGGTGAGGTATTGCGCCAGTGTCTCTTGCTGATCGACCGCCTCGCGCTTCTGGTCGAGTGTGGCGATCTCCAGATTGGTGCCGAGCCGCACCGAGCCCGAGTCCGGCTTCAATTCGCCGGTCAGCATCTTCAAGAGCGTCGTCTTGCCGGCGCCGTTCGGCCCGACCAGGCCGACACGGTCGCCGCGCTGGATGCGGGTCGAGAAGCCCTTCACCACGGTGAGGTCGCCAAAACTTTTCTCGATGTTCTTGGCCTCGATGACCAGCTTGCCGGATTCGGCGGCGTCGCTTGCCACCATGGTCGCCGCGCCCTCGGCGCCGCGATGGCCGCGAAAGCGCTGGCGCATGGTCTGCAACTCGCCGAGCCGGCGCATGTTGCGCTTGCGCCTTGCCGTCACACCATAGCGCAGCCAGTGCTCTTCGCGCACGATCTGGCGGCCGAGCTTGTGCTGCTCGCGCTCTTCCTCTTCCAGCACGGTGTCACGCCATTCCTCGAAATGGCCAAAGCCCTTGTCCAGCCGGCGGGTCTGGCCGCGGTCGAGCCAGATGGTGGCGCGCGATACGCGCTCGAGGAAGCGACGGTCGTGCGAGATGACAATCAGCGCCGAAGAGGTGCGGGCAAGCTCCTCCTCCAGCCATTCGATAACCTGGAGGTCAAGATGGTTGGTCGGCTCATCGAGGAGAAGAATGTCGGGCTCCGGCGCCATGACACGGGCAAGGGCGGCGCGCCGCGCTTCGCCGCCAGACAGATCGCCCGGCCGTTCCTCGCCGGACAGGCCAAGGTGCTCCATCAAGTAGGTGGCACGGTAAGGATCGTCAGCGGGTCCGAGCCCCGCCTCGACATAGGCGCGGACGCTGGCGAAACCGTCCATGTCGGGCATTTGCGGCAGGTAGCGCACTGTCGCCGAAGGCTGGCGGAACACCTCGCCATCCTGCGGCTCGATCAATCCCGCAGCGATCTTCAGCAATGTCGACTTGCCCGAACCGTTGCGGCCGACCAAAGCGATCTTGTCGCCCGCCGACGCCGTCAGCTCCGCCCCGTCGAGCAGCGGTGTGCCACCGAAGGTCAGTTTTATCCCGTCGAGATTGAGAAGTGGCGGCGCCATGTCAGCTTTCAGGTAGCGGAAAAGGATGGGCGAGCAACAGCGCGCGGCCGCTGCCCAGCGCGATTTCGAGCCGGCCCTTGACCTCGTTGGAAATGGTCAGCGACGAGCCGAACGCCACTTCGACATGGTTCAGCGGCCATTTGGCGCCGGTAACGGTCAGGCCAGAAAGGTCGGAGAAGCCGAGGATCGAAAACAGCGTGCCGTCGGCGTAGTCGAAGCCGGTCTTTCCGGGAAGCAAGGGAATGCCTTCCTGGGCGCCGCTGGTCAAAAGCACCTCCATGCCTCCCTCAGCCAGTCGGACGCTGAGCGCCAGGTGCAGGAAGGCGTGGTCGGTGCGCTTGCCGCCGAACGCACCGGCGAGCACGAGGCTGGTAGCGCCGCGTTCGAGTGCGGCGGCGATGGCCAGTTCGCCGTCGGTCTTGTCCTTTTCGGCGGGAAAGACCTGGCGGGGCACGGCGGCCAGCACGTCCGGCAAATCCGCCGGCACCGAATCGAAGTCGCCGACCCAGAGTTCGGGCGTCAGGCCAAGCGCCCGGGCGTGGCTCATGCCGGCGTCGGCGGCGATGACACGGGAGCCTTCGACCTGGCGGTCGAGCAGCGGCGTGCGGATAAGATCGCCGCCAAGCAGGATTGTGAATTTGCTCATATGCGTGGCCCTTACCAGCCCTGCTTGCGAAACGGAAGGCCGCGCTCTGGATGCCCGGTAAACTTCCGCTTGCGCAGTACTTGGGGCGGGCCTATGTGTCGAAACGCTCTAACGGGGTGCTGGACGCGATCTTCGCGGACCGGCTGAGAGGCAACGATGCCAACCCGCTGAACCTGATCCGGTTTGTACCGGCGGAGGGATTAGACGTTTCGGACAACCCGACGCCTCAATTCCTTTCAATGCCAACGAAGGAGGCGCCGATGCGCACGCTTTTATACTCTCTTGTTTCGGCAATGCTGCTTGCGGCATCCGTTCTGGCCGGCACCGGGCCGGCATCCGCGCAGGAGAAACTCACCGTCTATACCTATGAGAGCTTCACCGCCGAGTGGGGTCCAGGCCCCGCGGTGAAGAAGGCGTTCGAGGCGGAATGCGGCTGTTCTCTCGAATTCGTCGCGGTCGCCGACGGCGTCGCACTGCTCAACCGCGTCAGACTGGAAGGGGCCGCGACCAAGGCCGATATCGTGCTCGGCCTCGATACCAATCTGACGGTGGAAGCCAAGGCCACGGGCCTGTTTTCGCCGCATGGTGCCGTGATCGACGTCAATGTGCCGGGCGGCTGGAGCGACGATATTTTCGTGCCGTTCGACTATGGTTATTTTGCCTTCGTCTACGACACCGAAAAGCTGAAGACCCCGCCGAAAAGCCTGAAGGAATTGGTCGAGGGCGATGCCGATGAGAAGATCGTCATCCAGGATCCGCGCACCTCGACGCCAGGTCTCGGCCTGCTGCTGTGGGTGAGGTCGGTCTATGGCGACAAGGCGCCGGAAGCCTGGGCCAAGCTCAGGGCAAAGGTGCTCACCGTGACGCCGGGCTGGAGCGAGGCCTATGGCCTATTTACCAAGGGCGAGGCGCCGATGGTGCTGTCCTACACCACCTCGCCGGCCTATCACATGATCGCTGAGAACACCGAACGCTATCAGGCTGCCCCCTTCGAGGAGGGCGAATATCTGCAGATCGAGGTCGCCGGCATCACCACGTCGGGCGCGAAGAACCCGCTGGCGCAAAAGTTCCTGACCTTCATGACCGGGCCGAAATTCCAGAATGTCATCCCCGAGACGAACTGGATGTTCCCGGCCGGGAAAACCGACAAGCCACTCAACCCGGCTTTCGACAAATTGGTCAAGCCCACCAAGACCTTGCTGTTCAGCCCCGAAGAGGTCGCCGCCAACCGCAAGGCCTGGGTCGACGAATGGCTGTCGGTGATGAGCAAGTAGCTTCTGATTGACGATGATCACTCTACGGCGCCCCCCTTTGTCCTGCCCTCTTTGCCACCACTTGGCATCTCCCCCACAAGGGGGGAGATCGGCCGTCATGCCGGCTTTCGCCAATCTCCGACATTGCCGGAATGAGCGGAGCGCTGAACCTGCCAATCTCCCCCCTCGTGGGGGAGATGCCAAGTGGTGGCAAAGAGGGCAGGACAGAGGGGGGCGCGAAGGAACGCAATCCTCGCTAAGAATCTCGAATCTGGTGGTCTAGCGTGCAACGCGCGCCATCATCGGATTCCCGCGTCACAGCCGGCACCCTCGCGCTCGCCGCCATCGCATTGCTGATCGGTGGTGCGTTTGCCGGTCTCGTCGTCGAAGGCGTGCGCGACCCGTCCGGCGCCGCCTTGGCCTTTGATTCCTACCTCTTCCGCATCGCCCGTTTCACCCTGTGGCAGGCGCTTCTCTCGACGCTGCTTTCCGTCGTGCCGGCGTTGTTTGTTGCGCGGGCGCTGTCGAGGCATCCGCGTTTCTTCGGCCGCGGCTTCATCCTGCAGCTCTTCGCCGTGCCGCTTGCGCTGCCGGCTATCGTCGCAGCGCTCGGCATTCTGGCCCTCTATGGCCGTGCCGGCTATTTCGCCGGTGTGCTCAGCGCGATTGGCGGTCAGGGCTGGCCGGGCATCTACGGCCTGTCCGGCATCCTCGTCGCCCATGTCTTCTTCAACCTGCCGCTGGCCACGCGGCTGTTCCTTGAGGCGCTGAGTACCGTGCCGGTCGACCAGTGGCGACTGGCGAGCCAGCTCGGCATGGGCGCCAGACCCGCCTTCCGGCTGATCGAATGGCCGACGCTGCGCGCGGCACTGCCGGGGGTCGCCGGGCTTGTCTTCATGCTTTGCGTCACATCCTTCACCATCGTGCTCACGCTGGGCGGCGGGCCGCGCGCGACGACACTGGAGGTCGCCATCTACCAGGCGCTGCGTTTCGATTTCGATCCCGCCCGCGCCGTCACGCTGACGCTGCTGCAGATCGCGTTGACCTTCGTCGTGGTGCTGGCACTGATGCGGCTTGGCGCCAACACCGTCGGCGATGCCAACCTGCCGGTGGCGCAGCGCCGGTATCTTTCGGCCGGCCTTCCCGAGACCGTGCTGAACACAACATTGATCGTTCTGGCGTTGCTGTTCGTCGCCGGACCGATGGCGGCCACGGTGATGTCGGGCCTTGGCGCCGATCTCGGCCGGCTGGCGGGCGAGAGCGCGGTGCGGCAAGCGACGCTGACCAGCGCCGTGCTCGCTTTGCTGGCGGCGCTGCTTTCAGTCGCGCTGTCGCTGTCGCTCGTCATGGCGCGAAGGGCGCTGGCCTTGAAGCGCAGCGCCGGCGCCAAGACGCTGCTCGAACATGCCACCGATACCGGCGCCGGCTTCGTCCTCGTCGTGCCGCCCATCGTCATCGGCGCCGGCTGGTTCCTGCTCTTGCGTACCGTCAGCGATGTCTTTGCCATCGCTCCTGTCATGGTCGTCACCGTCAATGCGGTGATGGCGATGCCGTTTGCCATCCGCGCCATTCGCCCCGGCTATGATGCGGCAAGCGAACGCCACGAACGGCTCTGTCTGCTGCTTGGCATTTCGGGCTGGAGCCGTTTTTGGCTGGTCGACTGGCCGTCGCTGCGGCGGCCGCTCGCCACCGGTTTCGCCTTTGCCATGGCCTTGTCGCTCGGCGATCTCGGTGTCATTGCCCTGTTTGGCAGCGACGCCCTGCAGACGCTGCCTTATCTCTTGCTGGCGCGCATGGGCAATTACCGTACGATGGACGCCGCAGGCCTGGCGTTGCTGCTCGGCCTGGTCTGTCTCGCGCTTGTCCTGGTCGCGGATCGGCTGGGGCGGGGAGAAAAGATATGACGCTCAACAGCACGGAAAACGGTACGGCTGTGCGGCTGGAAAAGGTCTCGTTCAGCCATAGTGAAACGCCGTTTTTGTTCGATGTCGAATTCGCTGCCTCGAAGATTACCGCGATCATGGGGCCGAGCGGCTCGGGAAAATCGACGCTGCTCAATCTGGTGGCGGGCTTCGAGACGCCGCGATCGGGTCGTGTGCTGATCGGTGGCGCCGATGTCGGCGCCAAACCACCATCGACACGACCCGTATCGATGGTGTTCCAGGAAAACAATCTCTTTGCGCATCTTTCGGTCGAACGAAATGTCGGTCTTGGCCGCTCGCCGACACTCAGGCTGACCGAAGCCGACCGCGCGGCAATCGCCGAGGCGCTCAAGCGCGTCGGCCTTGCCGGCAAGGAACAGCGTCTGCCCCGCGAGCTCTCCGGTGGCGAGCGGCAGCGCGTCGCGCTCGCCCGCGTGCTGGTGCGCAACCGGCCGGTGCTTTTGCTCGACGAACCGTTCGCTTCGCTCGGGCCGGCCTTGCGCGACGACATGCTCGATCTGGTAGCCAGCGTCCATGCGGAGCGGCGCATGACGGTGCTGTTCGTCACGCATCAGCCGGAAGACGCGCACCGTATCGGCCAGGACATGGTGTTCCTGGACAATGGCACGGTTGCCGCAACCGGGGCTGTCGCCGATTTTTTCACCAAGGCTGGACCGGAAGCCTTCAGGCGCTATATCGGTGCAGGTTCGTTTGGCGCCGAATCACGAGATATTGCCCGGAAGCGGACATAATTTACGGCCAAACCGGCTTCAGGCGATGTGGCGCTTGCTTGCCATGGTCAAAGTAGTGTGGCTAGGTCCTCCGATACTGGTCCGGCATAGGCTGTGATTTGCCGCTACGTGCCGCGCGTGCTCGTAGACGGGAAGCTGTGGCAGTTGATTTGCGCATGGTCCTTCGGAAATCGATGCCCGATTTTCGGGAGTCATGTGCCGAGACCCGAAAGGAAGCTGTTCTGCCGACTGGCACCGACAGAGTGAAAAGGAAACCGCTGGCGCGCTTCCTCGCGCTGGCCGGCTTTGCCATGGCGCTGGCAAGCTGCCAGATGTTCACGCCTCCGGACGTCCAGGAATCTGGCTTCCAGCCTTCCAGCAAACCGGTCACGGTCGACAACGTCGCCGCCAACAGCAAGCTCGCCGAAATGGCGAAGGCGCAGCACCCGCGCATCCTCGCCACCTATGGCGGCGAATATTCCGATCCCAAGCTCGAGCGTATGGTCGCCAAGGTCGTCGGCAGCCTGACTGTGGTGTCAGCCAATCCGACCCAAACCTACCGTATCACCATCCTCAATTCGCCCAACGTCAACGCTTTCGCGCTGCCGGGCGGCTATCTCTACATCACGCGCGGCCTGTTGGCGTTGGCCAACGATTCGGCCGAACTCGCCGCGGTCATCGCGCATGAGATGGGCCACGTCACTGCAAACCACGGATTGCAGCGCCAGCAGCTCGAAGCCGAGGAAGGGTTTGCAACCAAGGTTGTCTCGGATGTGCTCGGCGACAGCCCGACCGCCAAGGCGGCATTGATCCGCGGCAAGCTGCGGCTTGCCCAGTTCTCGCGCAATCAGGAGCTGGAGGCCGACGGCATCGGCATCAAGTCGATCGGCGAGGCGGGCTTCGATCCCTTTGCCGCCGGCCGATTCCTGCAGTCTATGTCGGCCTACACCGATTTCCGCTCGATCAGCGGCGCCACCGACGCCAGTCTCGACTTCCTGGCGACGCATCCCAACACGCCGCAGCGCATCGATCTGGCGCAGCGCCATGCCCGCCAGTTCGGCGCCCCTGGCGTCGGCACGCGCGACCGTGACCCCTTCCTCGCCGGCATAGACGGCCTGCTCTATGGCGACACGCCGGAGGAAGGTTATGTGCGTGGCGAAACCTTCCTCCATCCGGGGCTCGGCGTGTCGTTCTCGGTGCCCGATGGCTTCATCATCGACAACTCGGCTGCGGCGGTGACGGCAACCGGGCCGGGCGACATAGCGATCCGCTTCGACGGCGTTTCGATCGACAAGAGCCGCTCGCTGACCGACTACATCCGCAGCGGCTGGGTGGCTGGGCTCGATGAAAGCAGCGTGCGCCAGCAAACGATCAACGGCAACGAGGCGGCGACGGCGCATGCCAGCGCCGAGGGCTGGCAGTTCGACATCGCGGTGATCCGAGCCGGCGGCCAGGTCTATCGGCTGTTGACGGCAGCCCCCTCCGCCAGCACCACGCTGGACTCGGTGGCGCGCTCCGTCAGCGGTTCCTTCCGCGTGTTGAGTGCGGCGGAGAAAGCGGCGCTGAAGCCGCTGCATGTCCGCGTCGTCACGGTGCAGCCCGGACAGACCATGGGTTCGCTCGCCGCGCAGATGGTCGGCGTCGACCGCAAGCTCGACCTGTTCCGGGTGCTCAATGCGATGTCGCCCGGTGCTGCCGTTTCGGCCGGCGATAAGGTCAAGATCATCACCGACAGGTAGGGTGTGTCGATATTCAGGTGATGCCGGCCCGCAAACGGCGGTTTCCCGCGCTTCCGGCCTTCGCCGGCCGAAACACTCATGAGCGGTCGCGGGCAGTCAAGGCTACGCTAGGCGGCTGTCGCCAAAAACTCGGGGTTCTGCTTCACCAGCGCCACCTTGAGCTTTTCCATGGCGCGTGCCTCGATCTGGCGGACGCGCTCCTTGGAGATGCCGAGCGCCTCGCCGAGTGCTTCGAGCGTCGCGCCCTCGTCGCTCAGCCGACGCTCCTCGATAATCCTGAGCTCGCGCGCATTAAGCGCGCCGAGCGCCGTTTTCAGCCAGAGAGAGCGGCGTTCGACGTCGATCGTGTCACCCACGACCTCGTCCGGCAAAGGATCGTCCGAAACGAGGAATTCCATCCGTTCGGTGGCGCCGGAATCATCGGCGAGCGGCTGGTTGAGTGAGCTGTCCGGTGCCGAAAGGCGGGAATCCATCATCGCCACGTCGGCCTCGGACACGCCGAGCGCTACCGACACCTCACGATAGAGCGAGGTGTTCGAGATCGGCTCGGCGCCATTTGCCAAGCGGGCGCGCAAGCGCCGCAAATTGAAGAACAGTGCCTTTTGCGCCGAACTGGTGCCGCCGCGCACGATCGACCAGTTGCGCAGGATATAGTCCTGCATCGAGGCGCGGATCCACCATGTCGCATAGGTCGAAAATCGCACCTCGCGCTCCGGTTCAAAACGGGCCGCCGCCTCCAGCAGGCCGACATGGCCTTCCTGGACCAGGTCGCCCAAGGGCAAGCCATAGTGGCGGAACTTCGAGGCCATGGAAATGACCAGCCGCATATGCGCCATGGCGATTTGGTGCAGCGCTTGCTGGTCGTTGTCTTCCTTCCAGCGCAACGCGAGCACGTGCTCCTCGTCGCGTTCGAGATAGGGGGCTTTCATCGCCGCGCGGACCATGGTTCGCCCTGCCGTATCTTCCATCATGCCGCGCTCCCTCTTCCGGGCGTTGCGGTGCGATCGCTCGACCCTGAGCTGGCATCGTGGTTGAATTGGCGACGCCGCGCCCTACAACAGCCAAGAACGTGCCATGCGGGTGAATGGTTCCGCTGCTGATGTCGCGTGGATTGGGCTGTCAGAAAAACCCATCACGGCGGTCGCTATGTGGCGGGTTGGCGTGATTCGAACGGTTGTGAGAATTGGATTTCGGAAGCGGCTCATTTTTGAAATCTGGTTCCTTATTTTGCCAGCCCGTATCTGTCAGTTTCCGGCGCTTAGAATGTGCCGGGCACCGGCCAAGGACGGGATCACAGAAAAATGAAATGGCTTAAATCGCTCATCGTCGTCGCAACATTGCAGGTTCTGGCCGTCACATCAGGCCATGCTGGCGCCAATCTCGATCAGATCAAGCAGGCCGGTGTCCTCAAGATCGGCACCGAAGGCACCTATGCTCCCTTCACCTATCATGATGCCTCGGGCGCGTTGGTCGGCTTCGATGTCGAGATCGCCCAGGCGATCGCCAAGCGCCTCGGCGTCAAGGCCGAATTCCTCGAGGGCAAATGGGACGGGCTGATCGCCGGCCTCGATGCCAAGCGCTATGACGCCGTCGTCAACCAGGTCGGCATCACCGAGGCGCGCAAGGCCAAGTATGATTTCTCCGATCCCTACATTGCTTCCAAGGCGGTGCTGATCGTGCGCGGCGACAACACCGACATCAAGAGCTTTGCCGACCTTAGGGGTAAGACGGCGGCGCAGTCGCTGACCTCGAATTTCGGCAAGCTGGCTGAAACGAACGGCGCCGAGCTCGTCGGCACCGATGGTTTCGACCAGTCGATCCAGCTGCTTCTTACCGGCCGCGCCGACGCGACCATAAACGACAGCCTGTCGTTCCTCGATTTCAAGAAGCACAAGCCCGACGCCAATGTGAAGATCGCCGCCCAGGAAGAAAACGCCGACTATTCCGGCGTGATCGTGCGCAAGGGCGATCCGGAGCTGGTCGCCGCGATCAATCAGGCGCTGGCGGACATCAAGGCCGACGGCACCTACAAGAAGATCGCCGACACCTATTTCGGTCAGGACGTTTCGAAGTAAGCGCATTTCACTGAGCGGGCTTTTTGCCGGCCCGCATGGCAAGTATCGCGGCGAGCCGTCTTTGACGGCCGCCGCTTTTCGCGTGATATGACGACCGTATGATCGCGCCTCGATGCTGCCGGGCCTGTTTTGGGCGGCAATCTCGCAAGGAGGTTTTCGTGCCGCACTGGCTGCAATTGATGCTGGACTCGTTGCCCACGCTGCTATGGGCCGCGCTGATCTTCACCGTGCCGCTGACGCTGCTGTCGTTCGCATTTGGCCTCTTCGTGGGACTGGTCGCGGCGCTTGTCCGGCTGTTCGGCCCGAAGCCGCTGGTCGCCGTGGTCCGCTTCTACGTCTGGATCTTCCGTGGCACGCCACTTCTGGTGCAGCTCTTCCTGATCTTCTACGGCCTGCCCTCGGTCGGCATCCTGCTCGACGCTTTTTCAGCCGCGTTGATCGGCTTCACGCTCAACATCGGCGCCTATACGTCGGAAATCATCCGTGCCGTCATAGGCTCGGTGCCGAAGGGGCAGTGGGAGGCGGCCTATTCGATCGGCATGACCTGGAGCCAGGCGATGCGGCGCACCATACTGCCGCAGGCCGGCCGCGTCGCAGTGCCGCCGCTGTCCAACACCTTCATCTCGCTGGTCAAGGACACATCGCTGGCCGCCGCCATCACCGTGCCGGAAATGTTCCAGGCGGCGCAGCGCATCGTCGCCACCACCTATGAGCCGCTGATCCTGTACATCGAGGCGGCGGCCCTCTATCTGGCGCTGAGCTCCGTGCTATCGGCATTGCAGACGCGCTTGGAAAAGCGGCTCAACCGCTATGGCGGCTTCCTGGAGGCGCGCTCATGATCGGTCTCACCGACATCGAGAAGCGCTTCGGCGACAACCTCGTGCTGAAGGGGGTGACCGTCACCATCGAGGAGGGCAGCGTCACCGCCCTTGTCGGTCCCTCGGGCGGCGGGAAAAGCACGCTTCTGCGCTGCATCAATCTGCTCGAGATCCCGACTTCGGGCACGGTGCGCATCGGCGACGACGCGCTCGAATTCCACCCCGGCGGCAAGGTTTCCGCAACGGCCATCCGGCGCCTGCGGCTGCAGACCGGCATGGTGTTCCAGAATTTCCAGCTATTTCCACACCGCACCGCGATCGAGAATGTCATGGAGGGGCTGGTGACGGTGCTGAAGTGGCCGGCGGCGAGGGCGCGCGAGCGGGCGCTCGCTCTGCTCGAAAAGGTCGGCATGGTGCACAAGGCCGATGCCTGGCCGGCGACGCTGTCAGGCGGCCAGCAGCAACGCGTGGCGATTGCCCGGGCGCTGGCGCCATCGCCGAAAGTGCTGTTGTGCGATGAGCCGACCTCGGCGCTGGACCCGGAACTGGCGCAGGAGGTGGTCGACGTGCTCAGCCAGCTCGCCCGCGAGGGCACTACCATGGTGATGGCGACGCACGACCTGCGCCTCGCCTCCAAGATCGCGCAGGAGGTGGTGTTCCTCGACGCCGGCGCCGTCGTCGAGAAAGGCCCCGCCGCTGTTCTGTTCAGCAATCCGGAGCGCCAGCGAACCAAGCGGTTCATCGCGACGCTGAAACAGGAGGCGGAGAAGGAAGGCGGCGGCAAAAGCTAGGTCTTCGCCTGTATGCGCTGCTACTGGCCGTCGGCGGATGAGGGCAACACTCCGATACTATTCGATTAGCTGATGAGAGACTGCCCCGCGCTAAGCATCCTATCCCAAAACAAAAAACCCGGCGCGAGGCCGGGTTTTTCCGAATTTTAGGCCGAGAAGCGATCAGGCAGCTTCTTCCTGCTCGGCTTCTTCGTTGTCGGCCTTGGCGCCGCGCTTCGGCCCCTTGTTGAGGTTCACCTCGATGAGACGCACCGCCTCGGTTTCCGACATGCGGTTGACGGCCGCGATCTCACGCGCCATGCGGTCGAGTGCCGCCTCATAAAGCTGGCGCTCGGAATAGGACTGCTCCGGCTGGTTGTCGGCGCGGTAGAGGTCGCGCACCACTTCCGAGATCGAGATCAGGTCGCCGGAATTGATCTTCGCATCGTATTCCTGGGCGCGGCGCGACCACATGGTGCGCTTGACGCGGGCGCGGCCCTGCACGACCTTCAGCGCGCGATCGACATAATCCTCTTCCGACAGCTTGCGCATGCCGATGGAAGTTGCCTTGGCAACCGGCACCTTCAGGCGCATCTTGTCCTTCTGGAAGTCGATGACGAACAATTCCAGCTTGTGGCCCGCAACTTCCTGCTCGTCGATCGAGACGATCTGGCCGACGCCATGCGCCGGATAGACGATGTACTCGCCGGTCTTAAAACCGTGACGCGCTGCACTGGACTTCTTCTGCGGGGTGATTGTTGCCATTACGCCATGAACTCCTTGGTGTGGTACCGGCATTCTGCCGGCCGAACTCGCGCGATCGGTAACCGATCGTTAGCCGCACAACGATGAACCCGCCGGAAAAGCCGAGGCCGGCAAACCGCATGATCGCGACTGCCTGCCCCAGATCACTCTGGTCCGGATTGAGAAATTCACCTTTCAGTGATTTGGGGCGTTTGCGCCATAAATCGACGTTGTGTCACCGGCATGTTTGGTTGATATAACACAAAAAGTCGGAAGAATCAAGGTTTTGCTGCACGCGCGAAGGCCATGCACGACCGCCGCCTGTCAAGGCAGTTAAAGCACCATGCCCCTTACGCTGCGTTATGCTGGCTGAATCAGCGGTCTGGTCAGTCGCCTTCGCCGGGCTCGGCGGAGAAATATTTCTCGAACTTGCCAGCCTCGCCATCGAAGGATTTGGCGTCGGCCGGAGGCTCCTTCTTGGCAGTGATGTTGGGCCATTTGTCAGCGTATTCGGTGTTGATCTGCAGCCATTTGTCGAGACCGGGCTCGGTGTCCGGCTTGATCGCATCGGCCGGGCATTCCGGTTCGCAGACGCCGCAGTCGATGCACTCGTCGGGATGGATGACGAGCATGTTCTCGCCTTCGTAGAAACAGTCGACCGGACAGACCTCGATGCAGTCCATGTATTTGCATTTTATGCAATTGTCGGTCACGACATAGGTCATCAGTCGGCTCCGGGACGTCCCGCTTTTGTTGGACTTTTTTTGGTCAGGTAACGCCTTTACCTGCCGCTTGCAAGGGCAGCCGTTGCGCGCGATGCCGATGTTCCGGAATGGAATTCCGGAGCGGTTGGCGCCGCGAAAGCCGTTGTGCGTCAATCTTCGCCGAATAGCCGGTCGGTTTCCCGGCGTTCCTTCTTGGTCGGGCGGCCGCTGCCGGCATCGCGCAGCACGGGAATCGCATCGGGAACGGCCTCGCCCTTTGGTACCGGCGGTGGCGACATATCCTCGTAGAGCAGGCGCGCTTCCTCGGCCGGACCGCGCCGGCTCCCTGTGCCGAGCACCTTCCAGACGAAGATGCGCCGCTCGAGAGTGATGGTCAGGACGTCGCCGACCCGGACCATATCGGAGGCCTGCGCTGCTTTGTCGCGATTGACGCGGACGCGTCCGGCCACCACCAGCTTCGCTGCTAGCGAGCGCGATTTCACCGCACGCGAAAAGAACAGCCATTTGTCGATGCGCTGGCGGCCTTCAGCGACCATCGGAGCGAGCGAACTTACTTCTTCAGCTGGTCGCGCAACGCGGCGAGCTTGGCGAAGGGCGAATCCGGGTCGAAGCGCACGGGACGCTCCTCGCGAGGCTTAGGCTGGAACGCGGGCTTTCCACCTGGCGCGCCACCCTTGCCGTCCTGCCTGCCGCCCTTCCAGTCGGGCCGGCTTTCGCGACGATCGGAACGCTCGCCCTGCGGCTTGCCGTCGCGCCGCTCTCCCGGCTCGCCCTGGGGCTTGGGCTTGAATTTGCTGCGGTCGAAGCGCGGCTTGCCGGCGCCGTCGCGGCGACCTTCATGGGTGGGGCGGCCGCCAGGAGCGCCGGCCGGTTGTCCGCCGGTGGCATCCGCCGGCGCGTCGCCGCGGCCGTCGCGCGCGGCTTGCCCGTTGCGCGGGCGATTGTCACGAGGTCTGTTGTCGTGATGGCGGTGGCGCGGGCGCTGATCGAAGCGGCCCTGCCGCCACAACAGAATAGGTTTTGGTTCCTCGGCCTCTGCTGGAACCTCTGGCGCGGCCTCGCCGGTGGCGGCTTCCGCCGCCGCGGCAGGTTCCGCCGACACTGCTTCCGTTACAGGCGAGGATTCGGAAGCCGGCTCTGCCGGTGCGACCTCAACCTCGGCGGCTTCGGGTTCTGCCTCCGGCTGAGCCGCTGATACCGCGGGCATTTCAGCTGCGGCTTCGGCTGGAGGCAGCTCCTCTTCCGTGACCTCAGCCGGAGTTTCCGGCTGAGCTTCCGCGACGGGCTCCGCTTCGATGGCGGGTTCCGCGGTAACTTCGGCTGTGGCCTCTGCCACGGCAGCCGCATCCGCTCCCGAACTCTCGGCCTGCGCCACGGCGGCTGCGTCCGCAATCGCGGCTTCCGCTGCCTTGGCCTGCTCGGCTTGTTCTTGCGCCGCCTGCTTGGCCGCGGCGGCTTCACGCGCGGCATTGTCCTGTGCTTCGAGCCTGGCCTTCACCTCGATCGCCGGCTTCGGCTCGGCCCGGTAGCCGAGGCCTTTCAAAATCTCTTCCATGTCGTCGGCGGTGGCGCCGAGGATCGACATCATCGGCGGCGTCACCATGAAGGACTGGCCGTCATAGGCGCCGTCGGGGCGCTGGCCGAGTCCAGGCTTCCAGTTGGTTGCGGGCCGGATCAGGTCGGCCAGTCGTTCGAGAATGTCGACGCGCACCGCACGACGGCCGAGATTGCGATAGCCGGCCAATTTGTAGAATGTCTTATCGAATGTGGGGTCGATCACCACTGAGGTACGGCCGGAGGCCAGCGCGTGAACCACGTCGCCAAAGCCGGGCTTGTCCTTGCCGTCGTTCTGCAGCGCCCACAACAGCGTCACCAGTCCGGCCGGGGCCGGCTTGATCAGCGCCGGGACGAAGACGTGGTAGGCGCCGAAGCGTACACCGAGCCGGCGAAGGGCGGCGCGGCCTTCCTGGTCGAGCGACTTCATCTCCTCGGCGATGTCGCGGCGGTTGATGAGGCCGAAATTTTCGACGAGCTGGAAGGCGATGCCGCGGCCGATACCGGTGATCTGCTCGGCGTTCTTGAGGTCGACCAGCGGCTTCAGCAAGGACTCGATCTGGAAATTGACGAAGCGCTCGGCGCGCGCCGCAACCTTGTCGCGGGCGGGTCCGGTGAGCTGTTCGTCGGCCAGCAGCACAAGGCGCGGCTTCAACGGCTCGTCGCCTGCGACCAGCGTGCCGATCGGCGCGCCGATCCAGCGCAGCGTGCCGTCGGAGCCCAGCGCGATGTCGCCGTTGGCGCAAGCGCCGAAGCGTTCGGCCCGCGCTTCGAATTCGGCTGCAAGTGCCTTCTGGGCCGCTGTGCGCACCGCCTTGGCGTCCTCGCCGCCGGCGCTCTGGTCGGCAGTGAAGCGGAACCCCTGCAACTCGCCGACGTGGTGGCCTTCGACGAGGACGGTTCCGGTTGGGCTAATTTCGGCTTCAGGCATGGTATTTTCTCTAAGGCGCCGCATGAGGACGGAAGTCCTGCGGTCTACGAAGCGTTTCGTCAACCGCTCATGCAGCGCATCCGACAATCTGTCTTCGATTTCGCGCGTCTTTTCCTGCCAGTGTGCCTGATCGGCCAGCCAGCCGGGCCGGTTGGAAACGAACGTCCAGGTGCGGATCTGGGCAATCCGGTGCGACAGCGTGTCGATATCGCCCTCGGTGGTGTCGGCACGGCGCACCTGCTCGGCCATGTAATTTTCATCGACATGGCCATGCCTGGCAAGGTCCATATAGATCGAGGCGATCAGGTCGGCATGCTGGGCCGGTGCGATTTTCCTGTAGTCTGGGAGAGCGCAGGCCTCCCACAACAGCGCCACGCGCCTGGCGTCGGTGGCAAGTGCCCTTATGTCCTCGTCGCGGGACAAATGTTCGAGCGCCTGCGCATCCACCGCCGGCAGCGCACGCGTCAGGCCTTCGACCGGCGCGTTGGTCTCGGTGGAACGCTTCAGCGCATCGAGGCTGGCGAAATCGAATTGCGCGGTGCGCCATTGCAGCACTTTCACCGGGTCGAACTCGTGACCTTCGATTTTCTTGACCAGATCTTCGTCCAGCGGATCGACCTGGCCGGTGACGCCGAAGGTGCCGTCGCGCAAATGCCGGCCGGCGCGACCGGCGATCTGGCCGAGTTCCGCCGCGGTCAGGTTGCGATACTGGTAGCCGTCGAACTTGCGGTTCTGGGCGAAGGCGACATGATCGAGATCGAGATTGAGGCCCATCCCGATCGCATCGGTGGCGACCAGGTAATCGACGTCACCCGATTGGAACAGCTCCACCTGCGCGTTGCGCGTGCGGGGCGATAGCGCGCCGAGCACGACGGCCGCACCCCCTTGCTGGCGACGGATCAGTTCGGCAATGGCATAGACCTCGTCGGCGGAAAAGGCGACGATCGCCGTGCGTCGCGGCAGGCGGGTCAGCTTCTTCGAGCCGGCATAGGCGAGATGCGACAGCCGTGGCCGCGTCACCACCGACACGCCCTTCAGCAGGCGCTGGAGAATGCCATGCATGGTGGCAGCACCCAGCAGCAGCGTCTCCTGGCGGCCGCGCAGATGCAGGATGCGGTCGGTGAAGATGTGGCCGCGCTCGAGATCGCCGGCCAGCTGGACCTCGTCGATGGCGACGAAGGCGGCGTCGGTCTGGCGCGGCATGGCTTCCACCGTGCAGACCGAATATCTGGCGCCGTCGGGCTGGATCTTCTCCTCGCCGGTGATGAGCGCCACCTTGTGAGCGCCGACCTTCTCGCAGACGCGCGAATAGACCTCGCGGGCGAGCAGCCTGAGCGGCAGGCCGATGATGCCGCTTTCATGCGCCACCATGCGCTCGATGGCGAGATGGGTCTTGCCAGTGTTGGTGGGGCCGAGCACGGCGGTCACGTCGCGACCGGACAGGATCAGCGGCTCTGTATGTTTCGGCTGGATGTTCATCGACCTGGAAATAAGGCTCTCTGCCTCGCATTGTCGGGTGCGCGCCCCGTGTTGGCGCGTGTGACAGCCGACACATAGGGATTTCGGGCGCGAAGCGAAAGCGGAATGTTCCGATGGCAGGTCGAAGCTTCTCGTCCGGCGTCGTCAACCGGTCCTGATTAACACTTGGAACGAGTCTGGAACGAATCAGCTACGAATCGCTGACTCCAACTGATTCAGGGTTTGTTCACGGCTATATCTGGGATTTTTGCCGGCGAATCTCACCACATGCTGAATCGCTGAACTGGCCCGATTCATGCAGGGCAGACGTCGTTCTTAACATTTGCCGGTGAACGATCGATGCAGACTGACGAGAGCCGCCCAACATTATGAAATTATTGACCTTTCCTAACGCGCCTTAACGGTTCGGGGGCTGTTTTCCGCCTTTGTCGTTAATTCTCCGGCCAAAGCCGGAACGAAACGGCGACGAATCAGCGCTGGCGCGCTTTTCCCGTTTTGTTCACCCCAACATGTTGTGTCGTGAACAGGTTTTCCACCGAGAATCCACAGGTGGCTAACAGGGTTTTGCACATGCCGTGGCGTCGCCGTTAACGATTGCGTGCCGGATTGGAGCAGGGCCTTGTATCGAGATCTCGCGACGAGGAGCCGTTGGCGGATGCGGACCGGTCTCCCCGCGCGTGTCTGCCTCAGGTAATATACTGGCCGCCATTGGCGGTGAGGGTCGAGCCGGTGATGAAGCCGGCGTCCTCGGAAGCGAGGAAGACCACGCAGCGCGCGATCTCCTCCGCCTCGCCGAGCCGGCCAATTGGGATTTGGGCGATGATCGATTCACGCACTTTTTCCGCCACCGCCATGACCATTTCGGTGGCAATATAGCCGGGGCAGATGACATTGACGGTGATGCCCGCGCGAGCACCCTCTTGCGCTAAGGCCTTGGTGAAGCCGATGTCGCCGGCCTTGGAGGCTGAGTAATTGACCTGGCCGGTCTGGCCTTTCTGGCCGTTGATCGAGGAAATGATGATGACGCGGCCGAACTTGCGGTCGCGCATGCCGCCCCACAGCGGGTGCGTCATGTTGAAGACGCCGGACAGATTGGTGTCGATGACGTCTTTCCACTGCTCGCGCGTCATCTTGTGAAACATGGCGTCGCGGGTGATGCCGGCGTTGTTGACCAGCACGGAAACCGGGCCGAGATCGGCCTCGATCTGCTTGATGCCGGCGGCGCAGGCATCGTAGTCGGCGACCGACCATTTATAGACCGGGATGCCTGACATCGCATTGAATTTTTGCGCCGCTTCGTCATTGCCGGCATAATTCGCGGCGACTTGGTAACCGGCATTTTTCAGGCCGATCGAAATCGCGGCGCCAATACCGCGCGACCCACCGGTGACGAGCGCTACCCTTGTCATATTTCTCCTCCCTTTACTCCATGAGCGGCGGGCGACGAATGGGATCGCTCTGACGGCGATTGGACCCCGTTCGCCACCGACTATTTCATGGCTTGCTCAGTCTGTCTTCACGGCTTCGCATATGGCTCTCACAGTGCTTCCACGCACATGGCAACGCCCATGCCGCCGCCGATGCACAGCGTGGCGAGGCCTTTCCTGGCGCTTCTGCGGCGCATCTCGTAGACCAGCGTATTGAAGATGCGGGCGCCCGAGGCGCCGACCGGATGGCCGATGGCGATGGCGCCGCCATTGACGTTGACGATGGACGGGTCCCAGCCCATGTCCTTGTTGACGGCGCAGGCCTGTGCGGCAAAGGCTTCATTGGCCTCGACCAGGTCAAGATCGCCGACCGACCAGCCGGCCTTGGCCAGCGCCTTGCGCGAGGCGGGAATAGGCCCAGTGCCCATGATTTGCGGATCGACCCCCGCGGTTGCCCAGGAAACGATGCGCACCAGCGGCGTGATGCCGCGCTTGGCGGCTTCGGCTTCGGTCATCAGCACCACGGCAGCGGCGCCGTCGTTGATGCCGGAGGCATTGGCGGCGGTCACCGTGCCTTCCCTGTCGAAGGCGGGCTTCAGCTTGGTCATCGCCTCGAGCGTGGCGCCGTGGCGGATGTACTCGTCCTGGTCGACAATGGTGTCGCCCTTCCTGCCCTTGACAGTAAAGGCAACGATCTCGTCTTTGAATTTTCCGGCCTTCTGGGCGGCCTCGGCCTTGTTCTGCGAGCCAACGGCGAACTGGTCCTGGTCGTCGCGGGTAATCTGGAACTGGTTGGCGACGTTCTCGGCCGTGTTGCCCATGTGGTAGCCATAGAAGGCGTCGGTCAGGCCGTCCTTGATCATGGTGTCGATCAGCTTGAAGTCGCCCATTTTGACGCCGCCACGCAGGTGCTGGGCATGCGGCGCCATCGACATCGATTCCTGACCGCCGGCGACGATGATTTTTGCATCGCCCTGGGCGATCTGCTGCATACCGAGTGCGATGGCGCGCAGGCCCGAGCCGCAGAGCTGATTGAGGCCCCAGGCGGTCGCTTCCTGCGGTACGCCGGCCGCCATCGCCGCCTGCCGCGCCGGGTTCTGGCCTTGAGCCGCGGTCAGGATTTGGCCGAGGATCACCTCATCGACCTCCTTACCGTCGACGCCGGCACGGGCGAGCGCTTCCTTGACGGCGACGGCGCCCAGTTCATGGGCCGGTGTGTTGGCAAAGGCGCCGTTGAAGGAACCGACGGGCGTGCGCGCCGCGCTGGCGACGACAATGGCATTGGAAGCGGACATGTTCTTCTCCAGACTTCGGGGTCGAATTGAGGTGCGGTTAACGACTTTTCTTGCCCTTTCCATGACCCAAGTCAAACCGGAAATGGGCATGCCGGTTATGCGCCGCAAGCAGGTTGCGCATCGCCATGGAAACAGCCCGCCCGTTGCTGCGCAGCATATTTAGCCCGCCATGCAGCATTAATCGATCCCGCACTGCACAAACCACTTGGAATTGTGACGCTTTTGCGCATATCCTTGAAAAGCGCAATCGTTATCGGCTGCTTACTCAAGTGTGCCGGTGTCCCGGGAGGATATTGATGGCCGCGAAAGACGAACCGATTATCATTAAGAAGTATGCCAATCGCCGCCTCTATAACACCGGCACCAGCACTTATGTGACGCTCGAGGATCTTGCCGAAATGGTCAAGAAAGGCGAGGAATTCACCGTCCAGGACGCCAAGACCGGCGACGACATCACCCATCCCGTGCTGACCCAGATCATCTTCGAACTGGAGAACAAGGATGGCCAAAACATGTTGCCCATTCCGTTCCTGCGCCAGTTGATCGCCTTTTACGGCGACCAGATGCAGATGATCGTGCCGAGCTTCCTCGAGCAGTCGATGATCGCCTTCTCAAAGGAACAAGAGCGCTTCCGCGAGCAGATGAAGGGTGCCTTGGGCAAGTCACCGCTCGACATGATGAAGATCGCCACGCCCATCAAGGCGCTGGAAGAACAGACGCGCCGCAACATGGAGATGTTCCAGAACGCCATGCGCCTGTTCACGCCCTTCCCACCCGCAGGCTCGAATGGCTCTTCTGCAGCGCCGGCAGAGCCAGCCAGGAAAGAAGCATCGGAAAAACCCGACGACCTTCAGGAGTTGAAGGAACAGATCGCCGCCATGCAGCGCAAGCTCGACACCATGTCGTGATCACCGGCCGGACAAGGTCCGGCCGAAACCATCCTCAGCGGCCCGTGTCAGACACTGATCTCGATCATCTGGTGCTTGCCGCGCGTGCCTTTGTCTATGGTTGGCGCGCATGGCGATTGATGGCCATTTTCCGGAGTGGCATCCGTCCGAGCCGTCATCCCTCGCTGTGCAGAGCGCTCTGCATCTTTTCATGAGCCAGATGACCATTCCAGCCAAAACCAAATCTTAGGAGCATCCAAAGAGGCTGCCCGGAGCGCTGACAAAACTGGTTTCACGCAGCCTGTCAGAGGCCCAACTTCGAGTGAGAACGGCATCTTCATGACAAAAATTTCATGTCGTCGCCGATCCGTGCCGCTGTTCTTGCGCCACACGAGACATATATGCTGCACTGCAATATGTTCCCGTTAGCACCCTACCGAAGGATTTCGCCTTGCCCAGCAGAAAAACCGCCATCGTCACGGGTTCCACCTCGGGCATCGGTCTGGCTATCGCCCATGCACTCGCGGCAGAAGGCTGCAACGTCGTCGTCAATTCCTTCTCCGACACGGCCGACGACCGGGCCATCACCGAAGCGATTGCCAAACATCACAAGGTCAGGGCTGCCTATATCAAGGCGGACATGTCGAAGCCGGCCGAATGCCGGGCGCTGGTTGCGAAGGCAGCCGAGACATTCGGTTCGGTCGACATTCTGGTCAACAATGCCGGCATCCAGCATGTCGCGCCGGTGGAAGAATTTCCGACCGAGAAGTGGGATGCGATCATCGCCATTAATTTGTCGTCGGCGTTTCACACCATCGCCGCCGCCATCCCGCTGATGAGAGAAGCCGGCGGCGGCAGGATCGTCAACATCGCCTCGGCCCACGGGCTGGTCGCCTCGCCGTTCAAGTCGGCCTATGTCTCGGCCAAGCACGGCATTATGGGGCTGACCAAGACGGTCGCGTTGGAACTGGCGCGCGACAAGATCACCTGCAACGCCATCTGCCCCGGCTATGTGCTGACGCCGCTGGTCGAGGCGCAGATCCCCGACCAGATGAAGGCCAACAAAATGGATCGCGACACGGTGGTCCGCGAGGTCATGCTCGAAAAGCAGCCGACCAAGGAATTCGTCACGGTCGAGCAGGTCGCGGCAGCCGCCGTATTCCTGTGTTCCGATGCGGCGGCGCAGATCAACGGCACGCATATCTCAGTCGACGGCGGCTGGACCGCCCAGTGAATTGCGAAACAAGTCTGGACACACAAAGGGCAACGCCATGACGACAAACGGCAAGGCGGAGGAGCCCAAGAAGATCAACGTCGCACTGCAGGGTGGCGGCTCGCACGGCGCTTTTTCGTGGGGCGTGCTCGACCGACTGCTGGAGGACGGGCGGCTCGAGATCGCGGCGGTGTCGGGCACCAGCGCCGGCGCCATGAACGCGGTGGCGCTGGCCGACGGTTTCGTGCGCGGCGGCGTCGAGGGCGCGCGGCGCAAGCTCGACGATTTCTGGCGAGCGGTGGCGCTGAAGGGCCGCTTCAGCCCGGTGCAGCGCATGCCGTGGGACGTGGCCTGGGGCAACTGGTCGATCGAGAATACGCCCGGCTACCTCTTTTTCGATACCATGTCGCGGGTGTTTTCGCCCTATGTCGCCAACCCGCTCGGCCTCAACCCGCTGCGCGACGTGATCGAGCAGGAGATCGATTTCGGCAATGTGCGCGCCTGCAAGTCGATGGAGTTGTTCATCTCCGCGACCAATGTCGAGACCGGACAGTTGCGCGTCTTTTCCGATGGCGAGATCGACCTCGACACGGTCATGGCGTCGGCCTGCCTGCCGCAGCTGTTCCGCGCCGTCGAGATCAAGGGCGTGCCCTACTGGGATGGCGGCTATGGTGGCAATCCGGCGCTGTTTCCATTCTTCAAGACGGCTGCCACCGAGGACGTGCTGTTGGTGCAGATCAATCCGGTGGTGCGCGAGGGGACGCCGAAGAGCGCCAACGAAATCCAGAACCGCATCGACGAGATCACCTTCAACGCCGGGCTGCTGCGCGAATTCCGCTCGATCGCCTTCGTTAAGGAGCTGATCGCCGCCGGCCGGCTGCCGCATGGCGAATACCGCGACATCCGCATGCACCGGATCGATGCCGATGAGGCGTTCAAGGACCTGTCGGCATCGTCCAAGGTCAATGCCGAATGGGCGTTCCTGACCTATCTGCGCGACCTCGGCCGCACCGCCGCCAGCGACTGGCTGGAGGAGAATTACGACGCCGTCGGCAAGCGGCCGACGCTCGATCTCTCCGGCGAGCTCGACGACGGCTTCAAGCCGGTACGCCGTCCGGCGCCGGGCCGGCGGGTGAAGGCGTTCCTCGCGGCGCGCAAGAAGCCCGAGGCGGCGCGCCGCCAAGTCTGAGGCGTTTGGGGACGTCAGCCTTTTTTCAGGGCTAGATCGATCACCCTGATCAGGGCGGCGGCGGCTTGTCGTTGCTCGTCCGGATCGCTGATGCGCGTCTTCATGCCTTCCAGCCCGTCAAGCAGCATGTCGGCCAGCAGTCTTGCCGACAGGCCTCTGGCGGTGAGGTCGGCGCCGTTTCTCCTGGCCTCGTTCTCGACTGCCGTGGCGACATGCTCGACAAGACCGCCGCGCCAGCATCCGACCAGATCGGCCACACTCGACTTCATGTCGAGGAGTTCGGCGCCATGCGGCGAGGTGACGACGGTGCGCATCATCGAGATCAGCGCTCCGTCGATGGCCCGCGTCATGCGGTCGGCGAAGGCGCCGTCGCCGGCAAGCGCCGTTTTCGCCTGCTCGATCGAACGGCCGAGTAGCATCATGGCTATGGCGCGGAAAATGTCGGTCTTGTTCTTGAATTGGAGGTAGAGCGCCGGCCGCGACATGTCGGCGGCACGTGCAATGTCGTCCATGGTGGTGCGGGCGAAGCCATAGGCCAAAAACACCTTCATCGCGCCGTCGAGGATACGGGCGCGTTTGGGGTCTATGTCGGCGATGTCTTCGATCTCGATCATTGGCAAACACTATCTGCCGCAACTCTATTGACAAAATAACGAAATTTGTCAAGATGTATAAGGACGAATGACCAATCGGCCATTCGCCTTGGGCTGTGGACGACAACGAAGGGTATCCCCATGCGCCTCACTGTCGACGGGCAGGCACTCGACATCAATGCCGATCCGGAAATGCCGTTGCTGTGGGCGCTGCGCGACCTCTTGGGCAAGACCGGGCCGAAATTCGGCTGCGGCATCGCCGCTTGCGGCGCCTGCACGGTGCATATCGACGGCCAGCCCGTCCGCTCCTGCTCGCTGCCGGTCGGCGAAGTCACCGGCGCGGTCACCACGATCGAAGGCATCGGCGCCGAAGGCAAGCTGCATCCAGTGCAGCAGGCATGGCTGGAAGAGCAGGTCGCCCAGTGCGGCTACTGCCAGGCCGGCCAGATCATGAGTGCGGTGGCGCTGCTCGACGAGATCGCCGACCCGACCGATGCCGACATCGACAATGCCATGGGCGGCAATCTCTGCCGCTGCGGTACCTATCCGAAGATTCGCGCGGCGATCAAACGAGCGGTCGTGCTCAAGACGGCGGGGATCTGACCATGGCCAGTATCGGAAAGATCGCCCGCCGCACGTTTCTCATCGGCGCGGCCGCCGTCGCGGGCGGCGTCGCCGTCGGCTATTATTACTACCGCAAACCCTATCCGAATCCGCTGGAAGGTGATCTCGCGGCCGGTGAAGCGACCTTCAATCCCTATGTGAAGATCGGCGCCGACAACACCATCACCGTCGTCGCGCCGAGAGCCGAGATGGGCCAAGGCATCTCGACGACGCTTGCCGCCATGGTTGCCGAAGAGCTCGATGTCAGTCTCGATCAGGTCAAGGTCGAGCATGGCCCGGCCGCTTACGCCTACTACAACACGGCGATCCTGGAAGAGGGCGGTCCGTTCGCCTTCTTCGACGAAAGCATGACCGCCGAAGCAGTGCGCGCCGGCATGGGCGTCGTCGGAAAATTCCTCGCCCTCCAGGGCACTGGCGGCTCGGCCTCGACGCGCGACGGTTTCGACAAGATGCGGCAAGCAGGCGCCGCCGCTCGGCAGATGCTGATTGCTGCGGCCGCGCAAAAGTTCGGTGTAGCCGCGACCGATTTGGAAACAGCCAATGGCACGGTCCTGCACAAGGCGTCAGGCAAGTCGGTGACCTATGGCGCCGTCGCCGCGACCGCTGCGACGATGCCGCCGCCTGCGGATGTCAGGCTCAAGGACAAAGCCGACTGGAAACTGCTCGGCAAAGCGCAAAAACGCGTCGACATGCTGGCCAAGGTCACCGGGGCGCCGATCTTCGGCATCGACGTGACGCTGCCGGACATGCTGTACGGCACGGTCAAGATGAGCCCGCGGTTCTGGGCCAAGCCGGTCAAGGCGGACTTCTCCAAGGCCGAGAAAATGCCTGGCGTGATCAAGATCGTGCCGATCGAAACGAATTACGGCCACGGCTTCGGCATCATCGCCGAAAACACCTGGGCGGCGTTCAAGGCGGCGGAGGCGATCGACGCCGAATGGGCGGATCCCGAATATCCGTTGGACAGCGCCGCCATTTCCGAAGCCTTGAAGCAGGCGCTTAGAACCAAAGGGTCGGCGATGCGCGACGATGGCGATGTCAATACTGCCTTCGCCGACGCGCCGCGCGAAAGAATAGTCGAGGCCGACTACGCGGTGCCCTATCTGGCCCATGCGACGATGGAGCCGATGAACGCCACGGCGCAATTGAAGGACGGCGTCCTCGACATCTGGTGCGGCAACCAGGCGCCGACCCTGGTGCGCCAGCTTTGCGCCAATGCTGTCGGCATCGAACAGGACAAGGTCGGCGTGCATACCACATTCATGGGCGGCGGCTTTGGCCGACGTGTCGAGGTGGATTTTGCGCTCTGTGCCGCGCTGATGGCGAAAGAAACGGCAGGCCGGCCGATCAAGGTGATCTGGACACGCGAGGAGGACATGCGCCACGACGCGTACCGGCCGGCTTCTGTCGGTAAATTCCAGGCGCGGCTTGGCGGCGACGGCATGCCGATCGCCGTCGACATGACAATCGCCTCGCCATCGCTGATAGCCAGCACCTTGCGCCGGCTGTTTCCCTCGATATCGCCGCTCGGTCCCGACAAGTCCATCGTCGACGGAGCCTTTAACCAGCCCTATACGATCCCGAACTACCGGGTGACCGGCGTCGCTGCGCCCGTCTCCATCCCCGTCGGCTCCTGGCGATCGGTCGGCAGTTCAATCAACGGGTTCTTCCATGAAGGATTTCTGGACGAGATCGCCGTCGCCGGGAAAACCGACCCGGTCGAACTGCGCAAGAAGCTGATGGCTGCCTACCCGGCAGCGGTGAAGGTGGTCGAAAAGGTCGCCGAGATGGCGAAATGGGGCGAGGCGCTGCCCGCCGGCAAGGCCAAGGGCATGGCTTTTTCGCTGTCCTTCGGCAGCTGGGTCGGCGAGATCGTCCAGGTCGCGGACACGCCTGCCGGCATCCGCATCGAGAAGGTGTGGATCGCCGCCGATGTCGGCACCGCACTCGATCCCGGCATTATCGAGGCACAGCTCATTTCTGCCGCCATCTATGGCCTGTCGGCGGCGATGGGTCAGGAAATCACCTTCGCGGACGGCATGGTCGAACAGTCGAATTTTCACGACTACGACGCCATGCGCATCTCCCAGTGTCCTGCGTTCGAAGTCGCTATCCTGGAAAATTTTCACAAGATGGGTGGTGTCGGCGAGGTCGGCACGCCGCCGGCGGCACCGGCACTCGCCAATGCCGTCTTCGCGCTGACCGGCAAGCGCATCCGTACTCTGCCCTTGTCGAAGGAGGTGACCTTTGCATGAAACTGTTTTCCACCATGCTGACAGCTGCTGCCACGCTGCTTCGACGCCGCCTTTCCCAACGGCATTAGCAAGCCAGGCACGGCACCGATGACAGTCAAGCGCAGCCCATGACTTGCCCGTGTGGGACGCGGTTTACACGGTGTTTCGCATTCCCGTTGGGCCCAATGCGATGTTGCAGACGAACGACCATGCCGATCCAATGCGCCTTATATTAGCGAGCGCGTCCTTCCGGCGAAGTAATGTTGCCGCAATTTTTCTGACTATATTGCGGTGCAACTTTGATGTAGAAGCGCAGCTCGCCGATCACGGCAAATTGAACACGGCCTTGCGCGCACCCATATCGGCGCCGCGCCCGAGTTAGAAGACGCGGTAGTTGAAGACACGGTCTGGCCGAACCCCGCGCACTGGAAAAACGACGATGCCGAAATACAGGTTTCACAAGCTTGCAGCCATTGTTGTGCTTGTCGGGTTCGCTGCCTGGATGGTGACGGGCGAGTTCTCGTCCGTCGGTAGCGCGGCTGCCGACAACGAACCCAAGGCGGGGGAGCAGCCAAAGGCGGCTGAGGCGGGTAAGCCCAAGCCCACCGAGGCAGAACAGCCCAAGGCCGCCTTGCGCACCGTCGCGGTCATAACCCCGCCGCGGCGCACCTATGCGCGCGCCATTCGGATTTCCGGGCTGACCGAAGCCGACAAGCGCGCGGTCCTGGCGACGCGCGTTGCCGGCGTCATCGACAAGTTGCCCGTCAGCCAAGGCCAGCACGTCAAGACGGGCGACCTGGTGCTGATGCTTGCCGCCGAGGAAAAAATCTCGGCGGTCGACAATGCCAAGCAGCTTGTCGTGCAGCGTCAGGCCGAGCTCGCTGCAGCCCTTCGGCTGATGAAAACCGGCAATCTGCCCAAGCTGCAGCTCGATACTGCCCGCTCGAATTTGACCTCGGCGCAAGCCCTGTTGGAAACGGCGCAAGCCGAGCTCGACCGTAACGAGGTGAAGGCACCGTTCGACGGCGTCATCGACCGGGTGCCGGTGGAACTCGGCAGCTCGGTGATGCAGGGCGGCGAGGTGGCGACCATCCTGAAGCTCGATCCGGTAATTGCCCGCGGCGAAGTCAGCGAACGTGATCTCGGCTTTCTGAAGATCGGCGACAAGGCGAATGTACGTTTGGTCAGCGGCCAGAATGTCGAGGGCACGGTGCGCTATATCAGCCGCGACGCTTCCTCGGCCACTCGCACCTTTCGCGTCGAGATCGCAATCCCTAATCCCGAGGGCACCATCCCAGCCGGGATGACGGCCGAGATCGCGCTGAGCGCGCAACCGACCGACGCCGTCATGCTGCCGCGATCGGTGGTCACGCTCGGCGACAAGGGCGATCTCGGCATTCGCGCCGTCGACAAGGACGACAAGGTCGTGTTCTTCCCGATCGACCTGGTCGACGACACGCCAACCGGCCTGGTGCTCGGCGGCATTCCGGCCGATGCGCGTGTCATCGTCGCCGGTCAGGAACTGGTGACCGAAGGCGAAGTGATCAAGCCGGTCGAGGCCGACCAGGCGACCATCCAAAAGCTGTTGGGCGAAGCGACGGCCGGGACGCAGTAATCATGGATATCGTCAAACTTGCGATCAACAATGCCCGGCTGACCATTTCAGTCCTGATCTTCCTCATCCTTGCGGGTGCGGTCGCCTACCAGTCGACGCCGAAGGAAGCGGAACCGGACGTTCCGATTCCGATGATGTATGTCAGCCTGATCTATCAGGGCATCTCGCCCGAGGATTCGGAGCGCCTTCTGCTGCGGCCGATGGAAGCCAAGCTGAAAAGCCTCAAGGGCCTCAAGGAAATGCGCTCGGCCGCCTTCCAGGGCGGCGGCTATGTGCTGGTCGAGTTCCAGCCGCAGACGGACCTGGCGACGGCGCTGCAGGACACTCGCAGCAAGGTCCAGGACGGCAAGGCCGACCTGCCGCAGGCAGCCGAGGAGCCTGTGGTCACCGAAGTCAACATCTCCGAATTCCCCGTCCTGGTGGTGACGCTGTCGGGCGAGGTGCCCGAGCGCGTGCTGACGGCGGCGGCGCGTGAATTGCGCGATCGCATCGAGGAAGTGCCGGGCGTGCTGGAAGGCTCGCTGCAGGGCGCGCGCGACGATCTCGTCGAAGTCGTCATCGATCCGATGAAACTGTCTTCCTACGGGCTGCAGCTCGAGCAACTGATCGGCGCCGTCGGCAATTCCAACAGTCTTGTCGCCGCCGGCAACATCGAAGGGTCCGAAGGCAAATACGCGGTCAAGGTTCCCTCGCTTATCGAGACGCCGGAGGACGTCGCAAACCTGCCGGTCGTGGCCACCCCCAACGCGGTGGTGCAGGCCAAGGACATCGCCACCGTCCGCTCCACCTTCAAGGATGCCGAGACGGTCACCCGCCTCGACGGCAAGCCGGCGATCGCAATCGAGGTGAAGAAGCGCATCGGCTCCAACCTTATCGACACGATTGCCAAGGTCACGGAAGTCTCCGACGCCTTCATAAAGACCATGCCGGAAGGCATGCATGTCACCTACACCCAGGACAAATCGGTCTTCGTCAACCAGTTGCTCGGCGATCTGCAGAACCACGTGATGATCGCCGTGATCCTGGTGTTCATCGTCATTCTCTATGCCCTGTCGGGCCGTGCGTCGGTGCTGATTGGCCTCGCCATTCCATCGTCCTTCCTGATCGGCATCCTGCTGCTGGCCATGATGGGCTACACGATCAACATGATCGTGCTGTTCAGCCTGATCCTGGCGGTCGGCATGCTCGTCGACGACGCCATCATCGTCACCGAATTCGCCGAGCGGCGCATGAGCGAAGGCATGCCGAAGGCAGCGGCTTTCGAACTTGCGGCCAAGCGCATGGCTGGGCCGGTCATTGCGGCGACGATGACGCGCATCGCCGCCTTTTCGCCACTGCTGTTCTGGCCGGGCATCATCGGCGACTTCATGAAATATATGCCGATCACGCTGATCGTCACGCTTTCGGCCTCGATGCTCTATGCGCTGGTGTTTGCGCCGACGCTGGGCGCCCTGTTCGCCAAGGCGCCGCCCCATGACGAGGACGACAACCGTGACGGCTGGTACATGGCCGTGGTCAAGCAGGCGGTGCGCTTTCCGGTCACCGTGCTTGTGCTCACCGTCGCGCTTTTGTTCGGTGTCGGCTTTGCCTATTCGAAATACGGCGCCGGCGTCGAGTTCTTCCCCAATGTCGAGCCTGACTACGGCCTGCTCTATGTGCACGCCCGCGGCAACCTTTCGCTCGCCGAAATGGATGCCGCCACGAAGATCGCCGAGGATCGGCTTCTCGGCTGGCCAGGCGTGAAATCGGTCTACACCCGTATCGGCAAGACGCAAGGCGGCGGCCAGGACATACCTGAAGACGTGGTCGGGGTGATCCAATACGAATTCGTCGACTGGCGCGAGCGCAAATCGGCGAATGCGATCCTGGACGAACTGCGCGGCGTCATGGCCGGCATTCCCGGCGTCGACGTTGAGGTTCGCGTGCCCGAGGCCGGCCCGCCCACCGGCAAGCCGATCCAGATCAGGCTTTCGGCCATCGACCCGAAAGGTCTCGACGACAAGGCGCGCGCGGTCGCCGCCCGCATTGCCAAGGTGCCCGGCGTCATCGACATTTCCGACGGCCTGCCGCCGCCCGGCGTCGACTGGGCGCTTGAGGTCGATCGCGCCAAGGCGGCACAATACGGCATTAGCCCGACCTCGGTCGGAACGGTGGTGCAATTGGTGACGAACGGGCTGAAGCTCAGTGAATACCGGCCAGCCGGTGCTGACGATGCCGTCGACATCAGGCTGCGTCTGCCCGAGGACCGGCGTACGCTGTCGACACTCGACGACCTCAGGGTGCAGACTTCGCAAGGGTCGGTGCCGATCTCGAATTTCGTCGTGCGCAAGCCCGAGCCGACTGTCGGTATCCTCAACCGCATCGACGGCGCGCGCACGGTGGTAATCCAGGCCAATGTCGCCGCCGGCGAGCAAGTCGCTGCTGTCCAGCAGCAGGTCACCCAGGCTGTCGCCGACATGGATCTCGGCAGCGGCATACGCTGGAAGCTCGCCGGCTCGAACGAGGACAGCGCGGAGGCCAGCGCCTTCCTCAGCAAAGCCTTCGGCGCCGCGATCTTCTTGATCTTCATCGTGCTTCTGGCGCAGTTCAACAAGTTCACCAGCGTCTGGCTGGTGCTGTCCTGCGTTGTCATGGCAACGGTCGGCGTGTTCCTGGGACTCCTGATAACGGGAGAAACATTCGGCATCGTCATGTCGGGCATCGGCGTCATCGCGCTGGCCGGCGTCGTGGTGAACAACAACATCGTGCTGATCGACACCTATGACCGGCTGCGTGAAGAGGGCTGGGACAAGGTCGAAGCGGTGCTGCAGACCTGCCGCGAACGTGCCCGCCCGGTCGTGCTGACGGCAGTGTCGGCCATCCTCGGCGTGCTGCCGATCGCCTTCGGCCTCGGCCTTGAAATCTTCCATCATGAGACGACGATCAACGCGCCGTCGACGCAATGGTGGATTTCACTATCCTCGGCGATCGTCTTCGGTCTGTCGTTCGCTACCGTGCTCACGCTGGTGGTGACGCCGTCGATGCTGATGGTGTTCACCCGGGCCAAGGTCAAGCCCGGCGCACGGCGCGGCTGGTTCAGCCGCCTGTTCGGGCGCGGCAAGGAAGCGATTTCATCGCCGCAGGTTCCGGAACCAGAGCTCGGTACGGAGCCGGAGATAGCCTTCCCGAAGGCCGCCGAATAGGCCGATTCCTTCGTCAGGCAGATCATTCAGGTAAAAAGGCCGCCGGGAACAACCCAGCGGCCTTTTGCATTGTCCTGTCATGCGACACCTCAAAGCGGGGAGTTTCTCATGACGCTCAGCACCATTCTCGTCATCATTCTGATCCTCATCCTGATCGGCGCCGTGCCGGCATGGCCTCACTCGCGTTCCTGGGGTTATGGTCCCTCCGGTATCGTCGGCGTCATCCTGATCGTGCTTTTGGTGTTGCTGCTGATGGGCCGGATCTGACCCCGGAGTTTGATGTGCATAAACGCTACGACGCTGCGCGTCCTTGGCCCGCGGCGCCGTAGCATTTAATTGCGCATGGTCCTTCAGGCAGCTTTCGCAACGCCGTCAATCGTGACGACACCGATATCATCGAGAGCTTTTGCCACCGCCTTATCCAGCGGCGTATGCGGGATCGTGCCGATGATGCCTTCCAGCCTTGTCGAGGCCAGCTGGTGTGGTTCGAAGCGGAGGTAGGACATCGAGACGAGCTCGCGCCACATCGCCACGAATGGGCTGCCGGCGCGCAACACCCACCACGGCATCGACGTCAGTTTCAGCGTGCGCCCCAGTGCCTGTTCCGCGGCCGCCTTGATCTCCAGATCGGTGACGGCGTGGCCCGGAAAGTTCAGGGCCTCGTAACAGCCGAGCTTATCGAGGTTTTCGGTCAATCCGACGAAAGCCTTGGCCAGGTCTGGCAGATAGGCCCATTCATGCACGAGATTGGCCGGTCCAGGGGCCGTATACACACCCTTGCCCATCTTGGCGGCCACAATCAGGTCGAACCACGAGCCGGTGCCGGTGCCGCCAAAAAAGTCGCCGGCGCGCAGCAGAATGGTCCGCACGCGGCCCGCTTCAGCCTCGCGGCGAAAGAGCTCTTCCATGGCGACGCGGATGCGGCCCTTTTCGGTCGTCGGGTGGAATGGCGTGTCTTCGGTGATGACCGCCGGCATCGGCGAGCCGTAATTGTAGACGCTGCCTGGAGCGAGGTGCAATGCGTCGTTCGCCCGGCAGGAGGCCATGACGTTCTCGGCCATCGGCAGGCACTTGCTCCAGTCGGTGTAGATCGGGTTGAGGCCATTGAAGATGATGTCGACGCCTTGCGTGGCGCGGATAAGCGCTTCGCGATCGAGGCCATCGCCGGCGACGGCCGTGGCGCCGGTGAGTTCTGCCGGTATCTTGCCGCTGCGGGTGATGGCGAGGACATCGTAGCCGGCGTCGATGAAGGCCTTGGCCACTACGCGGCCGAGCCGGCCATTGGCACCCAGAATTGCGATCTTGTTCATTTTTCGTCTCCGTGTTTGCGTTGCCGCGCAATATGATCCGCCCGCAAACGAATGGAAATTGACCGCATTTGGCGATCTGATATTCATTTTTGAATGGATATCGACTGGAACCTGATCAAGAGTTTTGTCACCGTGGCGGAAACCGGCAGCCTGTCCGCGGCCGCGCGCAAGCTGGCCGCAAGCCAGCCGACGCTTGGCCGCCATATCGCCGAGCTGGAGCAGGCGCTCGGCGTCACCCTGTTCCGGCGCGGGCGGCGCGGCTATGCGCTGACCGAAGCCGGCAGCACGCTCTATGAACGCGGCCGGGCGGTAAGCGAGCAGGCGAGCGCCTTTTCGCTATTGGCGCTGGGATCGGTCGAGGCGATTGAAGGCACGGTGCGCATTGCCGCCAGCGAGGTGGTGGCGGCCTATGTCCTGCCCGACATCACGGCTCGGCTGGGTGCCGAGGAACCCGGCATCGAGGTCGAAATCGTGGCGTCGAACCAGGTCGAGAACCTTTTGCGCCGCGATGCCGACATCGCCATCCGCATGGTCGAGCCGGCACAGAACGAATTGGTGGCGCGCAAGGTGACCGACATTCCGCTCCGCGCCTGCGCGGCAAAATCCTATCTCGACCGGCGCGGCCGTCCGCTCAAGCCCGGCGATCTCGCTGGCCACGATCTGATCGGCTTCGACCGCAGCGACGAGATCATTCGCGTCTTTTCGCAGTTCGGTGTCCCGCTCACCCGCAATGCCTTCCGCTTCAGGACCGACAACCAGATCGTGCTGTGGGAGGCGGTGCGGGCCGGAAACGGTATCGGCTTTGGGCAGGAGCCGCTGGCCGATCGCGATCCGCTGGTGGAGACGGTGCTGCCGGGCCTCGCGCTGCCGATGCTGCCGGTATGGCTGGCCATGCATCGCGACGTACGTACAAGCGTGCGAATCCGTCGTGTCGCGGATTTCCTCTACGAGGAGCTGAAACGCTATTCGGCTGGCGCAGCGTCGGGAGCGAATTCGGCGCGGTGAGCGAGCCCGGCCATCAAGAATACGATGACCAGCAACCCCGACAAGGCGACGAAGATCGGACCGAAACTTGAGTGCTCGGCGACGAAGCCGATTGCCGACGGCGCCACCAGAATGCCGGAATAGCCCATTGTGGTGACGACGCTCATGCCGGTGCCGGACGACATGCCTTCCTGATTGCCGCCGGCCGAAAACAGGATCGGCACCATATTGGCGATGCCGAAGCCGCAAAAGGCAAAGGCTGCTATGGCGAGCCAGGGCGAGGGAGCCAGCCCGGCCACAAGCATGCCGGCCGCGGCGACGATGGCTGAAACGCGCAGCGTCGTCACAGCACCGAAACGGTTGCGGACCCCGTCGCCAACGAAGCGCATCACGGCCATGACGCCGGAAAAAGCGGCGTAGGCCAAGCCCGCTATGGCAAGATCGGTGCCGAGTTCCTGCTGCAGGTAGAGCGCCGCCCAGTCGAGCACTGCGCCCTCGGAGATCATCGTCAGCAGGGCCATCAGCCCGACCAGATAGACCATCGGGTTTCCGGGAAGCGCAAATTTGCGGTGCCCGGCGACCGCTGACGATCCATGGCGCGGCCTGTCCTCGGCGATCAGGTAGCGGACTGCCACCGCAATCATGGCAAAGGCGAGAGCCGTCACCACCGCCGCATGGGCGAGATGGCCGTAATTCTGGATGGCGATGCCGCCGAGAGCGCCGCCGGCGAAACCGCCAAGGCTCCAGAAGCCATGCGAGGACGACATGATGGCGCGAGACAATCGCCGTTCCACCGTGACCGCATTGGCGTTCATGGCGACATCCATGCCGCCGATCGAACCGCCGAAGATGAACATGGCGATAGCCGCCAGCGGCACGTTGGGGGCCAGCGCCACAACCAGCAGGCCGAGGCTGCCGACGAGACCGAACCAGCGCAGCACGGTGCGCGAACCATGCCTGGAAATCAGGTGGCCGCACCAGGACATCGCGGTGACCGCGCCGGCGCCGAATAAAAGGATCAGCAGGCCAAGCGTAAATTTGCTGATGTCGAGCCGGGTCAGAAACACCGGAATCTGCGGCGCCCAGGCGCCGGTCAGAAAGCCATTGGCAAGGAAGATTGCCGCCACGGCCCATCTTCCACGAATGGCGGTTTGCATGACGTTTTGCGCGTCCATCGCGTAGAATCCGGTCTGAAAATGGCCTCGAGCGGCAAATTAGATCGATTCAATCGTCAGTCAAGCGCCGCTCTCCAGGAAGTGCTTGGACCAAAAGGCGAATAGGACCAGCCCTGTTCGTGACGGATTTTCCCATGTTGGAGAGATTTGCGGAAACGCCTCTCCTGTTCGTCAGAGCGGGGAAACTCAGTGATCCCTGGGGCGCCTTGCCTCGAACTCCGCCTTCTTGGCGTCGGAGGCGTCGGTCTGGTTAAGCGCCTGCCATTCGGCATAGGGCATGCCGTAGATGATCTCGCGCGACTGGTCCTTGCTGAGGTCGACACCCTCGGCCTCGGCGGCGTCGCGATACCAGTTGGACAGGCAGTTGCGGCAGAAGCCGGCGAGGTTCATCAGGTCGATGTTCTGCACATCAGTGCGTTCGCGCAGATGCGCGACCAGCCGGCGGAACGCGGCGGCTTCGAAATCGCGTTTTTGCACTTCGCTGAGTTCGATCATGTGTTCTTGGCCTCCTCGGGCCTCCTTACAGCGGCCCGGTGCGCGAGCCGAATCGTTTGATCTGATGTATATCGGGACGGCGGTTGATCGCGTCAACGATCGGCACCAGCCGTTCGGCCCAGGCGGCCGCGTTCTTCCGATCGGCGATCAGATCCTGGCGGATCTCTATCAGCGCATGGGCAAAGCCGTTGACGATGGCATGCCTGAACATGGTGTCGCCGCGCAATGCGCCGTCGTAGGGCTCGTTGTCGCCAACGACGAGGCTTTTGTCGGCGGCGAGCATGTCGATCAGCGGTCGCGCCACCCGGTCGTCGCGATCCCACAAGATGCCGACATGCCATGGGCGCACGAATCCCTGCATGAACGGGGTGAAGGAATGTACTGACAAGATGAAGGGCGCATTTGCGGAAGCCTGCGCCACCGAGGCGACCATGGAGCCGACCGCGTCGTGATAGGGCCGGTAGAAGCGGTCGAGCCGCCTTTCGCGTTCTTCTGGGGTAAGCGGATAATTTCCCGAAATGACGGTTCCGTCATAGAGTTGGCGGATCAGCGTCGGATCGTCCTCGCCACGATTGGGATCGATCAGAAGCCGCGAAAAGTTGGCGAGCACCGCCGGCACGCCGAGCAAAGCCGCCAGTTCGCGCGTCACCGTCTCGACACCGATGTCGTAGGCGATATGGCGGTCGAATTCCGCCGCCGGCAGGCCGAGGCTGCCGTAGTCCTCCGGCAGATCGCGACGGGCGTGATCGGCCAGGAGCGCGATGCCTCGCTTGCGGTCGCCTTCGACGATGTCGAAAGGCGCGAAAACTGTGGATCGGGTCATGGGCGGGAAATGGTCTGTTCGCTGGCTTCCGGGGAGGGTGGTATCGTCATTCCCACGAAGAGGACGCGTGCGCAATGCCGTCGTTTGGCCACGGTTTCTGCAGAAATCTGGCAGAAGGCGGAAGACCGCGCGCGGGAGCCTTCCTAAATCGATTGGAATTGGGCAAAAGGGCGCGTTGACATGCGTCCGGACTTTTCCGAAAAGGGGCGTTGAGAGATGCAAATGTCGTTCTTCAGGGGTTTCAGGATGGGTTCCGCCGGCAGGCCGCGCGCGCGCTATGCCTTCGCCATGCCGCTCCTGACCACTGTTGTGGGGCTCGCCGCGATGGTTGCTGCCTCGCCCGCGCGCGCCGATTTCCGTGTCTGCAATGCCACGCAGAACCTGGTCGGCGTCGGCATCGGCTATCGCGCCAAGGCCGGCTGGATCACCGAAGGCTGGTGGCATATCGAGGGATCGAGCTGCAAGACGTTGATCGAGGGGCCGCTGTCATCAAGGTTTTACTATCTTTATGCAGAAGACGCCGAGCGTGGCGGACGCTGGGATGGCCCGATCAACATGTGCGTGGCCGAAAAAGAGTTCAAGATCGCCGGCGTTGCCGATTGCGTCGCCCGGGGCTTCCAGCGCGCCGGATTCCAGGAATATGACACGGGCGAGCAGGCGAGCTGGATGGTCCAGCTGACCGATGACCCCGCAACGGGGGGCGCTCCAGCCGCCCCGGGAACAAACAGTCAATGAGACGCAGCCGCAAGGTCAAGATACTCGCCACCATCGGTCCGGCCTCTTCCTCCGAGGACATGCTGAAGAAGCTCTTCGAAGCCGGCGCCGACGTGTTTCGCATCAATATGAGCCACACCGATCATGAATTGATGCGCACACTTGTCGGCCGCATCCGCACCGTCGAGAAAGCGGTCGGCCGGCCGATAGGCATCCTTGCCGACCTGCAGGGGCCCAAGCTTAGGGTCGGCAAATTCGCCAACGGCAAGGAGGCGCTGACACTCGGCCAGACGTTCACGCTTGACGACAATCCCGAGCCCGGCAATTCGACCAGGGTCTATCTCCCGCACCCCGAAATCCTGAGATCGGTCGAGGCTGGCCACCGCCTTTTGATTGATGACGGCAAGCTCGAACTGAAGGCGGTGAAGAGCGACGGCAAGGCGATTGTCTGCACCGTCGTCGCAGGCACCGGCATCTCCGACAAGAAGGGCGTCAGCCTGCCCGACACCGACCTGCCAGTCGGCGCGCTGACCGAAAAGGACCGCAGGGACCTCGATGCGGTGCTGGCCACTGGAGTCGACTGGGTGGCGCTGTCGTTTGTGCAGCGGCCGGAGGATTTGGCGGAAGCGCGCAAGATCGCGCGGGGCCGGGCGCTCATCATGGCCAAGATCGAAAAGCCGCAAGCTGTCGCCCGGCTGGCCGAGATTATCGAACTTTCGGATGCGCTGATGGTCGCTCGCGGCGATCTCGGCGTCGAAATGCCGCTCGAAGCCGTGCCCGGCATCCAGAAGCAGATCACCCGCGCCGCGCGCCGCGCCGGCAAGCCGGTGGTGATCGCCACGCAGATGCTGGAATCGATGATCGCCGCGCCGGTGCCGACCCGCGCCGAGGTGTCGGACGTCTCGATCGCCGTGTTCGAAGGCGCCGACGCCATCATGCTCTCCGCTGAATCCGCTGCCGGCGCTTACCCGGTCGAGGCGGTTGCGATGATGAACCGCATCGCCAGCAAGGTCGAAACCGACCCAACCTATGCCGGCATCATCAATGCGCAGCGCTCGGAGCCGGAGGCGACCGGCGCAGACGCCATCTCGCTTGCCGCCCGCGAAATCGCCGAGACGCTGAAATTATCGGCGATCATCAGCTATACGGCGTCGGGCACGACCGGGTTGCGCGCTGCGCGCGAGCGGCCGCAGGTGCCGATCGTCGCGCTGTCGCCGATCGTCAACACGGCGCGGCGGCTGTCGCTTTTGTGGGGCACGCATTGCGTCGTCTCGCCCGATGCCATCGATCTCGACGACATGGTCGACCGCGCCTGCCGCATCGCCTTGGACGAAGGGTTCGGCAAGCCGGGCGACCGTGTCATCATCACCGCCGGCGTGCCGCTGAGGACGCCCGGTTCCACCAACATGCTGCGCATCGCCTATGTCGGTTCGGACGCCCAGGCCAGACGCTAAATCGTCTAGAGCGGTTCAGCTTTTGATAGAATCGCTGACCCGCTCTAAGTATTGTTTTTACGCAATTCCGAACGGAAAACCGCTACGCACTTTCCTGGAATTGCTCTGAAGCTGCGCAGGTCTCTTGAACGCGACAGGCTTTAGGCCGCTCGCGGGCAACTAGCCAATCTGAAGCCTCGCCTCGATGAGCGCAGCGGCTTGCCGGCCCGCAACCGAATCAAGACGGTGAGGCGACGGCGAGCACGATCGCGATTATCAGCAGGAGCGGTCCCATCCATTTGAAATGGCTGGGAAGGCGTGTCAGCCAGGTCTGTTGTCCGGTTTGGGGTTGGTTTGGCATCTGGAGGAACCCGTAACCGACGCCCGTCATCCATAGACCGGCGCAAAACATTATGAATTCGTCGATGTAAGCTGCAATCATGATAGCCTGCCCTCTCCAATCTGGACAGGAAACCACAAGGCGCGCTCACCGACAAGCAGTGCCGACGCGGTGGTTATGGCCATGACTACGCAAGAACGACAGCGATGTCGAAATTGGGGCCGTCGCGATCCAAGGACACTGGCCCGCCGTTATCAAATCCCTTCGCCGGCAAGTTCTTCCGAAAGCGTGCCGACCTGATCCTGGGCGCTGCGCAGCATCGGATAGATGCCAAGCACGCGTTGCCAGGCTTCCAGCGCTGATTCCTTGTGGCCGGTTACGGCCATGATCTGTGCCAGGCCCGACAGCGCGCCGAAATGGCGCGGCTCGAGCTGCAGCGTGCGGTCGATGTCCGCCATCGATTTCCCAAAATTATTCATCATGAAATGTACGGTGGCGCGCCGGTTCCAGCCTTCCGCATAGTCCGGTTGCAAGGTCACCACCTGGTCTAGGAAGTCGAGCGCCACGTCGAACTTCTTGTCCTCGATCGCCTTTTGCGACCATTGCATCATCAGGTCGATCGAGGCGCTGCCGGATTGCACCCATTCGTTCGAGATGCGCGCGGCGATGCGCTCTGCGGCTTTTTCGTTGCGCTCGCGCTTCAGGTCGACAAACAGCTGGTCGAGCCTTGCCTCCCTGGTCGTGGCAATCGGAGGCGCGACCGTGTCCTCCGCTTGAGCCGGAGGTGCGGCGGAGCCGAAAAGAAAAAGTGCCGCGAAGAATGCAAAACGAATCCGCATGACCGGGAATCTAACCCCGGACAGCGGATCGTCAAACTGAATTTAGCGTGAGAGGGCCGGCAGGCCAGCAATTACATCATGCAAGCGTGGAGGCAGGCCTCCACGCGAAAAGACTCAGCCCTGACGCGCCTTATAGCGCGGAGCGGTCTTGTTGATGATGTACACGCGGCCCTTGCGGCGAACCAGCTGGTTGTCGCGGTGACGCGCCTTGAGCGCCTTGAGCGAATTCTTGATCTTCATGGTCTTGCCCGTCGGTCAGGGCCCGCTTGGGCCGAATTATTAAGGCGCGCTCGGAAAGCGCGCCTCTCAACTTGTGCGTGGCTCATAAACGAGGAGCCTTACCCGTGTCAACCGCAGCATGCTTCCAGGATGAAGCGAGTACGGCGGATTTTGAGTTTCCGCTGCCCAATAGCCTCAACGGTGACGGGTCATTCGCGTAAAATGACCCATTTTGCGGCCGGGCCGGGCCTCGGCCTTGCCGTAGAGATGCAGCATCAGATCGGGCTCGGCGAGCAGGGCCGGGACGTGCCGGATGTCGTCGCCGATCAGGTTTTCCATGACGCAGTCGAAATGGCGGCCGGGATTTCCCAAGGGCAGGCCGGCGACAGCGCGAATATGCTGCTCGAATTGCGAGACGATGCAGGCGGCTTCCGTCCAGTGGCCGGAATTGTGAACGCGCGGCGCGATCTCATTGGCCAGCAGCGCGCCATCGGGAAGGACAAAGAACTCGATGCCGATGACGCCGACATAGTCGAGCGCGGCAAGTATTTCTGCTGCAGCCGCCTGGGCTGCGGCGGCGGTTTTGGACCCTATCCTGGCTGGCAAGGTCGAGCTGTGCAGGATGCCGTCGCGGTGGACGTTTTCTGCCGGGTCGTAGGCTGCGAGCGAACCGTCTATGCCGCGCGCCGCGATCACCGAAATCTCGCGTTCGAAGGCGACGAAGGATTCGAGGATCAACGGCACGTTGCCCATCGCCTCGCAGGTGCCGGCAAAGCCGCCCGTTTCCATGTTGCGGAAGACACGCTGGCCCTTGCCATCGTAGCCCATGCGTCGCGTCTTCAATATGCCGCTGCCGTCGAACTTTTTCAGCGCCGCCGTCAATTCGTCGTCATTGTCGACGGGACAGAAATCCGCAGTGGGAATGCCGATGCCGTTGAGGAATTTCTTTTCCGCCACCCGGTCCTGCGCCACTTCCAATGCGCGTGCCGGTGGATAGACCGGGACCGTGGCGGCAAGCGCGCTGGCGGCCATGACCGGCACGTTCTCGAACTCGTAAGTGACGACGGCGCTGACTGCCGCCAGTTCGACGAGCGCGGCCGTATCGTCGTAGGCGGCGGTGATCTGCCGGTTGGCGACCTGTGCCGCCGGGCAATCCGGCTGCGGTTCCAGCACGACCGTGCGGTAGCCGAGGCGGGCCGCTGATATGGCCAGCATGCGGCCGAGCTGGCCGCCGCCAATGATGCCGATGGTCGATCCGGCGGGCAGGCTCATGGCGCGTCCGTGGGCTCGGCGGCGACCTTGGCGGTCTGGGCGGCGCGCCAGGCATCGAGCCGGGCGGCAAGCTTTTCGTCGGTCAGCGCCAGCACGGCCGCAGCCAGAAGCGCGGCATTGATGGCGCCGGCCTTGCCAATGGCCAGCGTGCCGACCGGAATGCCGGCCGGCATCTGGACGATGGAGAGCAGCGAGTCCTGTCCGGAAAGCGCCTTCGTTTCCACCGGCACGCCGAAAACGGGGAGCGGCGTCATCGCCGCCGTCATGCCGGGCAGGTGCGCCGCACCGCCGGCGCCGGCGATGATCACCCGAAAACCGGCCGCCTTGGCGCCCTTGGCAAAGTCATAGAGCCGGTCGGGGGTGCGATGGGCCGAGACGATCAGCCGCTTGTGCGGGATGTTCAGTGCCTCCAGCGTTTCGGCGGCGTGGCGCATCGTCGCCCAGTCGGACTGGCTGCCCATGATGATGGCGACGTCGGCGCGTTGATCGTCCAAGCTTCTGCTCCCGGCGGCAAAGGCGCGCATTAGCGGAATTCGGGATCGACGGCAAGGATGCGATGCCCTGCGCAGCATTTGAATGCGTGGCGTCAACGTTGCCTAATCAGGCCAGCGCAAGGCGCCGGCGGAGTCCTTGCGAGCCGGCTTCATCGCATCCTCCGGGCGTTCAGCTGCGCTCAACACCGCCCGCAGGCGTTCCGCGACAATCTCCGCCTCGCCGGGATGGAGGTTGCACGGGTCCAGGAAGAAGTGACCGCGCTCGACCTCGTGGTTGCGGACGATAATAGGAGGCGAGCCGGCCGCCAGCGCTGAAGCAAGGCCGGCGGCGGTGAATCTGCTTTCGGGCGTAACAAACACCTGCAGGCGGTCGAGCGGATTGGCGGTCGGATCGGGAATAATATGCGCGGCGATGCCGGGCAGGTCCTGCAATGCATCCTCCCACAGATGCAAAGCCGCTTCTTCCCGCTTGCGGATGCCGGCATGATCGCGTCGCTCCCAGGCCTCCAGCGCGGCCATGGTGCCGGCGATGCTTTCCTTGCCGACCTTCATCGCCCGCGCAACACCACGATTCTGAAGATAGGCGGCTCGCACCAGATCCTTGCGCCCGGTTACGATGCCGCTTGTCGGTCCGCTGAGAAACTTGTGCCCGCTATAGACGACGATATCGGCGCCCCGGGCTAGAAAGCCGCGCAAGTCGTATTCGGAAGCCGCATCGACGATCACCGGAATACCCTTGGCGTGGCAGATCTCGCAGAACTCTTCGAGCGAAAGCATGCCGTATTGCACCGTGTGATGCGCAACGACATAGAGGCCTGCAGCGGTGCGGTCGCGGATCGCCTCGCGTACATGGTAGTCCTGGGTCACGCTGACCGTGCCGGCTGGTACTGTCTTTGCCCCGGCCAACCGGATCGACTGGTCGATCGGCGCGCCGTAATTGACGATATGGCCAAGCTGGACGATGACCTCGGACTTGAGGCCCTCGGTGTCGTCCGGCAGCCGCTCGATTGCGAGAAGGTTGGTGCCGGTCATCGTGCCGGCGATCGCCATAGTGATGCCGCTGGCGCAGCAAGCCGTGATGAAGCTGGCCTCGCCCCCTGTGAGGCGCGCGACAACAGTGCTTGCGGCGCGTTGCAGATCGTCCATCTCGACCCACTGCGAGGCGATCTCCGACATCGCGGCGATCGCCTCCGGGACGACGATCGAGGCGCCGAGCGCCGTCATCGTGCCGGAAACGTTGATGATTGGGCGAAGGCCAAGTCGTTGGCGAATTGTCGTGTTGGAGCCGTTTCCGGAATAGGTTTTCATCTTTGCAAATCCCATTTATGGATGTCAGGCGGCGATCTCGATGATCGCCTCGATTTCAACTGTGATGTTTCCCGGCAAAGAGCCGACACCGATCGCTGAACGTGCGTGTCCGCCGATATTTTCAAAGACCGCGGCGAAGAGATCGGAACAGCCGTTCACTACCTTCGGGTGATCGCTGAAGGTCGGGATCGCGTTGACGAAGCCAAGCAGCTTGACGACACGCACGATGCGGCCGAGGTCGCCCGCTGCGGCATGCATGACGGCGAGCAGGTTCAAGCCGGTGAGACGGGCATGCTTATAGGCCTCCTCCACCGTGACGTCCTCGCCTACCTTGCCGGTGCAAAGCGTGCCATCGGCGCGCAATGGACCCTGGCCGGAAAGGAAGATCAGCCGTCCGCTTTCGGCGTGGGTGACGAAGTTGGCAATCGGCGTCGGCGGCTCGGGCAGCGTCAGGCCCAATTCGGCGAGCCGGATGTAAGGCGTCATAAAAGGCTCCTTGCGACAGCTTTCGCCGTCCGATGTCAGAAATGCGAGGCGCGGAACCGCGCCAGAAAGCTGCGAAGGCGTTCATTATCGATCTCGGCGCCCAGGATCTCGGCAGGCGGGCCTGCGGCGCTGACGCCGCCATCCGCCATGAAGACGATGCGGCTCGAAGCGTCGCGCGCAAACGCCATCTCGTGCGTGACCATCACCATGGTCATGCCGTCCTCAGCCAGGCTGCGCACCACCTCGAGCACTTCGCCGACGAGCTCCGGATCGAGCGCGGAGGTTATTTCGTCGAGAAGCAGGATTTTTGGCTCCATCGCCACCGCGCGGGCGATGCCGACGCGCTGCTGCTGGCCGCCGGAAAGCTCGGCCGGCAGGCTGTCGGCCTTGTGGGCAAGGCCGACCCGGCCTAGCCAGTGCTCGGCAATGGCACGGGCCTCGGCGCTGCTCTTGGCGCGCACCTTGCGCAGGCCGAGCATGATGTTGCCGGCCGCCGTCAGATGCGGGAACAGATTGAAACTCTGGAATACCATTCCGGTTTCTGCGCGCATCTTCGCCAGGTCGCGTTCGCTGCGGCGCTGGCGTGTTCCCGTCTCGCGGAAGCCAACCTCCTTGCCGTCGATGCGGATCGAGCCGCTATCGTAGCTCTCCAGGAAGTTGACGCAGCGCAGCAGCGTGGTCTTGCCGCTGCCGGAAGGCCCGATGACAGTCACCACCTCGCCGCGGGTCACTTGCAGACTGACGGAGCGCAGGACCTCGACGGATCCAAAGGATTTGGAAACGTCGGAGACGTCGAGAAGTGCCGGATTGGCGTGCGTGGGCATCTTGCTATTCCCGGAGGAAGGAGAAACGCCGCTCCAACCGTCGGCTGGCCAGGGAGAGCGCGTAATTGACGGCGAAGTAGATGACCGCGCCGAGGATGTAGAGCGGCATCGCCTCATAGGTGCGGCCGATGACCTGGTTGATGGCGTGCATCAGGTCGGTGATGCCGAGCAGCGAGACCAGCGCGCTGCCCTTTACCGCATCGGTGACGCCATTGATCCATGGCGGCAGGAAGCGCCTGAACGCTTGCGGGAAGATGACGTAGGCCAGCCGCTGGCGAAAGGTCAGCCCGATCGCCATCGCTGCCTCGGACTGCCCCCGCGGTATGGAGCCGACCGCGCCCCTGAAATATTCGACGACTTGCGCCGTCTTGAACAGGGTGAGCGCCAGCACCGCTGCCCAGAAGGATTCCAGATGGATGCCGACGGCAGGCAGGCCGTAATAGACGAAGAAGATGAGCACCAGGATCGGAATGCCGCGTATGGTGTCGCTGAAAATGCGCACCACCCAGCGCAGCGGCGCGGGGCCGTAGACAAGGCCGACGCCCATCATCACACCAGCGACGAGCGACAGCGCCACGACCAGCAGCGACACCCACAAGGTCACGGCAAAGCCTTGAGCCAGGAAGGGCAAGGCATAGGCGATCTGGCCAAGCATTCTAGTGCGCCGCCCTGAACCGGCGCTCGACAAGCCGAAGCGCATAGAGGAGCGCATAGCCGGTCAAGAGGTACATCGCCGTCACCACCAGGTAAACCTCGACGATCCGGAACGTGTTGAAATTGATCCATTGGGCGCCGTAGGTGAGTTCGGGCACGGAAATGACCGAGGCGACGGACGTGTCCTTGAACAGCGAGATGAACGTGTTGGAAAGCGCAGGCAGCGTTATCCGCAGCATTGTCGGCAGTCGCACGTGGAGCAGCCGCTGCCACGGCGTCAGGCCGATCGCCTTGCCGGCGTCGAGCTGTCCGCGCGGTACCGCTTCCAGCCCCGAGCGAAACACCTCGACCAGATACGCGCCGCTATAGAGCGACAGCGTCGCCACAAACGAGGTCTGTGCGCTGTAGGCGACATCGACGACCGTCGGCAGGCCGTAGAAGACCAGATAGACAAGCAGGATCAGCGGCACGTTGCGGATGAATTCGACATAGGCCGCGATGGCGGTCCGGACCAGCCGTCCGGCCGAAACGTACCAGACCGCCAGAACGAGCCCGATGACGATGCCGATAGCGATGGAAATCACGGCGAGCTCGAGGCTGAGCAGCAATCCGCCCCAGAGCTTGTCGAAATTTCGCCAGATCAGGTTGAAGTTGAGCGTATAGCCCATGTGTCTCTCTCAATACCGACGGCCGTCGAGGAGAAAGCGGCGGAAGGACGCGTCCTTCCGCCGGCTCGATCAGATGACCGGAAAGCCGGGGTGCCGCGCCGGCGGCTCCATCCCGAAATAGTCCTTGAACGCCGCATCGTAGAGCGCGGTTTCGTGACCAAACATGGCGATAGTGAAGGTCGAGTTGACGAAGGTCAGCCAGTCGAGATCGCCTTGCCTGAGTGCTGCGCCGTAAAGCATGCTCAACCAGCTCTTGCCGGCATCGAAGTAACGGTCCGGATTGCGCGAGGCAAGCCAGCGCACCGTGGACAGATCGACTGCAGCGGCGTCGACGCGTTTCGATTCCAGTGCCTGCAGGACGTTGGCCTGCGTATCTATCTGCATCACCTGCGCTTCGGGTAGGACGAGACGCACATTTGCTTCGGCATCGACATTCTGCAGGATGGAAATCCGCGTCGCCGAACCGCCGGCAAGCAGCTTGTCGAATGTCTTGTTTTCGGCGGTCGGAAGGGTCAGCAGGGCGACGCCTTCGACGTAATAGGGCCGGGAGAAGTTGACCAGCTGCGAGCGCTGGGCGCTCATGGTCATGAACTGGATCGAAATGTCGACCTTGTTGGTGGTCACATTGGGAATACGTTGCGCCGGGTCCTGCATGACGAACTCGACCATGGTCGGATCGTCGAAAAGTCCCTTGGCGAGAATGCGGCCCATGGTGATGTCCATGCCGACGAGCTCGCCGGCATCGTTCTCGAAGTGCCAGGGCGCGTTGGTGCTGCCGGTGCCGACGATAATCTTGCCGCGATCGAGAACGGTGCGAAGCAGGCTGTCGGGCGCTGCTTGCGCCGCCGCCTTCTGAACATCGACCGTTGCTGCTGCGCCTATCGCTCCGGCCGTTGCAAGTCCGGCCAATTTCAGAAATTCACGTCGTTTGGATGTGTCGTTCACGGCGACCTCCTTCGTGTTGTGTTCCCCTTTGGACGAGCAACATGCGTCATTGCAATGAACGCGATTGTCCCTTACAAGAGACGTATGTACTCTATACAAGACAGATACTAACATCAGGAGCAGGTAATGCAAGATGGCAATGCCTTGGCAGTTCGGCCGGCTGCCGGGCTGGACGAAGACAGGGCTTCGGGCTCTCGCGAGAAGGGTCTCAACCGGGTGCTCCAGATCCTGGAGTTTCTTCACGCGACCCAGCGTGCGATCGGGATTGGCGACCTCGCCAAGGGCGTGAATGCGCCACGCTCGACGACCTATACGCTTGTGCGCTCGCTGGTCGATGCGGGCCTGCTGGAAATGACAGGCGACGGTAACCGCGTCTATTTCGGGAAGAAGCTTTATCTCTACGGAATGGACTATGTGCGCGGCAACGACCTGCTCAGGAGAGGGCGTCAGGAAGTAGACAATATGTCGCGCGAGACAGGCGAGACCTCTGAATTGTGCATGCTGCAAAGCGGCCGCTACACGATTGTCCATTCAAGTCCGGGCACCAGGCCGTTCCGGATCAGCTCGGCCACAGGTCTGCAGATCCCGCTTCCTTGGACCGCTTCCGGGCGGTTGCTTCTCGCCGGTTTCGAACGGGCCGTGATCGAGGACATGGTGTCCGAGGACGATCTCGTCCTACCGGACGGCCGCAGACTGCTGCTCGACGACTTCATCGCCGATATTGCCCTGGCCGGGGCTGCCGGCTACTGCGTGACCTCAGGCCTTGTCGACGCCTATACTAAATGCCTTGCCGCGCCGGTCTTTTCGGTGCCCGGCAAAGTCGAGGCGACGATATGCCTGGTGGTCCCGATAGACACTTCCGAGGGAAAAACCGCCGATCTGATTGCCCTGCTGCGCGAACGCGCCGCGAGGCTTTCGATCACGGGATGAGCAGGTTTGCAGACGGTAAGTGGATTTGCTCAGGCAATGATATCGGGAATGATCCGGTCTTCCAGAGCCATCAGCCGGTCTTTCAGGAAGAGCTTCTTCTTCTTCATGCGCTGGATCTGCAGAGGGTCGCAGTTCATGGCGATCATCGCGTTGATGGCCGCGTCGAAATCGGCGTGCTCCTGCTTCAGCCGAGAATATTCGAGGCGGATATCAGCCTGTTCCTGTTCGGACATTACCTACCGTCTGCACGTCTGCGGCGCCCAAAAATGGGCCTGATTGGGCGAGGCCGGAGGCGTCTTGCTCCGGCGCGCAGCCAATATCACATTTCGTATTGTCGTGGAATGCTACCACGCAGCATTCGACATCGGTGCCCGATGGTGGCACACTGTTATTATGCCGTCACAGAAGCGAACCTGCGGTGGACGCCCCTTGACGGCTGCAATCGAGGAAACCATGAAAGGGAGAACCAATCATGTCTCTTGCATCCCATCTTGATGAGTTGCAGCGGAAACACGGCGACATCGAACGCGAAATCGATGACGCGATGAATCATCCATCAGTGGATGACCTCGAAATCGTGAATCTCAAGCGGCGCAAGCTGGCACTCAAGGACGAGATTGAAAAACTGAAAGCGAAACCGACCACCCACTGACCCTCTTCCTGGAATAGCCGCGCCGCTTCGGCGCGCAACCATCTTTCCGGTGGCAGCCATGCCGCCGGATAGAGGTTTTATTTTACATTTCGCGTATTATGGCTCCGGTCGCCGGCGATATCGGAGATGGTGCTGCTGTCTTTCGTTATGGATTTGCTAGGTCTGCCTGGCTGTCGCCATTGACAAGCCATCTTTGCTCCTCCACCTCATGCCCGGACCTTCTAGATAAAAGGCACCGGCCATGACCGGATATTTTTCCTCACCCTTCCCGCGCCGCACGTCTGTCGGTGTCAATGTCGGCGGCGTGATGGTCGGCGCAGGTTCGCCTGTCGTCGTTCAGTCGATGACCAACACCGACACCGCCGATGTCGATCAGACAGTCGCTCAAGTTGCGGCGCTGCATCGCGCCGGCTCCGAGATCGTGCGCATCACCGTCGACCGCGACGAGAGTGCTGCCGCCGTGCCCGCCATCCGCGAGCGACTCGAACGGCTCGGCATCAATGTGCCGCTGGTCGGCGATTTCCACTATATCGGCCACAAGCTGCTCGCCGACCATCCGGCTTGCGCCGAGGCGCTGGCGAAATACCGCATCAATCCCGGCAATGTCGGCTTCAAGGACAAGAAAGACCGGCAGTTCACTGATATCGTCGAGATGGCGATCCGCTACGACAAACCGGTGCGCATCGGCGTGAACTGGGGGTCGCTCGACCAGGAGCTTCTGACCCGGCTGATGGACGCCAACCAGAGTCGGGGCTTTCCGCTGACCGCGCAGGAAGTGACGCGCGAGGCGATCGTGCAGTCGGCGATCCTTTCGGCCGAAATGGCCGAGGAGCTCGGCCTTGGCCGTGAAAAAATCATCCTGTCGGCCAAGGTCAGCGGCGTGCAGGACCTGATCGCGGTCTACACCGAGCTTGCCACCCGCTCCAACCACGCGCTGCATCTTGGCCTCACCGAGGCCGGCATGGGGTCGAAAGGCATCGTCGCCTCGTCCGCGGCGATGGGCATCCTTCTCCAGCAAGGCATTGGCGATACGATCCGCATCTCGCTGACACCGGAGCCGAATGGCGATCGCACGCGTGAGGTGCAGGTGTCGCAAGAACTGCTGCAGACCATGGGGTTCCGGCAGTTCGTGCCGATCGTCGCTGCCTGCCCCGGCTGTGGCCGCACGACCTCTACGGTATTCCAGGAACTCGCCCAGAACATCCAGGCGGATCTGCGCAAGAACATGCCGGTGTGGCGTGAAAAATATCCCGGCGTCGAAAACCTCAAGGTGGCGGTGATGGGCTGCATCGTCAACGGTCCGGGTGAATCCAAGCATGCCGATATCGGCATTTCGCTGCCTGGCACCGGCGAGACACCGACGGCGCCGGTGTTCGTCGACGGCAGGAAGGCGGCGACGCTGCGCGGTCCTTCGATCGCCGCCGACTTTGAGAAAATGGTCGCCGACTATATCGAGCAGCGGTTTGGGCAAGTTGGCAAGGCCGCGGCGGAGTAGGTCGATGCACCTCCCCTGGGCGACGCTGGTCTTGCTTATTGGGGTGGGCTTGTTTGGCGCGCCGGGCTGGGCGACAGCCGCCCGGGCCGATCCGCCGCGCCCCGCCAAACAGCGGCTGCTCGACCGGGTTTGCAACCTGATAGAGGTCCATGCAGACCAGAACGGCCTGCCCAAGGATTTCTTTGCCCGGCTGATCTGGAAGGAAAGCCGCTTCGATCCCAATGCGGTCAGCCCAGTCGGCGCCGAAGGCATCGCCCAGTTCATGCCGGGCACAGCCAAGATACGCGGTCTCGCCAATTCTTTCGATATCGAGCAGGCCATCCCGGCCTCGGCAAAATATCTCGCCGAAATGAAAACCGGCTTCGGCAATCTGGGCCTGGCCGCCGCTGCCTACAATGCAGGCGAAACCCGGGTGTCGCGCTGGCTGAGTTCCGGTGGCTTCCTGCCGATGGAGACCGAAAACTACGTTCTGGACATTATGGGCGAGCCGGCCGACAGGTTTACCGACGCCGCCTATGCCGGCATCATCCGGCCGCTCGACAAGAAATCGAGCTTCGCGGTCGCCTGCCGCAGGCTGCCGGTCATCAAGTCCAGAACCGTGGCCATGGCGTCGATCAACGTCAAGCCATGGGGCGTGCAGGTGGCTGGCAACTTCCGCCGCGCCGCGGCGCTCAGTCAATGGAACGGTGTAAAGCGCCGGTTTCCGGCCTTGCTCAAGGGCCATGATCCGGTGGTCAGCCGGGTGCGCTCGCCGATCGGCAGGCGTGGCATCTATGCGGTCCGGATCGGCGCCGACTCCAAAGCCAAGGCCGACAACATCTGCCAGAAACTGCAAAGCGTCGGCGGTGCATGCATTGTGGTGCGGAATCGGTAAAGTCTGCGCTTCGCCGTCACCTGAAAGTGCTGGAACATGACCGCCAAGATCGTGCTTCTCAACGGCGTCGGCAGCGCCGGCAAAAGTTCGATCGCCAAGGCGTTGCAGACGATGACCACCGAACCCTTTCTGCATGTTCAGATGGACGCGTTCGTCGAGATGCTGCCCGAGGCCCTCCAGAATCATGCCGACGGCTTCTCCTACGAAACGGTCGAGGAAGACGGCAAGCCGCAGGTCGTCATCAAAACCGGGCCGGTCGGCGAGCAAACCTTGCGAGGCATGCGGCACGCAATCGCCGCGATGGCGGCACAAGGCAACAACCTCATCGTCGATGATGTGCTCTGCAACGGCAAAATGCCGGAATATCTAGAACTGCTGTCGAAGTTCGCTCTTCACCTGGTCGGCGTGTTCGCTCCGCTCGACGTTCTCGAGGCTCGCGAAATCCAGCGGGCCGACCGCTTGCCGGGGCTGGCGCGCTGGCAATATGACCGCGTGCACAAGAATATCGGCTACGATCTCGAAATCGACACCAGCATGCTGACGCCGCTGGAATGCGCCAGGCGCTTAAAAGCGACGTTCCAGCTATAGGTCAGGACCACCCAGCTATATGACCACCATGACCGACCGTCTCTACAGCGATCCCGACCTTGTCCAGTTCTACGACATCGAGAACGAAGGCGGCGTCGACTTCGACTATTGCGTCGGGTTTGCCAAGGGTGCCGGGTCGGTTCTCGACCTCGGCTGCGGCACCGGGCAGTTGGCCGCCGCGCTCGCCGACCGGCGTAGCGTGACCGGCGTAGATCCCGCGCCGGCGATGCTCGACATCGCGCGCCGCAGAGCTGGCGGCCAGAGGGTCGACTGGGTCGAGGCCGATGCGCGCGACGTCCGGCTCGGACGACGCTTCGATCTGGTGCTTTTGACCGGGCACGCCTTCCAGGTGTTTTTGACGCCGGAAGATCGAGAGGCGGTGCTTGCCACGATCGCGGCACATCTGGCTCCTGACGGGCGCTTTATCTTCGACACGCGAAATCCAGCGACGGAGGAATGGCTCGAGTGGACGCCGGAAAAATCCGAACGGGAATTGAGGCATCCCGGATTAGGCACGGTAAGAGCGTGGAACGATTCCCGGCGCGATCCCGCTACCGGTGTCGTCACCTACTCGACCCATTATGAAATCCCCACCAGTGGGCGGGTGCTCAGCGCCGAGTCGAAAATAGCCTTTCCGGCAAAGGAAAGCCTTGCGCAGATGCTGGATAAGACCGAGCTGGTCGTAGAAGAATGGCTCGGCAGCTGGCAGGGCGAGCCATATGGCCCGGCCACGCCGGAAATCATCCCGATTGGCCGGTTGCGCTAGCCCGGCCGTCGCTTCGCCTTAAGCGGTTCCCCAGCTTTGTTCCGCACCCGACTGAGCACGCGGATAATCCGGAGGCACCACCGCCCAATTGCGGCGCTGCGCTGGCGACGTGCCCACCGATGCAACTCGTGGCCATCGCGCAGATTTGGCTGTTCTGAACGCATCGCACCTCCTCGCCGGCATTTCCGTATGCTGAGGAGGAAATCATATTATGTATCGCCGTTGCCGATAATCGGTGATAATTTCCGTTCATCTGTGACGAATTGGAATAAACACCATGGACCGGCCGGAAGCGATGGGCGTGTTCCTGTCAGTTGTCGAGGAAGGGGACTTCTCGGCAGCGGCACGGCGGCTGCGGATGACCCCGTCGGCAGTCAGTAAAATCATCGGTCGGCTCGAGTCCCGCCTTGGCGTGCGTTTGTTGCAACGCTCGACGCGGCGCATCAGCTTGACGGCGGAAGGCAGCACCTACGCCGACAGCGCTCGCCGTATCCTGAACGACATCAAAGAGGCTGAAATCGCGGTTCAACCCGGCGCAGAACCGCGCGGCCGCCTGCGTATCAGTCTTCCGAGCGCCTTCGGCCATCGTCTGATCGTGCCGATGCTACCGGCTTTCATCGATCGCTACCCGGCCATTGAGCTCGAGCTGATGTTTACAGATGCGATTGTCGACCTGTTGGCTGAGGAAACGGATGTCGCCGTGCGCGTTGCCGCCCAGAGCGATTCCAGGCTGGTGGTGCGCCGGCTGGCGCCCAATCACCGTGTCATTTGCGCGTCAGCTGAGTATCTCGAAAAACACGGCATACCGATGACGCCAGGCGACCTTCAACATCATACATGCCTTGGCATCACATCACGCGGCGGCCTCAACATCTGGGAATTCGACGGTCCGGATGGCCCGCAAAGCATGCGTATCCGCAGCCCGATAGAGGCAAACAGCACGGAAGCCCTGCGCCGGTTGGCGCTCGCCGGTGTCGGCATCATCCGCATGTCGGAGATATTGGTCGGGCCGGATATCAGGATAGGCAGGCTGGCCGCACTGCTCACTGGATACAATCACCATGACGGACCGCCAATCTGCGCCGTTTATCCGCCTGGCCGGATCCTGTCGCCACGTGTCCGCGTGTTCGTGGATTTTCTGGCCGAGCAGTTCGCCAACCCTCCTTGGCTACAGGGCGCGCCACAGGACGTCGGGAATACAGTCTAGAGCAACGTCAGCTGTTGCGGGTCGCGACGAATTTCGCCGCTTGCTTCAGAAGCACGGCGGCTTCGCCATAGGGATAGAGTAATGCATGCGCCTGGTCGACGAGGCCTTGAAGCTGGTCCCGCGCCCAGTTCGCGCCGTGCAGCGCCACCAGCGTCGCCTTGCCGGCGGCGGCATCCTTGCCGGTCGCCTTGCCCATCTGGTGAGCGTCCGCCGTCAGATCGAGCAGATCATCGGCAAGTTGAAAGGCAAGCCCGATGGCCGAGCCGAACTCGGCCAGCCTTTCGCGGTCGGCCGCTGGCGCGCCGGCAATGATCGCGCCTGCCTCGCAGGCGAAGCGGATCAGCGCGCCGGTCTTCATCGCCTGAAGCCGGATGATGCCGGCTTCGTCCGGCCCGATACGCTCGGCTTCGAGGTCGAGCATCTGGCCGCCGACCATGCCGCCGGCTCCGGCGGCGCGGGCCAGCGCCAGCACCAGTGCCGCCCTTCGCTCGGCCGGCAGCGTGGTCGCTTCGTCGGCAATGATGTCGAAGGCCAGCGCCAGCAAGGCGTCGCCGGCGAGGATGGCGGTCGCCTCATCGAAGGCCTTGTGCACGGTCGGCTGGCCACGACGCAGATCGTCGTCGTCCATGGCCGGCAGATCGTCATGGATCAGCGAATAGCAATGCACGCATTCGAGCGCCGCCGCCACGCGCAGCGCCGCCTCGCCGTCAGCGGAAAACAGCGCGGCACTTTCCATGACCAGGAAAGGGCGCAGGCGCTTGCCACCGTTCAGCACGCCATGGCGCATCGCCGCCATCAGACGTTGCGGCCGCGCGATCTCGCCTGAAAGCGGGCGGTCTTCGAGGAGCCGCCTAAGCAACGCCTCGATCGGACCTGCGCGCACGACAAGGGCTGCCTCGAACGGAATTTGATGGTCTTTCGTCATGGCCGGGACCGGTAGCCGACACTCAGACGTTGCGCAAGAAGCCAAGCGCCATTATGCCGGGGCAGGGAGTAGCATGGATTGGGCGGCTTGGCGGAACCGATCGTCGATCACGAAACCGAAGGGTTGGACATGGTGAGGCCGAAACGCGGCAACCGCATCGGTCTCAAACGCTGGCCCCGGCGCTGGGTCCGGCGCGGCATCACCGTCGCCGTCGTGCTGGCGCTGTTACCAGTGGTGTTGACGTTTCTGTATCTGCCGCCGTTCGTGCATCCGGTGTCGACCCTGATGCTGAAGGATCTGGCGACGTTTTCCGGCTATGACCGGCGCTGGGTCCCGATCGACGACGTGGCGCCGGCGCTGGCGAATTCGGTCATCATGTCGGAGGACGGGCAGTTTTGCTTCCACCGCGGCATCGACCTTGGCGAGTTGAGGGGCGTGGTCGACGACGCGCTAGCCGGCGAGATGACGCGCGGCGCCTCGACCATCACCATGCAGACCGTGAAGAACCTCTATCTGTGGTCGCGGCCGCTGGGCTCGGTCCGGAAAGTGGTCGAGCTGCCGCTGGCCGTCTATGTCGATATGGTGATGTCGAAACGGCGCATCATGGAGATCTACCTCAACATCGCCGAATGGGGGCCGGGCATCTATGGCATCGAGGCCGCCGCCCAGCACCATTTCGGGGTTTCGGCAAAACGATTGTCGCGTCGCCAGGCGGCGCTGCTTGCCGTCACCTTGCCGAATCCGATCGCGCGCAATCCGGCGAAACCCGGACCGGGGCTGAGACGGCTGGCCGCGCTGATCGAGCGGCGCGCAGGCCGGTCCGGCGCATATGTCGGCTGTCTGCGATAGCTCAAAAAAATTCACCGCGGCGCTGGCCAAAACGGCGCGGGGCGTGTATAGGCAGCCGACTTTCTCAGATTCCGGCCCTGACGCGGCCCTTTCACGAGGGCCAGCTGGGGCGTTTTGACCATGTAGTGGAGCATATCCATGGCCGTACCGAAACGAAAAACCTCTCCGTCGAAGCGCGGCATGCGCCGTTCGGCCGATGCGTTGAAGGCCCCGACCTATGTCGAGGACAAGAATTCCGGCGAGATGCGCCGCCCGCATCATATCGACCTGAAGACCGGCATGTATCGCGGTCGCCAGGTGTTGACGCCCAAGGAGAGCTGAGAGCAGCTTCTCCGAAGTTTTGAGTTATCAAAAGACCGGCCTCTGGCCGGTCTTTTGCGTTCGGCCTCCAGTTTGACGCCGAGCTGACCTGTCGGCGGGTCGCGCCTCCCCAAACCCCAGCAACATTCGAATATCCGGTGCCCCTCGCGCCAGCCTTCGGCCGGGGCCTGGTTTTGGCTTGCGGCGGGCTTGCAAATGACGAATTCTTGTGCAAATTTATATTTTATCGTCGGAAATCGACATGAATGTGAGGTTCTATGTGGGATTTCGTCAGCACCAGCGATCTCGATGACACCGAACAGGCCGTCCTTTCGCAATTGAAAGGCGACGGGCGCATGTCGAGCGTCGACATCGCCAAGCGCATCGGCGTGACCGAGGCGACAGTGCGGCGGAAAATGGCTCGCATCCTCGAAGATCCGGATATCTGTATACAGGCGGTCGTGCGCCCGTTGCGCAGCGATGTCGGCATCGCCGCCATCGTTGGCCTTGACGTCGACCGCGAACACATCATCAGCGTCGCCAGGAAACTGTCGGAATATTCGTTCGTAGACAGCGTCTACGCGATGACCGGTCCGTTCGACATCATCATCCAACTGACCTTGCCGTCGACGACAAGCCTGCATGATTTCCTGGTCAGCGAATTGTCCAATGTTCCCGGAATCAAGGATTCCGAGAGCTATATGATCGGCCGCGTGTTCAAGCACAGCGGCCGGGCCTACCAGCACAGCAAAACCGAAGAAAAAAGAGGGTGACAATGGGTGAGTTCTTTTCTGCTTCGCGCCGCCGCGTCCTGTCTCTGCTCGCCGCCGCGCCGTTTTTCCTGTCGTTCGCGACCTCCTCGCATGCCGACGGCCTGATCGACCAAATCAAGCAGCGCGGCACCATCGTGGTCGGTACCGAGGCAGCTTTCGAGCCGTTCGAGTTCGTGCGCGACGGTCAGATCGTCGGCTATAACAAGGACATACTGGACTATGTGGTGAGTCAGCTGGGCGTGAAGCTCGAACAGCTCAACCTGCCATTCCAGGGATTGCTGCCGGGCCTGCTTGCCAAGAAGTTCGACCTCATGGCGACGTCCACCGGCATCAATGCCGAGCGGGCGGCGAAATACGCCTACACCCGGCCGACCGGTTCCTTCGAGAATGTCATTGTCGTGCGCGCCAATGAAGACCGCATCAAGAAGCCGGAGGACGTCAACGGCATGGTCGTCGCCACGCAGCTTGCCTCGTCGGTGCAGCCGATCATCGAAGCCTACGACAAGGGACTCAAGGCAAAGGGTGGCGCCGGCCTTGGCGAGTTGAAGCTGTTCACGTCTTTCCCGGAAACCCACGTTGCGCTCGCTTCAGGACAGGTCGACGCGATCGTCATCGCCTCGCCGTCGGCAGCCGTGCTGATGAAGAACGTGCCCGACACCTACAAGGTCGTCGGCCCGATCGGCGAATTCTCCTACCTTTCCTGGGTCGTGCGGCCCGAGGACAAGGATTTGCGCGAGTTCATCAACGCCAAGATCGGCGAGATCAAGGACAGCGGCAAGCTGAAAGAGCTGCAGATGAAGTGGTTCGGCTTCGAGATGAAGACACCCGCCGAGGGTTATTTGCCGGAAGGAGCTCTCTAGCAGAATCCACGCATTGTCCGGCGCATTGCGGAAGAAGCCGACCTCCTGTCGGAATCGATTCCAGCAACATGCACCGGACGGCGCCAAACCGCCGGTTGAAAGATGTTCGACTTTTCCAGAACCCTCGGGTTCCTGCCGCAATTCCTTGTGGGTGCCGGCGTGACCCTCGGCGTCTCGGTGCTGGGCTTCGCCGTCGGCACGGTGATCGGCTTCGGCTTGCTCGCCTGCGGCAGGTCGCGTTGGCGTGCCGTTCGCTGGATCGGTGCGCTCTACACCAGCTTCATTCGCGGCACGCCGCTGATCGTCCAGATATTCGTCGTCTATTATGTGCTGCCAGGCTTGGTCGGCATCGACCTGCCGCCGCTGCTGGCGGGCATCCTGGCGCTCAGCTTCAACAGCGCCGCCTTCGTCGCCGAAATCCTGCGCGCCGGGCTGACGCGCATTCCCGCGGGCCAATATGAAGCGGCCAAGGCGCTAGGCCTGAAGCCGGTGGTGACCTGGTTCAAGATTATCCTGCCGCAACTTTTCCGCGCCATCATCCCGCCGATGGTCAACGAGTTCACCATGCTGGTGAAGGCGTCATCGATCCTGTCGGTGATTGCTGTGGTCGAACTGACCCGCACGGCGCAGAATATCATGAACGCCACCTACCGGCCGGTCGAGGCCTTCTGCATCGCGGCGGTGCTGTATTTCATCGTGCTGTTCTCCTGCAGCCTGCTGACCAGGCATCTGGAACGCAGCGCGGGGGGAGCTCGCACATGAGCTTCGACTTCTCCCTCATAGCGGACAATTGGCAGATACTGGCCAAGGGGTTTGGCAATACGGTGCTGATGTGCGTCGTGTCGTTGCCGCTCGGATTAGCCCTTGGAACCGTGCTGGCGCTGATCAGGCTACGGGGCGGAAGACTGCCGGCAGTCATCGTCTCGGCCTATGTCGAGATATTCCGCAACATTCCGTTCCTGATCCAGATTTTCCTGCTGTTCTATGCATTGCCGATGTTCGGCGTCAGGCTTTCGCCGATAATCGTCTCGGTCGGCGCGCTATCGGCCTATGCCAGCGCCTATTCCGCCGAAATCATAAGAGGTGCGATCCAGTCGATACCGCATGGGCAGGTAGAGGCAGGCTATGCACTGGGGATGCGCTACCTCACCATCTTTTACAAGATCCTTGTGCCCCAAGTGATCGGCTACATCCTGCCCGCGGCCACCAACCTCACCATCACGCTGATCAAGGAATCGGCGATCCTGTCGGCGATCACCGTACCGGAACTCACTTACGTGGCGCAGAACATCATCGGCCGCACCTTCTCGCCAGTGGAGATCTTCACCGCCATCGCATTGCTGTACTGGGGCCTGACCGCCCTTGTGGCAGCGATCTCGCGCAGCCTGGAGCATACGCTGCAACCTCATCTCGCAGCCCGCCGTGGCGCCTGATCACAAAGACTTTCAACACAAAGGAGACCCTATGCCCAAGCTCACCACCGCGCCGCGCGATGTGTTTCAGACATTCCTGAACTTCCCGCTAGCGGAGGACCTCGATACGCTGAAAGCCGACGTTGCCATCATCGGCATGCCTTATGGCGAACCCTACACGATCGACGAACTGATCAACGACCAGACGAACGCGCCGACCGCCGTGCGCCGCGCTTCGCAGCGCATCAGCCAGGCGCTTGACCGCTATGATTTCGACATTGGCGGCCCTGTCTTTGCCGGCCAGGATATCAGGGTTGTCGACGTTGGCGATGTTCCCGGCAACGCCGCCGACCATGTTGGGCACTACAAGCGCGCCGAAGCGGCGATCCGCAAGATACGCGCGGCCGGCGCGCTGCCGATCACCATCGGTGGCGATCACGGCGTCCCGATCCCGATCTTCCGGGCGCTCGACGGCGAGGGTCCGATCACGCTGGTGCAGCTCGATGCCCATCTCGATTGGCGCGACAACGTCAACGGCGTCAAGGAAGGCTACTCCAGCACCATCCGCCGCGCCTCCGAAATGGCGCACATCAAGGAGATTTTCCAGGTCGGCATTCGCGGCCAGGGCAGCGCCCGCACGGAGGAAGTCGAAGCAGCCCGGGCCTATGGGGCCAACATCATCACCATCGACGAATGGCAGGATATCGGTACCGCCGCGCTGCTCAAGCGCATTCCGGATGGCGGCCGGTACTATCTCACCATCGATGCCGACGGGCTCGATCCGGCCGTGATGCCGGCGGTCGAAGGGCCGCAGCCGGGCGGCGTCACCTATCGCCAGACGATCGAACTGATCAAGGGACTGTTCGCCAAGGGAAAAGTCGTCGGCATGGACATCGTCGAGATCGCACCTGCCCGCGACATCAACGAGATCACCTCGATGACTGCCGGCCATATCATTCTCAACGTCATCGGCGCCGCCGTGCGCGCCGGACAGTTCAAGCGCTGAGCTTCGACATATCGAATGTCAGCCGGAAGGTGTTTCCGGCTGACATTGTTATTTCGCACCGTCTTTGTCCGTGTTCGCGGTCGCACACGAAAATTCTTGACGGCGAACGCCGGGCGCATTCTACAGAAGGCAGTCCAACCGGAGCCGCCTGATGTTCGGTGCCATCCCGCTGCTGATCGTGCCCTTCGTCCTCTATAATCTCGGGCTTCTGGGAATATTCGGCGGCGGCGACGATCCCTGGGCAAGCGAAATGTTCTCGATCCGCATGATGTCGGGCGGGGTGTTCTCGATGACGCTCGGCGATCTGATCGTGCTGATCGGGCTGATCCTCTTCTTCGTCGAAATCGTGAAATCGACGCGTACGACTAGCGCCTCGATCATGGACCACCTGTTGTCGACCTTCGTCTTCGTGGCTTTTCTGGTCGAGTTCCTGCTGGTGAAGGGCGCGGCGCACTCCGTTTTCTTCACGCTGATGGTGATCGCACTGGTCGACGTGCTGGCCGGCTTCTCAGTGTCGATGCGGGCGGCCACCCGTGACATAAACATGAATTAGAGGCCAAGCTCTGGATCGGTGTCGGCCGCTTCGATGCCGACCTGTTCATTGTTGTCCGATCTATCGGCGGAAATGCCGCCGACGCCGGTCGCGACGAGCCAGCTCTATTTTTTCTTGGCGCGCGCCGGCTTCTTCACCGGAGCAGCCGGCGCATTGGCGAGGTCTTCGGCTTCCTTGGCGAGACGCAGCGCCCGCAGCTTGTTGGTCTTAATCTGGCGGGCGTCGCTCTCGGCCACATAGTCGGCCATCGCCTTCTGACGGACCGTGGCTGCCTCTTCCTGCTTCTTGAAACGCAAATCTGCCCGCGCGCGGGCAGTATCCTTAGAGTTCTCGACCAAGGGCTTTTCCAATCCCGTAAATTATAGTTTTCAATCCCTTAATAGCAGAGCCGACCTGCCATGGGGAAAATAAGTTGGTCAGACACGCGGATCGCACCCGGCGCCCGGCGCCTTTCCGGCGACAACCGCCTCGTATCCGGCCTGCAAGGTCGCACGCACGGTGGCATCCGGCGGCGTGTCGGAAGGCGTACCCAGATGATCGTGGCGCAGCTCGTCCATGAATTTTTCCCACATCGGCGGGCCGCCCTTTTCCAGAAGTTCGGCGCGGATCGAGAGTTCTTCGCTGACCGGCAGCCAGACGCGACCCCAGGCGCCGAGATGCGCCAGGATCGGCACCAGTGTTATCGCCATTTCGGTGAGGGAGTAGATCGCTTTCTGCTTGTGGGTGGGATCGTCGGCCCTGGTCAGCATGCCGAGCTCCATCAGCCGCTTCAGCCGATCGGCGAGGATGTTGGAAGCGATGCCTTCCAGCGACCCGTTGAGCAGCTCGCGAAAATGGCGCTTTCCACCGAAAATCATGTCACGAAGGATGATCAGGCTCCACCGGTCGCCAAACACTTCAAGGGACAGGTTGATCGGACACCCAGACCGGCGATCGATGCTCATGCGATTCTCCGAAAGAAACCGGTTGCAGTATTATATCGGTTTTATTATGGTGCAACCGATTGCAAAATGCAATTGGTTTGCGGAGAGGAGACAGCGACCATGATGAAGGCTGCGGAAGTCGAAATCGCGTCACAGACGTTTGGCGATCCCGCGCATCCACCGATGCTCCTGATCATGGGCGCCATGGCTTCGATGCTCTGGTGGCCCGAGGCGTTCTGCCGGAAACTGGCCGCCGAGGGTCTATTCGTGATCCGCTATGACAATCGCGATACCGGCCGTTCGACCAAATATGCGCCGGGCGAACCGCCTTATACATTCGACGATATGGCGGACGACGCTATCCGCGTCCTCGACAGACATGGCGTCGCGAAAGCGCATGTCGTCGGCATGTCGATGGGCGGCATGATCGCGCAGCTTGTCGCGCTGAAACACCCGTCGCGAGTCATCTCGCTTACGGCGATCAGCACTTCTCCTGTGGAAACCGACACGTCGCATCTGCCAGGGATGACCGAGGCCTATATGAAGCATTCGGCCGAAGGCGCTGACGTCGACTGGTCGGATCGGGATCAGGCCATCGGTTTCGTCGTCAAGGACGCGCATGCGATCGCCGGCACCGCGCATCCTTTCGACGAGAAGCGGACGAGGGCGTTCGTCGAACAGGATTACGACCGATCTGGCGGCTTCTTGAGCGCGACCAATCATTTCATGCTCAAGAGCGGCGAAGATCGGGGCGGCGAGGACCGGAAGGGCGGGCTGCAGGCATTAAAGGTCCCGCTCCTCGTCATCCACGGCACCGAGGATCCGATCTTTCCGGTCGAGCATGGCGCCGCCCTTGCCGAAGCAGTTGCCGGTGCCAAGCTTGTCCGCATCGTAGGCGGCGGCCATGAGCTGCATCCCAACGATTGGCCCACGATCGTCGATGCCATCGTCGCCCATAGCCAGGTCAGGTAAGTAGCGGGGCGAGCCTCGACACCGGATGTCCGGGCAATATGCCGGAGCCGACGATCGTCATCGAATATCCAACTCGTCAAATTCGCTCTGCAGCGCTGCCAGCAGGCAGTGACGACGTGAAGATCGTTCCCGTCCGACACCTGCCTGCCACCTTCTATGGCACGATCAGCTTGCCCGAGGTGCGTTGGCGCCCTGCGGTCAACCCAGCTGCTCTGCATCCCAGAACTGGTCGAGCCAGATGTTGAGCTTCAGGAAGCCGGCGCTGCTGACCGTGTAGACGCGTCTAGTGCCTTCCGGCTTGGCGTTGACCAGTCCGGCATCGAGCAGCACTTTCAGATGCTGCGACACTGCCGGGCGCGAGACCGGCAAGCCGGCGGCCAGTTCGTTGACGGTCTTCGGGCCGCGCCGGAGCTCTTCCAAGAGATAGCGCCGGTTGGGGTCGGCAATCGCCATGAAGGCGTCGGAAAACATCATGCCTTATTTGTGAGGCAAAGTTTTCCAAATCTCAACCGTTGGTTTCAGGCTTTCTGCGCGGATCGAGCCGCAGCGCTTCCGGCGTGATCGAGCGCTCGGCCGGTTGCGTCTTGAAGGCGTCGCGGTCCTCGATCGGCACCGGCGCGCGCCGGCTAATGCGCAGCAGCGTGTAGCCTGCCAGGCAAAGATGCGCGAAGGCCGTTGCAAGGAACAAGGCTTCCGGCCGCATCCAACCCATCAGGCCGGCGGCCAGCAGCGGCCCGATCATCGTACCGAAACCATAGAGCAGCAGCAGGCCGCCCGACACTTTGACGAAATCCTCGGCCCGGGCGTGGTCGTTGGCATGGGCCACGGCTATCGAATACAGCGTGTAGGCAAAGGCGCCGTAGGCGGCAGTGCAGACGATGACGAAGACGCCGGAGCGCGGCTCGAACAGGAAGACCGCGAGGGCGAACAACGCCGCGCCGAAGGCCAGGCCCGCAAGCACAAAGCGGCGGTCGGTCTTGTCGGAAAGACGCCCGGCGGGAAGTTGCATGGCGGCGCCGGCGACGACCACCAGGCTCATCATCAGCGCGATCTCGGCCGTGGAAATACCGATGCGGGCGCCATAGACGGCGCCAAGCGTGCCCCAGGCGCCGTTAGCGATGCCGATCAAAAGGCAGGCGATCGCCGACACCGGCGAATTGATGTAGAGCCCCTGGACGTCGAGCGAGACGTCCTGCAGCGGCTTGGGGTGCGAAGCCGTCGAGACCGCCGTCGGAATGAGCGACAGGCAGAACAGGATGCCTGTGATCATGAACAGCGAGGCCGACTTCACGTCACCGCCGGCCACGATCATCTGACCACCCATGATCGAGGCATAGGTGACCATCATGTAGAGACCAAAGACGGCGCCGCGGTTCTCGTTGGTGGACTTCTCGTTCAGCCAGCTTTCGATGACCATAAAGGCGCCGGCCATGGTGAACCCGGTAAAGGCGCGCAGCAGGATCCAAAAATATTCATCGATGATCAGGCCGGTGAGCAGTGCGACGATGGCTCCCGATGCCGCAAAGGCGCCGAAAGCGCGTACGTGACCGGCGCGGCGCACGATGCGCGGCGCAAAGAAGCAGCCGGTGACAAAGCCGCCGGCCCACGCCGTGCCCATCAGGCCGAGCGATGCGGTCGAGAAACCTTCCAACTGGCCGCGCAGCGGCAATAGCAGTCCGTGCAGTCCGGTCGCCGCCAGCAGGAAAGCGGTGCCGCGAAGCAGCGAGAGGATCGGTCGGTAGCTTGCAAACATTTAGCTGATCCGGCTGGAATGGGGAGGATCTGAAGACAGTCGCATTCGGGCTTTTCGGCGGCGGGCGCTTCGGCTCCGGAAACTACCCGCGGCGAAACAGCGCCTCGGCCGCTGATTTGGTGGTGCCCTTGGACTTGAGCTCGGCTTCGAGCCGGCCGATTTCGGCGCGCAGGATGCCGATCCGCTCGGACAGTTCGTCGACCGAGAGCAGCGACAGGTCCTGGCCGATCTCGTGCGGGCGCGCTTTCTTTTTGGGTTCGTCGTCGAAGATCGCCATCGTCGCTCCTCGCTGATGCGCAAAAATTAGCCTGCTACAGCATCCTTTTGCGCGTCCAATCGGACGCCCGGTGCTGCAGTGGCCATTTGCCTGATTTGGCAATCAGCATACATAGGGCAGGGGCACGGATGCAAATAGTCGACAAGAAAACTGGCAGCTGGCAAGAAACTGGCGAAGCGAGACGGGAAAATTCATGGTGAGTGGACAGAACAAGATTCCGGCGACGATGACCGCCATTGCGATCTCGGAACCCGGCGGGCCGCGGGTGTTGAAACCGGAGACGCGCGACGTACCCGTGCCGGGTCCCGGCGAAATTCTGATCCGGGTGCGCGCCGCTGGTATCAACCGGCCGGATGTGCAGCAGCGCAAGGGCGCCTACCCGCCGCCACCCGGTGCGTCGGACCTGCCGGGCCTCGAAGCATCGGGCGAAGTTGCAGCTCTTGGCGACGAGATATCGCGCTGGCGCGTCGGCGACCGGGTTTGTGCGCTGACGCCCGGCGGCGGCTACGCTGAATATGTCAAGGTTCACGCCGGCAGCGTGCTGCCGCTGCCCGCCGGCTTTACCCACACCGAAGCGGCGGCAGTGCCGGAAAACTACTTCACCGTCTGGCACAATGTCTTTGAGCGCGGGGCCTTGAAGAGCGGTGAGACGCTGCTCGTACATGGCGGCTCGTCCGGTATCGGCACCACGGCGATCCAGCTTGCCTCGGCCTTCGGCGCCTATGTCATCACCACTGCTGGCAGCCAGGACAAGTGCGCCGCCTGTCTGAAGCTCGGCGCCGATCGGGCGATCAACTATCGCGAGGAGGATTTTGTCGCGGCCGTCAAGGATGCGACCGGCGGCCGTGGCGCCAACGTCATCCTCGACATGGTCGGCGGTGACTATGTGGCGCGTAATTACGAGGCCGCGGCGGTGGAAGGCCGCATCGTCCAGATCGCCACGCAGGGCGGGGCAGTCGCAAGCGCCGATTTCTCGAAGCTCATGGTCAAGCGGCTCACCCATACCGGCTCGACGCTGCGGCCGCGCACGGCCGAATTCAAGGCGGAAATCGCCGCAGCACTCGAGGCGCAGGTGTGGCCATTGCTCGGCACCCGCAAGGTCGCACCCGTTATGGACATGATCTTCCCGCTCAAGGAAGCGTGGCGGGCGCATGAGCGGATGGAGGAGGGCGACCACATCGGCAAGATCGTCCTCGATGTCGGCTGACGGTCGGTAACAAGCTGAACAAGAGCTTAATTGTGCAATGCAACAAACGCATTGCGGCCATGCAAAAGCGTCTGTTCAACTTTTCATCAACGATGCCTATTTGAGCGGCATCGAAACGATGGAGGACTACCATGAACCCGATCCGCGCTTTCCGTAACTGGCGCATGTACAATGAGACCGTGCGCGAACTGAACCGCTTGAACGCTCGCCAGCTCAACGACCTCGGCATCAACCGTGGCGACATCGAGAGGATTGCCCGCCAGGGGCTTTGATCCGCTAAGCAAGAGCCGAGGCAGGCGGGTCTCCCGCCGCCGGTTCCGAGCCCGCTGGACCTTGTCCGGCGGGTTTTGTTTTGGGGCTGCAACAACCAGTTCGACTCGACGGTAATCTGCGGTTGACCTTGGGTTCCACCATGGCATTTTGGGCGTGCGGGAATCGGTTAACGCGGCGAGCGTAGGCGATCCGGCCAGCAAGACGCTCTGAACGAGGCCGTGCGCCCCATGTTTGATGATCTTACCGACAAGATCTACGAGGCGGCTTTCGTGCCGGAACTTTGGGGGGATACGCTGCAAGCTGCCGGCCGTCTTTCTGGTTCGGCCACCGGCGCCATCCTCCTGTTCAGTGCCGATTCTCCAGTCCGCGGCAAATTGAGTGACATTTCTCCGGTTCACGGCAACTCCCTCCAATCCTTGTTCGATGAATTTGTCGCCAGCGATGCCTGGAAATTCTCCGACGCGATACAGCGCATGTGCAGCATGCAGCCGGCGAGCTTCGTGCAGGTCGAAGATTTCTTGACAGCCGAAGAGGTCGAACGTGACCCGGTGCGGACACAGCTGAGAGCGGCAGGTATCGGCTCACATCTTTGTTCGGCAGTTGCCATGCCGAGCGGCGAGCTGGTCACATTCGTTTTTCAGCGGTGGATTAAGGATGGCACCTACGATCGGGCGTCGGTCGATAGGCTCGGCCAGCTTCGCCCGCATTTCGCGCGTGCCGGCATGATCTCGGCGCGATTGGGGTTGGAGCAGGCCAAGGCGACCGTCTCGGCACTCGAGACTATCGGGCTGCCCGCGGCGGTAATGGCTGCATCGGGACGCGTGCTGACCGCCAATAGCCTCCTGGAGGAAATGCCCGAAATGTTTCTGCCAACCGCCTATGGCGGTATGGCGATCGCCAGTGCCTCCGCCAATGCGCTTTTCCAGCAGGCCATCGTCGAGAACCGGCACAATTCGGCAGTGCGCTCCATTCCTGTTGCGGCGAGCGAAAGCCGGCCGGCCCTAATCATTCACCTCTTGCCCGCTGCGGCGCGCCGCACATGACGTTTTTTTCGGCGCAGACATCCTGGTTGCGGCGACAGCAGTAAGCGCCAGTTCCGTTGTGCCTTCACCAAGCATCCTGGCCGGCCTGTTCGACCTGACACCTTCCGAGGCACGTCTGGCCGCTGCGCTTTCGCAAGGGCGGCCCCTGAAGGATGCTGCGTCCGACCTGAATATCACCGTAAAGTCCAGCCGGACCTATCTTGAACGGATCTTTGCCAAGACGGGAACCCGCCAGCAAAGTCAGCTCGTCGCCTTGCTCAAAAGCACAGAACCGCTCAACCGCAGATGACGATCGGCTAAAATGTTGGAGCCCGGTACATCTGTCGTTTCAATGGCTAAGCGCGGCAAAACCGATCGCTATCAAGGCTCCTCCCAAGATGATGTCCACGTGCTTTCGAAAACGGTTGTAAAGTTGGCGCATCGCTGGCTGGGAAATCACGAGGCCGACGAGGCCAAACCACGCGACTGCTATGGTGAAAACCAGCGCGACCACGGCTATGCTAATTGCTCCGCGGGCATTTAAGCTTAGCGTGGAGAAAGCAAAGAACAATGCGGTGGCAGGATTTGCCGCTGCCGTGATAAAGCTCAGCCGGAAGTACCGAACGATGGCGACCGGCTTCGGCTCGTCGGCGCCAGTCTTGATCGACAGCGCCCGCCGCATCGAATTCCAGCCGATGAAGACCAACATTGCGCCGTAAAGACTGGCGGCCATCTGATGTGCGATGCCCCCCGGCGGCAGTGCGCCGGCTCCCGTCGCGACGACTGCCGCCAGCGAACTCGCGCCAAGGGCAATACCAGCCGCGGCTGAAAGCGCCGTGGCACGCGAGCCGGTTAGCCCGGCCTGCGCGACGACAGCAAAATTGGCGCCAGGCACCATTGCCAACAACGCGTAGGAAATAGCGAACGGAAACAACCCCGCCGCAACGTGCCCAGTTTCCAACATCATCAACCCACATCGGCGGTGGCCTGCTCTCCCAAGGGTAGGTCGCCGCTACCGGAGGCGAAATGTGGATGAAACGCCCTTTCTCCAACAGTCGGCAAATGCCGACAGAAGGACGTTTTCTTGCCGGATTTTCCGCTACCTCGGCTGAGCGGCTCTGTACTTCTGAGGCGTTGCTGCCGCGCGAACTTCTCACTTCGAAAATTAGCACAACAGAATGTGTGGCCCATCGGTACTGCCCGACGCCTGGGCTCCTTTGATCAAGCTAAAACGGCGAACAGTCGTCATATGACGATTGTTGGAACTCTCATCCCGCCTTCAGTGTCCGCTTCGATGAGATGGGCGCCGCGTGTTCGTGGCATTCGGTCGCGCGGGAAACTGAAAGGGGACAGCTAATGGCCGGTCGGGGGTGGGTCGACGTTCTTGGTAGGGCGGGGTGGGCGGGCGCGACCCGGCAGCTCCGAGCCGATATGAGATTCGAACGGAGCCGCCACGGGCCAGCCCGGACCGCAACGATCGCCGGCCTGTGGTTGGTAGCCGGTGTATCCTGGTTTGCTTCATTGGAGGACGCCGCAGCCCAATCGACATGTCTGATGGGCGGCGGCGCTACCGCTGCAGCCTCGGGCTCGGACAGCTTCGCATGTGGTGATGCCGCCGCAGCGGTTGGCGGCGCCAGCACCAGCATCGGTGAAAGTGCCGGTTCTGCCACTAGCGGGGAAGCCAACACAGCAGTGGGCAACTATGCCGGCTTTACGGTGACCGGAAGTTTCAATGCTGCAACTGGGGCAGGGGCTGGTCTGAGCGTCACCGGCGATGACAACTCTGCCTTTGGCGCAACCGCCGGCCGGTATTTCACAGGATCGGGCAACGTCGCCATCGGTCGAAATGCCGGCAGTGGAGAGGACGGCGCTCCTTTGTCTATGAGCAACTCGGTTTCGATCGGCGCCAATGCGGCCGCCGGCCATGATAACGCCATAGCTATCGGTTCGGGCGTCACCACCGAGCGCGCCAATCAGGTGTCTCTCGGTACCGCCACGAATACTTATACTCTCGCCGGCATCAATTCTCAGGCAAGCAGGGACGCGCAAGGCGCGACTGCCTATTTCATGACGACGGACGGAAACGGCAATCTGGCGGCGTCCACATTCGATGTCGCGACGTTAGAAGGTGTGCCGGGACAGGTCACCCAGAACAGTACCCACATCACCAATCTGAGCACGACGGTGGACAGTCATGCGACGCAGATCAATGCCCACACAACGGAGTTGGCCGACCACGAGACACGCATCACCAGCAACACCAGCACGCTGAATGCCCACACCACTCAGATCGCCAACCTTGATACGAGGGTGACGACCAACACCGACGACATCACGCAACTCGACGGCCGCGTTGGCGCACTCGAGGCCAACTTCCAGGATATTGGCGGCCGAATCAACGAGACCCGCTCGGAAGCCCGGGCAGGGACGGCGCTTGCATTGGCAACGGCCGGGCTGCGTTACGACGACAGGTCTGAAAAACTGTCGATCGCCGGCGGCTTTGGCCATTTCAAGGGGCAATCGGGCCTTGCGCTTGGCCTCGGCTACAACACCAGCGAGGATTTCCGCCTCAACGCCGCTGTTTCGGCATCCACCAACCGAGGCGATGTCGGCGTCAGCGTCGGGGCGTCATGGACGCTGAACTGACACGACCGGCATGATCGGCATATCCAGGCTCCAGCACTGGCCGTGGGCGAGCGGCCGGCGATCTCGATGCGCCGGCGGCTTTCTTGCCGCTTGTACTATCGCGCTGGCGGCCGTTGCCGTGCTTCCGCAGGTAGCGCAGGCGCAAACCAAGGAAAAGCGGGTGGCGCAGAAGGTCGCTCGTCCCGCCGGCATCGACCGCAATGGCGTGCTGATCTTAACGCGGAGCGCGTTGCTGGCGCTCGACCAGGCCAACAAGACCGGTAACTACACAGTGCTTCGCGATCTGGGTTCGCCTAACTTCCAGGCCAACAGCGCCGCCCAGCTCGGCGACATCTTTGCCAGCCAGCGCAAGCAGGCGCTCGATTTCGGCGCGGTTGCCGTGCTCGAGCCGCAACTGACGCTGCTGCCGCAGATCGAGCCGAACGGCATGCTGCATTTGGCGGGTTTTTTTCCATCGATGCCGCTGCAGGTCAATTTCGAGCTGCTGTTCGAGCCGGTGAACCGGCAGTGGAAGATCTACGGGCTCTCGGTCAACCTGACACCCGGAGGGCCGCAGGCGCCGGATACACAAGCAGTCGACCAACCGAAGCCGGCCGGTCCGCCTCCGGACGCACCTTCGATTGCAGTGCAGCCAAGGAAAGAAAACAAGCCGGCCAAGCCATAAACAGCGGACCGAAACGCCGATGACACGGCGCTGAAGCTGGACGACTGCCTGGACAGGTTCGATATCCTGCTGTCCTCGCCGTCACGCGCCAAAAACGTTGCGGAATGGCAAGAGAGCGGTTATACAGACCGCGAATTTCCCATTTTGGTGGCTTAAACCACCGCCCGCGCGGGAACGCGGGCGAACGAGAAGGATATTTTGCAATGGCCAATACGCTGCTGATGCCCAAGGCGACCGCCGTCTGGCTGGTCGACAACACCGCGCTCTCCTTCGAGCAGATCGCGCAGTTCTGCGGGTTGCATCCGCTCGAGGTCAAGGCGATCGCCGACGGCGAATCGGCGCAAGGCATCAAGGGCATGGACCCGATCATGACCGGCCAGCTGACCCGTGATGAGATCGCACGCGCCGAGAAGGATGCGAACCATCGGCTGAAGCTGTCGGACCCCAAGGTGCGGGTGCCGGAATCCAAGCGCAAGGGCCCGCGCTACACGCCGCTGTCGAAGCGCCAGGACCGGCCCAACGCCATCCTCTGGCTGGTGCGCAACCATCCCGAGCTGAAGGACGCGCAGATCGCGCGGCTCGTCGGCACCACCAAATCGACGATCGACCAGATCCGCGACAGGAAGCACTGGAACTCGGCCAATCTGCAGCCGATGGATCCGGTGACGCTGGGTCTCGCCTCACAGATCGACCTCGACATGGAAGTCAACCGCGCCTCGCGTGGCCGCGAGCAGGCACAGCCGGCCGGCGACACGCTGCTGCCGGCGGCTTTGACCGAGCGGCTGGTGCCGACACCGGAGAAGCCGAAGGACGAGGATGCGGAACTCGACGCCAACGCCGTCTTCGCCAAGCTTTCGGCGCTGAAGTCGAAGGACCAGGATACCGACGACGAGGAGTGAGAAGCGGCCGCTATAGCCAATCAATTACAAAAAGCCCGCCTGACGCGGGCTTTTTTTTGCGATCGTGCGTGTCAGGTTCGCGCGGCCCGGTCCGGCGCCATGCCGTAATCCTCGCTGCGCTCGACCGCACGATAGAAATCGGCGAGCTGCTTGCCGCGCTCGGGCTTGAAGACGCGGCCGGCTATGACCACCGAGGCGATGCGGTCGATGCGGAAGGCGCGGAAATCGTCGCGCATCTCGCACCAGGCGACCAGCGTCCACACCTTGCCCCAAAACCATAGGCCTAGCGGCCTGATATCGCGCGCGGTGCTGCGCCCGGCCTCGTCGGAGTAGTCGATGGTCAGCACCTGGCGTTTTTCCACCGCGCGCTCGATCAGGTCGATTGCCTCGCGCGCGGCGTCGCTCACCACCCACATCGGCGTGTGGATTTCGGTGCGGGCGATGCGGTCCTTTTCGGCATCGGGCAGCACGGCGCCGATCTTGACCAGCGCCTCGTCGGCGGCCCGCGCCATGGCAGCGCCGCCAAACGCGCGCACCATGCGGGCGCCGGCGACCAGCGCCACGATCTCGTCACGCGTGAACATCAGCGGCGGAAGGTCGAAACCCTCCCTCATCATGTAGCCAACGCCGGCCTCGCCGTCGATCGGCACACCAGTCGACTGCAGGTCGGCGATGTCGCGGTAGATGGTTCGCTCGGAAACCTCGAGCCACGTGCCCAGCTTCTGGGCGGTGACCAGACGGCCACCGCGCAGATGCTGCACGATCTGGAAGAGCCTGTCGGCGCGGCGCATCGTATGGTCCCTCGGTGTTGTTTCTATGCATGTCGTGATCCCAAAACCGGTTCCCACTTTTGGGCGACATGCATTATGGTTCCAGCCCTTCGCGCTTTCGCTGCGCGGCGACGAATGCCGCGCCGAAGGACAATTTCCCTGTTGTCGGCGTCTTTGCATCCAGCACCCGCCAGAACGGCGCGATGTCGCTCAGCGTCATGCCGCGCTCCAGATCCTCGTTGGCGGCCTCGGCGACAGTGCGCAGATGATAGCCGATAGTAACCGGGCATGTCACTTCGGCACCGTGCTCGATGGCCAGCGCGGTGCGCAATGCGCGGACATCCATGTCCACGCCCTTTGGGATGGAGCGGATGAAATCATCGACCTGCCGCGCTGTCGGCACCAGCATCGGCTGGCCCTCGACGACGTCACCGACAGTGCGCGGCGACGGCTTGATGCCATTGATGCCCGGCGTATTCAGCCTGTCGTTCCAGCTTTTTGCCATGCGCCACCTAGACAAAGAGCCCGAAACTGTTTCCGTCCGGGTCTAGGCAATAGGCGAATATGCCGGCCGGAATGGAGATCGCCGGCGAGACGACCTGACCGCCGTTCTGCCTCACCCGTTCCATGGCGTCTTCGATCGGTGCGGCAACCGACAGATGGATGGTTGGGCCGGTTCCCGGTGCCGCGGGTTTTCCGGGGTAGACGTGCCCGGAGGCCATTCGGTCCTGCGCGGCGAACATGGCCAGCGGGTTCGGGCCGCTCTCCTCCAGAGCGAGATCGTTCTGAAGCACCGACCCATAAAAGGCGCGGGCCCGATCCATGTCGGTGACGGGGATCTCGAACCATGCCGAGGCTTTTGCGGGGATGAAGGCCATGCCAGTCTCCTGATACTGTCGCACTATTGCACGCCGCTCCTGACACCATACTGTCAGGAGGCTTCAGCATGTTCCCCTCCGACATACTCCTTGGCGAACAGCCTGCGCATCTCAGCGAGGTCGCTGCTTCTCTGGGGATAGAGCGTCGTCAAATAGGCAAGAGCGAAGGTGCCGGGAGCCGAACCCGGCGCAGACACGATGCGACCGTCGGCGACGGCATAGGGCACATCCAGATAGTTCTGGGCGCCTGGATAGCCCGGTTCCTTTTCATTGATCCAGTCACGACCATTGCTGGTGTGTTTGGCCTTGTCGAACAAGCCGGCGCGCGCCAATGCCAGCGTGCCGGCACAGATGCCGCCGACCACGCCGCCGCGCGCCGCAATTGCCGTCAGCAGTCCGGAGATAACAGGCGGTGCATCGACCCACTGGTCGGAGCCGATCACCGCGACGGCGTCGAGGTCGGTGTTTTCATCAATCTCGGTGGAGCGGTCGGGCGTCAGCTGAAACCCGCTGGCCGACGTCACCGGCCTACCGCCCGGCGTTAGCGACACCGCGCGGGCGCCGAACCATTCGACCGCCGAAGCCGCCAGCAGGCCGTATTCCCAGTCGGCGAAGCGATCGATGAAAACGACACCAATGGTCTTCTGGTCGGACATTTCCTGCTCCGCCTTTCGGCCCGCCGGACCTATTATCTGGGCGCTGTAGCGCCCGCATCCAAGCACTACGGCGAAAAATCACCCGCGGCCGTGGCGGCCTTCGTAATTATCGGGCCAACCGATGTCCTTGCGGATGCTCTGCGGCAAGTCATTCATGAAACGTTGGGTGCGGATCTCGTTGCGCATCGTCCGGATCTTGCCGACATAGTGCTGCACGCTGCGCAGAATGGTAAAACCGTTCATAGCTGGTCTCCTCTCTTTCGATGGAGACACTATCGCACACCCCTCCTGACAGCAGTCTGTCAGGAGGATGGATGGCATCTGACGACGCTGCCGGTTGCCGGTTCCGCGGTCCACCACGTTGCATTCAGAGCGCCGGCGATCGTGTCGTAATGGTGACCAGGGATGAGCGCACAAGGAGCGCTTTGACAGCCGGCCGCGATGCTGGTCAAAGGCGGCATGTCGAAACTCCTTGCGCTCGTCATCATCGCCATGATGGTCATCCAGCTGATCAAACCGCTCGGCTGGCCGGGGCTGAGGCGGCGCAGCGATTTCTGGAAGCTGGCGGTACTGGCAATGGCGGCGATTTCGATAACAGCGGCGCTGGGGCATTGGGGTTAGGGCCGACGGGCCGCTATGCGACGTGGGGTTCGTCGGCCAGCACCAAACCGACGAGATGTTCCGCCCAGGCCCGGTAGCCGGCTTCCGAGGCATGAAATCCGTCGGATGCAAAGCCGGCTTCGGCATCGGTGATCGGCAGGCGCGGCGCCGGCACCGCGCCGCGTTCGAGACAAAGGCGCTCGCCCATCCGATTCATCTCGGCGGCGCGGATCTCCAGGATCTTTCCGAGCAGCGGCGGCATTGCCGGTGCCCGGGTGAATTCCAGCACTGGCGACCACACCACGCGCGCCTCAGGCCATTTGGCGCGCAGCGCGTAGAGCAAGCCGCCAAAATCGCTCTTGAAGCGGCGCACCGAGTGGAAGTTCTTGGTGTCGTTGGTGCCGATGGCGAGCACAATATGCGTCCAAGGATCGGCCGACAGGTTGGGCAGCACATGGTCGCGGATCTGGCCCGAGGTCGCCGAGTTGAAGCCGGCTGCCCGCCAGCGCACCGCACGGCCAGTGCGTTGCGAGATTAGCTTGGCCAGTTGCGCGGCCAGCCCGTACTCGGAATTGCCGATGCCGACGGACGCGGCGGAAGAATCGCCGAGCATCAGAAGTGAGATCGCCGGCGCCTGCCCTGGTATCTCGTGCATGACCGGACCTTGCGCCGGCAGCATTCGGGTGGTGCGGCGGCGCACTCCGAGCCCCTGCCAGACATAGACCGGAAAGGCGAGCCAGGTGAGGGGGACAAGAAAGCGCTGCATCGCGAACCGTTAAATGGGCAAGTCCGTTTTAGGGCATAGCGAGCAGCACTTAGCGCATATCGGGCCGAAGGCGAAAGACCTTGCGTCGACAGCCACCGTCAATGGCAACAGGCGTCCTGCATCTCGGGCCTGTCTGCATATTCATCGTGCAGCCGCACCCAGTCCATCAGGCTGTGATAGGGACCGGTTTCGTTGCGGCCTTTCGGCGTCAGGTCGAGATAGTGATAGGCGCCGATCAGCGGATCACCGCCCCTGGAGCGCGACATGAAGGTCAAAAAGATGTCGCCGTTCTCATCCCGGTAGAACACGCTGGTGCCGGGAAGGTCTTTTGATTTGCGCGCGCGCTGCTCGAAATTGTAGGTCGTGTCGCCGGCCGCGATCTGCTTGTCGGTGAAGGATACCTGCATGTCGAAATTGAAATCCGAGGCGTAGGACGACACCCAGTCGAATTTCCAGCCCATGCGCTGTTTGTAAGGCAGAAATTCAGCCAGCGGCGCCCGCGCCACCACGACCAGCGACACATCGTGATGCCTAAGGTGCTGATTGGCGCCGTCGATGTGGTCAGCGAGGAAGGAGCAACCTTCGCACCGGTAGTCGGCGCCAGGCCCGAACATGAAATGGTAGACGATCAGCTGGCTTGCGCCTCCGAATAGGTCGGCCAGTGTCTTCGGCCCCCGTTCGGTCTCGAAGACATAGTCCTTGCGGATCTTCAACCAAGGCAATTCCCGCCGTTCGGCAGCGATGCGGTCGCGAAATCGCGTCAATTCCTTCTCGCGGGCCAGATGCGCCTTGTGCGCCTGGAACCAGTCTTCCCGTGAAACGATCTTGTTGTTTGGCATGAGCCTGCTCCTCTTTGAGCCCCAAGGACGTTTGGGCTCAACGCAAGCCGACACAGTCCTCGCGTTTTTTCAGAGCATATGAACCCGGGCACACGACCCGGGTTCGGATGAAGGCAAAACCCGGTTAGGCGGCCTGTTCCAGTTCCGGCTGCCATTTTCCAAGCGCGGCCAGATGGTTCATGTGGGCGCGGTGGGCGAATGCGGCCTGGGCAGCGGCGACGTTGGCCGCCTTGCCGCTCCACGCCTTCTGTGGCGCGGCCTGCAAGGCGCGGCCGTAGGAGAAGGTCAATTTCCACGGATGCGGGCCGATGGCATTGATGGCATTGAGGTTGGCGGTCGCCTCCTCGTCCGATTGTCCGCCGGAGAGAAAGGCGATGCCCCCAATCGCGGCCGGCACCGTTTCGCGGAACAGTTTTATGGTCTTTTCGGCGACTTCCTCGGGGCTGCTCACCTTGCCCGACTTCTTGCCGGCGAGAACCATGTTCGGCTTCAGGATGGTGCCTTCCAGCACGACGCGGGCTGCGTAGAGCTCGGTGTAAAGCCTCGTCAGCGTTGCCTTGCTGATCTCGTAGCAGGTGCCGATGTCATGAGCGCCGTCCATCAGCACTTCCGGCTCGACGATCGGGACGATGCCGGCCACCTGGCAAAGCGCCGCATAACGGGCGAGCGCATGGGCGTTCGAGCCGATCGACGTGGCGGAAGGAACCCCCTTGGCGACGTCGATGTCGATCACCGCACGCCATTTGGCGAAACGGGCGCCGAGTTTGTAGTAATCGGCGAGCCGCTCGCGCAGGCCGTCGAGGCCTTCGGTGATCGTGTCGCCAGGGTATCCGGCCAGCGGCTTGGCACCGGCATCGACCTTGATACCTGGGATGGCGCCGGTCGCCTTGATGATGTCGACCAGCGGTGTGCCGTCGGCGGCCTTCTGGCGGATGGTCTCGTCATAGAGGATGACGCCGGAAATGTATCTGGTCATCGCCTCTTTGGCGCGGAACATCATCTCGCGATAGTCGCGGCGGCTGTCGGCGGTCGATTCGACGCCGATCACGTCGAAGCGCTTCTTGATGGTGCCGGAGCTTTCGTCGGCGGCCAAAAGCCCCTTGCCGTCGGCCACCATCGCGGCGGCAATGTCCTCGAGACGTTCGCTCATCGTGCTTCTCCCTGAAACGGTTATTCCAGCCTAGCAGACCACTAGAGCAAGGCAGGTTCAAGTCGAACCATTCCAAGCGGAAAGCTCGAATCGATTGAAACGCGCAAACGCCCGCGTTCGCCGGTCGCCTCAGGACCCCAGGCCTCAGCGCTTCAGCACATCGACACCGGGCAGCGGCTTGCCTTCCATCCATTCCAGGAAGGCGCCGCCGGCGGTCGAGACATAGGTGAAGTCGTCGGCGACACCGGCATGGTTGAGGGCGGCCACCGTGTCGCCGCCGCCGGCGACCGAGACCAGTTTGCCGGACTTGGTGCGGGCCGCGGCGTGCCTGGCTGCCGCCACCGTCGCATGGTCGAACGGCTCGATCTCGAAGGCGCCGAGCGGACCGTTCCAAACCAGCGTCGCGGCGCGGTCGATCCAGTCGGCGATGGTCTTGACGGTCTTTGCGCCGACATCGAGGATCATGCCATCGGCCGGGACCTCCGATATGGCGACGGTCTCGCTGGCAGCACCGGCCTTGAACTCCCTGGCGACGACGCCGTCGACCGGCAGGATAATGGCGCAGCCGGCCTCGGCCGCTTCGATCATGATCTGCTTGGCGGTCGAGGCGAGATCATGCTCGCACAGCGACTTTCCGACATCGGTACCGCGCGCGGCGAGAAAGGTGTTGGCCATGCCGCCGCCGATGACCAGCGCGTCGACCTTCTTCACCAAATTCATCAGCAGGTCGATCTTGCTCGAGACTTTGGCGCCGCCGACGATGGCAACGACAGGGCGGACGGGATTGCCGAGGCCCTTTTCCAGTGCGTCGAGCTCGGCTTGCATGGTGCGGCCGGCGAAGGCCGGCAGCAAGTGCGCAAGCCCTTCCGTCGACGAATGGGCGCGGTGGGCGGCCGAAAAGGCGTCGTTGACGAAGATGTCGCCATTGGCGGCGAGCTTTTCGGTGAAGGCCGGATCGTTCTTCTCCTCGGCCTTGTAGAAGCGGGTATTTTCGAGCAGCAGCACGTCGCCCTTGCCCATGGCGGCGACGGCGCTCGCGGCCTTGTCGCCGATGCAGTCGGATGCGAAGCCGACAGGACGGCCGAGCACCTCCGCGGTTGCCTTGGCGATCGGCTCAAGCGAGAATTCGGGCGAGGGTCCATCCTTGGGCCGGCCGAAATGGGCAAGCAGGATGACCTTGGCGCCCTTGCCGGAAAGCTCGGCGATGGTCGGCGCGATGCGCTCGATACGGGTGGCGTCGGTGACCTTGCCGTCGGCGACTGGAACGTTGAGGTCGACGCGCACCAGCACGCGCTTGCCATCGATATTGCCGATGTCGTCCAGTGTCTTGAAGCTGGCCATGCTGTTCCCTTTCGCGAAAAACGCCGGGACCTTAACCCGCACCAACGACGATGCAAGACCTGCAATGGTGCTACACGGAAAATATGATCACGGCTCGTACGGGGAGCCGTCAGCCCTCGCCGGTCGACTTTTCCACCACTGGATGTGGAGCCGGTTCAGCGTCCGCTGGCGCCTCGGCGCCCTGCATCTTGGTCCGCTTGCGCCAATTGCGCACAAAGGCAACGATGCGGTCGGCGATCTCGCCAGCGCTCAGGAACACCGGCACCCGCGCCACCGGCGCGGTCGGCTCGAAAGACAGGCCCAGACCGGTGATTTTGCCCTTGTCGTCGACGTCGCGAACGATCAACTCGATCGGGCCAAGCAGCACCCGGTCGGCATATTCGGCATGGCCGCCGAGCCGCTCGGTCACCAGATCGCCGACGGTCAGCTTGCGTTCCTCCTCGGTCAGGCCCGGCGCGTAAGCGGCTTCCAGTTCCGCGGCGGAGCGCGCCGGATCGACGGCGAAGGCGCCGAAGAAGTCCGCATCCTCCGGATCGACCACGGCGCGGCTGGCGAACAGCTTGTCGAGCAGGGCTGGATAGCGATCCGGCACGAAGATGTAGACATGGTCGCCGGCGGCAAGTCTGCCCATGTCCTGGAAGCGCATCGAGCGGCCGTCGCGCAGCACCAGCGACGGCCGCGCCCAGCGCGGAATGCGCTCGCCGCGCGCCACCGGGCTGCCAGGCGCTACGCGGTAGGCGAGAAGCTCGTGATGGGCGGAGCCCGGCAATTCGAGTTCGACCTTGTCCAACGGACCTAGGCGGGCGGGCACGATCAGGCCGAGGCGGCGCGCCAGCGGTCCGACGGTCCATCCTTGGATGACCAGCGACACCAGCACGACGATGAAGGCGGTGTTGAAGATGAGGCGGCCGTTCTCAAGGCCACCAAGCAGCGGCGTGATGGCGAGCAGGATAGACACGGCGCCACGCAGTCCCACCCAGGAGACGAAGGCGACTTCCGGGCGCGGCAGACGGAACGGCATCAGGCAAAGCCAGACGGCGATCGGCCGCGCCACGAATATCAGGAACAGGCCCAGCAGGATCGCCGGCAGCAGGATCGCCGGGAATTGCGAGGGTGTCGCGAACAGGCCGAGGATCAGGAACATGATGATCTGTGCCAGCCACGACATGCCGTCCTGAAAGCGCTTGAGGATGGTGACGGCGCGGATGTCGGAATTCCCGGCAATGAGGCCAGCGAGATAGACCGCCAGAAAGCCGGAGCCGCCAATGGCGCCGGCGGCGGCGAACACCATCAACGACAGCGTCAGCACGAAGATCGGCAGCAGCCCGTGGTCGAGATTGAGCCGGTCGACGAGGCGCACGATGGCGAGGCCGCCGAAAATGCCAACGACGGCGCCAAGCCCCATGTTGAGAAGGAAGCCGAGGACGAGATCGGTAACCAGCACGCTGGTCTCGGGACTGGCGTTGGCGGCTATGATCTCGACTAGGCTGATGGTCAGGAAGATGGCGATTGGGTCATTGGTGCCGGATTCGACCTCGAGCGTGGAACGCACGCGTTCGCGCAAATTGATCTCGCCGGCGCGCAACAGGAAGAACACTGCTGCCGCGTCGGTAGACGCGACGGCAGCCCCGAGCAGGAAGGATTCCAGCCAGCTGAGATCGAGCAAGTAGTAGGCGACGACGCCGAACAGGCCAGTGGTTAAAAGGACGCCGACGGTCGCCAGCGACAGCGCCGGTCCGGCCGCCTGCCGCAAGGCGTTGAGCGGCGTGCCGAAACCTGAATCGAACAGGATGACCGCCAGCGCCAGTGAGCCGGCAAAATAAGCCAGTCGCGCATTGTCGAACTGGATGCCGAGGCCGTCTGTACCCGTGGCCAGGCCGATGCAGAGAAACAGCAGCAAGAGAGGAGCGCCGAAGCGGAAGGCGATCAGGCTCGAAAACGCAGCGGCAACGACAAGTGCGGTGCCAACCAGCGTCACGAGATAGATCGCATGCTCCATCCGAAAACCGCCCCCTCAATTTCGTGTACCTCTCGCTTTACGGGAGAGTGAGGCGAAGACATGACGGGTGCAAGGCGGGAGGGTGTTTTTTGCCCTATGCCGCTCCAACTTCGTCATCCCAGGGCGGAGCAGCCGCGAAGCGGCGTCGCGCAGACCCCGGGATGACGAAGGGCGATGGTCGTTCAGGCCAATCTCCCAAGACGTGCGATCTGCCGACACAAGAACGCGAGCGAAGGGGCTTAAACAAAAACGCCCGGACAGAGCCGGGCGTTTCCAAGTCGCAAGAAGGTGGCTCTGCGATCAGGCGATGGTCTTGCCGAAGGCGACCGCCGTGTCGGACATGCGGTTGGAGAAACCCCACTCATTGTCGTACCAGGACAACACCGAAACGAAGTTGCCGTCCATGACCTTGGTCTGGTCGAGCGCCATGATCGAGGAATGCGGATCGTGGTTGAAGTCGATCGACACGTTCGGGTGATGGGTGACCGCGAGAATGCCCTTCAGCTTGCCGTTGGAGGCGGCGATCACCGCCTCGTTGATCTCCTGCACGGTGGTCGCGCGCTTGGCGATGAACTTGAAATCGACGACCGAGACGTTCGGGGTCGGCACGCGGATGGAGATGCCGTCGAGCTTGCCCTTGAGGTCTGGCAGCACCAGGCCGATCGCCTTGGCCGCACCGGTCGAGGTCGGGATCTGCGACAGGGCGGCGGCGCGGGCGCGGTAGAGATCCTTATGCATGGTGTCCAGCGTCGGCTGGTCGCCGGTGTAGGAGTGGATCGTCGTCATCATGCCCTTCTCGATGCCGACCGCGTCATGCAGCACGGCTGCCAGCGGCGCCAGGCAGTTGGTGGTGCAGGAGGCGTTGGAGATGACGATGTGGTCCTTGGTCAGCTTGTCATGATTGATGCCATAGACGACGGTGAGATCGGCGCCCTCGGCAGGCGCCGAGACGAGGACCCGCTTGGCGCCGGCGGTCAGATGCGCGGCTGCCTTGTCGCGGGCGGTGAAGATGCCGGTGCATTCGAGCGCGATGTCGATGCCGAGCTCCTTCCACGGCAGCTGCGTCGGATCCTTGATCGCGGTGACCTTGAATTTCTCCGTGCCGACGGTGATCTGGTCCCCGTCAACCGTCACTTCATGCGGGAAGCGGCCATGCACGCTGTCGTAGCGCAGCAGATGCGCATTGGTCTCGACCGGGCCGAGGTCGTTGACGGCGACCACATCGATGTCCTTGCGGCCGGATTCGTGGATGGCGCGCAGGATGTTGCGGCCGATGCGGCCAAATCCGTTGATGGCAACTCTGACGGTCATTTTTTCTCTCCTTGGGAGTTGGAGGCCGAAGATCAAGTCCGCAGCTTCATAACGGCGGGCTGCCAAAGAATCCAGCCGTCGAGGGGTTGGATTTAAGTCCACCAAACTGAGGCTGCCCGCAAAATCACGATGCGTGTTTTCGCGGGCGCGCCTGCTAACCGTGCAGGCGGGCTTCCGCCGCCTTCACCGTCGCTTCGGCGGTGATGCCGAAATGCGGGTAGAGCTGTTCGATCGTACCAGAGGCGCCGAAGCCGGTCATGCCGATGAAGATGCCGTCAGTGCCGATGAAATGATCCCAGCCCTGGCGGATGCCGGCTTCGATGGCGATCTTGATTGGCGCGTTGCCGATTGTCTTGTTGCGATAGTCGGCACTTTGCTTGTCGAACAATTCGAAGCACGGCACAGAGACGACACGGGTCGGATGACCGTGCTTCTCCAGCGCCTCGCGCGCCGCCAGCGCGATCTCGACCTCGGAGCCCGAAGCGAAGATCGTCACCGCCGCATCGCCATTGGCGGCGGCCAGCTCATAGGCGCCCTGGCGGCTGAGGTTTCCCGCAACGAAGTCGTTACGCACGGTCGGCAGGTTCTGCCGGGTCAGCGCCAGCGTCGACGGCGTCTTTTCCGATTCAAGGGCCAACTGCCAGCATTCGGCGGTCTCGACCGCGTCGGCCGGGCGGAAGACATTGTGGTTTGGGATGGCGCGCAGTGCGGCCAGATGCTCGACCGGCTGGTGGGTCGGGCCGTCTTCGCCAAGACCGATGGAATCATGGGTCATGACGAAGATCGAGCGGATGCCCATCAGCGAGGCAAGCCGCATCGACGGACGGGCGTAATCGGAAAAGCACATGAACGTGCCGCCATAGGCGATGAGGCCACCATGCAGCGTCAGCCCGTTGATCGCCGCCGCCATGCCGTGTTCGCGGATGCCGTAGTGAACGTAGCGCTGGCCGTAATCGTCTGCCGTGATGTTCTTGGTCTGGCTGGTCTTGGTGTTGTTGGAGCCGGTGAGGTCGGCCGAGCCGCCGACGGTTTCCGGCACCGCGCCGTTGATGACCTCAAGCGCCATCTCCGACGATTTGCGGGTGGCGACCTTCGGCTTGTCGGCGGCGAGCTTCTTCTTGTAGTCGGCGATGACGGCGTCGAAATTCGCCGGCAGCTTACCGGCGATGCGGCGCTCGAACTCAGCCTTCAGCTTGGGCTCGGCCTTGGCAAGGCGGCCTTCCCAGTCGGTGCGGGGCTTGGCGCCAGCCTTGCCGGCGGTGCGCCACGCATCGAGGATGTCGGCTGGAATCTCGAAGGGAGGATAGTCCCAGCCGAAGAACTTCCGCGCACCGGCGATTTCGTCGGCGCCGAGCGGCGAGCCGTGCGCCTTGTTGGTGCCGGCCTTGGTCGGTGCGCCGAAGCCGATGGTCGTCTTGCAAGCGATCATCGTCGGCTTGTCGGAGTGGCGGGCGGCCTCGATGGCATAGGCGATCGCTTCGGGATCCTGGCCGTCGATGTGGCTGGCGTTCCAGCCGGAGGCCTGGAAGCGGGCGACCTGGTCGGTGTTGTCAGCGAGCGATACCGGACCGTCGATCGAGATGTTGTTGTTGTCCCAAAAGACGATCAGCTTGTTGAGCTTGAGGTGCCCGGCAAGCGCGATCGCCTCCTGGGAAACGCCTTCCATCAGGCAGCCGTCGCCGGCCAGCACATAGGTGTAGTGGTCGACAAGGTCATTGCCGAAGGCGGCATTCATGATGCGCTCGCCAAGTGCGAAGCCGACCGAATTGGCAAGCCCCTGGCCGAGCGGGCCGGTCGTCGTCTCGATACCGGCGGCATGGCCATATTCGGGATGGCCTGCCGTTCTCGATCCCAACTGGCGGAAGTGCTTGATCTGGTCGAGGGTAATATCCTCGTAGCCGGTCAGGTAGAGCAGTGAATAGAGCAGCATCGATCCATGACCGGCCGACAGGATGAAACGATCGCGGTCGGCCCAGTGTGGAGCCTTGGCGTCGAATTTCAGGAAACGCGTGAACAGCACCGTGGCAATATCGGCGCAGCCCATCGGCAGGCCGGGATGGCCGGAGTTCGCCTTCTCGACGGCGTCCATGGAGAGAAAACGGATCGCATTGGCCATCCGGTCATGTTGTTCGCGCGAGGTCATGCTTCCTCCAGTGAGGGGGTTTGGGGCCTTGGGAGAGCCCTTGAAAAGGGTGCGCGACACATAGCAGGCGCGGCTTTTTAGTCAATAAACCGGCGCGCTTTTGCCGGTCTTGTGATGCTGCCAGAAGGGTCTTGGAGGCTCTACATTAGCGTTAGCAGGGGACAGTCGCGAGAGCTTTGTTGACGTTGGCTTCACACGGCGCATAATGTTTCAGACATAACGCGTTCTGAACGTGGATGATTCGGTGATGGGCAGGGCGCAGGACGAAAGCCATGACCGGGGAAACGACACTCAAGGAAGTCATCGCGAGGCTGGGTAAGGCCATCGAGGGGCTGGAAAATGCCGTCGCGGCCAAGCTCGAGCACGAGCGCGACTATACTGAAGCCGAGGCGGAGGTGCAGCGCATGAACGCTGACCGCTCGCGGCTGGCGCAGGAACTCGACAATTCCGAAGCGCGCGCCGAACGGCTGGAAGACGCCAACAAGGAAGTGTCGCGTCGGCTGGTGACCGCCATGGAAACCATCCGCGCCGTGTTGGACAGGTAGGAGGCTGGCCCAATGGCACAAGTCACGGTTTCCATCGACGGCAAGCAGTATCGCATGGCTTGCGACGAGGGCCAGGAAGAGCATCTGATAGACCTTGCCGAGCGCTTCGACCGCTATGTCTCACATCTGAAGGATTCCTTCGGCGAGATCGGCGACCAGCGGCTGACCGTGATGGCCGGCATCATGGTCATGGACGAGCTTTCGGAACTGCAAAAACGCGTCAAGGGCATGGAAAGCGAAGTGCTGACGCTGCGCAAGACACGTGACGACGCGCTGACCAAGGCCGACAAGAACGATTCGGTGCTGACCGGTGCGCTTGGCGCGCTCGCCCAGCGCATGGAAGACCTGGCGACGACGCTGGCGGTGAACAAAACCTGAGCCAAGGCAGCGAAAATTCCTGCTGCATTTGCCGAGAAGCGATGAAAATTTTTCGCACGCCGCCCTCAATGCCGGCGGCAACAGGCGTTTGAAGGATGACGCCGGAGTGATAGAAAGACAAAAGCAGCGCTGGCGGTGCCGGCTGCAATCTGCACTCACAGGGTAGGGACACGTCATGAGCCTTCGTATCAATGATATCGCGCCGGATTTCACTGCTGAAACCACGCAAGGGACGATCAGCTTTCACGAATGGATCGGTGACGGTTGGGCGGTGCTCTTCAGCCATCCGAAAAATTTCACGCCGGTCTGCACGACCGAGCTTGGCACGATGGCAGGGCTGGAAGGCGAGTTTAGAAAGCGCAACGTCAAGATCATCGGCATTTCCGTCGATCCGGTCGCGAACCACGCCAAATGGCAGGACGACATCAAGACGGCGACCGGCCATTCGGTGAACTACCCGCTGATCGGCGACAAGGATCTCAAGGTCGCCAAGCTTTACGAGATGCTGCCGGCGGGCGCCGGCGAAACCTCGGAAGGACGCACGCCCGCCGATAATGCGACGGTGCGTTCGGTCTACGTCATCGGCCCCGACAAGAAGATCAAGCTGGTGCTCACCTATCCGATGACCACAGGCCGCAACTTCGATGAGATCCTGCGCGCGATCGATTCGATGCAGCTAACCGCCAAGCACCAGGTCGCGACGCCGGCGAACTGGAAGCAGGGTGAGGACGTCATCATCACCGCCGCCGTTTCCAATGAGGATGCGATCAAGCGTTTCGGCGCCTATGACACGATCCTGCCCTATCTCAGGAAGACCAAACAACCCTCTGCCTGAACCAAACGGCACGGAAGAATTTTCGGCCTTTTTGCCTTAACAAAGCATGCGGTCGGTGCTTGACGGCATGGTGCCGGCAGATGACCATGCTCTTCTTTTAGCCCGGCAGAGAAAATCATTCCTGCCGGGTGGGAACTGAGAGGAGCCGGGATTGGACGCAACATCGGCCAAGCTGCAGGTGGCAGGCTTTTACGACAAGCCGACCGGGTCCATCCAATACGTCGTCGCCGACGCGCAGACGCGACGATGCGCAATCATCGATCCTGTGCTTGATTTCGATGAGAAATCCGGCGCAACAGCGACAAAGAATGCCGACGCCCTGCTCGATTTTATCAGGGAAAACGGGCTGGAGGTCGAGTGGATCCTCGACACCCACCCGCACGCCGACCATTTCTCGGCGGCGCACTATCTCCGAGAGAAGACCGGAGCGCTTACAGCGATTGGCGAGAAGGTCGTCGACGTCCAGAAATTGTGGAAGGCGATCTACAACTGGCCGGATTTTCCTCCCGACGGATCCCAATGGAACAGGCTGTTTGCCGATGGCGAAAGCTTTTCGGTCGGCGGCATTCCGGCAAAGGTGCTCTTTTCGCCGGGCCACACGCTGGCCTCTATCACCTATGTGATCGGCGACGCCGCCTTCATCCATGACACGCTGTTCATGCCGGACAGCGGCACGGCGAGAGCGGATTTTCCCGGCGGCAGTGCCGCGCGGCTCTGGCGCTCGATCCAGGATATCCTCGCGCTACCGGACGAGACACGTCTGTTCGTCGGTCATGACTACGAGACGGGAGGACGCGAGCCCTTGTGGGAGAGCACGGTCGCGGAACAGAAATCCAAGAACACCCATATTACGGCATGCAGGACAGAGGCCGATTTCGTGGCAATGCGGGAGGCACGCGACAGGACGCTGCCGATGCCCAGGCTTATCCTGCATGCGCTGCAGGTCAACATGAATGGCGGCCGCCTGCCGGAGCCGGAATCCAACGGCCGCCGGTATTTGAAGTTCCCGTTGGATTGTCTTTGAGGGGTTGTCGGCAGACGGCACCACGCATTTCGGGAAGTCAGCGCCGCTACGATTGGCCGAACCCACAAAAGGAAAGGCGGCGCCAGTTACCTGACGCCGCCATTATTTCTTTCCGTCGGAAGTTTACGCCGCCGGCTGCGCCTCGATGGTGCGCAGCGCCTGCATCTGGCGCTTGGCTGCGGCCTTGACCGCGTCCTGCACCTTCTCGAAGGCGCGCACCTCGATCTGGCGCACGCGCTCGCGGCTGATGTCGAACTCGGCCGACAGCTCTTCCAGCGTCAGCGGCTCCTCGGCCAGGCGGCGCGCCTCGAAGATGCGCCGCTCGCGCTCGTTGAGCACGGCGAGAGCGCCGGACAGCATGCCGCGCCGGTTTTCCAGCTCGTCCTGCTCGATCAGCGCATCTTCCTGGCTTTCGTGGTCGTCGACCAGCCAGTCCTGCCATTCGCCGGATTCACCTTCGCTCGCGCGGATCGGTGCGTTGAGCGAGGCATCGCCCGACAGGCGGCGGTTCATCGACACCACCTCCGCTTCGGACACGTTGAGGCGGGTGGCGATCTCGGTGATCTGGTCGGGCTTCAAATCGCCGTCGTCGAGCGCCTGGATCTTGCCCTTCACCTTGCGCAGGTTGAAGAACAGGCGCTTCTGGTTGGCGGTCGTGCCCATCTTGACCAGACTCCACGAGCGCAGGATGTATTCCTGGATCGAGGCCTTGATCCACCACATGGCGTAGGTGGCGAGCCGGAAGCCGCGCTCCGGTTCGAATTTCTTGACGGCCTGCATCAGGCCGACATTGCCTTCCGAGATCACCTCGCCGATCGGCAAGCCATAGCCGCGATAGCCCATGGCGATCTTGGCGACGAGCCGAAGGTGGGAGGTGACGAGCTTGTGTGCAGCCGTGGTGTCCTCATGCTCGGCGTAACGCTTGGCGAGCATGTACTCTTCCTGCGGCTGAAGCATCGGAAAGCGACGGATTTCTTCCAGGTAGCGGCTGAGGCCGCCTTCGCCGGAAACGATACTGGGTAGTGACTGGGCCATGATAGCGCCCCTCTCTCTCTGGAGTGGTGCCCCCGAAACGCGGCGGGCATATGTTGCGAACGCCAAAGGCTCGTTCGCGACGTCAGGTGTATACAGGAACAAAACCAGAAAGGACAGCATTGGTTCAACACGAAACAGTGTGTCACACCAAAGTGAACAACGCCGGTCAGGTTTTTGCCAATCAGGTTTTGAACGGGCGGAAGGTGGTTCAGAGTTTGCGAAAACCGCCGACGAGTTCCTCCATGTCCCTCGGTACCGGCGCCTCGAACCTCATCGTTAGATGGGTAGCCGGATGCCGAAATTCAAGAAGGCGGGCATGCAATGCCTGTCGCGGAAATGCCTTCACGCGGCCCTTCAGCGGCTCGGGAAGCCGGTTCGCCTTGGTGCGAAAGGCCTGGCCGTAATCGGGATCGCCGACGACCGGATGGCCGATATGAGCCATGTGAACGCGGATCTGATGGGTGCGGCCGGTCTCGAGCCGGCATTCGATCAGACTTGCGGTGGCAAATTCCTTTTGCTGCTCGCCAAAGCGCTCGATCACGGTGAAATGAGTGACGGCGTGGCGGGCATCGTCGCGGCCCTCCGGCACCACCGCACGGCGTACGCGGTCGGCGGCGCGGCCAAGCGGCTCGTCGACCGTACCTGTCGGTCTCGTCGGTATGCCCCAGACCAAAGCCAGATAGGCGCGTTTGAGATCGCCGGTCAGGCCATGATCGGCAAAGGCCTCCGACAGTGACTTGTGGGCGCGATCGGTCTTGGCGACGACAATGACGCCGCTGGTCTCCTTGTCCAGGCGGTGGACGATGCCCGGTCGCCGCACACCGCCGATGCCGGAAAGGCTGTCGCCGCAATGGTGGATCAACGCGTTGACCAGCGTGCCGGTCCAGTTGCCGGCACCGGGATGGACGACCAGCCCCGCCGGCTTGTTGATGACGATCAATTCATTGTCTTCATAGAGAACTTCGAGCGGGATGTTCTCGCCTTGCGGCTCCGCCGGCTCCGGCTCCGGCATGTCGACCGACACGCGGTCACCGGCCGCCATCTTGCGCTTGGTCTCGTCGACCGGCTGGCCGCCGATCTTGACGGCGCCCTGCCGGATCAGCATCTGCACCCGGCTACGCGACATGTCCGGTCCGAGCTTGCCCGCCAGCCATTGGTCGAGGCGCTGGCCGGCCGCATCGGGACCCGCTTCCAGCACGGTCGATCCCCCGTTTGGCGATCCGCCCTCCATCGATCCATCCTCTATCAATATGGGGGCCTCTTCGTTATGAGCGCTCATCGAAAAAAGTTCCGGAATGTTTTGCCATGGCTGCTGCCGACGAAGACGAGGAAAAGCCGCTCGACCCCGAAGTCGAAAAGGTGCGCAAGAAGCTGGTCCGCTTCGTCGCCATCAATCTCGGCCTGCTGTTCCTTGCCCTTATGGTGGTGATCGCGGCCCTTGTCTACAAAACGCGCACCGCGCCGCCGCCAGCCACACCGCCGCTGGCCGGCGATATCCAGGTGCCGGCAGGCGAGCCGCTGACCGGCGACATCGTGCTGCCGGTCGGCGCCAGGGTAATCAGCCAGTCGCTCTCCGGCAATCGCGTCTCCATCGACGCGGAGCTTGCCGACGGCAGCCGCGCCATTTTTGTCTACGATATCACCGAGCGCCGCATTATCGGTCGCTTTTCGATCCGCAACAAATGACTGGGTTTGCGGAACATCGCCGCGTTGCCACCGTGGCGCTTGTCGTCGCCAACTACGACGAGGCGATCGCCTGGTATGTCGGCAAGCTAGGCTTCTCGCTCACCGAGGACGTCGATCTCGGCGGCGGCAAGCGCTGGGTCACGGTAGCGCCGGCAGACGGACAAGGCGCGCGGCTGCTTCTGGCAGAAGCGGCCGATGATGCGCAAAGGGGTAGCATCGGCAACCAGACCGGCGGCCGGGTCTTTTTGTTTCTCGAAACCGACGATTTCGTCCGCGACCACGCGGCAATGCTCGATAAGGGCGTCGAATTCCGTGAGGCACCCCGCGTTGAGCCCTATGGCACGGTGGCGGTTTTCGCCGATCTCCACGGAAATCTCTGGGATCTGATCCAGCCAAAACGATAGGCTTGCGACCGACAATTCCCCGGCGCAACTGATTGTCCGAAGCCCCGTTGCTTTTTCTCGGCCGTCAGCCTATATCGCCGGTTCTTGAACGCGCCCATCGTCTAGCGGTCAGGACACCGCCCTCTCACGGCGGGAACAGGGGTTCGATTCCCCTTGGGCGTACCAAGAAAATCAAGCACTCGAATATTAGTCGAATAAACGGCCGTGAGCGGCCGCGAATGATGGCGAACCTGAAGGTCCGGAGGCGCTGGACGCATCCGTGAGCAATTTCCATAGGCCCCGCGTATGCGATAAATGTCGGGACCCTACTCGGAAGAATGCTAGCCGTTGATCAGACACAGCTAGTCGAAAGACGGACGTTCACTTTTTTGTTGCATTTTTCGCAACTAGTGTGTATTTATACACATGAAAAGTGCAGACGTGATCAAAGCCCTAGACGTTGATGGTTGGTATGAAGTTGCTCGAAGAGGCAGCCATGCACAATTCAAACACAAGAAGAAAGCCGGTAGGGTCACAGTTCCGCACCCCAAAAAGGATATTCCTTTGGGGACCTTACGGAGCATTGAACGTCAATCTGGTCTAAAGCTGAGGTAGATACAATGAAGCAGTATATCGGATTGATCCATAAGGATACCGACAGCGACTTCGGTGTATCCTTTCCTGATTTTCCCGGCGTTGTCACCGCCGGCACCGATCTAGACGACGCTCGTGCTATGGCTGAGGAGGCCCTTGCCTTTCACATCGAAGGGCTTGTGGAAGATGGCGAAGCCATTCCAGAGCCTTCCAGCTTGGAAGAGGTCATGGCCAACGCCAATAATCGAGACGGCGTCGCAATCTTGGTTGCGGTGAAAACCGGGGCCAAGAAAGTTGTCCGCGTGAACGTCACGCTCCCTGAGGATGTTCTGAGCCGAATTGACGCCTTTGCTGAGGCGCACGGTTATACCCGGTCCGGCTTTATCGCGAAGGCGGCTCAGAGGGTCATGGAGCTTGAGGCGGCCTAAGGGATCGCAGCGCTTAGCTACCGTCTGCACAGGGGAGCCACGGTCGTGAAAGCGGAAACACCGGGTTTGACCTTTTTTCGACGCCAACCGAAGCTTATTATGGAGTGTTGGCTGCGTGCGAACCTCGACGATGCCGCGTCCCGATGTGTGGCCTGGCTCCTGGCACTTCGTCGCCGGTTGATTTAGCATCTCCTGATAATCCTCGTGCTAGGCACAAGGCAGCACAACCGCGAGCGGTACCGGGGGACGAAGTGAACACGAGGTCGTCCGGCTGCCTGGGAGAGAGGACCAATGCAGAAACTGCAATCGCAGGGTGTCCATCACATCACGCTGGTCGGCGCCGGGCGTCAGATCTCCATCGACTTCTGGGAAGGCGTGCTTGGCATGCCCTTCATCTTCGAGCAGCCCAATCTCGACAAGGCAAGCGAAAGCCACCTCTATTTCGATCCGGGTGACGGTCGGCTGATCACCGTCTTCACCGATGAGAGCCGCACGCCGGAGAAACGGCGCACGCCGACCGATCCGGGCTGCGTCCATCACATCGCCTTTGCGGTGTCGCGCGTCACCTTCCTGCAGGCGGTTTCCCGCCTCGATGAGCGTGGCATCAAGCATAGCGGCGTCAAGGATCGCGGCTTTATGGATTCGATCTATTTCGAGGATCCGCTCGGCCTGCTGATCGAACTCGCCTCCTACCGTTTCGAGCCGCCGGTGGGCTTCACCCATGCCGACGTGCTGATGCAGGCGCACAAGCTTCGCGTCGCGCGCGGCGACTACGCAATCGCCGAAGTGCATCTCGCCGATGCGATCCAGGCGCTGGTCGAGCGCTCGCGCACTACCTTGTCGGAGGACCGGGCGCCGAAAAATCCATACTGACGACAGCCAACCCCGAGGGAGGACTATAATGGCAAAGACGACAACGAAGAGTGCGAAGAAGCCGGCTGCCAAGGCCGCCACGAAACCAGCCGCCAAGGCCGCGACAAAGCCTGCGGCCAAGGCGTCGAAAGCTTCCGCCAACTCGGCACCGAAAGCCGCCGCTAAATCCGCAGCCAAAACTTCCGCCAAACAATCCGCGCCGAAGGCAAAGGCGAAATCGGCGAAGGCCGGGAAAAGCGGGCTGACGCTCAGCATGCTGAAGCCGAGCGTAAACAATATGAGCGTTCGGGTGTTTGCCCGCGCGGCCGGGCTCGACCATTCCGAGATCGACGCCTGGGGCCACACGCGCACGCCGGAATACATGGCGCGAAACCCCGCCCATTTGACGCCGATGATCGAGGACAAGGGCTTGCCGAGAGGCGTCTTGTGGGAGAGCTGCGCCATCATGCAGTATCTCGCCAACAAGCACAGGCTGGAGAAATTTTACCCGAAGGCGCCGGCCAAGCGGGCGATGGTCGACAGCGCCATGTTCTACCTGATCGGCACGCTCTACCCCTATGTGGCGCGCGCCACCTATCCTGCGCTGAACTTCCCGCAATATGCCGGCGAGGTCGGCCACAGCGATGCCCACCCCGACAGGAAATCGGAAGCCCAGAAGGCCGCGGCGGCCGCGATCGCCGAGCCGCTGGAGGTCTTTCATAGCTTCTTCAGGAACGGCAAGCCGTTCATCGGCGGCAAGAACCCATCGATCGCCGACATCCGCCTGGCAGCGACGCTCGAATTCCTGGCCGTCATCGACTACGCGCTGCCCCAATGGGCAAAAGACTACATGGCAGCGATCGAGAAGAAGCTCGGCAAGGCCTATGCCGAGCCTGCCGGCGACGTGCGCGGCTACATCGCCTATGTGAAGTCGCAGGCCGAGGCGTGAGGCATTCGCTCTAACGGTTGCTTCCAGGGGTCAAAGTCCGACGCTTGGTACCGGAGTCGTAAGCCGGCTCAGGGTGGAACTTTGCCGTACGGCGCGGCTTGGTTGCGCCGACATCCAGGCTGGCCGTTGGATGTGCTGCCCGATGCCTGAGTGTGCGCAAGCCGAGCAATCAGCGGTCGTGTCTCGCCAGCTCCGCGATGCTGCGGAGGAGCGCGTTCTGGTCACCGACCCAGAACCAGTGGTCGTCGCCGGCGACCTCCACGAACCGCGCTCCAGGTATCTTCGTAGCAAGGGAACGACCCGCCTCCGAGCGGACCGCGCGATCGCCCGAGCGATGCAGCACCAGTGTCGGGACCGAGACACTTGCAAGCAGATGGCGGACGTCGGTGTCGCGCAGCGCTTCGAGCACGCCCGTCACAGCGCCTGGGCTGGAGGCGGCCCTCAGCAACCCGGCCCACCAGGCTTCCGCCTGGCGGTCTCCGACGAGGCTTGGGGCAAAGGTCTCGATCTCGGCCGGTCCACCCCAGTTGGCGACCAGGCGTCGCTTCCAGAGGTCATATTGCTCGGCGGTCAAGGCGAAGGGGTAGTCCGGCGCATGGCTGCCTTTGGCCAGGGAGCCCCAGAGAACGAGCCCGACCAGGCGATCGGGACGGTCGACCGCAAAGCGGATGCAGCCGGGTCCGCCCTCTGAAGTCCCGACGAGCAGAGCGCGGCGGCTCCCGGCCGCGTCCATCACCGCCAATATGTCCCTTGCGGTCGCATCGACGGTTGGACGCGCTCCGACGCGGTCGGAAAGGCCGACGCCGCGCCGGTCGAACAGGATCACGCGGCCGATACGCGAAACCGCCGCGATCCACGAACGACAGCGGCTGTCTTCCCAGATACGCTCCACATGCGAAACGAAGCCCGGAACGAGCACGATATCCGGCGGACCATTGCCGACGGTCTGGTAGGCGAGGTGGATACCTTCCACTTCAACATAGTGCGTTCGCGGCGTCTCAGTGGCTTTGCTCGGCTCTTGCAACAAGGCGACGGTAGCAGGGTCAAGGGGCACGCCAAGCTCATCTCGCAAGTGCCGGGCGCATGCTTCGAGCTGGCGCTCGGCTGCCGCCCTGTCGCCGGCCGCCAGGTTTGCGCGGATCAGATGGCGGTGCGCGCTTTCGCTTAACGGATCCAGTCCCACCAGACGCGTCGCATGCACAACCGCAGTGCGGGCCTCTCCGGCGGCAACCTGAGTTTCGATCAGGCGCTCCAACGCCTGTGTCAGGCGGCTACGCAAGGCCTCGCGCCTGAAGAACGCCCATTCCTCGAATTCCTGACAATCCGGTAGGGAGAAGCCCGCAAGAAAATCGCTCGTGTAAGTGTTGGTCGCCGTTTCAAGAGGGCCGCGGTCGCAGGCGTACTCGAAAGCCTTGGAGTCAATCTCGACCGAAAGCGCCGGGTGCAGGCTGAGGGAGCTTGCGTTCGCAGCGACGAGCTCGCTGCCAAAGGCGACTCGGATCTTGTAAAGGGTACGCCGAAGCCGCGCCCGAGCAGTCTCTTCGTCGGCTTCGGGCCATAGCAGTGTGGCCGCGGTCTCGCGCGCGACGGGTCTGCCGGCCTCGGCAAGAAAGATGAGGAGCGCGGCTGCCCTGCGTAGGGCAAGCTCCACCCGCCGCCCGTTCATACGGAATTCCGGAAAGCCCAAAAGCCGAAACGTCAATCGCTCCATCGATCCGCACGCGATAAATATACAGGCAGGGGACGTTGAGGGGACGCCGGCCGCCTATTGCTTCGACACCGGGCCGGTCACGCCCGAAGAGTTTCTGGAGCGAGAAATGCCACGGGTCAATACTTCCACCTCTCACGGTCTTTCCGAGGCAGTTGCCGAGGACGGCGTCCCGATAGCTTATGAAGACCGCGGCCACGGCGAGCCGCTCGTGCTGCTACACGGCATGACCGAAAGCCATGAGTCCTGGCATGAGGCCGGTTATGTCGAGCAATTCCTGCAGCGCGAACGGCGGCTGATCCTCGTCGATTGCCGCGGCCATGGCCGGAGCGGGAAGCCACACGATCCGGCTGCCTATTCGGGCCGCAGGCGGGCGGCGGATATCGTTGCCGTCCTCGACCATGCCGGCATTCGCCGTGCCGCGCTCATGGGATATTCGATGGGCGGCGTCATCGCGCTGGCCACTGCCTCGTATCACCCGGACCGCGTCACCGCACTGATCGTCAACGGCGCACATCCATTCGCGGAGGACCTGATCCCCTTGCGAGCCATGCTTGAGGATAACTTCGAGACGTGGCTCGCTCTCCTGAAGCAATTGGCCCCTGACCTTTCGCCGGACAGCTGCCGGCGCATCCGTGGTAATGATCTCGCCGCCGTTCAGGCAAGCCTTGCCAGGGATAGACCTGATTTCGCTGCAGCCTTTGCTAGATTTGGCATACCAGTGCTGGCGATCAGCGGCACGCTCGATCCCCGATGCGATGCCGCCCGAAAGTTCGCAGAACTGACCGGAGGCGAATTCCTGCCGCTTGCGGGCAAGAACCATGTGACGGCCTTTCTCGATGTCGAGACGATCGGGCCGGTTGTCGACGATTTCCTCGGCCGTGTCAGCACCCGCAATACAGGAGGCTGAGCCATGTGCCGGTCCTGTCTCTCCTGGTACGGACGACGCCTAGCTCCTTACGTCGTCAACGCCGGCTGTTCGGCAAACGCCTTTTCGCGCATGCGGCAGCGCATGGTGCCGCTGGCGAAGGGCGTTGTGGTGGAAGTCGGCTTCGGATCAGGCCTGAACCTGCCCTACTACGATACGGCCAAAGTCCGGCGGCTCGTCGGCGTCGACCCCGACGGCGCCATGCTCGCCTTGGCGAAACGGCAGGGCCACGCCTTGCCCCTCGAACTCGAATGCCTGCAGGCTTGCGGTGAAAGCATACCGTTGGCGGATGGTTTCGCCGACACGGTTGTTGTCGCTTATGCCTTCTGCACCATTCCGCACCCCGGAGCCGCGCTGGCGGAGATCCGGCGCATCTTGAAGCCTGGCGGGCGGCTGATCTTTCTCGAACACGGGCAGGCGAATGCCGGCTGGCGGAGAAGGCTGCAGGATCGGTCCAACCGGCTCTGGGGCGTTCTTGCCGGTGGATGCAATCTCAACCGCAACCCGTTTCAGCTCGTCGCGAGTGCCCGTTTCGATGTTCGAGATGCTTTGCAGGAAAAGTTTCCGCCTGTCTTCTGGCTGTTGGGCAGCCATTACGCGGGCGCCGCCATAAGGCAGCCCGACTAGCCAGCCGTTGTCCTCCAGCATGTGCCGACTGTGCAGACAGTATGACGGCTTGCGCGATCGGAACAGGTGTTCCGCACCGGATGCCATTGTCAGATTTTCGCCACTGGCCGACCTAAGCGAGGCCGAAGGCCGGCTGCCTTACTGGACGTAAGAATGTTTGAAGCATCGATGAAGAAGCGAGGTTGACCTGGAGACCTCGATCCCGATGATGAGGCCGCGCGGGTGGCGTCCATGGAAGGGACTGTAAATGACCCGCAAACTACCCTTATTCGCCGCGTTCAGTCTGGCGCTTGCTGCCCTGGCGGCGTGTGACCAAACTCAATCGGGAGGAACGACGACCGCTGGGCAACTGCCGCCACCTCCAGCCGACACGATGACGCCGACCCCCGCAACCCCGCCACCGGCTCAGCCCGCCCCCGTTCAGTAGCGGATCGTCGTTTTTACAAGGTCGGATCCTCGCCCTGAGGCGGGGGTTCGCTTTCGGCATCGCCAGAGACCAACACGTTGTTGCGCTTGTCGTTCAGGGACCGAATACCACCAGCTCGGTGAACGTCAGATCGCCAAGCGAGGGTGGTCTGGGGCCCTTAAAATATTTCAGCCCGCTGTTGTGGCGGTACCGCCCGAACAGACCTGCAATCGGCTCCTTGGCGTCGACGACGCAAAGCAGGATGCCACTTCGCAAGAGAAAGCGCCCCATAGCACCGGCGCAACGGCTCAAATCCTCGAGGGAGCGGCAATAGATGACCTGATAGCACGGGACAAGACCGCGCAATATTCGGCGCGGCATCAACACGAAAGGGAACGCCACTCCGTCGCAGATGCAAATCAATGACAGGCAACCCAATGCGGAGTGTTCCGAAAGTATGTATCTCTCGCTGTCGGGCAGCATCGCCATTTCCGCAAGGTCGGGACGAACCTCTAGCACGCGATATGACCGCGGCACCGAATTCAAAGCCGGCAAGAAGGCGAATTGTCCGGTGGAAAAGGGGCGAAAGCCGAGCGCCCAGTTAGCCTTCAATGTCGCAGGCGCCGGCGAAATGTTCGTGTAGGTCACGTCCCTTTGCTTAAGGATCGTCGTCACCAATTTGGCGCCATAGGGACGGGATTCCGCGTCGACGGACCAGCTTGAGAGATTGCAGCGGATCTCGTCGCCTTCCTGCCCGCGATAACGGGTATAAAGGGTCAGCACAACGCCGACGATCCGACCAGCCTTCTCCAAAGCCAGGCCGTATTGTGGGAAATCGGCGACGGCAGGCCGTTGCGACAAACGGGTCAGCGCCTGTGTCCAGTAACTCCGGTCACGCTCCGGAAAGCCCCGGCAGAGGCAGTCGACCACTCCTTCCCAATCAGCTTCACGAATTGGTCGACAGAGAACGTCGGGAGGGAGGGCGCCAAGTACGGCCATAAATCGACTTCCAGGACACAATAGTTACTTAGATATGTCTCACGCGCCAACATGTTGGTGCACAACGATTAAGAGTCTGTGCTGCTTTTAAAAACGACTTTCTGCATTCGTGACGAAAACGCAGATCGGATTGGTCAGAATGCGTCGGCGACCAGCTAGTTAAGGATTTGTTAACCAAAGCCCTATCTATTGGTCGGCAATTCACCTCCAATTTCGTGACCACGGATGTACTGGCGCGCGTCGAGGTGGGAGGAAAGGTCGGCCATGCGCCGGCCTTTTTGCTTTCAAAGGCTATGGTTCTGGGAAACTGCGGTCTGATTTCGCGATTGTCAGCGGCATCAAGCTCTTGCAAAATTTCAAGCTCTTGCAAAACATATTGTCATTGCCTGCATTGTCCGTACCATGTCGCTGTGCGGGCAAGGCGGAGGACGAGGACTTGCAATGAAACGCGCTGCTGGGAAACGCGCCGCAAGACTGTCGGCGATTGCGGGCGCAATATTGGCAGGCGTCACCTGTCAATCGAATGCCGCATCGCTCAACACCATGGACGATGTCGGAGCTGCGATCCAGGCGTGCTGGACCCCGCCGGCGGATGCCGGAAATGCAACCGTCACATTGAGCTTCAGCTTCAAGCGCAACGGAACGCTGATCGGGCCGCCCAAGCCGACTGCCATCCATGTGACCGGCGACGCGAAGGCACGGCAATCCTTTGTCGATGCCGCGATCGCCGCCGTGCAACGCTGCTTGCCACTAAGCTTTTCGCCGGCGCTCGCCCAAGGGATTGCGGGCAATGTCTTCACTCTGCGATTCGGCTCGCCCAAACAGTAACCGGGGTCACTCCAAGCAAAAGCCTCTCGGGCCTAGAACGGTTTATCGTTTCACGGCAACGCCAACCGCTCTGTTCACCAGACCTCAGTGTTGCCCGCGTCTCGCGTTGACATGGCGTGCCAACTCCGGCGTCTCAAAGACGTAGTCGCTCCAGGCCGATTCTGGAATCTGGCCGGCCAGATAGCATTCCAGCAAAAGACTTTGCTCGGGGCTGAGAGGTCCCGGCGCGCGCTCATGATCCAATCCAAGCGAATGAAACAGATTTCTGGTCAGGCCCGAGACAGTGAAGTGAACCGACATGTGCGTCTCCTATGACCGTCCAGCGCATGGTCCTGAAATCGGAAGAAATCATGCGCCAAATCAAAAAATTACAGCGTCCTTTGCGCGCCCAACGGCATGCTCGGCCAGTTCAACGCCGTAGCGGGGACAAAGGTTTCAGTGCGGAACACCGGTAACGCCGGATTGATCGGCGATTCACCGATCGATCGAGGAGTCCCGAAACCCGCATTCAGGTCAAACTTCCGGCAGTGGCGCGGGTGAGCTGGCGTTGTTTTTGAGTTCGTCTCAATCTTGAAACAAAAGTGCAATATTGAATTTACGAGAGTACATATAATACACTAGTATTAAAGCTTCTGGAAACCGCGGTCTTGCTGGGATTAGGTAAACCTCATTTAGGAAAGCCTTATTCACGATCAACAAAGAATGCGGCTTCAGGTTCTCGGCGGAGACAAGGGCAATGGTCGTTCCGGTGATACGCTTCTGGTCTGGCATGTTTCTTATGCTGGTATTGGTTACGGCATTTACTCTCGGCACTTCCTCTTCATACGCAGATAGTTGCAGTGCGATCAGAAGCCAGATGCGTTCGGCCGATCGCGGCGGGTCGAGCCCGCAGCTTGCGCAGTTTCGCCGGCAGCTTGTTGCGATCCAGAGGTTGGAGAAACAGCGCCAATGCTCGGCCAAAAGTTCGCTGGTCGGTTTCTTTTTCAACCCCTGTGCCGATCTCGTCAGGAGCAAGGCGGAGGTGCAACGCCGGATCGCAGCCGCATCGAATTCGAGCCGGAATACATCTGGTCTACGGGCCAGGTTCGCCGCTCTGGGCTGCGCGAAGGCCAAGAGGGAGGAGAGACAGGAACGGAAAGAGCAGCCGCAGCAAGCGCAACAGCGCTCGGCGCCCAAAAACCGGTCCGCTGGCGCGAACTATGCTGGCGGTCCGATGCTGTTTTGTGTGCGCCTGTCGGACGGATATTTCTTCCCTGCGCCAAAATCGCAGTTCGCCAAAAGAGACGATCTGAAGGAAACTGTCGATCAGTGCCGCTACATTTGCGAGGATGCCGCCGTCGACCTCTACACGCTGGAAGATCCCAGCCGCGAGACCGAAGAAATGGTCGCTATCGAAACGCGAAGACCCTATACGGAGCTCGCGACCGCTTTCAGGTACCGGGACGACGCCAAATTCGCGGCGTGTGACGTCAAGCGTTACAACAAGCGTGTCGCCGAACTAAGGGCACGGACGGTAACGCCGGCCAACATGGCCAACGCCATCATTCCGTTGCCGTCGACAAAGCCGGATGTGGCCGCCGTTGCGGAAATTCCGGGGCTCGAGGCCAAAGCTCCGGATGACACGGCTCTCAATGCGGAAGCCAAAGGCGTCGCCCAACATCAGTCGATCGAAAGATTGACCGAAACGCGGCCGGTAAGGATAGTCGGGCCGGCTTTTTTCCCAGAAAACTGACCCGCTATTCGCAGACCATGCGGACGCGCTTTCCAGGTTGGCTGACGTTTTTGCAGGTGAGCGGTTTTGCTGGTTCGGATGACGGCGCCGGCCGATCGTTGGAGACCCTGGTAATGCGCCTTCTCGGCGCGGCGGGGATGCTGGTTCTGCGGGTCACCGCGCTTTCCATTTCGGGCGCCGCAGGAAACACATCGGTTTGCAGCTGCGGCTGTTCGGCTTGCAGCTGCCTGTCCCAGAATCGCCGGACATCGAGCGGCCTTGGAATGATGACGCTGCCGTCATAGCTGCGCGAACAGCCGCTCCCGAATGCCAGCATCGGGCACAGGAAAAAAGGCAGGATCCGTCCCAACATCGGCAATACCCTTACAGGATTTATATCGCGGCTTCGGTTCCGCCGACAACGTCGGAATACCGCGATAGCGTCCCGATCGTCGACGTCACCGCGCACGCACCGAAAGGAGCTTGCGAAACGACGCCAGGATGCGGGCATGGACGGCCAGCTGCCCAAGTCATGAGCCCCAGAGCCTTGCTCGAAACGTCGGGCGCGGGCCCGGTGCGGACAGAGAAATCCAGCGCAACGCGTATAGGAATCCCGTCAGGCTGTATAGCTCAGTCGAGATTCGGCGACGCGCTGGGGAGCAAGACTATGGTGCGATCGCACCATACCAAAGCGCGCGCCGGTTGGGACAATAGGCATATTCGAGTTCCGCTCCTCCAGTTACGGGCGGGAGCAGCGACCGCCGGCAAGAAACAGGGTCAGATTTACCCCAACGGACCTGTTTCGGCGATGGCGCGGCCATGACCTCCTTTGGCCGCATGCAACGCGCTCCCGCCCGGATTTTCTTTTTCGACGCCATTTGCAGTGCCTGTCGAGCAGGGATGGCGGCTGGAAATCGTGCAAGCTGCTGATTCCAGCGGCAAACCACGGCTGCGTCAGCGAGACGCGCAACACTACCTTTTCGGTATGGCTGTGCGGCGTTACCGGGCTGACATCAAACTGTCATGAGACTGTAATAATCGGGGGCTATTGGCCTCAGCGGGCGCCGAAGGAAGGCGCCGAGAGACCATCTTCCGAACAGGAGCAGGCCACATGAAGAAATTCCTCCTTACGGCGTCGGCCGCGGCGCTTGCGCTCGCCGCGTCGGCTGGTTATGCCGCCGCGCGCGACCAGATCCAGATCGTGGGTTCGTCCACAGTGTTCCCTTTCACCACGGCTGTCGCCGAAAAGCTCGGCCAGAGCGGCCAGATCAAGACCCCGGTCGTTGAATCGACCGGCACCGGCGGCGGCATGAAGCTGTTTTGCCAGGGGGTCGGCGAAAATACCGCCGACTTCACCAACGCCTCGCGCGCCATCAAGGACAGCGAACTTAAAACCTGCAAGGCCAACGGCGTGACGCCGGTCGAGATCAAGGTCGGCTTCGACGGCATCGTGCTCGCCAACTCGAAGGCAGGGACTGTCGTCGATCTGACCAAGGAACAGGTTTTCAAGGCGCTCGCCAAGAACGTCGCAGTTGACGGTAAGGTCGTCCCCAATCCCTACAAGAACTGGTCGGATGTCGATGCGTCGCTTCCCGCGACAAAGATCGAGGTGCTCGGCCCGCCGCCCACGTCCGGCACGCGCGACGCGTTCGTTGAACTCGTCATGGACGCGGCCTGCCAGGAAGAAGTGAAGGCGGCTAATGAAAAGGGCTGCGGCGAAATCCGCGAAGACGGCGCTTTTGTCGAGGCCGGCGAAAACGACAATCTGATCGTCCAGAAGCTGGAAGCCAACCCCAATGCCTTCGGCATCTTTGGTTTCTCGTTCCTTGACCAGAACGCCGACAAGCTGCAGGGCCACAAGGTCGACGGCGTCGAGCCGACCTTCGAGAACATCGCATCCGGCAAGTACGGCGTTTCCCGCTCGCTCTACATCTATGCCAAGAAAGAGCATGTCGGCGTCATCCCCGGCATGCAAGAGTTCATCGCCGAGTATACCTCGGAGGGTGCATGGGGTCCTGAGGGTTATCTGGCCGACAAGGGCCTGATCCCGCTGCCGGACGCCGAGCGCGCCACGTGGGCCGAAAACGCCAAGGCCCTGAAGGGCATGGGCTCCTGATTTTTTTCGGGGGTCCGGGCAAATATCCGCTCTGACCCTCAAGCTCTAAAGCACAAAGCGCGGGACCAACGTCCCGTGCTTTGAGCCGGTGGATGGCCGGCGGTCGAGGGGACGTCCTAAAATCATGGTCGGTTATCTCGTTGTTCTTCTGTTAGTTTTGGCTGCTGCGGCCTATTGGATAGGCCGCACACGCGCTATTGCCAGTGTCAATGGCGACGTCGCGCGGCTGCATTCGCTGCCAGGCCAGCATGGCATGTTCCTGGCGCTTTTTGCTGCCGGTCCCGCGCTGCTTGCGATCGTTTTGTGGTCGATGGTGACGCCGGGAATTGAATCGTCGATCATCGCCGACCGCTTCTCCGCCGAGTTGTCGGGAATGGGCATTCCGCAAGTCGAAGCTTTCATCCGCGACGCTCGCGCGATGGCCTTTGGCGGGCTTGTCGGCTTCGCCGATCCCACGAAAGAGGCGGCCGCGGCCGTCTACAAATCGATTCATGCGACCAGCACCTGGATCATCTGGGGTATCGCGCTCATCCTGTTGGCGTCCGGATTTTACTGGGCCTATTCGCGCATCGCACAGGCCTACCGGGCGCGCCACGTGGTCGAGCGCGTTCTTCGCGCATTCTTGATCGCCTGTTCGGCGGTCGCGATCCTGACGACGATCGGTATCGTCCTGTCGCTTATCTTCGAATCCCTGCGGTTCTTCCAACAGGTGCCGCTCTATAAGTTCCTGTTCGGCACGCATTGGTCGCCGCAGAGCGCCTTCACCGGTGCCGGAGCGGAAGCCGGAGCGGTTAACCAGGACATTTTTGGCATGGTGCCGCTGTTTGCCGGCACGTTGCTCATCACCTTCATTGCCATGCTGGTAGCTGCGCCCATCGGGCTGATGGCTGCGATCTATCTTTCGGATTACGCTTCCAAAAGCGTCCGCGCGGTCGCAAAGCCGGTACTGGAAATCCTCGCCGGCATTCCGACTGTCGTCTATGGCTTCTTCGCCGCGCTGACGGTTGCACCCTACTTCCGTGGTCTGGGCGAAAGCCTCGGCCTCAACGTCGCGTCAGAATCCGCGCTCGCCGCAGGCGTGGTCATGGGCATCATGATCATTCCCTTCGTTTCCTCGCTTTCCGATGATGTGATCAACGCCGTTCCGCAATCGCTGAGGGACGGTTCCGCCGGCCTCGGCGCGACCAAGTCTGAAACCATCCGAAAGGTGATCCTTCCGGCGGCCCTTCCGGGTATCGTTTCGGCGATGCTGCTCGCCGTCAGCCGCGCAATCGGTGAAACCATGATCGTGGTCATGGCGGCGGGGCTGGCAGCTAATCTCACGGCGAACCCGCTCGAAGCCGTCACCACCGTGACGGTGCAGATCGTGACGCTGCTTGTGGGCGATCAGGAGTTCGACAGCGCCAAGACGCTTGCAGCCTTTGCGCTCGGCCTGGTGCTGTTCTGCATCACGCTTTCCCTCAACATCGTCGCTTTGCGCGTCGTCCAGAAGTACCGAGAGCAATATGACTGATGCGATCTCGTCATTCGGCGTCGTCGGACGCCCCGTCAGCATTCATACCGACGATGCCGCGAAGGCGCGGCTGAAGGGCCGTTACCGCACGGAAACGTGGTTCAAATGGCTTGGCGCCGCAGCCGTCGCGTTGGCCGGCCTCTTCCTTGTGCTGCTCCTGTCGACGATCGTCACGCAGGCGATTCCGGCGCTGCGGCAGAATTATCTGACGCTGCCGATCGATCTTTCGGCGGCCAAGGTCGACCCGGCGAAACTCGATGCCGTCAATTACGACGCCATCGCCCAGGAAGCGCTTACGGCAAAATTTCCGGATGTGACGAGCCGTCAGGACAAGCGCCTGCTGCGCGGGTTGATTTCCACGGGCACAGGCGTGTTCCTGCGCAAAGATATCGCTGCTGATCCGGGGATGCTCGGAAAAACGGTGGACTATGCGGTCCCACTTGACGATTTTGCCGATCTTTATCTCAAGGGTTTGCTTGCCGACGTCGGTTCTGACGAAGCAATTCCAACAAGCGTCACACCTTCGCAAACCAGCGGCGACATCGATCTGACCTTCGGCGACGATGCCATGCTGGCGCTGGCGCGCGGCCATGGTGCGACCGAGGGCGAAAACGGCATGCTCACGCTGACGAGCGGCGCGTCGTCGCTGCTGGTCGCGTTCAATGGCGGCACGGTCAAGCTGACCGCGCTGTCGCCTGGGGCGAACGGGACGGCGATCGCAAAGGGCACCGTGATCAAGGCGCTCGACAGCATGGCGCCCGCCGCGAGCGGCCAGGCATTCCTGCGCGTCATCAATACGCCGGAAGCATCGCGAAAGATTTCGGACAAGACGATCGTCTGGCTCGATACGCTGAAGAGCGCCGGCCTGATCGAAAGCCGGTTCAACTCGATCTTCTTCTTCACCGGCGCAAGCCGCGAGCCGGAACTGGCCGGTGTCTGGGGCGCGGTCGTCGGATCGTTCCTGACCATGATCGTGACGCTCGCCATCGCCTTCCCGATCGGCGTTTCGGCGGCGATCTATCTTGAGGAATTTGCACCCAAGAACCGGCTGACGACGATCATCGAAGTGAATATCAACAATCTGGCGGCGGTGCCCTCGATCGTCTTCGGCCTGCTTGGACTGGCCGTATTCCTGAATTTCTTCGGCCTGCCGCGCTCGGCCCCGGTGGTCGGCGGCATGGTGCTGGCGCTGATGACGCTGCCGATCATCATTATCGCCTCACGCGCTTCACTGCGCGCCGTGCCACCGTCGATCCGCGAGGCCGCGCTTGGCATCGGAGCGTCCAAGGTACAGACCGTATTCCATCACGTCCTGCCGCTGGCGATGCCGGGTATCATGACCGGCACCATCCTTGGAATGGCGCATGCGCTGGGCGAAACCGCGCCGTTGCTGATGATCGGCATGGTCGCCTTCATCGTCGACATTCCCGGCGGGTTCACCGATCCCGCGACGATCCTGCCGGTGCAGATATTCATGTGGGCCGATTTCCCGGAAGCTGGATTCCAGCAGAAGACTTCGGCGGCGATTTTGATTTTGCTGGTGTTTTTGGTCATCATGAATGCCATCGCGGTGATACTGCGCAGGCGCTTCGAGCGGCGCTGGTAAGGAGTTAGAGGATATGAACATCATGACGGAAGCCAGCGTCGAACAGAAACTGAGTAGCGGAACCAACGAACCTTCGATCAAGATGAAGGGCGAAAAGGTCTCTGTTCACTACGGCGAGAAGCGCGCTCTGTTCGACGTGGATCTCGATGTCCGCGAGAACCAGGTGACGGCGTTGATCGGCCCATCGGGTTGCGGCAAGTCGACCTTTCTGCGTTGCCTGAACCGAATGAACGACACGATCGACATCGCGCGGGTGAGCGGCAAGATCACGCTCGACAACGAGGATGTCTACGACCCGAAAATCGATGTCGTCGAGCTGCGAGCTCGCGTCGGCATGGTGTTCCAGAAGCCGAACCCGTTTCCGAAGTCGATCTACGAAAACGTCGCCTACGGTCCGCGCATTCACGGTCTGGCCAGGAGCAAGGCGGAGTTGGACGGCATCGTCGAATCGAGCCTGAAGAAGGCCGGCCTGTTCAACGAGGTCAAGGATCGCTTGCTCGAGTCGGGCACCGGCCTTTCCGGCGGACAGCAGCAGCGCCTGTGCATCGCGCGCGCCATCGCGGTGTCGCCGGAAGTGATCCTGATGGACGAGCCCTGCTCAGCGCTCGATCCGATCGCCACCGCCCGCGTCGAGGAGCTGATCGACGAGCTGCGTCAGAACTACACGATCGTCATCGTTACCCATTCGATGCAGCAGGCAGCGCGCGTGTCGCAGCGAACGGCGATGTTCCATCTCGGCTATCTGGTCGAGGAGGGCGCGACCGACAAGATGTTCACCAACCCCGACGACAAGCGCACCCAGGACTACATCACCGGCCGGTTCGGCTGAGCGGTCCGGCGGCGAATTCGAACACGAGGACAGCATCATGGGTGAACATACCGTCGCCTCCTTCGACGAGGAATTGGAACACATCGACAGGCTGATCCGTGACATGGACGAGCTTGCCGCCGCGATGGTAGCTGCGTCGATCCGCGCATTGCTCGCGTCAGACAATGCGATGGCGCAGCGCGTCGTTTCGGACGATGCCATCATGGATGCCCGGCAGCGCGAACTCGACGACAGCGCGATCACACTGATCGCCAAGCGGCAGCCGATGGCACAAGACCTGCGCGCCGTGGTTGGCGCAATCCGCATGGCCGGCGATCTGGAGCGCATCGGCGACCTGGCCAAGAACATAGCCAAGCGGGTCAGCGCAGTCGGACAGAGCGCCACGCCGCGTAATCTCTCGCACGGTATCGACGCAATGGCGGATCTCGTTCTCGAACAGCTCCGCGGCGTGGTCGAGCACTACGTGTCGCGAAACGCCAACGCGTTGAAGGAACTGCGCGCAGCCGACGAGAAGGTCGATGTCAAATACACGGCGGTTTTTCGCGAGCTCCTGACCTACATGATGGAGGATCCTCGCAACATCACCGCCTGCACGCATCTTCTGTTCTGCGCCAAGAATCTCGAGCGTATTGGCGATCATGTAACCAACATCGCCGAAAACGCCTACTATGTCGTGACCGGGCAGCAGTTGCCGGCGGATCGCCCGAAGCTCGACGAAACGACGACGGCGCCGGCGACATGACGGGGGTGACCGATCGATGATCGCGCCGCGCATCATGGTGGTGGAGGATGAAGAGCCGCTGGGCGTCCTCCTCCGCTACAATCTGGAATCCGAAGGCTATCAGGTCGAGGTGGTGACACGCGGCGACGAGGCCGAAATCCGGCTGCAGGAAAACGTACCCGATCTTCTGGTGCTCGACTGGATGGTGCCGGCGGTTTCCGGCATCGAGCTTTGCCGGCGTCTTCGGGTGCGTCCCGAAACCGAGCGGTTGCCGATCATCATGCTGACCGCGCGCGGCGAGGAGAGCGACCGGGTGCGCGGGCTCTCGACCGGGGCCGACGACTATCTGGTCAAGCCGTTCTCGACACCGGAATTCATGGCCCGGGTCAAGGCGCTGCTGCGCCGCGCCAAGCCGGAAGTGCTGTCCAGCGTGCTGAAGGTCGGCGACATCATGCTCGATCGCGAATCGCACAGGGTCTACCGCAAGAAGAGCGAGATCCGGCTCGGGCCGACCGAATTCCGGCTGCTCGAATTCATGATGCGGCACCCCGGTCGGGTCTTCTCGCGCAGCCAATTGCTCGACAATGTTTGGGGCGAGACGATCTACATCGACGAGCGCACGGTGGACGTCCATGTCGGGCGGTTGCGCAAGGCGGTCAACAATGGTCGCATGCCCGATGTCATCCGCACCATCCGCGGCGCGGGCTATGCGATCAGGGAAGACTAGGCTGATACTCCAGGTGATGCCGGCCCGCGAATGGCGATTTCCTGCGCTTCCGGCACGTACTTAAACGTTACGCTCCGTTCTGGTTCTCGGAAGCCACCGGTTTGGTTGTTTCGCGCCCGTCTTCGACTCCGGCGCGGCCTGACCTGAAACTCGACACATCCCAAGCCGCAATCCGCCTTTTTTCCTTGCCTTTCGAACTCAGGCTACGTCCTTCCTGATCGTGCCGGACTTTCCTTGCGCGCCCGGCGCGAAAATCTCCTGGTCGACGAAATTCAGCGCCTGCATGGCGCAGCCTTCGCGGATCAGCGGCAATTCGTTCGGCTCGGTGTCGAAGGAAATGGAACCCGAATGCTGGCCGCCGGCGGTCTGGGCGATGGCCTCGCGCAGGGCCGGCTCGATCAGGTCGAAGGCGGCAGCACTGACGCCGACCATGGCGACCGGCGCCGGATCGATCAGCGCAAACAGGCTGCCTAGCCCGAAGCCGAGCGCTTCGCCGGCCTTACGGTAGGCTTCGCGCTCCGGTCCGTCCGTCTCGCGCGCCCGGGCCGCCAGTGCCCGCATGTCGGCATCGCTGACATCGGCGACCGGTTCGGCATTCTCGCTCAGTTGCCTTGCATTGCGCCAGATGGCGTAGTTACCGGCATAGGCTTCGACGCAGCCGCGCCGTCCGCACCGGCAAAGCGCGCCGCCCGGCCGATGGATCATGTGCCCGAATTCGCCGCCTGAAGAATGGGTGCCGGTGAACAGTTCGCCCTTCAGCACCAGCCCCATACCGATGCCGTGTGAGAGCAGGATGGCGATGAAATCGTTGCGGTAGCGATCCGGGTCGCGCCAGCGCAGCGCCACGGCCATCATGTTGCAGTCGTTCTCCATGATGGCCGGGATGCCGAATTCGCGTTCAAGAATGTCGGCGAAAGCGATGTTCGTTTGCGGCGTGATCGGCGACCACAACATGGCGCGCGCATGCGAATCGGTAATGCCCTGGATCGCCAGTGCGATGCGGGCGACGCTTTGGACGTCGAGGTCGGGATCTTCGAGCCGTCGCCGGACGATGGCGACACATTCGCCGATCAGCTCGTCGCGCGACATGGTCAGCGTGTCCAGCCGGCGCTGTTCCTCGGCGACCACTTGTCCGGCATAATCGATGACGGCGACCGACAGGAAATTCAGCGACAACACGACGGCCAACACCGCTGCCGCTTCCGGATTGAGGCCGAGGCCGACCTGCGGCCGGCCGCGTTTCAGCGAAACGGCCTCGCTCGCTCTGCTCTCGGTCAGGATGCTTTCCTGGATCAGGTCTGAACAGATCGCCGATATGGTCGAATGGCTGAGGCCGGTGGTTGCCGCGATCTCGGTCCGCGATGGTTGGCCGGCCCGGCGTACGGCCGAAATCACCATCGCCCGGTTGCGGCGGCGCAAATCGTCATGACGGATTCCAACCGACATTCTGCTGCTTCCTCCCTGTCACCGCGGCGACTCATAAATCGGAAGCCGTCGATAATGTCGGACAAATAGTGGCAGAAGCAGAAGCCGCTGTCACGGTTTATTCCGAGGCTCGAAAAAAAGCCGGAAAGCCATCAAAATCCATCAGAATTGATGTTGACAGCGCTTCGGCGTTGGATCAGTGTTTTTTCGAGGCTCGAAAAAATAGGAGCCTTTATGCCGGCCCTCGGGTCAGTCTGGTCGCGCCGCACGCGGTGCAGGGAGGAATATCATGAAAAGATTCACAGCCGCCATTCTGGCGGGGGTCGCCATGTCGCTGACGCTCGCATCGGTCGCACAGGCCAAGGACAAGGTCATTGGCGTTTCGTGGTCGAATTTCCAGGAAGAGCGTTGGAAGACCGACGAAGCCGCCATGAAGGCGGCGATCGAGGCCGCCGGCGACAAGTATATTTCCGCCGATGCGCAGTCCAATCCCGGCAAGCAGCTGACCGATGTCGAAAGCCTGATCTCGCAGGGCGCCAATGCGCTGATCATCCTGGCGCAGGATGCCTCGGCCATCGGGCCGGCGGTGCAGAAGGCGCTGGACGAAGGCATTCCGGTCGTCGGCTATGACCGGCTGATCGAGAACAAGGACGTGTTCTACCTGACTTTCGACAACCAGGAAGTCGGCCGCATGCAGGCCCGCGAAGTGTTCAAGGTGAAACCGGAGGGCAACTACGTCTTCATCAAGGGCTCCGGCGCTGATCCGAATGCCGATTTCCTGTTCGCCGGCTCCATGGAAGTGCTCAAGGATGCCATCGACAGCGGCAAGATCAAAAATGTCGGCGAGGCCTACACGGACGGCTGGCTTCCCGCCAATGCCCAGAAGAACATGGAACAGTTTCTGACCGCCAACGACAACAAGGTCGACGCGGTGGTTGCCGCCAATGACGGCACCGCCGGCGGCGTCGTCGCGGCACTGACGGCCCAAGGCCTGGCCGGATCCGTCCCGGTATCGGGTCAGGACGGCGATCATGCGGCGCTGAACCGCATCGCGCTCGGCACACAGACCGTATCGGTGTGGAAGGACGCGCGCGAGCTCGGCAAGAACGCTGCCGAGATCGCCTCGCAGTTGGCAGACGGCAAGCAGATGACCGACATTGCGGGCGTCAAGGACTTCACCACGCCGGGCGGCAATGCCGTCAAGTCGCTGTTCCTGACACCAATTGCCATCACCAAGGACAATCTCAACGTCGTCATCGACGCCGGCTGGATCAAGAAGGACGAAGTCTGTGCGGGCGTCGCCGCGGGCAGCGTTGCGGCCTGCAACTGATCTGGACAACTTCGCAAGGAAACGAACGCCGCGGCTGTCAGGCCGCGGCGTTTTTCGAGAGGCTTTCCGCTTCAAATGACTTCCGCTTTAAATGACCGTGGAAAGCAAATAGCATCCTGTTCCGGCATCCGCGCCAGACGGCAACCCGGTCGGAGGACATCATGACCGACACGGCATCCAACTCACCGGTGGCCAACACGGCCGAAGACCGGGCGCGTGAATCCGAGCTCAGCGCAGTCGGGCGGTTCCTCAAGGCAACCGAACTCGATATACGCATGCTCGGCATGGTCGGCGCGCTGCTGGTCATCTGGGTTGGAATTCACATCCTATCGGGCGGACTTTTCCTCACGCCGCGCAACCTCTGGAACTTATCGGTGCAGACCTCGTCGGTCGCGATCATGGCGACCGGCATGGTTCTTGTCATCGTGATGCGCAACATCGATCTCTCGGTCGGCTCCGTCGAAGGCGTGATCGGCATGGTGATGGGCGTCGCCCAGGCCGAATTCCTCATCCGCGTCTTGGGATTTCAGGTTGGAAATCCCTGGATATGGATCATCGCACTGGCTGCCGGCGTGGTGCTCGGCCTTATGATCGGCGCGCTCCAGGGCTTCATCATCGCCTATCTCGAGGTTCCGGCTTTCATTGTGACGCTGGGCGGCTTGCTGATCTGGCGCGGCATGGCGTGGCTGATGACCAGCGGGCGCACCGTCGCGCCGCTCGACGCCACCTTCCAGCTCATGGGGGGCGGGCCGCGTGGCTCGATCGGCGCAACCGCAAGCTGGATCGTCGGCATTCTGGCCTGTATGGCCGTCGCCTTCATGCTGCTCAACGGCCGGTCGCAACGCAAGCGGTTCAAATTTCCGCTGCGCCCCGTCTGGGCGGAGAGCTTGCTTGGTGTTGTCGCCTGCGCCGCCATCCTCGGCGCCGTCTGGATCGCCAATTCCTATCCCTGGCCGGTCGGCATCGTTCGCCAATACGCCCAGCGGAGCGGCATCACCGTCCCCGAAGGCGGACTGTTCATCGCCCATGGCATCGCCATACCGGTGCTGATCGCGGTCGCAGTCGGCATCGTCATGACATTCATTACCAAGCGTACGCGTTTTGGCCGCTATGTCTTTGCCATCGGCGGCAATCCGGAAGCGGCGGAGCTCGCCGGCATCAACACGCGCTGGGTGACGATGAAGGTGTTCATGATCATGGGCGTGCTGGCCGCAATCAGCGCGGCGATTGCATCGGCCCGCCTCAATGCGTCGACCAATGCGCTGGGTACGCTGGACGAGTTGCTGGTCATCGCCGCAGCCGTCATCGGCGGTACATCGCTGGCCGGCGGCTCCGGCACAGTGCTCGGCGCCATGCTGGGCGCGCTTCTGATGCAGTCGCTGCAGTCCGGCATGGTGCTGCTCGGCATCGATTCACCGCTTCAGAGCGTCGTCGTCGGTGCCGTCCTGGTGATCGCGGTCTGGCTCGACACCGTCTACCGCAAGCGCGTTTAAGGAAAGGCGATTATGGCTGACACGACTGCTCCCACGCCACTGATCGATATGCGCAACATTTCGATTGCCTTCGGCGGCATTCGCGCCGTCGACGATGCGTCGATCGACCTCTTCCCGGGCGAGGTGGTGGCACTGCTCGGCCACAACGGCGCCGGCAAGTCGACGCTGATCAAGATCCTGTCCGGCGCCTATAAGCGCGATTCGGGCCAGATCTTCGTCAATGGTGAGGAGGCTTCGATCTCCAACCCGCGCGACGCCAAGAAATACGGCATCGAGACGATTTATCAGACGCTGGCGCTCGCCGACAATGTCGACGCCGCCGCCAACCTTTTCCTCGGCCGCGAACTGATGACCGGCTGGGGCACGCTCGACGATGGTGCCATGGAGGCCGAGGCGCGCAAGGTGATGGGCAGGCTCAATCCCCGCTTCCAGCGCTTCAAGGAACCGGTGGTCAAGCTTTCCGGAGGCCAGCGGCAGTCGGTGGCGATCGCGCGCGCAATCCTGTTCAACGCCCGCATCCTGATCATGGATGAGCCGACTGCGGCATTGGGGCCGCAGGAAACGGCACAGGTCGGCGAACTGGTCATGCAGCTCAAGGCCGACGGCATCGGCATCTTCCTGATCAGCCACGACATCCACGATGTCTTCGAGCTTGCCGACCGTGTCTGCGTGATGAAGAACGGTCAGGTGGTTGGCACGGCGCGGACGAGCGATGTGACCCAGGACGAGGTGCTGGGCATGATCATCCTGGGTAAGTGCCCGCCCGGTGCCATTCCGGGGCCGGGGGGCGCTCAAGATCGCCGCCTAAGCTCCGGAAATAAAGCCGGCTAAGCACCAGTCGTGTAGTATGCCAGCCGCCATGATGGCTTGGCCTCGCCATTGTGTTGGCGTAACGACATGCGCATAAAGATGGGGAACCGCATGGGCCGCATCAGCAATTGAAGAAGTTCTTTCCGACCGTCGCTTTCATTGCCGTCGCGCTGGCCAGCCTGACGATGGCGGGATTCGCTTATTTCGCGACGCAGGAAGCTGCGCGCATCAAGTTCGAAGCGACGGCGGACGACGCGCTCAACCGGATCGATAGCCGCATCGACCTGCATCTGTCGCTGCTGCGATCGACCCAGGCGCTGTTCAACGCTCGCAATGGCGGCATTTCGCGAAGCGAATTCAAGGCGTTCTTCGACGCGCTCGATATTGACGACAATTTCGCCGGCCTGCGCGGCATCGGCTTTCTCCGGTTGGCGAGAGCCGGCGACGAGGCAGCGGTCGAGCGTGCCATCCTGCAAGACTATGGCGCCAGCCATCCCATCTATCCGGCTACGACGACGCTGCCATGGCGCACGCCCATTGTGATGTTCGAGCCGCTGGACCCTTCTAATCAATCCAGCATCGGCTATGACATGTTCACCGAACCGGTGCGGCGCGAGGCGATCGAAAGGGCGATGGCCGACGACCAGCAGCACGCCAGCGGGCGGGTGCAGTTAGGCCAGGAAACAGGTGCTGCGCAGACCTTCACCGGTTTCCTGGTTTTCGTGCGACTCAACGTCGAAACCGCGCCGGACGGCATCGATGCATCCAGATCCTCGACATCAGGCTTTCTTTATGCAGCCTTCCGCGCCCGCGATCTGTTCCAGACAGCGCTCAGCCGGACGCCGTTGCTGCCGGTCAACATCGAAATCTATGACGGCAAGGTGGATGCCGACCGTCTTTTGTTCCAGTCGGAAACGCCGCCGGTGTCGACCTTCGGCGACAGCCTGCTGGTTTCCCGTAAGGTCACCATCGCCGGGCGTCCGTGGACTGTCCTGTTCAGGCCGACAAGCGCCTTCTCGCAGCCGTCCTCCCGCGCCATTCCGGTGATGCTCGGCCTGTTCGGGCTGCTGCTCGCGGGGACGATCGCGCTGGTGGCACGCTATCAGGAGCGGGCCTATGACGCGGTCTCGCTGCTTCATGAAACGACGGAAAAAAGCCTGCTCGAAAAAGATCTGATGCTGCAGGAGATGAAGCACCGCATCAAGAACTCGATCACGCGGGTGCTGGCGATCGCGCGCCAGACGGCGTCGCACGCCACCGACGTTCAGGAGTTTTCGTCGTCTTTTTCGGCCCGGCTGCAAGCGATGGCGGCCTCCCAGGACATGCTGACGCGCTCGCGCTGGCAGAAGGCCGATTTAGGCGATCTGTTGCGCATCGAGCTCGGCCAGGTGTTCGGCAAGGAGCTTCCCGAGGGGATATTATCGGGGCCAGAGGTGCTGCTCGACGAGACGACGACGCAATCGTTGGGCCTGACCTTTCACGAACTGGCGACGAACGCGCTGAAATATGGCGAAACCGGCAATTCGGCCAATGCTAAAAAGGGCGACTGGCCGCTCAAGGTGGACTGGTCGGTCGAAGGCCGCAGGCGAGATAGGACGCTGGTTCTCAACTGGCGCGAATTCGGCCAGAAGAAGCTCGAAGCGCCTGTTAAAACCGGTTTTGGCACCAAGCTGATCGACTTGAACGTGACGCGCGAATTGCGCGGTACGATCAATCGCGATTTTCACGATGGCGGATTGAGCGTGGAAATCAGGATTCCACTGTCGGGCTGAAACGCTGTCCAAGCAACCGTTTTGGTAGGCATAAGCAACGGAGACCGGACGAGCCGGTCTCCGCTTTTATTGCTCGTGCGTTTCGAAACGGATCAGCAGCGAGCCGTATAGAGACGGCCACGGTTGTCGCGGTATTGGCAATAGCCATTGCGCAGGTTGCGCACCAGCAGGCCGGAACCGGCACCGATGGCTGCGCCCACCAGCGCACCCTTGCCGCCGTTGATCAGGCCGCCAGCCAGAGCGCCGACACCGGCGCCGACGCCGACATCCTGCTCGGTGGTGCTGCAGCCGCTGACCGCGACCACGGCAACCATGGCAATAATCATCTTCCGCATAGAGTCACTCCTCGCTTTTGTCCTCACTTGTAGCTCCACCCGTCACTTACCACGCGAAAAGGGGCTTTGCCTGTTCGATTTCGTTATTGGCTAAGAGAATCTTGTTCCTGGCTCGCGTCGTTCGAGGCAACCACAAGGTCGGAAATCTCCACGGAAGCGTCGAGGGTGCCGTCCGGGCGCACATTCCAGACGATCTGGTCATAATCATCCTCCAGCGCCGGATCGACGGAAAGGCATTTGGCAATTATGCGCGGAGCCTGACCTTGCACGTCTTCCAACGCAAACGGACGTTCGGCGGTGCATTCCTGAGCGGATTCGAAAACGCTCACCGATACCGGCAGTTCACGGCACTCGGTCATCGTATTGGAACAGCCAATGACCAGCAGCAGGGCAGCGATATGTTCCATGGCGACAGTCCTCTCGCCATAAGAACGGCCATCATCCGCCAAAGTTCCTGCGATGCAGGCTGGCGCGCGACTGATTGGAGGAACAGGTCGCATAAGGCAAGCAAAAGCCGCCGGCCACTTTGGGTTCGGTGCTCTAGATCAACTGGAACGCGGCCGCCAGAACGACCGCCGCAGCCAGCGCGATTGCGGCGCAACCGGGCGTCGACAGGGAAGTACGGGGCGACGGCATGGCGGATGCTTCGAGATCCTGAAGTCCTCCCATCGAAACGCGTGCGGCCTGTTCCAGCTTGTCGATGTCGGCAACCGTCAAAGCCATTCCTCCCTTGCTGCGCAGCAAAACTGCGATCGAAAATGCGGACGGGTGTTTGGGAAAACAGCATCGGAGTTTATGGTGAACAGATGGTTAAAGCGGGCGCGGCCGGGTTCATCCTGAGCCGTGTTGGCTGGACGTTGTCCGTTCAATCCATCTCGAAATTGCCGCGGGGAACGACAAGGCGGTATTCGAGGCGGTCCCCAGTGATTTCAAATGTCGCCGTACCATTCAACGATGCAGGCACGATGCGCTCGAGAGCGACGCTGCCAAAACGCTTCTCGTTGGGCTGATTGTCATTGGCTCCGATGGCTTCGGCCCATGTCAGCGAAAGGGCGGTCTCGCCAGCGGAAGCAGCCGTCAGATCGGCCGTCACCTCGACGAATCCGTCGGCTCGCGACAGAGCGCCGTAGCTGACCGAATTGACGGCCAGCTCGTGCATGGCCAAGCCGATATGCAGCGCGGCATTAGGGTTGAGGTATGGATTTGCACCCCGGAAACGCAGGCTGTGCGAGGGCTCGGCTCCATAGCGGCCGACTTGGCCGGATACGAGTTCGCGTAGTGCCGCCCCCCGCCAGTTGGATGAGGTCACCAGATCCTGGGATGAGGCGAGCGACTGCAACCGGCCGCGAAACCGTGTCAGGAAATCACCGAGCGTGTCTGAATAACGGCTGGTCTGGGTGGCGATGCTCTGGATGATGGCCAAAAGGTTCTTCGAGCGGTGGCTGACCTCGCGCAGCAGCGTCTTCAAGGTCTGCTCGCGACGTTTCTGCTCCGTCGTTTCGACCATGGTGGTGACGACGCCCTGCACGGCGCCGCCGTCGTCGTGATCGGCGTCTACCCATATTTGGAACCAGCGTACGCCGTCGTCGGCGGGAATGCTGAGCTCAAGATGTTCCGGATTGCCTGATGCGACGACGTTGCGTTTGGCCGCGCCGATACGCTCCGCCTGCGCCAGCGGCAGGATGCCGTTGCCGTCGGCCGTATCGGAAGCCCATGGCGGGCGCATGTTGCGGGCCCAGACGGTTTTCATCTCGCGATCCTGGTAGAGAACCGAGATGCCGGCATTGTGCAAAGCGTGAAGAAGAGCCCGGCCAAGCTGCATTCCACTTTCAGCGGAACGCAAAGCGATGATCTCATCGCTCCGTCCGCTGTCTTTCGTATCTCTGGGTCTGGATTGCATCGGCCCTTTATCCGCCCAATCCAGGCTGAACGGCTGACGAAAAAATGGGTTCCCAAAAAGCGGTCCGCCGAGCGACGTTCCGTTAAGAACACCGCTCGGCGGTAGCTGGAAACCGCTTGAGGGGTGCGGCTCCCAGTGTTCGATCGCACTTAGCGTTCACGACGCTCGTTTAAACAAGCCGGCGATAAGCGAGATGATCAGGAACGCGAGGAAGATGAAAAACAATATCTGCGCTATACCGGCCGAGGTGCCGGCGATGCCGCCGAAACCAAGAGCGCCTGCAATGATCGCGACAACGAGAAATACCAGCGCCCAGTAAAGCATGATCGATCTCCTTCAAATGGTACGGCAAAAACGTTGCTCGCTGCCGTTTGTTCCGCCATTTCCCGAAAAAGGCGTTCTTGGAAATCTTTCGGCCCGAGTGGAACGGTCATGCGCAGAGGAACTTCGACGCGCAAGCGACGTTTGCTCGCAGCAAGGCGCCAGCGTCACCCAACCTGTGGAAAACGGGCGAAATGAAGCCTGCTGCGAGGTTAGACCCAGTCGCTCCTAGGCAGCGGCTTTTGCATGCCGGTCGAAGAACAGCGCCTGGCTGATCAGCGCCTTGACCATGTCCGGATTGAACGGCTTGGTTACGAGGAAGGCCGGCTCCGGCCGCTCGCCGGTCAAGAGGCGCTCGGGAAAGGCGGTTATGAAGATCACCGGCACCGGCGTGGACGACAGGATCTCGTTCACCGCTTCGATGCCCGAGCTGCCGTCGGCAAGCTGAATGTCGGCCAGCACCATCTTTGGCCGTGTCTTTACGAACATCGCCACCGCCTCGGCATGAGTGCGCGCGGTTCCGACGACGCGGTGACCCAGGCTTTCGACCATTTGCTCGATGTCCATAGCGATCAGCGGCTCGTCCTCGATGATCAGAACATCGGTTGCCACCTGGCGGGAAATCTCGTTGCTGGCTTCGGCCAGAAGTTCGGAGAACTCCTGATCGTCAACGTCGAGAATCTCTGCCGCCTCGTCTTCGCTGAAACCTTCGACGGCGACCAGCAGGAAGGCCTGGCGGGGACGGGGTGAGATCGCGTTCAGATTGGCGGCGGCGCGTTGTTCCCAGGCCGACTGCGGGTGTTCTTGCGGAACGCGGATGGCGACCGAGGTGAACAGCTTGGCGAAGACCTTGTAGAGCGCGATGCGGTCGCTCGACGCGTTCGGAAAGATGTCAACGTCGGCGATGATGGCTTCGAGCATCGCGGCGACCAGCGCGTCGCCACTCTCCTGCGATCCCGAAACGGCCCGCGAGAAGCGGCGCAGGAACGGCAGGTGCGGTGCGATGGTTGCGGATAGGCTCATGATGGACGTCTCCCTCTGACGTAATTGCATAAATTGCGGGCCAAGCCGATTACAAGCCCCGAAAATCGGCGCTAGAGATATAAACGCCGGCTTTCCGAAAAAGTTCCGATGCTTTGGAACTAATATAAGGGGAGGGCGTTTGAGATCGGATGGGCAACCAGACGAGGGGGTGCCGCTTGCTTTCGTCGTGTATTGAAAGGCGGCAGGTACTGGAAATAAAGGGCAAAATGAAGACATGACGAAAGACACCACGGCTGGCGCTCCACCCAGGCGCCGGGCTGCTTCCGGCGACCCGCTCGGGCCAAACTCGGAAATCGGCCGAAAACTCAAACAATATTATGACGAGCTGGTCTCCGACAGTGTGCCGGATCGCTTCGCCCAATTGCTCAGCCAGTTGGAACAAGCCCAACCCGCACGAAAAAAGGACTGAGGCATGGCGGCCGTCTCCCAGAGCTTCAAGACGGACCTGCTCGGCTCGATTCCGAGCCTGCGAGCCTTTGCCGTGTCGTTGACGCAAAACGCCGACAAGGCCGACGATCTGGTGCAGGAAACGCTGGTCAAGGCCTGGGACAAGCATGAAAGCTTCGAGCCAGGCACCAATCTCAAGGCATGGCTTTTCACTATTCTGCGCAATGAATTCTATTCGCAGATGCGCAAACGCGGCCGCGAGGTGCAGGACAGCGACGGCGTCATGACGGCCAGGCTTGCCGTCCATCCGGCCCAGCACGGCCAACTCGATCTCAAAGATTTTCGTGGCGCGCTCGAGCAATTGCCCGAGGACCAGCGCGAAGCCATCATCCTCATCGGCGCTTCGGGCTTTTCGTACGAGGAAGCCGCCGAGATCTGCGGCTGTGCGGTCGGAACGATCAAGAGCCGCGTCAGCCGAGCCCGCACCCGATTGCAGGAAATCCTGAAGATTTCCGCCGATGACGAGTTTGGCCCGGATGCGATTTCGGCTCAGGTGACGGGGTCGAACGCCGCCTGAATACGGCGGCCGATTTTCCGCACCTCAGAGTTTCAAGATCAAGCAAGCTCGGGCATCAAGCAAGGGGTCCGCGCCCGCACGCCGCCGCCACCGCCTGCACCAGATCGTCTCCCGAATAGGGCTTGGTGACCAATTTGATATCCGGAAAAGACACCTTGATTTCGTCCATGTCCGAATAGCCCGACGCAAAGACGAAGGGCACGCCCGATTCGCGCAGCCGCGAAGCGAAATCTAGCGTCGAAGTACCGCCCAGCATGAGGTCGACGATGGCCGCATCGAATTGCGAGGTGATGCTCTTGCGATCGATCTCAGCCAGGTCACGGGCGATGATCACCTCGCCGGCGCCATAGTCGCGGCAAAGCTGCTCGACATCCATGGCGATCAGGAATTCATCCTCCAAAACAAGAATGCGCAATCCGTCAAGCAAGGGTGGCACGTGGCAGTGTCTCCGTGGCGCGTAGAAAAAAGGGGAAACGCAGGCAACAGGGGAGTCATGGTCTGTATTTGGGTTCCTGTCATCTAAAGTTATTTGGCATCCTGTCATTTAAAAAAGACATGCCGTCCCAGATGACGGAACCTCCGTGGCCACAGGGCGTTTGCTCTCGCCTCTTTGGAAGAGGGCAACGCTTTCGAAGGGGGATTGATGCCTAGCCAGAACGGCCGTTCTTTTTCCACCCGCCGTTATTCATGTGACAACTGCCCACTGCGGCCGTTGCCGGCGTTCCGGGAGTTCGAGAAGGAGGAACTTGTCTTCGTAAACACGGTCAAGAAGGGCGAACTGGCCGTCGACAAGGGGGCTACGGTTCTGGTTGAGGGAAGCCGCAGCGCTCATCTCTACACAGTGCTTTCGGGCTGGGCATTCCGCTACAAGCTGCTGTCGGATGGCCGCCGTCAGATCATGAATTATTCCATGCCTGGTGACCTCATCGGCTTGCAGGGGAGCCTGATGGGCGAGATGCAACACTCCGTCGAAGCGCTGTCGCCGATGCTGCTCTGCGTCTTCGATCGAGAAGTCCTTCCCGAACTCTACCGCGGCCATCCGGGCCTCGCCTATGATATCACCTGGATCGCTTCGCGGGAGGAGCGCATGCTGGACGAAAACCTGCTCAGTATCGGCAGGCGCACCGCGCTTGAGCGTGCGGCCTATCTTATCGCCTTCATCTCCAGCCGCGCTAAGACGGTCGGGCTCAATGGCAGGACCCCCCTGCAGATTCCGATCACGCAGCAGCACGTTGCCGATACGCTCGGCCTGTCACTGGTCCACACCAACAAGACGATCCGCAAACTAATGGATCGCGGGCTTATCCACTGGCGCGACGGCGGCTGCGAGGTGATCGACAGCGAAGGGCTCAAGGAACTCGCACGCTGGGAAGGGCTGAACGAAGATCGCCGGCCACTGATCTGAGCGCCCGGCGGAAAACGAGCCGGCTGGACTTACCTTCGAAAACAACCTTTCATAGACCTTGTTCCTATTTCGGAACCTTGGGGGGGATTGAACGTTTCGACCCGAGCAAAACGCAAGGAGTCAAATAATGGCGACTGCCGCAGGAAAGTCCCCAAACGAAAGCCGGACGAATTCGGACCTTGAAGCCGACATCAGGCAGTTGAAAGCCGACATCCAGAAACTCACCGAACAGCTGGCCGAGACCGGCCAACATGGTTACGGGGCTGCTCGCCGCGTTGCTGCCGAAGGCGTCGAGCAATTGCGCGCCCAGGGCGAGGCGGCGTTCGACACCTTGCGCGGCAACGCCAAGGACATCGAAGCGCAAGTGGCGGCAAGCGTGCGCGAAAAGCCAGTGACGTCATTGGCGATTGCCGCAGGCGTCGGCTTTTTGTTCGCGCTTCTCGCGCGCCGTTAGCCTCAGCCCGATGGGAATGCTGGCATCGCTGATCTCGGGGTTCGCCGCGGGTGAAACCATGGCAGCCGTGCGACGCGCACGCACGGCTGCCATCGTCTATGCGCTCGCGGCACTTGCAGTGCTGTGCGGGGTTGGGTTCCTCATCGGAGCGGCCTACGTCTGGGTGGCGGGCCGTTACGGCCCGATAACAGCCTGCCTTGCTTTCGGCGCCGGCTTCCTGGTGATTGCAGGGCTCCTTCTGCTCATCCATAAGCTGTCGGCTGGCGCGCGCACCCGACGCGGAGCGCGGAGGCGCAATGCCGACATGAAGGCGATCGGCATGACGGCTGCGCTTGCCGTGCTGCCGACGCTGCTCAAGGGGAAAGGCGGCCTTGGCACCATTCTCGGCCCGGCGATCGCACTGGCCGCCTACGCTATTTATCGCGAGAACACGAAGCCCGACACCGACGATCCGGATGCCGGCGAAGCGAAATAATTCGCAGCGAAAATGGCGGCAACGTCACTTCGACAGATCCTCCAGCGGCATCGATATCTCAGCGAACACGCCTTCCGGTCGAAATTCGTGGGTCACCTCGCTGGAGATGACCTTGGCCAGGCTGCGGCGGATCAGGATCGAGCCGAAGCCGTGGCGTTCGGGCGAGGCAACTTCCGGCCCGCCGCTTTCGCGCCAGGTCAGCACCAGGCGCCGTGCGCCTTTGCGACCTTGTGCCTTCCATTCGAGGTCGACCTTGCCCGCAGCCGACGACAACGACCCGTATTGCAGCGCATTGCTGGCCAATTCATGCAGGATCAGGCCGAGCCCGACTGCCTGATCCGGTGAAAGCAGGAGATCGGCGCCCGAGATGGTCATGCGCGGCTGGTCGGCGGTGTCGAATGGCTTGACCTCGATTTGCACCAGTTCGCGAATACCGATGCCGCGCCACTCGCGGTCGGACAGCAGGCTATGGGCGGCGCCCAGCGCCTGAAGCCTGGCGCTGAACGCTTCGAGGAACTGGCTCGGCTGGTGGGCATGGCGAACGGTCTGGGTCGCCAGCGCCTGAACGGTGGCCAGCGTGTTCTTGACGCGATGGTTCAGCTCGCGCAGCAACAGTCGTTGCCGTTCGTCGCCGAGCTTGCGTTCGGTGACGTCGTAATTGACGCCGAAGATCAGCGTCGGCTTGCCGTGGCTGTCGCGCTCGATGACACGGCCGCGCGTAGCAACCCAGCGTGGCGGACTGAAGCCCTTGATGCGGTATTCGCCAAAATAGTCGTCACCGCCGGCCAGCGCGTCGCGAAAGTGCGTCTCGGTCTGGTAGATATCGCGTGGGTCGATGGCGGCAAGGATATCGCGCGCCCTCAGCCGGGTCGAGCGCGGCAGGTCGAACAACTCGGACAACCGGACATCGCATTCAATCATATCGGTGTGGATATCCCATGCCCAGCTGGCAAGCGAGGCGGCGTCGAGCGCAATGCCGCGCCGTTTCTCCTCGCGCGCCAGCGCGGCTGCGGCGCTGGCGCCGTTGCGGGTGGCGTCCTTCAATGTGAACAGGCTGGCGGCGAGGCTGGCGAGCGTCGTCAATTGTTTGAGCTTGGCGGCAGACGGGGACGCGCGCGGCTTTCGGTCAAGCACGCAGAGCGTGCCGATCCGGGCGCCGGCTACTACAATCGCTGTACCCGCATAAAAGCGGATATGGTGCTCGCCAGTGACCAGCGGACTGGCGTTGAAACGCGAATCCGTGGTCGCATCGGTCACCACCATCGGCTCGTCGGCGGCGGCAATGGCATGGGCGCAGAAAGATGTATCGGTAGCAGCCTCGGTTTCATCCAGTCCGACACAGGATTTGAACCATTGCCGTTCGGCGTCGAGCAGTGTCACCAGCGCGATTGGCGCCTGCATCACCGCGGCGGCGAGTCGAGTGATATGATCGAAGTCAGGATCGGCCGCCGTGTCGAATGCGTCGAGACCGTGGAGTACGGCAAGTCGATCCTGTGCCCTTACGGCGCTAAGGACATCGACCGGCAGATTCGGTTTTTTCTCTACCCTGCTATCCACAAGGCCCCCAGATGCATCAGCTTGCAGCCATTCGCGCTAGGTCCGTTGCCTGGCTCCGAAACCGGAACCTTCGCCTTGAGGAACCGTTACCCAACCACGTTTGCCCAGCCCTGCCCGCCGGTACCAAACGACGTTTCCGCGCCAAACGACATGCCTGCACCAATCGATATGGAGGCCGATCATGCCCAAGACCGTTCCTGAAGACAAAGCCCGCCAGGGACGATGGGGGTGGCACACTTTCCGTATCCTGATCGCTGCGCTGCTTTTGGCATTTATCGCCTGGGGCATCGCGGAGATTTACGGCAACATGATAGACAAAACGCCGACCACCGAACAGGGCGAGCTTCCTGGGAATGAACAGCCTCCCAAAGGCTGATGCCTCCCTGTTGGCCGTGTCGGGCTGCATCACGCGGCTTTCGCTTGAGCGACGCGTGCCGGAACGAGAACCTTCAGCGCGCCAGGATGGATTTCGATCGTCGTTTCGCTGTCAAGTCTGACCAGTTCGCCATCCATGACGGCGCGAAGTTTCTTGGCCTTCGAGTGGACTTTCAAAACGACCCGGTCGGCCTGGTGGATTTCGACGTGCTCGCTGTCGCGCCATTTGCCGCGGGCAATGTCGAAGAGGAACCCGACCAGTTCGCCACGCCGCCGCGCCACCGTGATATAGATGCCGAGCACGCCGCCGGCGGGATTGTCGGCATAGGGCAGATGACCCTCACCAAATAGATTGTTGGTGATGCCGATGGCGGTGGTGCGCGTCACGATCTCGGCTTCGCCGATGGTCAGCGTCACCTTCATTGCCGAAGGGTTGTTGATCGCCGCCCAGGCAGCCTTCAATGAAGCCCGCATCTTTCCCAACCGCGAGCCAAACTCCATGGTCTGGCGAAGCTGAACCATCTTGGCATGCATGCCGATCGAGAACTGATGCACGAATGGGCGGCCGTTGGCGGTTGCCATATCGACTGCGATCACGTCGCCGTCGGCAAAGGATTCCACAGCCGCGTCAACGGTTTGTGGGATGCCCAGCCCGCGCGCAAACAGGTTCATCGTGCCGGCCGGCAAAATGGCGAGTGCCGTCTTCCTGCCCATCAACCGAGCCGCTGCTGCCGAAATGGTACCGTCGCCGCCGCCGGCCAGCACAATGTCGATGCCGTGCTTCGACGTAATGCGGTCCAACGTCGCGACGATGTCCTTGCCGGCAACGACGTCGATATCGATGGAGTGACCTGCTGCTTCCAATTTCTGGCGCATTCGGTCTGTGAAAGCGGAAAGGTCAATTGTGCGCAAGGTGCCGCCCTCCTGGTTCAGCACCGCCGCAAATCGCATCCCCCCGCTCCGTTTTTTCTTGGCAACCATCTGGTATCATCGGCCAGGACAGACCCAGCCGCAGGCTAAAACGGGGCGACTGAAAAAAAGTTCCGCAGCTCTGGCAAAAATACAGCAGCGACCTCCTTGGCGACCGCATCTTCGAGAGCGATTCGGATTGTTTTTTCGCGCGGCTCGCCGCGGTATCGGAACAACAGCGTGGTCACGACGTTGTGAATAAGTGAAGACGCCGCGACCGATCTCCCACCCGGCGGCGCGTGGCGCGTAAGAATAACGCACGAGGAGAGATTACGATGATCCGCACCCTTTTAACCACCACCGCACTTGCAGCGTTGCTTGCGACCGGTGCTTATGCGCAGTCGTCTACGACCCCGGCGCCGACGCAGGACCCGACAGTTCAGGAAACCGCTCCGGCCGCACCCGTTCAACGCGCCGAAGGCAGCTTGGTGACCAATATCATCGGTGAAACGGTCTATAATGGGACAGGTGACGACGCCGAGAACATTGGCGATGTCAGTGATGTCGTCTTCGATGAAAATGGTCAGGCGAAGTCCGTCGTCATCGGCGTGGGCGGTTTCCTTGGCGTTGGCGCCAAGAATGTCGCTTTCGATTACAACAAGCTGCAATGGGCCGAACGGAATGGCGACCGCTGGCTGATCGCCCAAACGACAAAGGACGATTTGACCGCTCTGCCGGACTTCGACCGCAAGCCCTATGATCCGGCACCTGCGGCCAACGACACCACGGCTGCGGCTCCTGCCGCTCCTTCCGGCTCGACCGACACCACCGCGCAGAACGCTCCGGCGGCTCCGGCCGAACCCGTGAAACGCGCCGATGGGAACCTCGCCACCAATATCATTGGCGAGACTGTCTACAACGGCACTGGCGACGACGCTCAGAACATCGGCGACGTGAACGACATCGTCCTGGCCAAGGACGGCAAGGCCGAGTCGCTGGTCATTGGCGTCGGCGGCTTCCTTGAGGTTGGCGAAAAGAACGTGGCCTATCAGTTCGACAAGGCCAAATGGGCGGAGAGGGATGGCGATCGCTGGCTAGTGGCCGAGACGACCAAGGAGGATCTGGAGGCGTTGCCGGACTTCGACCGCAGGTCCTATGATCCCGCCCCGGCAACCACCGCATCGAATGACGCGGCGGCGCCGGTAGCCACCACTCCTACCGTCACCGCGGCTCCAGCACCGGCGGAGACGACGGCGCAAGCCCCAGCGGCAAAACCCGACACCGCTGCTCCGGCGCCAATGGATAAGAAGGCCGAGGCTCCCGCGGCAGCAGCGCCTGACGCGTCAGCTCCCGACCAGACCCAGACCGCGGCGATCGACAAGTCGGCGCTGACCGAGATGCCGGTCGACAAAATCCGGTCGGAGGATTTGGTTGGAACCACCGTCTATGGCGCCAATGATGTCAACGTCGGTGAGATTGGCGACGTCGTGCTGACGGGCGACAAGAAGGTCGATGCCGTCGTCATCGACGTTGGCGGTTTCCTAGGCGTCGGCGAGAAGGAGGTGGCAATCGGCATGGATAACCTGAAATTCATGACCGACAAGGATGGCAACCGCTATCTCTATACGAATTTCACCAAGGAGCAGCTCGAAGCGCAGGTCGCCTACGACAAGGGCACCTATGCTGAGAAGCGCGACGAGCAGCGCATGATCATGCGGTAGTTTGCTCCCACGATGAAAAAGGCCCGTGCCGGCAACGGCGCGGGCCTTTCTCACGACTGGAAAGGTAGCAGACCTGCGACGTGGCCTGCAACGCCATCCTCGGTCAGTTCGGCAAGCGCCAGCGACTGGTCGAGATGTTCGGCCCGCCAGGCGAGCAATTTTTCGGCAAGCTCCAGCCGGACCGGCAGATAGGCCGGATCGGCAGCGACATTGGTTAATTCGTCTCGATCCTTCTCCAGATCGAACAGCAGCGGCGGCAGGCCGCCGAAATGTACATATTTGAATTTTTCCGTGCGGACGACTGCGAGATTGCACTGGCGTGGACCTATGCCGAAATGCTGTTCGGCATCGCCGTCGGCAACCGAGCGGAAATCGAACTCCCAGTGGGCGGCCTCGCGCCAGGTGTCAGGCTCTCTGGCGTCCAGGAATGGCTTCAGCGAGCGCCCATCGAGATGTGGCGGCGTTTCCTGGTCAAGCAGATCGAGCAATGTCGGGACTATGTCCACCGCCTCAGTAAAGCGGTCGATGCTAGCGCCGGCCGCTGTGCGGCGACGCGGGTCGCGTATGATCAGCGGAATGTGAAAGCTGCCGTCGAAGAAGCCGCCCTTGCCCAGCATGAAATGGTCGCCCATCATCTCGGCGTGGTCCGAGGTCAGCACGATTATGGTGTCATCCCATGAACCCGCCGCCTTGACCGCCTGCCAGATGCGGCCAAGCTGCGCATCTACTTCCGAGATCATGCCGTAGTAGAGCGCGCGGAGGCGGCGAAAATTGTCGTCGCCCCAGTCGCGGACCTTGCCGTCGGCGCCAGGGCGGAAGTTCGCCCGCTGCTGCCGGTCAAGATCATAGGCAAGATAGGGATGGCTTTCTGCCTCGGCTTGCCAGTTCGCGGCGCGGCGGAAGGCTGTAGCGTCGTCCGGGTCGTACATGCTGTTGTAAGGCTCCGGCACGATGAAGGGTGGATGCGGGCTGAGGAAGGAAAGATGCGCGAACCACGGTGTATCGCGCTCCTGTTCCCCGAGCCAGCGGACGAACTCGCCGGTCAGGAATGCTGCTGGGGTCTCGTCCTTCGAGTAGATGGGCGGCGCGTTGGTTACCGTGCCTTCCACGCTGTCACCATGGATGTCGCCCGCTGGGCGATGAATGTCGGGAAAGCCGACAGCGGCATCGACGCCGCGCGTTTTGAGCCAGGACAGCCATGGTTTCTGGTGCTCCGGCAGGAGTTGGCGCGCGGTGAAGCCCGGCAGCACGCCTTCGTAGCTTTTCAATCGCGGGTCGCCTGGCGCCAGCATACGCGGATCGAGTGACACATCGGTATAGCCGAACAGCGTCGGATCATAGCCGAGACCGCGCAAGGAAAGCGCGATGTTGCCGTGGCGGCCATCGAGCGGCGTGCCGTTGCGACAGACGCGGTTGTTCATCTGGTAGAGGCCGGTGTAGAGACAGGCCCGCGCCGGCGAGCAGGGCGCGGCCCCGCCATAGTGTTTTCTGAACAGTACGCCCTCGGCAGCAAGCGCGTCGACGTTCGGGGTCCGCACGACCGGATGGCCGACAGCCGATAGGCAGTCACCGCGCCACTGGTCGCAGGTGATCAGGAGAATGTTCGGGCGTCTGCTTTTTTCGGCCATTCGCTGTATCTTTCAATATGGCGTGCCGCTCATGGAGCCGAAATTTGGTGACGGCGCAAGACTGACAGATTTTCTGAGAAGTGAACATAGTCGTAGGATTGTTCACTTTTACAGCACAGTCCATTCTGCGTTTGCAGCCTTTGTCGCTGACGGCTGTATCCTCATATTGGCGTGGACCGCGGCATGGGCCGCACGGAACAAGGGAAGGAGCAGGAAAATGCTCGACCAGATCAAGGGCCTGCATCACGTCACTTCGATGGCCAAGGATGCGCGCCAGAACAATGAATTCTTCACAAAAAAGCTCGGCCTGCGCCGGGTCAAGAAGACTGTCAATTTCGACGCGCCGGATGTCTACCACCTCTACTATGCCGACGAGGTCGGCACGCCCGGCTCGGTGATGACGTATTTCCCGTTCCCCAACATCGGCAAGGGCCGCCACGGGGTCGGCGAGGTCGGCACGACGGTCTATTCCGTGCCCGAAGGCACGCTCGCCTATTGGGAGAAGCGTTTTGCCGATGAGGGCGTCACGGGACTGTCGCGCAAAGAGATATTCGGCGAAAAACGGCTTGCCTTCGCCGGTCCCGATGGCGACGGGTTTGCGCTGGTCGAAGACAAGGCGGACACCAGAGCGCCCTGGGTAAAAGCTGGCATTCCCGCCGACGAGGCGATCCGCGGTTTTCACTCGGTGTCGCTCAGGCTGAAGGATGGCGGCGCCACTGAAGAGTTGCTGAAATTCATGGGCTATGAGGAGATCGACAAGGCAGGCAATGTCAAACGGCTGGCGGTGAAGAACGGCAATGGCGCCAATGTCGTCGACATCGAATCGCTGCCGGGCGCTGCTTTCGCCGATCTCGGCGCTGGCTCCGTTCACCACGTCGCCTTCGCCGTCGAAAACCGCGCCAAGCAGCTCGAAGTGCGCAAGGCGCTCATGGACACTGGTTACCAGGTGACGCCGGTGATCGACCGCGACTATTTCTGGGCGATCTACTTCCGCACGCCTGGTGGCGTCCTGTTCGAGGTTTCGACCAACGAGCCGGGCTTCGACCGCGACGAGGACACGGCCCATCTCGGCGAGGCGCTGAAGCTTCCGACGCAGCACCAGCATCTGAGGCCCTATCTTGAGCAGCATTTGCAGAAGCTGGAAGACTGAGGACAAGGTCATGAGCAAGGACGCTTACATCCACAAAGTGCTGCCCGGTTCGCCTGATGGACCGCTGCTTTTCGTCTTCCACGGCACCGGGGCCGACGAGAGCCAGCTTCTGTCGTTCGGACGCGATCTCGCGCCGCAGGCGACCATCGTCTCGCCGCGCGGCGATGTCTCGGAACAAGGTGCGGCGCGCTTCTTCCGCCGCGCCGGCGAGGGCGTCTACGACATGGGCGACCTGGCGCGGGCGACCGACAAGATGGCCGGTTTCGTCAAGGCGCATGTCGAGGCGGCAAAGCCCTCCTCGGTGCTTGGCCTCGGCTATTCCAACGGCGCCAACATCCTGGCCTCGGTGGTGTTTGCGGCACCGACGCTTTTCGATGCGGCGGTGCTGATGCATCCGCTGATCCCGTTCGAGCCGCAGATCAAGGGCAGCCTCGCCGGCCGCCGGATCCTGGTCACGGCAGGCAGGCGCGATCCGATCTGCCCGCCCAACCTGACGTCGCGGCTGGAGGCCTATTTGCGTGCCGATGGTGCCGATGTCACAGTGGAGTGGCACGACGGCGGCCATGAGGTGCAGTCAAACGAGATCGAGGCGGCACGGCGGTTCCTATCCGCTATGCCGGCTGAAGGAGCATAAGCAATGCCTGACCAATTGCCGGAGATCGAACTGGAGGATCGCGGCTCCAAAGGCCGCTATCTTTTGCGCGGCCCTGATGGCGCCGAGGCGGAGATGACGTTCACCAAGATCGGCGAGCACCAGATCATCATCGACCACACCGAGGTGCCGGACGCGTTTCGCGGCCAGGGTGCGGGGCTTCGCCTCGTCACCCGCGCCGTCGAGGATGCGCGTGCGGCGGGCAAGAAGATCATCCCGCTTTGCCCGTTCGCCAACGCCCAGTTCCGTCGCCACCAGGAATGGGCCGACGTGCTGAAGCGATAGCGTTGATCCTACCCACAGGCCTTGGCGCGCGATGATGGTCGGGGCAGGCGGCTACAAGAGCATGCCCCGCCGAGGCATTCGCGTAGGTCGCCGGTCTCGTGGGTATCGGTCTTGCCTAGTGGGTATCGTCTTGCCTAAGTAGGTGTATTGCCCGCCCGACCAATCGAAACGAATGATCCCCTGATGACCGAAACCGATCTCGTTCCCGTCTTCGACGGCCACAACGACACGCTGCTCAGGCTCTATCAGTCGAAGGACGCGGACGTCGAGAAGCTGTTCATCGAGGGGACGCAGGGCGGTCACATCGACCTGCCGCGGGCGAAGAGGGGCGGATTTGCCGGCGGCATGTTCGCGATTTTTCCGCCGCCGGTCGAGAGAGCCAAACGCAGCGCGGTGCCGCCAGCACCAAGAGACGACGAACCGTTGCCGCCGGAACTCCCCCGTGCCGATGCGCTCAATTCCACCATCGCCATGGCCTCGATCCTGTTCAGGCTGGAACGAGCATCGGCGCTTACCGTCTGCCGCAGCGCCGGCGACGTGCGAAACGCGATGGCGCAAGGTTCGATCGCGGCGGTGTTTCATATCGAAGGCGTCGAGGCGATCGACCCCGAACTGACGATGCTCGACGTGCTGCATGCGGCCGGCTTGCGCTCGCTCGGCATCGTCTGGAGCCGGCCGAACGCCTTCGGGCACGGCGTGCCGTTCCGCTTTCCGTCGACGCCCGACACCGGGCCTGGCTTGACCGATGCCGGCAAAGCGCTCGTCAAGGCCTGCAACCAACTCAAGATCATGGTCGATCTTTCGCATCTCAACGAAAAGGGGTTTCGCGACGTCGCCGAGATCAGCGACGCACCGCTGGTCGCGACCCATTCCAATGTGCATGCGATCTGCAGCCATTCCCGCAACCTCACCGACTGGCAGCTCGGCGCCATCCGCGAGTCGGGCGGCATGGTCGGGCTGAATTTCGCCACCGGGTTCTTGCGCGAAGACGGCAGGATGAATGCCGACACCAGTCTCGACATCATGGTGCGCCATGTCGATTCGCTGCTGCAGGCGCTGGGCGAAGACGGCGTCGGCCTCGGGTCCGATTTCGACGGCGCCATGATCCCGGCTGCCATCGGCGACGTCACCGGTCTGCCGAAGCTCATCGATGCGTTCGCCGCGCGCGGCTTCGGTCGCGCGCTGATCGAGAAGATTGCCTATCGCAACTGGATCAACATGCTGGAAAAAACGATTGGTTAAGTGCGTGAGGGCTACTCGAAACCCATGCGCCCCAGCCATTCCTGGCCGATGCCGCGATCGCGGATGATCGGCAGCGGATCCGTCGCATCCAGCCGCGCGCAGATGCGGTAGACTTCGAGCGTCTCGGCGCTCATCTCACCGCGCTTGTAAAAGAACATGGCGGCTGCGTAGCGGGTGCGACCCGACCATTTCTCGCCGAGCGGCGTGTTGATTAGCTGCCACTGCTCAGTGGCTTCCCCGTCGAATTCGTACTTCTCGCTGGTCATGGTCAGAAATCAGCCGGCGGAGTGGCGGTGCGGCGGTCGAGCTTGATGAAGGGACGCTGCACCACTTTGGCCCGCTTCATCAGCTTCTGGTACTGCAGTTCGCGCATGGCGTAGATCTCGACCCAGAGGTCGTCGACGACCGTGTCGCCAAACGGCCGCGCCAGCGAGGCGATAGCGATGTTGCGCTTGGCCATCGGCGACCACATGGCGGCGCTGACCAGCCCGACCTCCTGATTTTTCCTGTAATAGACGATGGCGTGTTCGGCCGGGATGTTGCCCTCGATCTCCAGCCCGACCAGCACATGGCGCAGCTTGCGTTTGGCCCTTGCTTCGAGGATGGCACGGCGGCCGTTGAAATGGCCTTTTTCCATGTCGATCATGAAACCGAGACCGATCTCGTCCGGCATGCGCAACCGGTCGGCGCGGATGGCATGCTCGGACGTGACGAAATCGGAATTGGCAACGATCAGCCCGGCTTCGAGCCGGGCGCGATTGAGTGCGGTATAGCCGATGGCGCGGATGCCGCGCAATTCGCCTGCTGTCATCAGCCGGTCCCAGAGGCTCAGCGCCTGCCCAGACTGCACGAACAACTCGTAGCCGAGATCGCCGGTGAAACCGGTGCGCGAGATCGCGATAGTGCCGTGGTCATGCGGGAACTCGGCTAGATCAAAAACTCTCAGTCTTTCAACGCCTTCGAAACCAGCATCGCACAGCACGGCGAACGAGGTCGGCCCCTGCAGCGCCAGGCCGGCGACGGCCTCTGTTTCTTCCTCGACCGTCATGTCGAAGCCTGTGGCGCTATCCAGCAACCAGGGGAGATGCCGTTCCTGCGAGCACAGCCGGAACCGCGTTGGCGACAGCCGGAACAGCGTGCCGTCGTCGAGGACGAAACCGTCGTCGTCGCACCAGGCGGTGTAGTGGACGCGGCCCGACTTCAGCTTGGTCACGTCGCGCAACGTGACGCGATTGAGGAAGGCCTCGGCATCCGGCCCGGCGATGCGGTACTTCGTCATCGGCGAGATGTCGAACAGGGCCGCCTGGCTGCGGATGGCGAAATATTCGAGTTCCTCGTCCCACAGCGAATGTGGAGCGCGGTAGCCTGCCCAATTGTACCAGTCATTGGTCCTGGCCAGCGAGTCGATGCGCGGCTGGAACGGCGTGCCGAGCCGCAAGGTACGGAAATGGGATTGTGCAAGAGTACGGGCCGAGACGATGAGGCTCGTCGTTGCTGCACCGGGCTTCTTTTTGGCTGCCTGTGCCATGGCCTACCCCTTCATCGCAATGATGCGTTTGGCGGCATTCAAGCCGGGCGCGCCGGAAACGCCGCCGCCCGGATGCGAGCCGGCGCCGGCGAGGAACAGCCCGTCGACCGGCGTGTCGTAGCCCGACCAGCCGGAGACGGGGCGCGACATCAGCATCTGGTCGGCCTGCAGTTCACCGTGATGCCAATGACCGCCCGGCATCCGGTAGCGCGCCTCGATGTCGGCCGGCGTCAGCAACTCGGCATGGAGCACGGTCTTGCCGATTCCCGGCGCATAGGCTTCCAATTGAGCCATAATCGCCCTGAGGAATTTCGGCTTGCCGGCACTCCAGCCTTCTTTCAGCGCATAGGGTGCATATTGCACCACTGCCGACAGCACGCAGGCGCCATGGGGCGCCAGTGATGGATCGGCAAGGCTGGGTAGCGTGATCTCCATCACCGGCTCGGGCGAGAACTCACCATATTTCGCTGGGTTGAAGGCGCACTCGACATGATCGGGCGAGGGCGCGATCACCAGACGGCCCTTGTGGCCGGCGGCATCGACGCCGGCGAATTCAGGCCGCCGGTCGAGCGCCAGATTGAGCTTCGCCACATCGCCCTTCATGCGAATATTCCTGACCTTGCGGACAAAGCCGGTATCGATCTCGCGCGGTCCAACAAGATCGAGAAACGTGGTCGCCGGATTGATGGCCGAGACGATCGTCCTGGCACGGATCTCCTGGCCATTGTCGAGCGCAATGCCAACGGCGCGACCCTTCTCAACGATGATCTTCGCCACTGACGTCCCGGTGCGGATCGTTGCGCCGGCCTTTTCCGCCGCTGCGCGGATGGCGGAAACGACAGCGCCCATGCCGCCCTTTGGCAGGATCTGCGCGCCGGCAGTGCCGCCTGCCTCGCCCGCCAGCCGATGATAGAGACCGAGCAGCGAAGTCGGTGAGCGCGGGCCGAGATGGCTGCCGAGGGTAGCATCGAAGGCGAGCAGCCCCTTCAGCCTGGTATCGGTAAGCTGCTCGTCGAGCAGATCGGCAATGTTCATCAACAGCACGCGCAGGAAGTCTCGCATGTCCTCCTTACCGAGCTTCTTCAACGCCATCGCAGCCTGGCCGAGCGACACCGTCTCAAGCAGTGACATCACGCCGAGATCGGGTGGCCGGCGCGCAAGGAACGGCTTCAGGATGTCGGCGTAGCGCAGCAGCTGCGCACGCAGTTCCGTCCAGGCGGTCTGCTCCGTGGAAGTGGCGCCGGTCAGCGTTTCGCCATAGGCGCCGTGCAGGACAAACGGCGGGCCGTCTTTCGACAGCGCCACAGACGGCACGAAGTCGGCGCGCGCGAATTGCAGCCCGTGGCTTTCCAGCTCCAATGTCTTCACCACATCGGGATGAAGGCGGTTCAGCACATGAGCGATGAATGAGACCTGAAAGCCCGGTGCGAATTCCTCGGTGCGCGCCGCGCCGCCGACGTCGCCCGCGGCTTCCAGCACCAGCACCTTGCGGCCGCTCTTGGCCAGAACCGCGGCCGAGACGAGCCCGTTATGGCCGCCGCCAACGACCACAACATCCCATCTCTCAAACGACGTCATGGGCCGGGCTCATATGCTTAGTCGGCTTGGTGAGGTCGCGCAGGATTTCGGCCGCTGCATTGCGACCAGGCGCGCCCATGACGCCGCCGCCGGGATGGGTCGAGGAGCCGCACATATAGAGCCCACCGACCGGCGAGCGGTATTGCGCGTAGCCCGGCACCGGGCGGTTGAACAGCAATTGATCGAAGGTCAGTTCGCCCTGGAAGATGTTGCCTTCGGTGAGGCCGACCTCGGCCTCGATCTCGCGCGGCGTGCGCACCTCCATATGGACGATGCGGTCTCGAAAGCCGGGCGAATAGTCTGAAATCTGGGCGATCACGCTTTCGGCAAAACCATCGCGGTCGGCGTCGGTCCAGTCGCGACCGTTCACCTTCGGTGGCGCGTACTGCACAAAGCAGCTCATGAAGTGCTTGCCCGGCGGCGCCATGGTCGGGTCGAGCGTCGTCGGGATCACCATGTCGAGGAAAGGGTCGGCCGACCAGCGCCCGGCCTTCCAGTCGTCATAGGCGCGCTCCATGCGCTCCATCGAGTCGGTGAAGTGCATATCGCCGCGATAGACCGGCGAATCCTTCGGCAGCGCCGGAAACTCGGGCAGCGAATCCAGCGCGATGTTGACCTTGCCCGACGAGCCGCGAATCCTAAAGTTCCTGACCCGGCGCAGGAAGATGTCAGGCAGCTCCTTCTCCTCGACCAACTTGAGAAAGGTGCGTTTCACGTCGGCATTGGAGACGACGAGCCTGCCGTGGATCTCTTCGCCGCCGGCTAGCACGACACCTCGCGCCTTGCTGCGCCGGACCATCACATGGTCGACCTCGGCGCTGGTGCGGATGGTGCCGCCGGAGGCCTGGAAGCTCGCGGCGAGCGCCTTGGTGACGGCGCCCATGCCGCCGCGCGCATAACCCCAGGCGCCGACCGAGCCGTCGACCTCGCCCATATAGTGATGCAGCAGCACGTAGGCGGTGCCCGGTGACATCGGGCCGAGCGCAGTGCCGATGATGCCGGACAGAGCGAAATTCGCCTTGATAACATCGGTCTCGAAATATTCGTCGAGGAAGTCCGAGATCGACATGGTCCAGAAGCGCAGCGTCAGCGCCATTTCCTCAGGCGTGAGCCCGGCGAACTTTTTTCCCAGATAGAGAAGTTCGCCAAGATCGCGCGGCCGCAAACTGGTCGGATCGGGTGCGGTGCGCATCAACAATGGCTGGATGAAGCGGCATTGCCGCGTGACGTCGCGGGCGTAACGGTCATAGGCTTCGGCGTCGCGCCTGGAGAACCGGGCGAATTCGCGCCGGTGGGCATCGTGGTCGCGGTAGTTGGCGAGGTAGTCGCCGTCGCGGGTGAACACCGCGCCGCCCTCATAGGAGATCACCTGCAGGCCGAAGCGCGGCAGTTCGAGGTCGCGCATGATCTCGGGGCGAAACAGCGAGCAGACGTAGGAGCAGTTGGAATAGAGGAAGCCGGGCGTCAGTTCCCGGCTGGTGGCGGCGCCGCCGACCCAGTCGTTCTTCTCGATGACCAGCACTTCGAGGCCGGCACGCTGCAGGTAGCAAGCATTGACCAGACCGTTGTGCCCGCCGCCGATGACGATCGCATCCCAGGCTTTCATTGTGGCCCAATCCTCATCCCGCTCGCCCCGCCATTTTCGCGTGATCTGCTTCCGAATGCGCGGAATTTCGCATGACGACGGCCATTCTGTCCAGCCATTCTGAATGAATGTTCAACAAATGATATTGCGTTTTCGCAGACATGCGCTAGGCTTTGCCGATATTCGAGAGTGGACTGGGACTAGGTCTGATGATCGAAACGGCGGATGCCGAGCCGGAATATGACGACACCGCCATCCGCTTCCTCGAGGCGCTGTGGGGCGATGGCTATCTGTCGCCCGGCGGGCCGGATGAGGTCGACCGGGTTGTCGAGGACCTTACGCTCAAGGGCAGGACGATCCTCGACATTGGCTGCGGCTCCGGCGGCATCACGCTGCATCTGCTCGAGCGCCATGGCGCTGCCCACGTTACAGGCTTCGATGTCGAGCGGCCGGTGATCGAAACGGCCCGGCAAAGGGCGGCCGCACGCGGGCTTTCCGGCCGCGCCAATTTCGTCCAGACGCCGCCCGGGCCGTTGCCGTTCACGGATGCTTCCTTCGATTTCGTCTTCTCAAAGGATGCGTTGCTGCATGTTTCCGACAAGGATGCCTTGTTTGCCGAAATCTTTCGCGTGCTGAAGCCGGGCGGGGTCTTCGCTGCCTCGAACTGGATGATTTCACATGACGGCGAGCCGTCGCCGGAGATGAAGGCCTATGTCGCCGCAGAAGGCCTGTCCTTCGCCATGGCGTCGCCGGCCCGCTATGCCGCGGCGATGCGTCGGGCAGGCTTTGCCGATGTCACCGTGCGTGACCGCAATGCCTGGTATCGCGAGGTCGCACGAGAGGAACTGAACCGTCTCAAAGGACCGCTCTACCCGGAAGCCGCGGCAGCCGTCGGAGCGGCCTATGTCGACAAGAACATACGAACCTGGGAAGCCATGCAGAAGGTTCTTGACAGCGGCGAGCACCGCCCCACTCATCTTCGCGGTCGAAAGCCGGTTGGATAGCCGGCGATGCTGGAGACCATCACGCCCATGAAGACAGCCGAGGCCAAGGAGGCCCTCATCGAATCAGCGCGCAAACACGAGCCCGAAAAGCGCGGTCGCAAGGCGTCGAAGGAGGTCAGGCAGCTGCAGCTGATCGAGGCGACAATCGATTCGCTGGCCAAGCGCGGTTATTCGGAGACGACGATGGCCGATGTCGCCGATGGCGCCGGCCTGTCGCGCGGCATCGTCAACTTCCACTTCGAGAGCAAGGAGAAGCTGCTCGTCGCCACATTAGCATACATGGCCGACGAATATGCCGCGCACTGGCGCGCTGCCCTCACCAGGGCTGGCAACGATCCTGCCCGCCAGTTGAAGGCCCTGGTTGCCGCCGATTTCGATCGCTCGATCTGCAACAAGCGCAAGCTGGCCGCCTGGTGCGCCTTCTGGGGCGAGGCCAAGTCGCGGCCGACTTATCAGGCGCTGTGCGGCGCGCGCGACGCGGCCTATCAGAAAGTCTTCATCGACCTTTGCGCGACGCTCAAGCAAAGCGGCGGCTACGCCTTCGAGCCGCAAGTCATGGCGCTGGCACTCAGTGCCATGTTGGAAGGTCTGTGGCTGCGCCTGATGATGGGAACAGAGGACGTCACCCGCGAAACCGCGCTGCAGGCGGCCAACGAGTTCCTGTCGGCTGCATTTCCAAAGCATTATCCATGGCCAACAGCCGGCGGCGACAAGACCGCCTGAACAATCAAAAAAGAGGATGGAACAGCAATGAAGACAATGACCCGACGCCTGACACTGACATTGGCGCTGAGCGGTGTGCTGGCGGCTTCGGCCGCCGCACTTGCCGCGGACAAGGACCTGATCGTGTTCGACTGGTCCGGCTACGAGGATCCCGGTTTCCACCAGAAATACGTCGAGAAGAACGGTGACTCACCAACCTTCACCTTTTTCGGCGACGAGGACGAGGCGTTCGAAAAAGCCCGTGCAGGCTTCAAGGCCGATCTCGGTCATCCCTGCTCGCAAAGCGTGGTGAAATGGCGCGAGGCGGGACTGCTGCAGCCGCTCGATACGTCGAAAATATCGGGCTGGAACGACCTCAATCCCGGCATCATGGCGATGAAGGATCTCGCCACCACCGCCGACGGCAAGGCCTGGTTCATGCCCTGGGATTGGGGCAACTCGCAGCTGACCTATAATTCCGACAAGGTCGATGAGAAGGACGTCCAGTCGCTGAAGGCCTTGGCCGATCCCAAGTTCAAGGGCAGGGTTTCCATCGGCGACAATGTCGACGACGCCTATGCGCTGGCCTCGCTGGCGATCGGTCTCAAAGACTGGACCAAGATGACCGACGACCAGTTCAAGCAGGCGTCGGATTTCCTGCGCGAGGTGCATAAGAATGTTCGCTCCTACTGGACCGATTCCACCGATATCGTTCAGCTGTTGGGCGGCGGCGAGGTCGATCTTGCCTGGGCGTGGAACGACGCGACGGTGCAGTCGGTCGCCGCTGGCGTGCCGATCAAGGCCAAGAAGGATACCGACGAGGGCATTTCAACCTGGGTCTGCGGCTATGTGCTGTTCAAGGATGCACCAGGGAATACCGACAAGGCCTATGATTATCTGAATGCCGTTAACGATCCGGAAGTCGCCAACATCCTGGTCAAGGACTGGGGCTATGGCCAGGCCAACGCCAAGGGCATGGCTGGTGTCGACCAGGCCGTGCTGAAGGAAAAGGGTTACGACGACGTGCAGAAGTTCGTCGACAAGACGCTGTTCCAGGCTCCGGTTCCCTCGGAAATCAAGCTGAAGATGATCGCCGAGTTCGAGAAGATCAAAGCCGGCTATTGAGCTTGTTTCACCTATCCCGTCTGCCCACCAAACTGGCGGGCAGACGGGCTCGCCAAGGTCACTGAAATTCCGTAACGTCGCTGCGCCGCTTCCCGCGATGAGGAGTTTCGCGCCATGGGTTCTATGCTTCGCCGCCTTGCCGTTGCTGCCGCATGCACGATCGGCGCAGGCGCTGCCCTCGCCTTTGCGGCGGACGGGGGCGATCTCGTTGTGTTCGACTGGTCCGGCTACGAGGATCCGCTGCTTCATCCGGCCTATGCCGTCAAATACGGGACTGAACCGAGCTTTGCTTTCTTCGGCGACGAGGACGAGGCCTTCCAGAAAATGCGGGCCGGCTTCAAGGCCGATATTGCGCATCCCTGCTCACAAAGCGTGGTGAAGTGGCGCGAGGCCGGCATGCTGCAGCCGCTCGACACCACCCGTATCGCCGGCTGGAACGACCTCAATCCCGGCATCATGGCGATGAAGGATCTTGCCACCACCGCCGACGGCAAGGCCTGGTTCATGCCTTTCGATTGGGGCAACACATCGCTGCTCTATCGCACCGACAATGTGACGGCGGAACAAGCGCAGTCACTGCGGATCTTCGCCGACCCGAAATTTAGGGGACGCGTTACCATCGGCGACAATGTCGACGACGCCTATGCACTGGCAAGCCTGGTCATCGGGTTGAAGGACTGGACCAAGATGACCGATGCGCAGTTCAAGGAGGCGTCCGATTTCCTGCGCCAAGTGCACAAGAACATCCGCTTCTACTGGACCGACGATACCGACATCAATCAGGCCTTCTCCGGCAACGAGGTCGATCTGGCCTGGGGCTGGAACGAGACCTTCGTCACGCTCAAAGGCCAGGGTGTGCCGATCGCCATGAACCGCGGCACCAGGGAAGGCCTGTCGACCTGGGTGTGCGGCTATGTGCTGATGAAGGATGCGCCGGGCAATCTCGATCAGGCCTATGATTTCCTGAACGCGGTCAACGCGCCTGACGTGTCAGGCTACATGGTCACGACATTCGGTTACGGCCACGGCAATGCCGCCGGCATGGCGGCGATCGAGCCTAAGCTGCTGGCCGAACGGGGTTTCGACGATCTCGACAAATTCCTCGACAAGACCTTGTTCCAGCAGCCCGTGGCGCCGGAGCTCAAGCAGCGGATGATCGAAGAGTTCGAGAAGATCAAGGCCGGTTATTGAAGACGGAAATCGAAAGAACCGATGTCGTCATCGTCGGCGCGGGGTTCACTGGCCTGTCGGCCGCGCATGAGCTGAAGAAAGCCGGCATCGATTTCCTGTTGCTCGAAGCGCGCGATCGTGTCGGCGGGCGCGTGGAGTCCAGGCAGAATGGACTCGGCGAGCGGATCGACAGCGGCGCCCAATTCTTGTGCCAGGACATGCCGGAGCTGATGGCGCTGCTGCAGGCGCGCGGCAAGACGCTGGTCGAGACCTATGTCGAAGGAGAGTTCGTCACTCAGCCGCGGATGGGCGCGCGGCAGGCCGAGCGAACCTACGTTGCGTCGATGGCGATCCGCAATCGGATGAATTCGATCGCACCGGACGATCCTGCCATTGCCGGCTTGACCGTCGCAGCGTGGCTCGATCGTCAGCATGATCGCGATGAAGCCAAGGCGGCGTTCCGTTCGATGATCGAGGGCCTGTGGTGCCAAGGGCTCGAAAAACTGCCGCTGTGGCACCTGATCGACAATGACCGTCGCATCACCAACGAGGTTTCGGAGCTGCAATATTTTGTGCGTGAAACCATGCAGTCGCTGGCGGACGATCTGGCCAGCGATCTCGGCGATCGTGTGCGGCTGAACGCGCCGGTTGGGACCATCGAGCACGGGCCGAAAGGGGTTCGCCTGGTTTCGGCGACCGGCTCGGTGGAAGCACGGGTGGCCCTCGTTGCCGTGCCGCCGATGATGGCCTCCAAGCTGGATTTCGTGCCGCCGTTGCCGGCTGCCCTGAAACGGGCGCTTGACGTCTGGCAAAGCGGCGCGGTGATCAAAGTGCTGGTGCGCTATCCCAGTGCCTTCTGGCGTGCAAGAGGCTTGAGCGGCGTGGTGATGTGGCGCGATCCATCGGGTCTCTTTGCCTGCGACGCCAGCAAGGACGAAGACCATGCCGCGCTGGTCGTTTTCGTTGGCGGGCCGCTGGCCCTGCGCTGGCGTGAGCTCGGCGACGCATCATTGCGCGCCGAGGTGATGACGAGGCTCGAAGATGTGCTCGGCACGGAGGCCGCCGACATGCTCGATTTCAGTTATCGCGACTGGACGCATGATCGCTGGAGCGGCGGCGGCTACAGCGATCTTATCGTCGATGCGACGGCGACCGACGCCGAACGCATCATCCTGGCCGGCGCGCCACCACTGCACTTCGCCGCGTCCGAACTGTCGCCGTCATTCCCGGGCTACATCGAGGGCGCTGTTGTGGTCGGGCGCATCGCTGCACGAAAGATCATCTCGGGCCTTCAGTCTGCCATCGCCACCAGCGCCTCGGGATCGTAGGCGAGACGGATCGAGGTGCCGACCGGTATGTCGTCGGCGCCGAAATCGTTGGTTTCGGTCACCGAAAGTGGCTTTTCCAACCCCGGTATCTCCACGATCAGATGGGTGATCTCGCCAAAGTAATGGCGCTCCACGACCTTGCCGGCCACCTCGAATTTCGCCGTGGCATTGTCCCACAGCACGCGCAGACGCTCCGGGCGGATGCCGAGCGTGGCGGCGCCGCCATTGCGGACGAAAGCCCTGGGCTTGTCGGTCTTGACGCGGCCGAAGCCCAGCGTGTCGAGGACCAGCGAAGCGCTGTCCTCCTCAACGATCTCGGCCTTGACGAAGTTCATGCCGCCGAGGAAATCGGCAACCTGGCGGTTGACCGGACGCTGGTAGATCTCCTTGGGCGAAGCGACCTGCGCGATCCTGCCGCCGAACATGACGGCGATGCGGTCCGACATCGCCAGCGCCTCATACTGGTCGTGCGTGACCAGTACGAAGGTGATGCCGACCGCCTGCTGCAAGCGACGCAGTTCGACTTGCATCTGCTCGCGCAGCTTCTTGTCCAGCGCCGACAGCGGCTCGTCGAGCAGAAGTACCTTGGGCCGCATCACCAGCGCGCGGGCCAGCGCGACGCGCTGGCGCTGGCCGCCGGACAGTTCGGTGGCGAGGCGCTTGCCGAGGCCGGTCAGCGACACCTGGGCCAGCGCCTCTTCGACGCGGCGCTTTTCTTCCGACCGTTCGAGCCTCAACCGCTTCAGCCCATAGGCGACGTTCTGCTCGACATTGAGATGCGGGAAGATCGCATAGCTCTGGAACACCATGTTGGTCGGCCGGCGATTGGCGGGGATGCCTTCCATCGACTGACCGTCGACCGAGATCAAACCGCTGGTCGGATTGTCGAAGCCGGCGATCATGCGCAACAGCGTGGTCTTGCCGCAGCCGGACGGGCCGAGCAGCGAGAAGAACTCGCCCTCCTTGATGGTCAGCGAGGCGTCGTCCAGCGCCTTGAACGAACCGTAGCTGCGGGTGACGTTGCGAATCTCGATCATTGGGCGTTCGGTCTGGTGGGGTCGTTCGGTTTGGAGCCGCTCAGCCATAGAGGCCTCCCTCGTTCTGGGTACGTTTGGCCGCGCGGCGGCGCAGGATCTCGGCAACGGTCATCAGCAGGAAGGAGGCGGCCAGCAGGAGCGTGCCCAGGGCCAGCACGCCAGGCAGCTTCGAGGCGAAGCGCAACTGGCCCCAGATGTAGATCGGCAGCGTCGCCTCGGTGCCGGTCAGGAAGAAGGCGATGATGAACTCGTCGAGTGAAATGGTGAAGCAGACGAGCAGGCTCGAAATGATGGCCGGCGCCACCATCGGCAGCGTCACCCGCCGAAAGGTGCCGAAGGCGCTCTCGCCAAGATCGGCGGAGGCCTCCTCCAGGCTGCGGTCGAAGCCCTCGAAACCGGCGGTCAGCACGGTCATCGAATAGGGAACGCAGATCAGGACATGGCCGAGCACGATGGTGAGCAGAGACAGGCTCAAACCCAGTTGCAGTATCACCAGGAGCATGGAGATGGCGATGATGATTTCGGGCAGCACCAGCGGCGCCATAATCAGGCCGTTGATGGCGCGGCGACCGGGATAGCGGTAGCGGGTGATCGAGCGGGCCGCGAGAATGCCGAGCACGGTAGAGAGAATGGAAGCCGAAACGCCGACGACCAAGCTGTTCCAGGCGGCGTCAAGCAGCGCCGGGGTGCGCGGCAGATCCTCATACCATTTGAGCGTGAAGCCGGAGAGCGGGAATTTCGGTGTCGCGGCGGTGTTGACCGAGAAAATCGGCAGGAAGATGACCGGCAGATAGAGGAACACGACATAGAAAAACGCATAGGCCGACAGCCATCTGCTGGCCAGGAAGCGCCGCATCGTCGTCATCGCGCCAGCCTCATCGTGCCAGCCTTCATCGTGCCATCCTCTGGGCGGCGCGGATGATCAGCACGGTGGCGCCGGCCATCAGCGTCACGATCAGCATTGTGGTGACCGAGAGCGCTGCGCCCAGAGGCCAGTTGGAGGCCTTGCCGAATTGGGCCTGGATGGCGTTGGCAATCATGACGCCATCCTTGCCGCCGACAAGCTTCGGGGTGACATAGTCGCCGACGGTCGGGATCATGACGATCAGCGCCGCCGAGATGATGCCGGGCGCCGACAGCGGCAGCGTCACGCGCAGAAAGGAACGGATGGGACCATCGCCGAGGTCCTTGGCCGCCTCGACCAGCGTGCGGTCGATTTTTTCCAGCGAGACGAAGATCGGCAGGATGGCGAACGCCGCCCAGGCGTGAGTCAGGGTGATGATGACGGCACTTGAATTGTAGAGCAATGCGGTCGACGGCTCGTCGATGATGCCAAGGCCGAGCAAGCCGGAATTGAGCACGCCATTGTAGCCGAGGATGACCTTCCACGACATCACCCGCAGCAGGTAGCTGGTCCAGAACGGGATGGTGATGAGGAACAGCCACAGGCTCTTGTGGCGGCCGCCATGGAACGAAATGAAGTAGGCAATCGGGTAGGCGAGGACGACTGTGAAGAAGCTCACCATCAGCGAAATGTAGAGCGAGCGCCAGAGCAGGTCGCGATAGATCGGTTCGGTCAGCGCGATGCGGTAGTTTTCCAGGGTGAAGGTACGATCGATGGTCAGATAGTTCTGCGTCCAGAAAGAGTGCGCGACGACCACCAGGATCGGCAGGACCAGAAGTATGAGCGCGTAGAGAAAGGTCGGGCTGATCAGGGCAAAGCCCTGGACGGGTTCGGACTGCAGAAGGGCATTTCGCCTGGCCCGCGTCATGCCAAACGCGGGCGACCCTTCCGCGGCCGCCGTCATTGCAAGCCCTCGGGCAGGGCTCCAGGCGCGATCTCGGTTTCTGGCTCGGACTGTCCTGCCATTCGCCATCCCATTGGTTCCGGCGGCTTGTTCCCAATTATGTGCCTGGAGCGCGATCGATAAGCAAAACCGGTACCCATTTTGCTGGTCGCGCTCCGAGCTTGCCGGCTTTCTTTCATCATGCGCGCATCCGCCGATTGAAATCAAGCGCTATTTCTGCAATATTGATTGAACGGACATTCAGAATGTGACGAAGAAGACCAGTTTTTCCGGTGCTTGGCGCCGGGCTTCGTGTCAGATGGTATTTGCGACGAAACAATGCGAGGCGACGGATGGCGGCTGCAAGAGATTTGAGGGCGACTGAAACGGCTGGGCCCGCCGATGCCGTCGAGCTGGCCAAGCGCCACCTTGTCCAGCCTTGGCCGTTCGCCGGTTCGGTCGGCGCAGAGGCGCGCGCCCTGATCGGTGAGGGCGACGGCATCTACATCACCGACAGCGCCGGCAAAAAGCTGATCGATGGGCCGGCCGGCATGTGGTGCATCAATATCGGCCACCGCCGCGAGGAGCTCGCGAAGGTGATGTACGACCAGGCGATGGCGCTGTCCTACAACACGCCGTGGTACACGATGAACGCGCCGTCTGCCGAACTCGCCATGCGCATCGCCGGCCATGCGCCCGGCGACCTCAGCCATGTCTTCTTCACCACCGGCGGCTCTTCGGCCGTGGAGACGGCGCTGCGCTTCATGCAGTTCTACAACAATGTCCGCGGCCGTCCGGAAAAGAAGCTGATCCTGAGCCGGGGCGGCGCCTATCATGGCTCGACCTATCTCTCGGCTTCGCTCAACGGGCGTCCGCGCGATCGCGACTGGATGGACGGCGCCGACGATCTGGTCGTCAAGCTGTCGTCGCCCGATCCGTTCCGCCGCCCGCGCGGCATGAGCATTTCAGCCTTCACCGATGTCCTGGTGGACGAATTCCGCGATACTGTCGCCCGTGTCGGAGCCGACAGGATCGGCGCTTTCGTCGGCGAGCCGGTGCAGGCGTCGGGTGGCGTCGTCGTGCCTCCAGACGGCTATCTCAAGCGCATCCGCGAGATCTGCCGCGACAACGACATTCTCTATGTTTCCGATGAGGTGGTGACCGCCTTCGGCCGGCTTGGGCATGTCTTTGCTTCCGGCGATATGTTCGGCATCGACCCTGATATGATCACCTTCGCCAAGGGCGTCACGTCAGGCTATTTCCCGCTTGGCGGCGTCATCATCTCTGAACGGCTTCTCGAGGAGCTGCGCCGCTCAAACCATCCGGACGCCATGTTCGGCCATGGGTTGACCTACACCAGCCATCCGGTCGGCTGCGCGGTGGCGCTGAAGAACCTCGATATACTGGAAGAAAGCGTGCTGACGCACGCGCGTGAGGTTGCGCCCTATTTCCAGGCGCAACTGAAGACGCTGGAAGAGCTGCCGCTGGTCGGCGAAGTGCGCGGCCTCGGGCTGATGGCTTGCGTCGAGTGCGTCGCCGATCGCGAAAGCAAGGATCCGCTGCAGCTCGACAAGGATGTCGGCAAGCGCATCGATGCGCATTGCCATGAACTTGGGCTGCTGGTTCGGCCGCTGATCAACATGTGCGTGATGTCGCCGCCGCTGATCATCACGCGAGAGCAGATCGATGACATGGTGTCGATCCTGCGCGAAGGCATTTCGCGCACCATGGACGATTTGCGGCGGGAAGGGGTTTGGCAGGGGTGAGGTCCTCCCTTCTCCCCGTTCTACGGGGGCGGCGCTGAGCCTGGCGATTGGCTGTGGCAGCCGGGATGCCAGAGAGTATCGTCTGACTGAAAGGACAACCTCACAAGCCGGCGCTGCCCCTCACCTGCCTCCCGGCATCCTCTCCGCGTAGACGGGGAGAGGGACGCTCTCATCAGCGCCTCGCCTTATACTTGCGACCTCAATGCGTCGTTGAGCGCCCACATATCCTTTTCCTCCGGCGCCGTTTCCAGCCCGAGCACGGGGATTTGCTTGCGCAGATGGTCGTGGTGGGTGCGCACGCCATATTCGAGGTCGGAGAGATAAAAGCCGCCAAAGGCTTCCGACAGCATGGATTCGTTCGACCACACCGAGAGCTGCACGTCCTCGTTCATGGTGTCGCGATCGATGCGGTAAGCAAGATAGCGCGCCGCGGCCTGCTCCCTGGTCTCGTCGGGGTAGCGGTAGATGGCGCCGCGCAGCAGTGTCTCACCGGTCGACAGCGGGAACTCCTGATAGAACTGCACCGACTCTGGCATGATCGACAGCGCGTTGTTGGGGAAGATGCCGTAATAGATCCAGGCCTTGCGCAGATGTTCTGGCAGGTGCGCCGCCTCTGGCGCGATCTTGAGGTATTGCGCGACGCTCCAGCGCCGTCCGGCATGCGGATTGTAGGTGGCGAATGAGCGCGACACGCCGTTGAGGAACGGCTCGTCGAAATAAGTCGCGCCGTAAAGATCCTGCAATGCGGGATGCGCCATGGCGACATGGTAGCCCTCATTGTCGACATCGCGCACCGACTTCCAGTTGACCGGGCTCTTCTGGGTCCAGATACCCCAGGACGGCACCATCTCGGCGACACCGTAATGGGCGATCTCGGCCTCGATCGGCTTCAGCAGGTCGGCTACCGGCGGTTGCGGGCCACCCTTGCGGAAGCGGATGAAGATGAGGCCCATCCAGATCTCGAGATCGAGCGGCATCAGGCCGAATTCGGTCTTGTCGAGATCGGGGAAAGAGCGCGGACGGGCAGCGCCCCGCAGCGTGCCGTCGAGATTATAGACCCAGCCATGGAAAGGGCAGACCAGAGCATTCTTGCAGGTGCCCTGGCTGTCGGCGACGACGCGGCTGCCGCGATGGCGGCACATATTGTTGAAGGCGCGCACCACGCCGTCCTTGCTGCGCACGATCAGCGCCCGCTCGCCGACCACGTCCATGGTCAGATAGTCGCCGGCGTTCGGCACGTCGCTGATGTGGCCGGCGATCTGCCAATGGTTGCGGAAGACGTATTCCTTCTCGAGTTCGAGCAGGGCGTTGGAATGATAACTCCAGCCCGGCAGGCCCCGCCGGTCCCAATTGTTGGGGATCGCCACGTCACGGAGGTGCGGGTTCATAAAAGGCTCTTCTTTTGTTGAATACTCATTCAATAAGATCATATTTTTCTTTGAAATGCAATGGGTTGAGTAAATAGATGATTTTCTTAGTGCCAGCCCCTTCGGCTTTCCAGGCCGAGATCGAAATGCTCAAGGCTGCGGAAATCCCCAAGAAATCCGGGTGTTAGCCAAGGTTCGAATAGTCGTGCCCGTCTCGGCTTGAGCTGCGAAAGCGGCGTGGAAAAACAGAGCTCCAGACGGTGAAGAAGGCAACTCAGGGTTTGCCCCGTCCGATGCTCGAATGGCGCGCTCCCGACTGCAATCAGCAAGACTTGAGCGTCACCGCTCTGCGGTTTGTGACCGGTTTTTCCGGGACGTGTCCGAAACATCGGTTTCGCGCCCGTTACAATGCCGAATACGCATCATCGTTGGCCCGTTACAAAGCGCGACTAGGTTCGTTTCATCAAAAAAAGAAAATCAACGAAGGGAACGGCGATGTATACGAAAATCCAGACTGCCTACCGTGATCTCCGTCTGCAAGCTCCGGAGCGCAACGACCGGCGGCCGAGACTGGCGCTGCGTCAGCGCGCCAACGACCATCCGATGGCGCTGTTCGTGGTGCTGGCCGCTGCCGCATTTGCCGGCATGGCGTTCGCGCCGACGGTTGGTCCAGCCTTCGCCTCGCTGAACCCGCCGGCAAACATCGTCGACGGTGCGCCGACCACGACAAAGACCTCGCGCCTGCCGATGCCGGAGATCGATTTTGTCTGCAAGGGGCAGGCCTGGGGCGCCGAGAGTGCGGACTGCCTGCGCGTCATCGCCGAGCAGTCCGGTATCCACAAGGCTCGCGCGGTCCGCGTGATCGCCAATGCCGCGCCAGCCACCGGTACGCCGAACGTTTTTTGAGGCCCCGAGCGACCTCCAGCGCTCCAGGCACGCTCCCGCCGCATCACCGGTCGGGAGCTTTCTTTTGGGGTTCTACAATCCGACCTTAGGTGCCTAGGGCGACCTGCTCGGCAATGGCAGAGAGCACGCCGCGCACGTCCAGCGTGCTGAACGGCTTTTCCAAAATCTGCGGCCGCTGCGGCGCAGGCAACGCCTCGATTTCGGCTTTCGCACCGATCAGATCGCCGGTGACCAGCACAAAGCGCCGCGCCAGATCAGGCATTTCGGCGAGCAGTTCGCGATAGATCGATATGCCGCTGGTGCCGGGCATGCGCAGATCGGAAAAGACGATGTCCGGCGGCATATGGCCGGTCAAGGTCGCGGCGGCCGATGCCCAGGCCGGCACGATCCGCGACTTGATGCCCATCAACTCCAGAATGTCGGACAATGAGGCGGCGACATCCGGCTCATCGTCGATGATCAGAGCATGGCGCAATCCGCTCGATCGTACCGGGCTTTCGCCGGCAGTGGCCTCGCCGGCGGAGATCGCCGGCAGCTGGACGACGAAACGCGCGCCCCTCGGCACAACTTCCTCGAACCAGACATTGCCATTGTGCCGTTCGATGATCGATTTCGAGATCGACAGGCCAATACCGGTGCCGACGCCGACCGGTTTGGTGGTGAAGTAGGATTCGAAGATGCGGGAGCGTATCGCTTCCGGCACGCCCAGCCCGTTGTCCTCGACCGAGAAACAGGGATTGCCGCGGTCGCTGCGAAACGTGCGGACCTTGATCAGCCGGTCGCCGGCAATGCCGGCCAAAGCATGCTGGCTGTTGATGAGGAAGTTGGCGACCACTTGCGTCACATGGTCGGCGTCGGCCATGGCCAGCAGCGGGCCGCTGGCGAAATCGGTATCGATGATGATGCCGCTCGACCTGGCGCCGTAGGCGGTTACTTCGAGCGCCGCGCGAACGACCTGGTTAAGGTCGGTCTCGGCCTGCGACGCGGGATGCAGGCGAACCATCGACAGAAAGCTCTTGACGATGCGGCCGCAGCGCTCGGCGGCAGCGCGCACCTTTTCGGCGCGCACCTTGGTCTGCGGGTCAGACGCGAATTCATGCAACAGCGTCGATTGGGCGACGACCACGGCAAGCGGGTTGTTGAGCTCGTGTGACACGCCGGCCAGCAGCGAGCCCATCGCCGCCATCTTCTCGTTCTGGTGCAGCTTTTCACGCTGCCGGCCGATTTCCTCCTCGGCACGCAATTTGTCGCGCAGGTCGCGGATCGAGCCGAAGATCAGGCGCCGGTCGGCAACCCGCATCTCGGTCGCCGTCAGTTCGATCGGAAAGACCTCGCCGGCCGCATTCTGGGTGACGGTCTCGATCCGCTGGCCGACCATCGGCGCGCCGCGGCCCGACATGTATTCGGCGCCCGACACATAACCCTTGCGATAATATTCCGGAACGACGGTGTCGAGCAGGTCCTTGCCGAGGATGTCGCTGCGCTGGTAGCCGAACATCTTTTCAGCGGCGGGATTGAATTCGATGATCGAACCGGTCTCGTCGATGACGATGATGGCATCGAGCGAGGCCTGCAGCATGGTGCGGCGGATGACTTCGCTGGCATGGGCATCGGAAAGCGATCGTTCGATGGCGTCGCCGATGGCCAGTGCCACGATATGCAGCGTCGCCTCTTCCTCGTCGGTCCATTCGCGCTCGTTCACGCAGTTGTTGACAGCCAGCGTGCCCCACAGATGGCCATGCGCAAAGACGGACACCGACAGGAACGACTTGATGTGCTGCTTTTCGAAGTCGGCTCTCAGAAAACCTTCGAGGTTGCGGGTGTGCCCGGCGAAGATCTTGCCTTGCCGCTCGTCCTCGGCCAGCCGCTCCAGCAGCGGGTCCGAATTGACAACCGATTGCATGATCACGGTCGGCGATGCCAGTTCGCCGCCAAATCGGGGGTCGATCCAGTAGGCCGCGACCGACTGGGCAAAGCCCTGGCCGGGCAGCTCGCGCAGACGAAACAGGATGCCGCGCTGGCAATCCATAGGCCCGCAGAGCGTTTCAAGGATGTTATCGATCTCGCGCTGCCAGTCGCCAGCTTCGCGAAGCCGGCGAACGATATGGACGGCAGCCATCGCCGCGCCCTGCTTGACGCCTTGCATATCGGTGTGTGTTGCCTCAACCGTCATGGTCAGTCGTCATTTCAGGGTCATGCCAGCCCAAAGTCGTGCCAGCCCAGAGTCATGTCAGGCCAGAGTGACGCCAGGCCAGAATGGTGCCGGTGGTGGCGCCGCTCAGTTACTTTCGCCGGTCGGCAGCGAGAAGATATAGCCTTCGCCGCGGACCGTGCGAAGAAATTTCGGATTGGCCGGGTCCGCCTCGATCTTTTTTCTCAGCCGCATGATGCGGATGTCGACCGCGCGCGACGATTCAGTATCTTCCAAGAAGCCGATCGCCTCGGAGATCGCCGCACGCGTCAACAACCGGTTGGCGCGTGTCAGGAAGACCTCCAGCACGTCGAACTCGCTCTTGGCCATGTCGATGACCGTCCCATTGGCGCCGGTGACAAACCTGCCGTCGAGATCGGCATGGAAGGAGCCAAAGCTCATGAAACGGCGGTTGGTAGCAGTTTCGGCCTTGGCACCCTTCGGTTCGGTCGGCTGGGGAACGCGGCGCAACACGCTGCGCACCCTCGCCAGCACTTCGCGCAACTCGTAAGGTTTGACGATGTAGTCGTCGGCGCCGAGTTCCAGCCCGACGATGCGGTCGAGCGCGGTGCCGGCGGCTGTGGCATAAATGATGCCGATCGGCATTTTCGAGCGCAGCCAACGGCCGAGCGACAGGCCGTCCTCACCCGGCATGGCGATGTCGAGAATGGCCAAATGGAACGACTGCGTCTCCAGCAAGGTTCGCGCGGCGCTGGCACTCTCGGCCGTGGCGACATCGTAGCCGCTGGCGCCGAGATACTCGGCGACTGCATCCCTCAGATCGGGCTCGTCCTCGACGATGACAATTCGTGCCCGCACTATGCTCTCGCTCCCGCTTTCAGTGGAAAGTAGATTGGGTATAAACATCATGTCCAGCGCTCATCTTGGGTTGCCGGTTGCAGGGTCGGAAAAAATGGCTGCACGATCGATCATCGCGCTTGTTTCCGTCGCCGAAGTGGTCGCGACCGATCTCGCCGACCATCTCAAGCGGCGCGGTCATGACGTGCGGGCGGTGCGGCAGCCGTGGGAGGCCGAATCCTTGCTTTCCGGAAAGGACATCGATGTCGTCGTCGTCGGCGACAGCCTCAGCCAAGCGGAAGGGCGTGATCTTCTCAGACGCCATGGAGGCGAGGGCGGTCCGGATTTCATCCTGATCTGCCGGCCGGCCGATCTCGTCGACAAAGTGCTGGCGCTCGAACTCGGCGCGGCCGACGTTGTCGAGAGCCCGCTCAACGTCAGGGAACTCGCAGCCCGCATCGGCGGCTTGCTGGCACGGCGCGGCAGGAACGCCGGGGAATTGGTGGTGCTGGAGAACGCGACGGTCGACCTCCGGTCGGCCATGGTCATGCATCGCTCTGGCACCGAAGAACAATTGTCGCCGGGTCAGGTGGCGCTGCTCAGGCTGTTCCTGGCCAGCCCGCGCAAGGTCTTGACGCGCGACGACATCATCGCCGCCGCGCCCGCCGAGAATGCCGATGCCTTCGATCGCTCGATCGATTCGCGCATCGTGCGGTTGCGCCGCAAGCTCGACACCGAAACCATCACTACCATACGTGGTGCGGGCTACCGGTTCGATCCGCCGACGCAGTTCGCCGACTAATGGTTGGGCTGTCTCACAAAGGCTGCTGCAGCCCTTCAATTTTGCGCATGATTCCCAGCGAAAATCGTCTTCGATTTCGGGATCGTGCGCTTGCACTCAGCGCACCACGAGGAGCGACGGACCTGACGGCATTTCGTTGGCCGTGCCGAGTTCACTGGCATGGGCCCGGTCTTTCAGGAGCACGGTGGCGAGGCCGGCAAAGCCGAGCAGGCCCTGCGCGTAGAGCAGTGCGGAAAGCACCGAAGCAGCAAATTTCGTGTTCATCGTTTTTGTTCCCCAAATTCGGTTTCAGGTTTGCTTCAGGGAAACCCCCGAAGCGCCCGCGCCGCCAGCGGAGCCCCCCGTCGCGGCGCGGGCCTTCGGTCCTCTCGGCTGCAAGTTGCCGGAGGGGCCGCGCATCTTCTTCAGCCCAAAACCGACCCGCCAGAGGGCCTTGAGCCGGTTAATGCGCAGGCTGGATACGATCCAGACCGTGGCGAAAAACAGTGCGGCATGCAGCGTCGAAACTTCGCCTGAAGTCATCCCCGCAGCTTCGTCGTCGGGCCGCCGGCTAGGGTGCCGACGCCGCCAACGATCGCTGTGGCTATGCTTATCCCGAAAAGCCAGGATGTTGCGTTCGATTGCAGGTTCATCTTCGTTTGTGCCGGCTGTTCTCGTTGGGTCAACTCTGCGGGCGGCCTGTATCCAGATCATGCCGCCAACTCGCGCGCTTGGTTGCAAATTGGTTTCGAGGCAAGTCAAATTTCTTTCATATGAGGGAAGATCGCGCTTTCGTTTGGCGATGACTGTATCTTTTCGCTGGTCCGAGCTGGCCAGCCGAGGGCGTTGTCCTTGGTTCCACCTCGGGATGCCTCTCGGGATAGGCTTCCCGGCTGTTAACCAGAGGAAACAGATTCGAAACACAAATGTCCGCGATACGAAATCAATTCGAAACATCACCCGACGATAAGCCGGTCATCGAATTGGAGCCGGCCATGTCCGGCAGACAGGGGGATCTCATGTATACTGCCATTTCCACCAAGCTCATCAACATCGCTGCCGTCGTCGCCACGGGCGCGGTTCTTCTGCTCGGCGCGGGCAACAGTGTTGCCCATGCCGCCAATCGGGCCGCCAATCAGATCGTGGCGCGGATTTCGCTTTCGCAGCAGACGATGGAAGTCCTGGTCGACGGGCGGCCGACTTTCGCGTGGAAGGTCTCGACCGGCGGTAAGGGGTATGTCACCCCGACTGGCTCGTTCAAGCCGACCCGCATGCACCAAATGTGGTATTCGAGGAAATACGACAATGCGCCGATGCCGCATTCGGTCTTCTTCAAGGGCGGCTACGCCGTCCATGCGACCAATTTCGTCAAGCGCCTGGGACAGCCGGCCTCGCATGGCTGCGTGCGGCTGCATCCGAACAACGCCGCCGATTTCTACCAGCTTGTCGAGATTTTCGGCCCGGCCAACACCCGGATCGTCATCGTCAAATAGACGACAAAGACGATCCGCCTGCGATATATTCGGGGTGAGACATCACTGCCGAAGAAAAAGGCCGGAGATTTCCGGCCTTTTTTCGTCAATCAATCGGCACCGGCATCAGCTTCGGGTCCGGCTTCTCGGCGTGATGCGGCAGGTCCTTGCTGGCGATGAAGGTGTAGAACATCGGCACCACGAACAGGGTGAACATGGTTCCGACCAGGATGCCGGTGAAGATCACCAGGCCCATCGAATAGCGTGCCGCAGCACCCGCGCCGCTGGAGATGATCAGCGGCACCACGCCGAGCGCCATCGCCGCCGTCGTCATCAGGATCGGCCGCAGACGCACCCTGGCCGAGGCGACGATCGCATCGCGCCGCCGCATCCCGTGGAGTTCGCGCTGCTGGTTGGCGAACTCGACCAGAAGAATGCCGTGCTTGGTGATCAGACCGATCAGCGTGATCAGGCCGACCTGAGTGTAGATGTTGAGCGTTCCCAGCCCCAGATTGAGCGGCACGATCGCGCCGAAGATCGACAGCGGCACCGACATCATGATGATCAACGGATCGCGGAAGCTTTCGAACTGTGCCGCCAGCACCAGATAGATGACGAGAACGGCTGCCGCGAAGGCGATGATGATCGTGTAGCCCTGTTCCTTCTCCTGCCGCGACTGGCCGGTATAGTCGATGAAGAAGGTGTCGGGCAGGCTTTCCCTGGCGATGTCCTCTATGGTCTTCAGCCCGTCGCCGGTGGTGACGGTGGGCAATGGCAGGGCGGAAATCGTGGCGGAATTCAACTGGTTGAATTGCTCGATCACGGCCGGCGAGGCGTTGTTCGAAATCTTCACCACCGCCGAGAGCGGCACCATCTCGCCGGACGCACTGCGCACGAAATACTCGGCCAGCTTTTCAGGATTGTCGCGGAAGTTCTGCGGCACCTGCGGGATGATGTCGTAACTGTTGGATTCGCGGTCGAATTGCGCCACTTCGGCGCCACCTACTAGGAGGGTCAGCGTCCGGCCGATGTCGGCGATCGGCAGGTTGAGCGCCGCGGCGCGGTCGCGGTCGATCGTCACCGTCACTTGCGGCGCGTCGAAAGTCATCGAATTCTGCACGACCAGGAAGCGGCCGGAGGCCTGTGCTTTGTTCTTGATGTCCTCGGCCGCCTCGTAAACCTGGGAGGCCTCGCCGGTCGAGCGCACCACCATCGTGATCGGCAGGCCGCCGCCGGAGCCGGGCAGCGTCGGCGGTGCGAAGACGAACGCTTCGACGCCCGCCACCTTTCCGAGACGACCCGTGATGTCTTCCTGGAGTTGCTTCGAGCTGCGCGTACGCTCGGCCCAGTCCTTGAACGCAAAACCGACGAAAGCGCTGTTCGTCTGGCCGCCGCCGAAGGCGACTGCCGAGAACCGTGCCCGCGTCTCAGGCAGGTCGTCGACCAGGCCGAGGATCTGATTGACGTAGCTCTCTGTATAGTCCGACGTCGCGTAGCGCGGTGCGGTCACCAGCGAAAGCAGAAAGCCCTGGTCTTCCTCCGGCGCCAGTTCGCTCGCGGTCTTGGTAAACATGAAGCCGGTCGTGGCGACCAGGGCGACGACGATCATCAGCGTCACCGGGCGATATTTCAACGAGCCGCTGACCAGCCGCTCATAGATGTTCTCGACGCGCCCGAACGTGCTGTCGACAATGCGCTGGAAGCGGCTGTGCGAGCCGGCCCTCAGGATGCGTGCCGACATCATCGGCGTGATGGTGAGCGCGACGATACCCGAAATCACCACCGAGCCGGCAAGCGTCACCGCGAATTCGCGAAATAGCGCGCCGGTCAGGCCGCCGGTGAACGCCAGCGGCGCGAACACGGCGGCCAGCGTTATCGTCATGGCGATGACGGCGGACGAGATCTCCCGCATGCCGTTGAAGGCCGCCTGCATCGGCGACATGTTGTCTTCTTCCATGTGGCGGTGAATGTTTTCCACCACCACGATGGCATCGTCGACGACGAGGCCGATCGCCAGCACCATGGCCAGCAATGACAAAAGGTTGATCGAATAACCCAGCGTAAACAGCAGGAAGCAGACGCCGATCAGCGATAGCGGAATGGTGACGATCGGCATCAACACCGACCGGAACGAGCCGAGGAAGAGCAGGATGACGACGATGACGATGATGACCGCCTCGCCGATGGTCTTGAACACCTCCTCGATCGAGGCGCTGATCTGCTCGGTCGAATCGTAGACGATCTCGATCGTCATGCCGAGCGGCAGCGTCTCCTGGATCGTCGGCACAATTTCGTGAATTGCCTCCGCTGTCGTCAGCGGATTGGCGGCCGGCGTCGGGAAGATGGCCAGAAAGATGCCGGGCTTGCCGTTGAAAGTCACCCTGGTGTCGGTGTTCGCCGCGGCAAGTTCGACCCGCGCCACGTCGCGCAGCCTCACCACATTGCCGTTGTTCGAGCGGAGCGGAAGGGCGGCGAAGGCCTCCGGCGTCTGCAGCGTCGAGCGGACGGTGATCGAGGAGGCGACGTATTCGTTTTCGGTCTTGCCGGGTGCGGAGAGAAAATTCGATTCGTTGATGGCGGTCAGCACTTCCGCCGCCGTTACGCCGCGCGCCGCCAGTTTTATCGGGTCTATCCAGACGCGCATCGAATATTCGGCGGCGCCGAAGATCTGCACGTCGGCGACACCCTCAACCGTCGACATGCGCGGCCGCACGACGCGCTCGATATATTCGGTGAGCTGCTCCGGCGTCATATTCGGATTCTGCATCGAAATGTACATCATCGCGAACTGCTCGCCAGTACCCTTGACGATCACAGGATCTTCGGACTCGTCCGGCAGATCGCCGCGCACGCCTTGCACTTTCGACAAGACTTCGTTCAGCGCGACGTCGGGATTGGAGCCAAGCTTCATCTGCACCGTCACGGTGCTGGAGGACGGCCGGCTCGCCGACGTGACGTAGTCGATGTTCTCCGTCGAAGCGACGGCACGGGCGATCGGCGCGGAAATGAAGCCCTGGATCAGGTCGGCGCTGGCGCCGGGATAGGCCGTAGTGATCGTGATGGCCGTTTCTTCAACCTCCGGATACTGCCGGATCGAAAGGTTGAAGATGCCCTGGAAACCCAAAAGCAGGATCATCAAGGCGAGCACGGTCGAAAGGACCGGGCGGCGGATGAAGAGGTCGGAAAAGCTCATTGCTGGGCCTGCTGGTTTGCCGGCTTGGTCGGGTCGATAGTGTTGTCGACGGCAACGGACATGCCGTTGGAGAGCCGGTTCTGGCCGGCGGTAACGACTTCGTCGCCGGGCTGGATGCCTTCCAGGATTTCAACCAGGCCGGCGTTGCGGCGGCCGGGCTTGACGAATACCTGGGCGAGCACGAGCTGCGGCTTCTGTTCTTCCGCCGCCGGTTCGGCCGCGGTAGCCGCCGGTTTTTCCTCGGGTTTTGCCGCGGGCGCTTCGGCCGCTGGCTTCGCAGTATCCGTGGCGGGCTTTTCTTCCGGCTTCGCGGCAGCAGCAGGGGCGGCTCCATTGGCCGCAGCCGGTTTCGCCGGACGCACGACAAAGACAAAGTCACCGTACAGGCTCGAGGTCAGCGCGGTCTGTGGCACCGTCAATACGTTGTTTTCCTCGGGCAGTTCGACGCGCACCTGCACGAACTGACCAGGCGTCAGCTTGCCTTCAGGGTTGGCGACCTCGGCCCTGACCGTCACCAGCCGGCTGGCCGGGTCGATCTTCGGGTCGATACCACGGATGGTGCCGGTGAACGGCAGTTCGCCGTCACCAACGCCCAGCCGCACCGTCTGGCCGATCTTCAGCAGCGGAAGCTGCTGTTCGGGAACCGTGAAATCGGCCCGCATCGTCTCCAGGTCCTGCAGCGTCGCTACGGAAGTGCCGGGTGAGAGATACTGGCCGAGATCGATCCTTGGAATACCCACTGTGCCGCTGAAGGGCGCGGTCAGCAGCTTCTGCTCGAGCACCGCCTGCAGCCTGTTGACCTGCGAAGTGGAAGCCGATGCAGCGGCCCGCGCCGAGTCGAGCGTCGATTCCGAGCCGACACCGCGTTTTTGCAATTCGAGGGCGCGCGTCAACGCCGTCTGGTCTAGCGCTGCTTGTGCCTTCGTCGCATCGAGATCGGCGCGCTCGGCGGCATCGTCGAGCTGAAGGAGAACCGCATTGGCTTCAACCTTCTGATTGGCGTGAAACAGGATGTCCTTGACGATGCCGGCTGTCTCGACGGTCAAGTCGACGCCGCGTACCGCACTGACCGTGCCGATCGCCTCGACGCCCGGCATCCAGTTCGTCGGCTTGACGATTGTCGTCGACACGGTCGCGGCCGGCGGTTTCATCGTGGCGAAGAATTGCTGCATTGCATTGTCGCGGAACAAATTGAAGCCGACGATGCCGCCGCACACCAGCACGAGCAGAATGAAGGCGATGATGAAGCGCTTGATCACGAACAGTCCCCTTGGCCACGGCCCGGTATAACGGTCGGATGACCGAAACACATAGCTGTGACTGGTCCCGATTTCAAATGACGGCGCTCTTACTGTACCGTCTGGACGGTCTTGTCAATTCCGCGTAAGCTAATGTATGGGGAGCGATTGATGAAAGCCCGCAGAGCAAATTCGCGCGAGAAGATTCTCGCTGCCGCCGCCGACGTGGCGCGCGAGTCGGGCCCTGGCAGCCTGTCGCTGGATGCGGTTGCCAGCCGAGCCGGCGTGTCGAAAGGCGGCTTGCTGTACAATTTCCCGACCAAGGCGAAACTGATGCAGGCGCTGGTGGAGGATTATCTGCGCGCCTTCGAGCAGGCGCTGGAGTCCGCCCGCACGGCCGGCGCCACCGGTGAAAGCCCGCTTGCGACCTACATCAAGCTTTCGGCCGAACATGCCGAGGAATCGAAACCGTCGGCCTCCTGGATCTTTTCGGCAATCGCCGAAGATCCCGATTTTCTGACCCCGATAAAATCGTTCAGGCGGCAGGTTTTCGAGCGGCTCAAGGGAGAGACGCCGGACCTCAAGGCGCTGCTTGTCTGCTACCTCGCTATCGAAGGGCTTCGCAGCATGAACCTCTTCGACTCCGACGTCCTTTCACATGACGAACGTCGGTTGCTGGTATCCTCCCTGCTGGAGATTGCGGGATAGGTCGAGGATGCCATCAGAGCCGGTCCGGCCGACGGTTTCTCGTCCGATGCTGGTCAGGGCAGCCTTTTCCGGCCTATCCAAAACCGGCGCGCACCCTCGGGTCAGCTCGAGAGCAGGTTTTGAGTGTCATGCATCATGTCGGATCGTCGCGGTGCAAATCGTAGATGGCGACGCCCTCGATATTGGTCGGCAGGACCAGCCATTGGCGATGGCGTAGCGTCCGCTGCGTATCCTCGAGCCCCATCTCCCAGTGCTCGCGCATCGAGGTGCCAGAGAATTCGTAGTCCTTGGCGTGCCCCTCATAGCCCTTGTGCTGGTAGATCAGATGTATGATGTTGACCACGCCGGCATCCGAATAGTCCGCGATCAGCTCTTTCTCTCCTTCCTTCAGCAATTCGTCCGGGACGCGTTTCAGCGCATCGAGGAGCTTCATCTTCAGAGCGTGGATGCGCTGGAAATTGTCGGTGTTCTGCCGCGTGCGGCTCGAATACATGATGTCCTTGTGCCGCGACAAAACATCGGCCATGCCGCGCGGCAAGGCACCGCGCGCGCTGAACAGGTCGACCTGGAACACCAACGAGCTGCGATCTTCTTCCTGATCGAGAAGATATTGCAGTGGCGTATTGGAGACGATGCCGCCATCCCAGTAATACTCACCCTCGATACGGACCGGCGGAAAGGCCGGCGGCAGTGCTCCGCTCGCCATTATGTGCTCGGGCCCGATGCGGACATTCTCGGTGTCGAAATAGACGAAGTTGCCTGTTCTGACGTTGACCGCACCGACGCTGAGCCGCTTCTTGCCGTCGTTAAGGATGTCGAAGTCGATCAGTCCTTCCAGGGTCTCCTTCAACTCGGCCGTGTCATAAAAGCTGGTGGCGCCTTCGGCACCCGGCTGCTCGAACCACGGGTTGGGGTGACGCGGCTTGAAGAAGCCAGGCTGGCCCATGGTCATCGTCATCCATGAGCTGGTGCGGTTGCGGATATCGCGGTAAATGTCGCCCTCGGGCGTATAAGCCCAGATCTTGCGCCCCGAAATCGTCTGCCAGAATTGCTCGAGCCGCTCCAGCCGGCGGCTCGGCTCGTTGCCGGCGATGATCGATGCGTTGATCGCGCCGATCGACACGCCGGAGAGCCAGGTCGGCTCGCAGCCGGCTTGGGCAAGCGCTTGGTAGACACCGGCCTGATAGGCGCCGAGTGCACCGCCGCCCTGAAACACCAGCGCTACACGATCATATTGCGCCGAGATTTCCTCGATGGTGGCGGCGATCGCCTTCTTGCGGTTGCGTTCAAGCACGGCTTTGCCTCCGAATGGTTTCTGCGGTCAGGTGCGGTCGGCGAGATAGTCATGAACCACCTCGCCTAGCCCAAGCGTCAGATCGGCGGTGAAGTGAACGGCCGAGACGATGTCGAGCACGGGCAGGCGCGCCACGTCGGCCATGACGTGCGGCCGGAGATCGAGCGCCGCCGGCGCCGTCCAGGCCTCCTTCAACGTCACCTCGGTGAGGTGATAGCGCACCAGTTCGCAGATGCGCGGCGTGCCGTCGACATGCGGGATGATCTTGATGAGGAAGTTGGGCTGGGCAAGCGAGGCGAGGATCTGGTCATGATCGGCCGGCCGGTGCTTATAGCCCATCGTGCCGGTGGCGCACAGAACGCTGCCATAATGCAGCGTACCGACCACCACCTCGCCCTCATGCACAAGCTTCGGGTTGGCGAGCTTCTTCGGAAAACCCCAGAGCTCGCGCCCGCCGGCGATCGGCGCGTCGTCGTCGAGAAACATGGAATGGACATAGGCGCCGTGTTCACCCTTGTAGCGCACAGGGATGACTTGGCCGGTCTCGGTGTAGTCACCGAAGCCGGTTGAATCGGGCATGCGGATGAATTCATATTTGACCAGCGGTTCATCGATCTCCAGTGGTGCCGGCACCACCGCCTCCAAGGCTTCGCGCGTCGTGCGATAGGTGATGATGACGTATTCGCGGTCGAAGAAACGATAGGGCCCGGGCGGGAAGGACGGGTTGGTGAGCGGCATCGCATAGGCGCGCTTCACGACGTCGGCGATTTCCAAGCTATAGCCCCATCCATTCTGGTACGACCGCGCGAGTGCGCAGGGGATTATGTTGCACGGCGCCATGACACTGCCGTGTCAGCCCGACGACCGTGGCTCCAGAGGGCTAAGGGCGCGCGTCGCATCGCTGTAATCGCGCCGACACATGGCCGTGGCACTGTCCGGCTGCGACGCACAAAGTCTGTCCTGTTTCCTCTCTTCCCGCGAGATCATCATGGGTTTCCTGTCTTCGAAGAACGCCCTCGTCACCGGCTCGACCAGCGGCATCGGCTTGGGCATTGCTCGCGCCTTTGCCGCAGAAGGCGCCAACGTCACCATCAACGGCCTGGGGGACGCTGCCGCCATCGAGCAGGAGCGCGCCGGCATCGAAACGGATTTCGGCGTCAAATGCCGTTATTCGGGAGCCAACATGATGGACGGGGCAGCGGTGAGCGCCATGGTACGCGAGGCCGAGGAGGCCTTCGGCAGTCTCGACATCCTGGTCAACAATGCGGGCATCCAGCATGTCGCGCCGATCGAGGAATTCCCTGATGACAAATGGGAAGCCATCATCCGTACCAATTTGCTCGCCGCCTTCTATGCGATCAAGGCGGTGCTGCCCGGTATGAAGGCGCGCAAATGGGGTCGCATCATCAACACTGCGTCGGCGCACGCGTTGGTCGCCTCGCCGTTCAAATCAGCCTATGTGTCGGCCAAGCACGGCATAGCAGGCCTGACCAAGACGGTGGCACTGGAGGCGGCACTCGACGGCATCACCGTCAATGCGATCGCGCCCGGCTACGTCTGGACGCCGCTGGTCGAAAGGCAGATTCCCGACACGATGAATGCGCGCGGCATGACCGAGGAGCAGGTCAAGCACGATGTGCTGCTCGCGGCACAGCCGACCAAGGAGTTCGTCACCGTCGAGGAGCTTGCTGCACTGGCGCTGTTCCTGTGCTCGGATTCAGCCAAGCAGATCACTGGAACGACCTTGCCGATGGATGGCGGCTGGACGGCGCAGTAAGCGCAGGCGTCAGTTCCGCCGTCATTGTCAGGGTCGAATTTCCAACGTATTGCCCACCTTAAAGCGCGTCGCGTTGATGAGATTCACGCGACGCGCTTTAAGGTCTTTTTTGTACGCATGCCGTTGTCGCAAAACCGCTGCGCACTTTTGCGCGACATGCATTGGGCCGCGCTGGTTGCGCAATAACCGGCGCGAGGCGCAGCGATACGCCGATGGGTGAAGCATGAGCGAAATCAAGGTGGAGCGTCTCAGCAAGCGGTTCAACGAAACCGCAGCACTTGACGCCGTTTCGCTGGACTTCGCGGCGGGCTCCTTCACCGCGCTGCTCGGCCCCTCCGGGTGCGGCAAGACCACGATGCTGAGGCTGATCGCCGGCTTCGAGGCGCCCAGCGAGGGCAGCGTCTTCTTCGGCAAGGAATTGATGGCCGATCCGCAGCGGCAGGTGCCGCCGGAAGCGCGCGGCGTCGGGGTCGTCTTCCAGTCCTATGCGCTGTGGCCCCATATGGATGTCGCGGCAAACGTCGCCTATCCGCTGAAGGCCCGGCATGTCGAGCGGGGCGCAATCGCAGGTCGTGTCGGCGCTGTTCTCGACATCGTCGGGCTCAGCAGATTTGAAGGCCGCCGCATCGAGGAACTGTCCGGCGGCCAGCGTCAGCGCGTCGCGCTGGCGCGCTGCCTGGTGGCCGACGCCAGGATCATCCTGTTCGACGAACCGCTCGCCAATCTCGACATGCATTTGCGCGCATCGATGGTCGACGCGTTTCGCGACATCCATCGCCGCACCGGCGCCACCATCGTCTATGTCACTCACGACCAGGCCGAGGCCCTGGCATTGGCCGACCGGGTCGCCATCATGAGCCAGGGCAAGGTGCTGCAGGCAGCGCCGCCGCAGGAGGTCTACCGCGCGCCGGCCAATGCCACGGTTGCCGGCTTTGTCGGGCGCGGTTCCATCGTTGCGGGGACAGTGATCGATCATGCCGAGGGAATCGCAACGGTCGACGTTGCAGGACATCGCTTTGCGGCGCGAAGCGCCGGGATATCGTCCGGACCGGTCAATATCCTGCTGCGGCCGGAAGCGCTGCGGATTTCACCTGAGGGCATGCCGGCGACGGTGCTCGACAGCATCTATAGAGGCCCGGTTCATGAGGTGCGGCTGGCCTTGCCAGCGAAAGGACAGGAATTGCTGATCGACAATACCGAGGCAGTTGCAGTCGGCCAAAGCGTGCATGTGGCCGTCTCGGATGCTTGGATTATCCCAGATTCTGAGCCTTCTTAGCGCCAGGGCAGTACGCCTGATGGAAGTCGCCGCCCGAACCGGTCGAGCACAAGCAGCAGGACGACGACAACGGCAATTGTGGAAACGGCGATCGCGGCTGCCTGCGTTCCCAAACCTGCTTCCTCGAGGCTGAACAGCACCACGCCAAGCGTCTCGTTGCCGCTCGACCAGAGCAGGGCCGAGACCGTCAGCTCATTGAAGGCGCTCATGAAGACGAGCAGCCCGCCGGCCACGGCCGCGGGTGCCGCAAGCGGCGCGGTTATCGTCACTAGCCGGCGAAGGGTTCCGGCTCCCGACACCGCCGCCGCCTCGTCGAGATCGCGTGAAATCTGTCCGACCGCGGTCGCCACCGGTTTCAGGGCGAGCGTGAAAAACCGCATCGCATAGGCGATCACGATGATCGATGCGGTCGCGTAGAGGCTGCCGATCAGCGGCAGCGGGCGCAGGAACAAGAGGATGCAGGCTATCGCAAGCACGACGCCGGGGACGGCATAGGGCAGGTCGACGATGCCGCCGAGGAGGCGCTGCCAACGCCGGCCGAGCCGTTCGAGCACCGCGGTCACCGGTATCACACCGATGGCGAGGATCAGCGCAGCACTACCGGCAAAAAGAAGGGAATTGCGGAAGGCGCGAACGGTCGAAGCCTGGCGGACCAGAACCTCGGCATAGTTGGACGCGGTCACCGTTTGCCAGCCAAGTGGCACACCGAAGGACGGCACGAGCGACGTCGCCAGCAGCGCGCTAGCCGGAAGCACGAGGATGAAGCCGATCACCAGCCAACCGACACCGGCCAGCAGCAGGCGGTAGCGCCCGAGCTCGAACCGCGCCGGCGTGCCTGAAGTAAAGCGGTGAGCAGCGCCGCGCAGGGCCAGCGACTGGCAGGCGACACCGGCCAACGCCAGTAGGCCGACCAGCACCGACAGCGCCGTGATCTGCGGCAGCACGCCAGGCCCGAAACTCGACAGGTCCTGATAGATCAGCGTCGGTAGCGTCAGATAGTTGACCGGCATTCCGAGCAAAGCGGGGATGCCGAAATTGCCGACGCCCGAGACGAAGGCAAGCGCGGCCGCGGCGACGACATACGGACGCACCACCGGCAGGACGATGGTCCACAGCACGGAGAGCGGCCCAGCGCCGGAGGCCCTGGCCGCCTCGACGAGATCGCGCGGGATCCGGGAAAGCCCGGCCCGCAGCGTGATGAAGACGATCGGTGCATGCTGGACGGCGTAAAGCAGGATGATGCCGTTGCGGCCAAGCATTGGATTGGGTGTTCCCGGTGGTGGCGCCATGCCGACCATGCCGAGAAGCGTGCTGGACGGGCCAAACAGATGCAGCCACGACAAAGCGGTAACCTGCGGCGCGATCATCAGCGGCAGCAAAAGCAGGAAGCCGAGAGGCTTTCGTCCGGGCAGGTCGGTCATCGTGACGGCGACGGCGAAAGGGCCACCGAGGCAAACCGCCAGCACGGCGCCGAAAAAGGCAGTATCCAGCGTATGCCACATCGCCCGCAAGGCGGCGGGCTTGGCCAGGCGTTCGGCGAATGCGCCGAAATCGAACTCACCGCCCGGCGCGACGGCCGCGACGACGAGCCTCACCATCGGCAACAGGCTGAGCAGCGCGATGACCAGCAGGACGGTGAGCGCCGATGCGCGAAACCCCGGTGTGGCCCGCGACATGTGCCCGCGTCGCGCCGACACACGTTGCCCGGGGAGGATGTCCTGCGCGGAAGACACCGCTGGCTGCTCGGCTGGCTACTGGCTCATCACGGCGCCGAACTTTTCCTTGTTGGCGGCGTCGTTGGCGAGTGCGGCGGCTGCATCGTAGCTCAGCACCTTGATCGACGAGCGGTCGGGATAGCCGGCCGGCAGGGCAATGTCGGCGCGTGCCGGAATATAGCCCATCTTGGCGGCGGCCTCCTGGCCGTCCTTGGACAGCAGGAAATCGACGAAGGCCTTGGCAGCCTCGGTGTTCTTGGCCGTGGACAGGATAGCGACCGGCTCGGTGACGGCCGAGACGCCTTCCCTGGGGAAGACGAATTCGACGGGAGCGCCCTTGGCCTTTTCACGGATGGGCATGTAGTCGACGATCATGCCGAACAGCTTATCGCCGCCGCTGACGGCTTTCAGGACGTCGCCATTGCCGCCGCTTGCCTGGGCGCCGTTCTTGGCGAGCGCGTCGTAATAGTCCCAGCCTTCCGGCAGATTGCCGGTCAGCGTCACGGTGTGGATCATCGCCGCACCCGAGGTGAGCGGGCTGGGCATCGCGACAAGGCCCTTCGCCTCCGGCTTGGTGAGGTCTTCCCAGCTCGCCGGCACGAAGGGCGCCTTGGTGTTGTAGACAATGCCGGTCGTGATCAGCTTGGTCGAGAAATACGTCTTGTCCTTGTCGTAGAGGGCGGCCTCGATGCCGGAAACGTCAGCCTCGGGATAGGCGAGCAGCCGGCCTTCCTTCTTCAGGCCTTCCATGGTGACAACGTCGGCGATCAGAAGCACATCCGCCTGCGGCTGACCGGCCTCGATCTCAGCACGCAGCTTGGCCAGTATCTTCGGCGTTCCATCGCGCACCCATTCGACCTTGACTGCGGGGTACTTCGCCATGAACGCATCGACGGTGTGCTGCGCGTCGGTGTTGGGCTGGCTCGTGTAGACGACCAGCTTGCCGTCGGCAGCCGAAGCGCCTGCGACGGCGGATGCCAGAAACATGGCGGCGAGAATGATCTTGCGCATGGAAAACCCCACTTGGTGTGAAGAGACGGACCCGGCTAGGCGCCGGATGCGAGAACGCTCTCCCTAGCGCCGCAGGATAAACCTATTGTGACAGGCGGGGATCGGCAAGGATGGCAGGTTTTTCGCCGCCGCCTCGGACGATCCGGGGAACTTTTGCACGGCTGGCGATTTTGGATGTATGATAACGCTGAACGGCCAGAAGGTGATTGCCGATGACGACAAAACGCTTTGCGATCCGCGCTCTCGTTTTGGGGCTAGTCTGCTGCACGTCCGCCTCGGCCTTCGCTGGAAGTCGCGACCAACGGGCTGATCCTGAACGCTACGTTCCCGCTGAAGGCGACATCATAGACGTCCTGTTCGGCGGCCCGCGCTACTATGATCAGCAGTTGTTCACGATGGCCGCAGGAGCCTGCTCCTACCACCGGGTCGGGCCCGACGCGAACGCGCTGAACAAGATCAACGATCACCACTGCGGAAAGTAGGCAGTAGCCTCAGCGATCGCTAATCTCCTTCATCCGCCCGATGATCTCCGCCATCAGAGCGAGATCACGGCGTGAATCGGCGAGGTCCGTCAGCGGCTTCGTGCCGTCCGTGATATGGCGGTGGAAAATCTCAAGTTCATTCGAGAAAGCGTCGCCATATAGCGGCCCGAACATCCTAGTAACCGGCCCGAGCGGTCCGGCTTCCGTCACTTCGAGCCGCGTCGGCAGGCTGCGGATATAGGGCGTATCGTAGATGATGCGGACCCGTTTGATGTTCGAGCGCACCTCGATCATGGCGTCGAACAGGCCAAGATCGTCGACCACCGCGTCATACTGGCAGGCAAAATGGCCGTAGTCGAAGGTCACTGAGGTGTTGGCGCCGCCATTGGTGCGGTGCGCGGCGAGCACGCGAACCGGCTCGCCGATGAGCCCGCGCATCGCTGAAATATGATGCGAGGAGAGCGCGGTCAGGCCGCGATAGGCGCGCACGAGATCGGCGGGCGCATCGGCACCCACTACTTCACGGATCAGTGCGTCGCGCTCCTTGGCGCCACGCTCCAGCAGCGCCGGGTCAATGTCGGTGGGGTAAAGGATATTCTGACTTTTCTTCAGGAAATGCCGGCCCTCGGAGATCAAGTCGAAGATCCGCACATGCGTGATGTCGGCGGCGTCGGGCAGTTCGCCCTTCGCCGCCAGATAGGCCGGTGCATAGCGGCGCATATAGCCGACGAAGATCGTCTTGGCGTAGTTCGTCGTCAGCGCCAGCAATTCGTCGATCTCGCGCACCGTCAGGCAAGCGGGCTTTTCCAAGAGGATGTGCTTGTCGGCTGCTACGGCGGCGCGGACGAAACAGCTGTGGGTGTCATCGGACGACAGCACGAAGACCGCGTCGATGTCGGGGGAGTTGATCAGCGCCTCGGCCGTTTCGAAGGCCGTGGCGGTTGGATATTCGGATGTGCAGAGCGCCACCAGGGTCGGCGAGACGTCATAGACGCCCGCTATCACCCAGCGGTCGCGCTGGTCGGCCAAGACAGGCAGATGGATCGATTGCGCGACCTCGCCAAGACCCACAAGTCCGACATGGATTATCGCCACTCGCAAACTCCCTTTTTGTAACAATCAGTTCGTGACAGGCCGGCCGGATTTCAGGTCGACTTGACTTGAAATCATCCGACTCTAGGTCGCGCCAGTGACAAGCGCGACGAGTTCGTTGCCGGTCGTTTCCGACGAACGCACGGTCGCCACCATCCGTCCCGCCCGCATCACCCAGATCTGGTCGGACAGGCGTCGCACCTGATCGAAATTGTGGCTGACCAGGATGACGCTCACCGCCTGCTCGCGCAGGCGCCGGATCAGCGCCTCGACATTGGCGGTTTCCTGTACGCCGAGTGCCGCCGTCGGCTCGTCCATCACCACCAGCTTGGCGCCGGAGCCAGCGGCGCGACAGATCGAGATCGCCTGCCGCTGGCCGCCCGACAGGCGTCGCACGCGCTGGTTGACCGAAGGCATGTTGATCGACAGGCGCGACAGCATGGCGCGCGCCTGCTCTCGCATTGCCTTGCGATCGAGCAAGGCGACCGGGCCGATCCGGCGCACGATTTCGCGGTTGAGGAACAGGTTCTGCGCCACCGTCAGTTCGTCGATCAGCGCCAGGTTCTGGTGCACCGTCTCGATGCCGGCCTTGCGTGCCTCGTCGGGATTGGCGAAGGGACGCGGCCGGCCGTCGAAGAAGATTTCGCCGCCATCCGGCACATGGACGCCGACAAGACAGCGGATCAGCGTCGATTTGCCGGCGCCGTTGTCGCCGATGACCGCGGTGACCTCGCCGCGGCGAGCCTGGAAGGCGACGTCGGTGAAGGCGCGGATGCCGCCGAAATGCTTGCTCAATCCCTCGCAGGCGAGGATCGCGTCGGATGGCGGGATATGATGAACGGCGCTCATTTCTGGTACCGCATGATCAGAGCGGCCAGCACCACGATGGCACCCACGGCGAGCGGTTGGTAGAAAGCCGAAACGCTGAGCAGCGTCAGTCCATTGACCAGCGCGGTGAGCATCAGCGCGCCGATCGCCGGCCCAAGAATGCTGGCGCGGCCGCCGAACAGGCTGACGCCGCCGAGAACCACCGCCGCCACCGAATTGAGCAGAAGGCTGGTGTTGATCTGCGGTTCGGCCGAGCCGATGCGCGCCACCAGAAGCAGCGAGGCAATGCCGGCGCAGAAGCCCGAAATCGTATAGGCGGCGATCTTGACCCGGTTGGTGCGGATGCCGAGCGCGCCGGCGCTTTCGACCTGGCCGCCAGTGGCCAGCAGATGCACGCCGAAGCGGGTGTGGTAGAGCGCGATATGCGCGACGATGACGGCTGCGATCGCGACCCAGACGGGATAGCCGAACGGTCCGAAGGAGCCGGAGGCGAGCTTGAGCAGGAAGGTCGAGCCGACCATCGTCGGCTCGCCGCCCGACAGGATGAGGCCGAGGCCGGTGACGCCCGAAAGCGTGCCGAGCGTCACAACGAAGTCGGGAATTTTGCCGGCTGTAATGAGAACGCCGTTGAGGAAGCCCACCGCACTGGTGGCGAGAACAGCCAACACGCAGGCGAGGAAGATGCCGTAGCCGGCGGCGTTGACGAGGCCGAGGATAATTGCCCCCAGCATGACGGCTGCGGCTAGCGAAAGATCGATGCCGGCGGTCGCCACGACGAAGGTCTGGCCGATCGACAGCACGACCAGGATCGCCGCCGCCAGGAGCAGGGCCTGCAAATTGGCGACGCTGAGAAAGACCGGCTGACTGAGGCCGAAGACGATGACGAGGCCGACAAGGCCGACGACCGATGCCCAGTCGGCCCAGAAGGAAGGATCCAGGAGGAGAGCCGACAGGGAGGGGCGGCTCTCCTCCGCCGCGCCCGCGGTATGCACGGGCGCGTTTTGTTCAGGCGTGTTCACTTCAACATCTCGCGGAAAGGATCGGGATAGTCGCCGCCTGGGCGCGGGAAATTCTTCAACGAGGCTTCGGCATTGTCCTTGTTGATCAGCAACACCGGCGCCGGCACGTTGGCGGGCAGTTCCTTGCCCAATGCCGCCGCCTTGCAGGCCTCCACGCCCATGGCGCCGACGACATAGGGATATTGGGCGACGGTGGCGGAGAGTTCGCCTGATGCAACCGATTTCAGCGCATCGACGATGCCGTCAAGGCCGATCACCTTGACGTCCTTGCCCGAGGTCTGGACGGCGCGCTGTACGCCGAGCGCCATGATGTCGTTGGCGGCGAAGAAGCCGGCGAGATCGGGATGCGCGGCTAGGATATCGGTGGCCGCGGTCAGGGCCTTCTCGCGGTCCCAGTCGGCGCTGACCATCACCACGACTTCGAGCTTGCCTTCGACGGCCTGCTTGAAGCCCTTGATGCGGGCGTTCGAGCCGACGTCGCCAACGATGCCGGCCACCAGCGCGACCTTGGAGCCTGCAGGAACTAGCTTCAGCATCTCCTCGCCGGCCAGCGCGCCGGCGGCCACATTGTCGGTGCCGATATAGGTCGAGATGGCAAAGCCTGCCGCCTTGGCCTGCTCGGCGTCGATGGTGCTGTCGATGTTGACGATCGGCTTCTTCTTCTGAGCGACCGGAACCAGCGCCTGGACGAGGTTGGAAACACTGATCGGATTGACCAGGTAGCAATCGAAATCCTGCATGGCCATGGCGGTCAGGCGATCGGCCTGCCCGGTGGCGTCGCCCATATTGGCGGCCGCCTGGACGGTTACGCCAACGCCGTCGGCCTTGGCCTGCTCTTCGATACCCTGGTGCATGTACTGGAAGAAGGGATTGTCGAGGCCCTTGACGATGGCCGCGACCTTCGCCGCGTCTTCGGCATGGGCCGGCGTTGAAATCGCGGTTGCAAACAGACCTGCGCCAAGCGTCAGGCAATTGAACATGCGCATGTTCTTCCTCCTCCTAATTGTTGGTTGTGTTGAATCCGGCTTGTTTCTCGACGACCGGAATGCCTGTGCGGCGCGCGGCAATGGCTGGCCCGGCGGTTGCGTCGGCAGGCAACCGAGCAATGGTCGATCGCCATGCGGCTCACAGATTGAGGGCCCGGTTCGGGCCACTTTTCGTATCAGGCATTTCTCCTCCCAGAGTGCCGATCGATACAGATCAGCATTTCCGCATGTTTTAGAAAAATTTAACACGCGTCAAGAATTAAAATGGTGTGCAGCGGCTTTTGATGTGCTGCGGTGCAGCACATCAACCTCGCTAGAAAGGGGCGGCTCACACGGAATGCAAAGGCGTCAGCGCCGGTCCATCCGTGCGAAACAGGTGGCAAAGCGACGGAGCGACGTCGAGCGCGATCGGGCTGTGCAGCGGTGTCGTATCGCCGCCTTCGGTTTGCACCACCAGCGTGATGTCGGGTGTGACCTCGACATGTAGGATGGTCAGGCTGCCCAGCCGCTCCGCCAACGAGGCTTGTCCTTTGAAGCGGCCATCGGCAGAAATGCGCAGATGCTCCGGCCGCATCCCGAGCAGCAGTTCGTCGCCGGTCTTGACCGTGCCCGCTTCGACCGGCACGGTCAGCGTCTTGCCGCCTGGCAAGGTGACAGTGACGCCTTCGGGTCCGGTCGAAACCACCTTCAGCTTCAAGAGGTTCATCTTCGGCGAACCGATAAAGCCGGCGACGAAGATGTTTGCCGGCTTGTTGTAGAGGTCGAGAGGCGAGCCGACCTGCTCGATCGAGCCGTTGTTCAGCACCACGATCTTGTCGGCCATGGTCATGGCCTCGATCTGGTCGTGGGTGACATAGATCATCGTCGCATTGAGCTGCTCGTGCAGCCGCATCAGCTCCAGCCGCATACTCACCCGCAAGGCGGCGTCGAGATTGGACAGCGGCTCATCGAACAGGAACACTTTGGGGTTGCGCACGATAGCGCGGCCGATGGCGACACGCTGGCGCTGGCCGCCCGAAAGCGCCTTTGGCCGCCGGTCGAGGAGATGCGTAAGCTGCAGCACCTCGGCGGCCTCTCGCACCTTGCGCTCCTTTTCGGCAGCGGAGACGCCGGCGATCTTCAGCGCAAAGCCCATATTCTCGGCCACCGTCATGTGCGGATAGAGCGCGTAGGACTGGAACACCATGGCCAGTCCCCGCTCGGACGGATCGATGTCGTTGGCGCGCGCGCCATCGATCAGCAAGTCGCCGGCAGTGATCTTTTCCAGGCCGGCGATCATGCGCAGCAGCGTGGACTTGCCGCAGCCGGATGGGCCAACGAAGACAACGAATTCGCGGTCCTCGACGTCGAGGTCAAGGCCCTTGATAATCTCGACGGATCCATAGGATTTGCGCGCGCCGCGCAGCTTGAGTTCAGCCATGGCTTGCCTCCCTGGCACGCTTGCTCGCGTCATTGTCTTCGTCTTGCGCGATCGCCAGCGGCGCGCCCGGTTCCCCCTCCCACAGGATAAGGCTTGCCGCGCCGATCAGCCCGGCCCGGTCGCCGAGCTCCGCTGGCACGATCGGCACGTCGCGATAGGCCGGCATCGCCCGCTGCTCGACGGTGGCCCGGATCTCTGGCGCCAGCAGGTCGAAGCCGTTGGCGAGGCCGCCGCCCATGACGATCAGGTCCGGCGAAAAGAGATGAAGCAGGTTGGTGAAGCCGATGCCGAGCCACCTGGCTTCCGCCTCGATCAGTTCGAGCGCACTGACATCGCCGGCGCGCGCGGCCTCGACGACGTGCCTGGCCGAGACCTCGCCATCGCCGGAGAAGCGCCGGAGCAGGGAGCCGTCGCCTGGTGCGGTCAGCCGCGTGGCACGGCGTCCGAGCGCGGTGCCCGACGCGACGGCCTCGAAGCAGCCGACGGCGCCGCAGAAACAGCGGTCGCCTTCGCCGGTGATGGTCATGTGGCCGATCTCGGCCGCCAGACCGCGCCGGCCGTGATAGATATGGCCGTCGACAACCACGCCGCCGCCAATGCCGGTCGATACGGTGACGAACACCAGCGAGCCGCTGCCACGGCCGGCGCCGAGGCGCCATTCGCCGAGAGCCGCCGCATTGGCGTCGTTCTCCAGCCGCACCGGCAGGCCGAATTGGCGGCCGAGAATGTCGATCAACGGCACGTCGTGCCAGCCGGCCAGGGTCGGCGGGCCGATGACGATCCCCGCTTTGGGATCGAGCGGTCCCGGCGCACACATGCCGATGCCGGCGACCTTTGCCTGCGGGTGCTCCGCAAGCAGGGTTCCAGCCAGGGCAATAATCTGGCCGATGACGGCTTCCGACCCTGCACCCGCCATCGTCGGCGCCGAAACACGGGCGGCAACGCGGCCGCCGCGCTCGACCAGCGCGCCACGCAGCTCCGTGCCGCCGAGATCGAAGGCAAGCGCAAGTTTTGTCATCAGGCAGCGACCTTCAACCCGTGCAGCCAGGCCATGCGCTGCGCAAGGTCGGGGTCGCCGAAAGCCAGCGAGCCCAGCACCACGGTCTCGGCGCCGGCGGCGCGCAGGCGCGGCACCGTCTCGTGGCGGATGCCGCCATCGGCGGCCAGGATGATGTCGGCTTCGCGTCCTGCCTTTTTCATGAGCGCGCGTGCCTCGATCAAACGGGGGCAGGCCTGCTCGGAAAGGCTCTGGCCTTTGACGCCAATGGAGGTGCCGAGCAGCGTCACGAACGCCACTTGCGACAGGAATGGCGTGACCGCCGCGACCGGCGTCTCCAGCCTGAGCACCACGCCGGCCTCGGCGCCGAGCTCATGCGCCAGCCGAGCGGCGCGCAGGCCGGCCTCGCCGTTTTCGGCATGGACGCTGATCAGGTCGGCACCGGCTTCGATGAACTGGCGCGTCTGCTCCTCGACGATCTCGGCTTCGACCATCAGATGCACATGGATGGGCTTTGTCGTCAGCCCGGCGATCCGCGCCACCAGGTCTGGGAAGAACAGGAAGCCGGGGGTGAAGCGGGCATCGGCGACATCGATGTGATGCAGGTCGACATGAGGTTCTATGCGCTTCAAGTCGCGCTCCATATTGGCAAGGTCGGCCGACCACAGCGAGAACTCACCGAGCAGCCGGTGGCGCGGCAAGGCGGCGATGGCCGAAGGGCCAGACAGGGATTTGGTGGTCATGACGGAATGAGGCTCCGGAAATTGGCGTGGGCGTGAAGGAAGGCGGTGATCTCGGCCTGCAACTCGGCGAAATGCCTGGCGCTGTCGAGCGCCTTGGCAGGGATTTCGGCAAAGGTCGCGCCGGGAATGGTGGCGGCCAATTTGTGGGCGACCGACAAGGGATGCACTGCATCCACGGCGTTGCCGACGACCAAAGCGGGCATGCCGAGAGTAGCGACGTCGCCTTCAGAAACGCCCGGCCCGTTGGCGGAGATGGCGGCGAGTATCTGCGCGAACGACGCCGAATCCGACCGGTCGAAAAAGCCCATCAGCGAAGCGAGGTTGTCGGGCGCCTCGTGCTTGAGGCGCGCTGCCGTCTGCGATTGTGCGAAGATCGTTCTCGCCTTGTCGGGGCCATGGTCAAGGATCAGGCTGGCGACCTCGGCGTTCGGTTGCATGTTCGCCGGCGCCTTGTCGAAGGCCCAGGCCGGACGCACGAGCAGCAGGCCGGCCACGCGGTCCGGGTGTCGGCAGGCGAGGCGCAAGGCGATCGCGGCGCCCATCGAAATGCCGCCAGCGACGAAACGGTCGAGGCCGGCTTGATCGGCGGCGGCCAGCACATCATCGGCGAACATATCAAGGGAAAACGGGCGGCTACCGCCGAGCCCGGAGGCACCGTGCCCACGGCATTCCAGGGTGAGACGCCGGATGCCGGGGCCGGCGGGGAAAGCCTGGGCGGCCTGCGCCTCGCTGCCGCCCAACCCGTGCTGGAAGACGACCGCTGGCCCGTCGCCGGTGTCGGAAACGCGCAGCGTGGCGTCGTCGCGCAGCAAGGTGGTCGGGCGTACCATCAGACCAACCCCTTCAGGAAATGGGCAACGCCGGGCGCTTCCTCGGCCGAAAGTCCGTGCGTCACCAGCGGCCCGTCAAAGCCTGACGCCTTGAGCCGTGCGACGAAATCCGCAAAATCGACGACGCCACCGCCGGCTGTGGCGAAACGGCCGTCGGCGAAGCGGTCCTTGGCGTGCGCCATGGCGACATGGCCGGCTGTGCGTTCGACAGCGTCGGCAATGACGGCGCGCGCCTCCTCGGGACTCGCGTGTTCGAACAGGTTCGCCGGATCGAGCACGATGCGCAGCCGCTTCGAGCCCATTTCGGCAATGAGGCGCATGGCGTCCCCGGCCGAGGTGACGATGTTGGCCTGCTCGGGTTCGATGCCGAGGTCGACACTGTGACGTTCCGCCAACTCAAGCGCCTTTCCCATCTCGGCCGCCATGTCGGCCCATGCCGAGGGATCGCCATTGTCGGGGTGGTGCGCCCACTGGTCGTCGCGGTTACGCGTTCCCGTGCACAGCGTGACCAGCGGAACGGAAAGATCCGCTGCGGCTTCGATGATGACGGCAAGCCGGCGCAGTCCGTCGTCGCGCACCGCTTTGTCGGGGTGCGCCATGTTGTAGGTGCCGGAGAGCGCCACAAGGGTGACGCCGGTGGCGTCGGATGCGGCCGCGATGGAGCGGATGGCGTCGTCGGGCACCGCATCCGGCATCGATGGCAGGCCGGCGCAGGCAAGATTGAACTGGGTGACGGCAAATCCGGCGTCGCGCACCGCCGCCAGCACGCCGGCCGGTTCACTGCCTGGGAAGGTCTTGGCGAACACCCCGACCTGCATCAGGCCGCTCCCGTCACGCTGGCGATCTCGACGCGCTCGCCGCTCTCGACCGAGCGGGCGATCGCCACCATGGCGCGGATCGAGGCAAGGCCGTCCTCGACGTTGGCGCCGCGCAGCGGCTTGCCGTCGAGGATTGTCTCAGCTAGGCCTTCGAGCTGGCGTCTGAAGAAATGGCCGTCAGCGCCAAGCGGCTTGCGCGACGTTGCGTCCTTCTCGTGGAAAATGTCGACCTCGCTCGCGCGAAAATACCAGGGGTTGAAGGTCTTGGCGATCACCGAGCCGTTCTGGCCATAGAGTTGAAAACCCTCGTGCCAGTCCATGCGCACGGCCACGGTGAGGTCGAGATGGCCAAGCGCACCATTGGCGAATTCTGTTTCGACGAACCAGCAATAGGCGCCGAAGCGCTCATTGAGGCGCGCGCGTACAGCGGTGATCTCGCCGCACAGAAAGCGCGCCGTGTCGACGAGATGCGAGCCATGCGCGAGCATGAAATATTGCCTGAGATCAGCCTTCGGGTTGCCGGCCGGCTTCCTCGCCAGCTTGCTGGTGACGGGCAGCGGCTGGACTGCGTCGGTGTTGGTGTAGCGGTGCGTGGAATCGCAATACCAGGCCTTCAGCGCCAGGATCTCGCCCATCTCGTCGCGGACGAAATCGCGCGCCGCTTCGAGCGCCGGGTCGAAGCGCTTCATGTGGCCGACTTGCAGCACCTTGCCGGAGCGCCTGACCGCATCGGCGAGTTTTTGGCCCTCCTCGACCGAGATCCCTATGGGCTTTTCGCACAGAACATGCTTGCCGGCTTCCAGCGCCTTGATCGACATCGGTACGTGATAGGCGTCCGAGGTGGCGACGATCACTGCCTCCAGTTGCGGATCGGCCAGCATCTCGTCGTAGTCGGCATACATCTTCTCAGGCTCGTAGGTCGCGCCCATGCGTGCGAGAAGATCGGGTGCAGCATCGCAGATCGCGTAGAGATCGGCATTGGCGGCCTTCACGCAGGATTCCAGATGGGCGAACTGCGCGATCGGCCCGCAGCCGAGCACACCGACACGAAGGCGACGGTCCTGCTTACGGATCATCGTCTCAGGCCCCGTATCCGCGCATGGTCTGGCGGTTGGTCTTGACCGCGGCGGCCGGATCGGCGGCGGCGGTTTCGGATTCCTCTTCCAGCACCAGCCAGCCGTTGAAGTTGGGCGCGGCACCGGCGATCTCGATCACCTTTGCCGTATCGCAGACACCCTTGCCGAGCATCGCCCAAGTGCCGCCGGCGTCGACGTCTTTCAGGTGCACATAGCGGATGCGGTCGCGGTAGGTGGTAAGCATGTCGGCCATGTCCTTGTGGCCACGCAAGATGTGGCCGGTGTCGGGCACCCAGCCGACCAGCGACGGATCGAGCAGGCCAAAGATCCGGTCGTAGTCGGCACGGTCGAACAGCAGCGTGTTGTGGTGAGAACTTGGATGCACCGCGACCTGGACGCCTGCCTTGCGGCCGAGTTCGCCGGCCTTGTTGTAGACCTCGGCGGCAATGGCGAACTTGTCGTCGCGCGGGCCGTCGGACACCACCGTGGCCGAGCCCATCGACACCAGCGCGCCCGGGAAGGCGGCGGCGAAATCGATCCAGCGCTGCGCCATTTCGAGGTCGGCGCCGATCTGATCCTTCAGCGTGAAGCCGCTCTTCGAGCCGAAGGCGAAGGCGACCAGCGTCAGCCCGGACGATCTCAGCGCGGCGGCAAATTCCGCCGGCTTGCCGGCATAGCGGCCGATCATCGTGTCGGTGATCTCGATGCCGGCATAGCCACCGTCGGCGATTGCCTTGATGAGGTCGTCCGGACCGCCGGCAAAGCGGTCCCCGAGCATTTCCCAGGTAAAGGTCTGGCAGCCGACTTTCAGGTCTTTCACGATCATCCTTTCATTCCTTGATGCCGCTCATTCTTTGATGCCACCTTGGGTCAGCCCTTCGATGATGTGGCGCTGGAAGAACAGCACCAGCACGATCAAAGGAACGGTGACGACGGCCGAAGCTGCGGCGATGTCGCCCCAGGGCACGTAATATTGGTTGGTGAAATTGGCGATGCCGACGGGGATCGTCTGGCGATCGATGTTGGAGGTGAAGGCGAGCGCGAACAGGAATTCGTTCCAGGCGGTGATGAAGGCGAGCAGGCCTGTCGTCACCAGGCTCGGCAGCGACATCGGCAGGATGATGTGCCAGAGCAGGCCGGGAATGCTGACGCCGTCCATGCGCGCCGCTTCGTCGATCTCGCGCGGCAGCGTCTCGAAATAGCCGAACAGCACCCAGGTGACGAGTGGCAGGCCGAGCGCAAGGTAGGTGATGATCAGCGCCGTGTAGGTATCGAGCAGGCCGAGATTGGTAGCGACCAGATAGAGCGGCCCGACCAGCGCAATCTGCGGAAACATCGACACCGAAAGGATGACCATCAGGATGCCGAAACGGCCTTTGACGTTGAGCCTGGACAGCGCGAAGGCGGCCAGCGATCCCACGAAGAGGCACAGGAACGTCGTCGCCAGCGAGACGACGAGCGAGTTCCAGACGTAGCGGTGCAATTCTTTCTCGACGAAGGCGTTGTAATAGTGCTCGAGCGTGAGAGGGTTGGGGATCAGCGAGGGCGAGCCCGACGTCAGCGCCTTGTCGAGCTGGAACGAGGTCGAGAATTGCCAGATGAACGGGCCGCCGGACCAGACCAGGATCAGCAAGGCGCCGAGATAGATCGCGATCGTCTGCAGCGGTGAGCGCGTGTCGTTCATTGCGCCCTCCTGATCTGCCTGATGAGATAGAGGCAGAACGCCAGTGCGATGATGCCTTCGGTGACGAACATGGCCGTCGAAACGGCCGAGCCATAGCCGAATTGCAGCGTCGAGAAGAGCACCTTGTAGGAGAGTGTCGACAGCGTCTCGGTTGAATCGGCCGGACCGCCGCCGGTCAGCACATAGACGAGGTCGAAGACGCGAAAGGCGTCGAGCGCGCGAAACAGACCGGCGATCAGCAAGGTCGGCATGAGCAGCGGCAGGCGGATGTACCAGAATGTGATCCAGCCTTTCGCGCCATCCATGCGCGCCGCCTCGATCAGCGAATTGGGCACGGTCTGCAGCCCGGTCAAAAGCAGCAGCGCCATGAACGGCGTGGTCTTCCAGACGTCGGCGATGATGATGGTCGTCATCGCCGTGTCGGGGGAGCCGTACCAATTGATCTTCTGATCGATCAGCCCGACATGCAGCAAGATGTAGTTGATGATGCCGTTCTGGCCGTCGAACAGCCAGCCGAACATCTTGGAGGTGACGACGGTAGGCATCGCCCAGGGAACCAGCATGGCCGCGCGGACGAGCCCGCGGCCTTTAAAAGCCTCGCACAGTATGAGCGCCATGCCGAGCCCGATCAGGGTCTCCAGTATCGTGGATGCCGCGGTAAACCACATTGTGTGCCACCAGGCGTTCCAAAACTGCGCGTCGCCCCAGAGCTGCACATAGTTGGCGAAACCGGAGAATTCGTTCTCCTGGGTGATCAGCGAGGTGTTGGTGAGCGAGAGATAGAGCCCGTTGATGATCGGGTAGAAGGAAACCGACGCCAGCGACACGAAGGCCGGCGCCAGCAGGAGCAAGGCCCACACGGCGCCCGGAAGCGCCTTGCCAAGCCGCGGCCGGCCAATGCCAGAAACAGTGGCCGCCGCGGTCATGGGTTCAGCCTACGATCTGGTCGATTTGCGCCGCCAGCGCATCCATCTCGGCCTGGACATTGCCCGACACCAGCGCCTTGGAGATGCCCGACTGCAAGGCCAGCGTCACCTTCGCATATTCGGGTGTGATCGGACGGGCCGTGGCGCCGGTGAACACCTTTTCAAGGCTCGCCATGAATGGCTGTTCGGTCTTGATCTTCTCGTCCTGGAACAGCGCCGGACGGGTCGGCGCGAGGCCGAAGTTTAGGGCGATGCGATGCTGGATTTCGGTCGACGACAGCCAGGTCAGCAACTCGATCGCGGCTTCGCGCTGCTTCGAATTGGCGTTGACGCCGAGCTGGTAGCCGCCGAGACAGGCCGAGCTCTTACCGCCGGGGAAGGACGGCAGCGGCGCGACACCGACCTTGTCCACCACCTGGGAGGCCTTGGCATCCTGGGCGATCGGATAGACATAGGACCAGTTGCGCATGAACATCGCCTTGCCCGAGGTGAACGGCTGGCGCGAAGGCTCTTCGTCCCAGGACAGCACGTCCTGCGGGCTGATCTTGGTCTTGTTGATCGTGTCGTGCAGGAATTGGATCGCTTCGACCGCGGCTTTCTGATTGATCAGCGACGACTTGCCGTCGGGCGCCAGGATCGCGCCGTTGTTGGAGGTGATGATCTCGACCGCGTCGCAGACCAGAACCTCGGCCTGCTTGCCTTGCCAGAGATAGCCGAAATCCACATCGCCGGCCTTCTGCGCGGCGGCCGCGATGGTCGCCATGTCGGCCCAGTTTTCCGGCACCTTGCCGCCATGCTTTTCCAGCACGTCCTTGCGGTAATAGAACATGCCCGAATCCATGAACCAGGGAAGGGCGGTCAGCTTGCCTTCATAGGTACAGGCGTTGAGGGTTCCGGAGAAGTAGGCGCTGCGCTTGTCCGCCGGAAAGTACTCGTCGAGCGGCAGTGCCCAGCCGGCGGCAGCAAAGCCGGCGATCCAGATCACGTCCTGGCTGAAGACGTCGGGCGTACCGGTGCGCCGGGCAAGCTGCTGGACGAGGCCCTGGTAGACCTCCGTCGAGGAACTCGGCGGCGGCAGCTCGATGTTCTTGACCAGAACGCGGTCCTGCGATTCGTTGAAGGCCTTGATCAGGTCGCCGAAGGTCTCTTTGCCGAAGAAGGCGGCGCTGGCAAAGCTGATTTCGGCCCGCGATTGCGCGCGCGCCCGGCGAACGCCCAGTCCAGTACCGAGCCCAAGTGTCGCCGCACCCAGTAGGCCGGCGCTTCCAACGAGGAACTGCCGGCGGTCGGTGATCGTCACATGCGCAACCGGCTTCGAGCCGGAGACCGGCCCTTTTTTGATGTCAGTCATTTTCTCCTCCTTGTGCTGGCAGCCTCCCAGCCAGCATTTCCGCATGTTCCATAAAAATTTTACGCGCGTCAATATTTAAAATCCTGTATAGCGGCTTCCGAATATGATCCGTTGCTGGTGTAAGGGTTCAGCCGGACTATCGCGACGTTGGGAGGTGAAATAGAAATGCCAGGGAAATCAACAGCTAAGCTCGGCATCGGCGTTGTCGGGTGCGGCAATATCTCGATGACTTATTTGCGCAATGCGGCTCTGTTCGGCGAGGTCGAGCTGCGCGCCTGCGCCGACATGTCGCCCGACATGGCGGCTCTGCGCGCCAGCGAATACGGCATCCGGGCTCTCAGCGTCGACGCGCTTCTGGCCGACCCGGAGATCGACCTCGTCCTCAACCTGACCATTCCGGCGGCGCATTTCGACATTTCGTTTTCGGCGCTTTCGGCGGGAAAGCATGTCTTCACCGAAAAACCGCTGGCGACCTCGGCTAGAGACGGCCGCCGCCTTGTCGCCGAGGCGGCGGAGCGCCGGCTGCTGCTCGGCTCAGCGCCGGACACCTTCCTCGGCGCCGCCGGACGGCGGGCACGCCGCCTCATGGATGAAGGCGCGATCGGCGGCGCGGTGACCGGCACCGCCTTCATGATGGGGCGCGGCATGGAGCATTGGCACCCCAATCCGCAATTCTACTATCAGCCGGGCGGCGGCCCGGTCTTCGACATGGGTCCCTACTACCTTACGATGCTGGTCAATTTGCTCGGACCGGTGGCTCGCGTGATGGCGATGGCGACGCGAGGCCAGGAAGAGCGTCTGATCACCGCCGAAGGTCCGTACAAGAATACCAGTTTCAAGGTCGGCACGCCGACCAATGTCCTGTCGCTGTTGGAGTTCCGCTCGGGCGCCACCGTCACTTTCGGCGCCTCGTGGGATGTTTTCAGGCACTCCAACCACCCAATCGAACTGCATGGGACCGAAGGCTCGCTCAGGCTGCCGGATCCGGACACGTTCGGCGGCACCGTCTCACTGTCGGAGCGGGGCGCCGACTGGGCCGACTTTGCCAGCGAGAGCGAGCTTTACGGTGCGCGCAATTGGCCCTTCGCCGCGCCAGACCGCGCCAATTACCGCATGCTCGGCGTCGCCGATCTTGCGCGGGCGCTCGCGACGGGCAAAAAGCTCCGGGCGTCAGGCGATCTTGCCCTCCATGTGCTGGAGATCATGGAGGCGATCCTCGCATCGGGGGAGAGCCGCGAGTCGGTCGCAGTCAACGCAACGGTCGATCAGCCGCCGCTCCTCCAGGAAGACGAAGCGGCCAGCCTGCTTGCCTGATATAGGAGGGCTTACAATGACGACATCGCTCTCGCCCTTACTCGATCCGGAGGCCCGGCATGTGCTCGACCTTGGGCGAGAAGCGGCAGCCCCGCCGTTCGAAAGCGGCACGCCCGAAGAGGCGCGCCGCGCCTATGATCGGAGCTTTCCCGAACTGCAAGGCGAGCGCGAACCGGTCGCTTCGCTGACCGAGCGCGCCATTGCCGGGCCCGGCGGTCCGCTGACGCTCAGGATTTATCGCGGGCAAGGAGCGACCGCGACGGGTGCTCCTGCGCTGCTCTATCTGCATGGCGGCGGCTGGGTGATCGGCAATCTCGACTCCCATGACGAGATTTGCCGCTGGCTTGCCAACATGGCGGCCTGCGTCGTCGTCTCTCTCGGCTACCGGCTGGCGCCGGAGCACAAATTTCCGGCCGCCATCGAAGATTGCCGCGCCGCACTCTCCTTCATGCAAGATGGCGCGGGCGATCTCGGCATCGACGCGAGAAGGATTGCTGTCGCCGGCGACAGCGCCGGCGGCAATCTCGCTACCGTGCTTTGCCTGCTTGCGCGCGGTGATAAGAACCCGCCGACTGTACAATTGCTGTTCTATCCAAACACGGACGCCTTGCAGGCGGCGGACAGCTATCGCCGCTTTGCCGAGGGCTATGGTTTAACTTCGGCGACCATGGCCTGGTTCCGCGACCACTATGTCAGCGATGCCAGGGATATCGACGACTGGCGCGTGTCGCCGCTCAGGGCCGCAAGCCTTGCCGGCATAGCACCGGCATTTGTCGCAATCGCCGGTCATGACATTCTCGCCGACGAAGGCGAGGCCTATGCCAAGCGTCTGCTGGATGACGGTGTGCCGGTCGTCCTGCGGCGCTGGCCCGGCCAGATCCACGGCTTCGTCTCGATGGGCCGCCATGGTCCGTCGGCGCGGCAAGCGGTCGGCGCAGCGGTTGCCGCATGGCGCGGCTTCGATCCAGCCTTTGCTAACACTCAGGCCGACTGACGCATAACCAGGGTCGCGTCGAGACTGACCTTGGCGGCAACTGCCGCGTCGCCCTCGTCCAGCAAGGTCAGCAGCGTCTCGACGCTGCGTCCCGCCATGGAAGCGAAGTCCTGCGCCATTGTGGTGAGGGCGGGGCAGGTATAGCGGCTCAGCGGATGATCGTCATGAGCCGCGACCCGCAGATCGCAATCGCCCTTGCGGCCGACCTTGCGGCCTCGCGAGTAGGCAGCAGCCATCACGCCGAAGGCGAGACGGTCGTTGGCGCACAGGATGGTCTTGCCCGGCAGGCCGCCGTTACCGAGCATCTTTTCCGTCTGCTCGTAGCCGATCCGCTCGAAATCCCACGTATAATCTTCGGTGTTGCCGATGATGACAGGCTCATGGCCGAGCCGCTGCATGGTGGCGATATAGCTGTTCACTCGTTCTGGCGAGTTGTGGTTGACATGCGGAATATCGAAATAGACCGGGGCATCGCCGGAACGGCAGAGATAATCGACGATCGTCGAAACGCTCTGGGCATTGTTGTTGCCGACGAATGGCGTGTCGCCCTCGAGATAGCTGTCGAAATAGACGATCGGTATCGCCTGCGTCAATTTCTCCAACGTGCGATGGTCCGAGCGCAGGCCGAGCGGTGCGATCAGCGCGCCGGAAACTTTTAGCGAAAGAATGGTTCGCGTCGCTTCCACTTCGAGCTCGCGCGACCCGTGCGAAGAGATCACGATCGGCCAGTAGCCTTCGTCGCGCAGCCTGAGTTCGATGCGGCTGACCATCTCGGAATAGAAAGGATCGGCGACCGTCGGCACCATGATGCCGATGCTGCGGGTTCGCTTTCGGTTCAGGTTGCGCGCAAAGAGATTGGGCTGGTAGTCGGACGCGCGCAGCGCAACCTCGATCCGCTGCCGTGTCGCCGGCTTGACGCTGGTCGGATCATCGAAATATTTCGACAGCGTTGGCCTGGAAACGCCGCAAGAGCGGGCGAAATCCTCCATCGTCTTATGCGTCATCGGCAGTGATCCCTCGCGCCGTTCCTCAGCGCTGCCAGGTTCCTACATAAGGTGCGCCAGCGTGCAACCGCAAGTCGAAATTTTACATACAATTTCGACGGTTTCCACGCGTAAATTTATTATTTGACGCGAAAAAGCACAAGCCGTATTCACGTGCCGTGGGCGAATTCGAAATTCGTATCACCCGGAACGTAAGCGCGCGGTTTATCCTAAGCGAGGCCGGGTGAACGCCGGGAGGAATTCCGCAGAATGAAAAAGCTGGTCAGCGCCGGGGAGATACTCGTCGAGATCATGGCCGAGCGGATCGGCCAGAGCTTTCTCGAACCTGGTCCGCTGATTGGGCCCTATCCGTCCGGAGCGCCCGCCATCTTCATCGGTCAGGCGGCAGCGCTCGGCCAACCGGCTGGCCTCATCGGCGCCGTCGGCGACGATGATTTCGGCAGGTTGAATATCGAGCGGCTGCGGGCACTGGGCGCCGACGTGTCGGCGATTGCGGTTCACAGGGGCCATGCGACGGGCACGGCCTTCGTCACCTACCGGGCCGACGCCAGCCGGCATTTCGTCTTCAACATCGCCAACAGTGCCTCCGGTCTGATCGAGATCGATCCGGCGGCAACAAAGCTGCTCGCCGGTGCCGATCACATCCATGTCATGGGCTCGTCGCTGTTTTCCGACCGCGCCATCGCGGTGACCTTGTCGGCGATCGAGATTGTCAAGGCCAAAGGTGGAACCGTATCCTTCGATCCGAATATCCGCCGCGAGATCATGCAGGCTTCCGGCATGCGCACGGCGCTCGACCATGTGTTGACGCGAACCGATATCTTCCTGCCGAGCGGCGAGGAGCTTTTCCTGTTCTCATCCGCCAAGGACGAGAAGGGCGCAGTCGACGAATTACTGAACCGGGGCGTTTCCTGCATCGTTCTGAAGAAAGGCGCCGCCGGCGCCGTCTACCACGACCGGCATGGGGCTGTCGCCTTGCCAGGCTTTGCCGTCGATGAGGTCGATCCGACCGGCGCGGGGGACTGCTTCGGTGCTGCTTTCGTCTCGTTCTGGCTGCGCGGGGCGGCTCCCGCAGACGCGCTGCGGATCGCCAATGCCTGCGGTGCGCTCGCCGTCACCCGCAAGGGGCCGATGGAGGGCATTTTCCCGATTGAAGCGGTCGAGGCCTTCATCGCCACAGGGAACAGCGCGCAATGAGTGCCGCAACGCGAAGGTTTGCGAATATTGCGGCCAGGCGCACTGCCGGCGAGAGAAGCGGCATCGCCTCGGTCTGCTCGGCGCATCCGCTGGTCATCGAAGCCGCGCTGCGCCATGGCGCGGCGCGACATGCGGATGTGCTGATCGAGGCCACCTGCAATCAGGTGAACCACGAGGGCGGCTACACCGGGATGACGCCGCCCGACTTCCGCAGCTTCGTCGAGGCGCATGCGCAGGAAGCGGGTTTCCCGATCGATCGCCTGATCCTTGGCGGCGATCATCTTGGACCCAATCCGTGGAAACACATGGCTGCCGCCGCCGCCATGAAGAACGCCGCGGCGATGATCGATGCCTATGCGAGCGCCGGCTTCACCAAGATGCATCTCGATACGAGCATGGCCTGCGCTGACGATCCAGCCGTGCTCGCCGATGAAACCATCGCCGCCCGCGCGGCTGAACTTGCTGAAATCGCCGAGGCGGCGGTCGAGCGCGCCGGCGGCGAAAAGCCCGTCTATATCATCGGCACCGAAGTGCCGGTGCCGGGCGGCGCTCTGGAAGCGCTCGACCATATGCATGTGACCGAGCCCAGCGACGCCTTGCGCACCGTCGAGATTCACGCTCGAGCGTTTTCCCGTGCCGGCCTCGATGACGCTTTTGCCCGAGCGATCGGCGTCGTCGTCCAGCCCGGCGTCGAGTTCGGCAATACTGAGGTCGTCTCTTACGCGCCGGAAAAGGCGACGGGACTGGTGGCGGTGCTCGACCGCATGCCGCAATTCGTTTTTGAGGCGCATTCGACCGACTACCAGCCGATCGAAGCGCTTGCCACTCTCGTTCGAGACGGTTTTGCCATCCTCAAGGTCGGCCCCTGGCTGACCTTCGCACTTCGCGAAGCGCTGTACGGGCTCAGCCACATCGCCGATGTGCTCGCGCCGGACCTTTCGCGCGAAAGCCTGCCCGCCGCGATGGAACACATCATGCTGGCGTCGCCGGACAATTGGCGGAAATACTATCCAGGCACACCGGACGAGCAGCGCGTGCAGCGGCATTTTTCGTTCAGCGACCGCATCCGCTATTACTGGCCGACGCCGGATGCGCAACGCGCGACACAGACGCTTCTGGATATGTTGGGCGAGAAGGACATTCCCCGGCCTCTGATCAGCCAGTATCTGGGGCAACTCGACGCCGAAATTGCAGAAGGCCGGGTCAAACCCTTCGCGCACGACCTTCTGATCGGCAGCATCACCCGTGTTCTCGACATCTACGCGGACGCGACGGGACAGTAGGAGTCGTATCACGCTAACATGTAGCGTGATGACAGTGCATCAAGGAGGGCGTGTTCCGCAGCGCCGGCGGGCTGATCCTGCCCCTGCCGGAAGGCGGCCGCCCGGCTGACGCTGCAGGACGCGAACTTGTCTACGGCATCCGCCCCGGACATATCCGCGCCACCACCCAGGGCATCCCCGGCACGGTCACGCTTCTGGAAGCCACGGGTTCGGAAATCTTCGCCAAGGTCGACTGCGCCGGCGAGGAAATTTCCTGCCTGTTCCGCGAGCGGCTGCCGCTCAAGCAGGGCGCGCAGGTACGGATCGAGATCGATCGCGCATGCGCCCGTCTGTTCGATGCGAAAACCGGCCGGCGCTTTTGATTGGCGCCGGCGCCCGGATAATCAGCGTTGGCGAACCAACCCGTTCGCCGGCATTCCCGGCCTATTTCCGGCCCCAGCAAAATCTCCGAGGCCGCTTGACGATTATTTTATATCGTCTATTCTAGAATGATAATTTTAGAAAGAGCCTAGATGACCAGACCGCGATCGTTTGACGAAGCCGCCGTCCTCCATGACGCAATGGACGCGTTTCGGCGAAGCGGTTTCGCTGGCGTTTCTATTAAGGATCTGGGCGACGCCACGGGCCTGACGTCCGGCTCGATCTACAATGCCTTTGGCGATAAGGAAGGGCTCTATCGGGCGGCTTTCGGCTATTACATTAATGCTGTCATCCGCCGCCGGATCGAGACTTACGTCGGCGCGGCAAACGATCTGGACGGTTTGGAAAAATTGTTCCTGTCATTGCTGTGCGCTCCGGAATCAGACGAGCATGGCTGTCTGTTGACGAATGCCGCCATCGAGTTCGGCGCGCAGCTGTCGGTCGCCTCTGAAGGTCTCGCCGAAGGCTTCGCCATGTTGGAAGCTGCCATCAGACGAGTCGTCGAGCGCCAGATTGGGGGAGGGCAAGTCGATCTCCTGGTCGTCAGACTTCTGCTTCTCTACCAGGGCATTCTCGTCCTGATTCGCGCCGGCCAGGACGTCTCGGCCTGCCCGGCCGTCATTCGATCAGAGTTCGAGCAACTACGGAAACTTCTGCCATGATCAGCCTTTCCCGCAGAGCGGTGCTTCTCGGCACCGCTGGCAGTCTCATTGCGCCTTTCGTGCCGGCCTTCGGCACAACAAGGATCATGCCGCCCGTCCGATACGTTCGGACCAACGGCATCGATATGGCAGTTTACGAAGCCGGCAAAGGGCCGGCGGTAGTATTGCTGCACGGCTTTCCCGAACTCGCCTTCTCCTGGCGCCACCAGATTGCGCCGCTGGCGGCCGCCGGCTACCGCGTCATCGTTCCCGATCAGCGCGGCTATGGGCTGACCGATCGGCCATCGAAGGTCGAGGAATATGATATGGCGCATCTGACCGGCGACCTTGTCGGCCTGCTCGATACGCTCGGCGTCGAAAAGGCCGTGTTCGTCGGCCATGACTGGGGCGGCCTAGTTGCGTGGCAGATGCCGCTTTTCCACCAGAAGCGTGTTGCTGGCGTCATCGGCGTGAACACACCGTTCATTCCCCACGAGATGCTGTGGCTGCATCCGAGCCTCACCAGAGGACTGACGGCTCCCGACAAGCCGTTCGTGGCCGACGAGACCAAAGACCCGATCGTGCAAATGCGAGAAATCTACAGTCCCGAGATGTATGTGCTGATGTTCGAGGATGGTGATCTCGCCGACCGGCTAATGGCGCACGACGTGGCGCGCGTGTTCAGAGACAATATGCGCAAGGGCGTCATCACCGCCGCGCAATATGCCGAGCTGCCGCCGCAGGTCCGGCACATGGCCTTCATCAAGGCACTTGAGCGGCCGGAACCCAAATCGCTACCCGGCGAATTGATCCTGGCGCCGGACGAGCTTGCTTTCTACGTCGAGAGCTTCGAGCGCACTGGTTTCTCGCCCGGCATCAATTGGTACCGCAACTTGTCACGCAACTGGAAAGCCGGCTTGAACGTCGACCAAACGATAAAAGTTCCGTCCCTGATGATTGCCGCCGAGGACGATGTCGTGCTTGCCCCGGCGCTGATGGATAGAATGGACGTCCACATAGCCGACCTCGAGAAACATGTGATCGCTGGTTGCGGACACTGGTCCCAGCAGGAGAAGCCTGAGGAGGTCACCGCCCTCATGCTCGACTGGCTTAAGCGGCGTTTCCCCGCGTAGCGATCTAGGGAGCCCTGCATTCCAGCGGTCGGCACCCATAAACGTTCGGCGGCGCAATCCGGGGATCAATGCAACCCATCCGGCATAAGAGATATTCGATGGATATGGTGATCCCGACAGGAATCGAACCTGTGACCTACAGATTAGGAATTTGTCAGACGGCCTTTCCTGTTTGTATCCTAATGCCCGCCGTTGTACGATTTCGCTGACTCTAACATATTCAAGTTGTTGCGATTTTCTTACTGCGCCGCTATCATAGCGTAGATAAACCGACAGATTGAGCCAGATCGAACTGGTCGCAACTTCCGTACTAATCCCGTACTAATTGTCATGACAGACCTTCGAATCTGCCTAACCGACCGCGCCATCGCAGGCCTCCAGCCGGCGTCTTCGGGCCAATATTTTGCCCGAGACAGCGATCTGCCGGGCTTCATGGTGTTGGTCGGGAAAAGGCGAAAGACATTCGTTGTCCAGGGAGAGCGAAGGAAGGCGGGCAAGCGTCTTTCCGTACGCATGAAGGTTGCCTAAGTTGGAGAACTCACGACGCGTGCGGCGCGGGCGAAGGCAAAGGACATTCTCGGGAAAATCGCCAACGGCGTGGACCCCCGCGCGCCGGCGCGCAAGTCGGACAGCGATGCTGCTGCTGTTGATTTGCCATCGATTGGGAATCCGACGCTACGAATTGCCTGGGAACGCTATCGCGACGGGCATATGAAGAACAAAGGGCGAAGTGATGGGACGATCAACAACTATCGCGATCACATCGAGCGGCTGTTGGCCGATTGGCTTGACGAGCCGCTTTCCAAGCTGGGTACCGATCCTTCCCTCGTGACTGTGCGACACGAGAAACTCTCCAAGGAGAATGGTACCTATATTGCCAATGGCTGCATGCGGACGTTGCGCGCTGTTTACAACCATGCTCGCAAGGCCGCCCGCACGCTGCCGGCGGACAACCCGGTCTCAGCCATAGACTGGAATGCCGAACATCGCCGCAATACCGCACTCGGGCTTTCGGATCTGGGGGAATGGTTCACCCAACTCGCCGCCTTGAAGAACCCTGTTCGGCGAGAGCTCCACCTGTTTATGCTGCTATCAGGCCATCGCCCTGAAGCGATCAGGAAGGCGCGGGTTGAGCATGTCGACTTTCGCGCGCGTGTCCTGCACATACCCAGGCCGAAGGGCGGCGAGGTCAAAGCATTCGACATACCGCTTTCGAGAGCCATGATCCGGTGCCTGGTTCGAGTGATGCGCATCGGTAGGGCTCTCTACGCCGAGCAATCGCGTGAGTGGCTCTTCCCCGCCGACAGCCAAAGCGGCCACATCATCGAGCACAAAGAGAAACGTAGCGATCTGTCGAAATGGGGGAATGATCTGCGGCAGACCTTCCGCACCATCGCCCAAACCGCGGGCGTTGCAGAGCTGGACGTTCACCTCCTGATGAACCACTCCATCCCGGGAGTTAATGCAGGCTACATCACACGCAACAAGTTGCTCAGCGACCACCTGCGCCAGCAGCAAGAGGCCGTCTCACATCGGATGCTCGAAGCCGGTCGACCCCGACAGAAGGAAATCAAGCCGCGCGCTTGTGCCTGGCCCACACTTCCAAGCAGACGCCTGCTTTCTGAACTGATGAGTGGTAAAGGATTAGCGGCTGCAAATGTGTTCGGGGGTTCGAGTCGCTAGAGCGCTACCGCCTTTCCCCCCACTCAGAAGACTTGCGGTATTTTCTACGGTATTGCGCGTGATGGACCTGTCTCGGTGCTGCAAAAACCGGCGGGGAACGGGAAGGTCTGATCCGAAGCCGACGAACTTTTTCCACGACGCGAACGACAGCTTCGCGCCTCTTTTCGGTCACTCGGATCGACATAGGCTACTCCCGAAACTTGCCATTCAACCGCGACTATCGTCTCGGAAGCTATAGTAGGCGCCGAGATGGCTCCTCGGCCGCCGTGCAACTTTGGCCGGTTCGTCAATGCAGTCGCTGCGAAGATCGGCAGCTGGCTAGGCGAGGGAAACGTGAACCGCTCTAGCCGCTTAGGCAGGGGGATGCAGCAAAGAGAGGCCAGCATCGTCAGGCATCTAGTCTTTCTTTGCTGCGCGTTCTTCCGCTTTCGGCCCGAAAATGACATGGCTGTTTTGCGCCGCATACCGGACATTGAGATCAGAAATGCCGCTTCCTGAAAGCCGATATCCCAAGCGACCACGCTGAGGCGGGCGGTTGTCCTCGATGTGAACCCTGCTTTTTCAGCAAGCCGAGCAAGAGCTCGACGTCCGTCGAAGAAGCTAACCCTCACCGAACCTGTTCTCGGCTGTTCTTCATCAGATCGAGCGCATTTTCGCGCGGCTGGGCAGAGTCGCGTTCCGCCTCGATCTTGCTTCCTGCTTCGCCGGAAAGTCACCGGCAATCACGTGGTCGATTGGCTCGCACCGAGCCGGCGATCTTTGATCGACATAGCTGCCTTACCCAGCAAACCACGTAACTTACATTCCCCCACTACCCCCGCCGCGGTAACCTCAAGCCAACCGCCCGGTGGTCACACCGAAAGCTCAACGGTCTTCCATCGCCGCCCATCTCGCAAAGCTGGAGGAAGTGCTCGTTCCGAAGCGTGCCGAGTTTGTCTGAGGTGATGAAATGACTCCGCGGCAAATCGCTAACGACGCCGCCTTGCAGGGAACCGACACGGATCTGGCTCGGAGTGGAGCCGCGCTGTCGGAATTGGGAGAAGATGTGCGCACGCAAATGAACGAAGCCCTGCACGCAGACGAAGCACTGTTTGAGAATGGTCCGCCTGTCGGGCTTCAGCGGCGTCTCGGCTTCGTTATCGGTAGTCAACTCAATGTTGGCCGCCGTGCGGTGATCGTCGGTGCGGTAGGCTGGGCGCCTCTTCTCGTTTTAGCCGGCATTCAAAATGTGACTATGCGCACAGACGGAATGATGTCGCTCCTGTGGGATGCGGGTATGCACGCGCGGTACCTGATTGCCGCACCGCTACTCGTCTTGGCCGAAGCGCACTGCGCATCGAGGCTCAATGCCATCGTACGGCACTTTGCCGATGCCGGGCTTGTAGCTGATAGGGACCGCGGGCCATATGACGCTGCCGTCGCATCGACCCGAGCGCAGCTCAATTCGCGCGCCGCAGAAATTATTGTAATCGCTCTGGCCTATCTCCTCATGTCAGCGGCGGTCTTTTCGCTGCCGTTCGACCAGTTTCCAGTTTGGCACAAGACCGGCAGCCTTGCTCCTGGTTTTTCACCAGCCGGCTGGTGGCACCTGCTGGTGAGTCTCCCTTTGCTCCTGACCTTGCTCCTTGGCTGGGCGTGGAGATTTGCTCTGTGGGCGCAGCTTCTGTGGCGGATCGCCCGGATCGACCTCCGCCTCTTGCCATCCCATCCGGATGGCACGGCGGGCCTTGCCGTGCTGGGATATTCGCTGCGGGCATTTTCCCTTTTAGCGATGGCGCTGGCCACGATCATTGCCGGGCGTTCGGCGCATATTGTTTTGGTCGATGGCGCGCTGCCGAGAGAGCACGTGATTTTCAGTGCCGGCCTCCTGGTGGTGGTCGGCGCCTTTTTTGCCGCGCCATTATTCTTTTTTACGCCAATTCTGATGAGGGCATTGCAGCGTGGCTCATTCGAATACGGCGTACTTGCCAACCGGGTCGGGGCGGTCTTCGAAGAGAAATGGTTTGGACGGAATAAACCCGTCGACAATTCCGCGCTTGAGAAGCCCGACTTCTCGGCGACTACCGATTTGTACGCGATCGTCGCAAATGTCTACGCGCTGCGCTTAGTCCCGATCGACCCCAAAAGCATCGCGATGCTCGGCGTCGCATTGCTGCTGCCGTTCGTTCCGATCGTATTCCTGGCGCTACCCATGGATGAAATCTTGGCAGGACTGAAGGGACTGCTTTTCTAGAGCCAGGATGACAATCGCGGCCAGGGCGGCGACACGGATTCCGCGTCTCAGCATCCGAATTCTCCTTGCCCTGCAATAGCACCTATCAAGTGGGCTGAGACTCTCGCACCTCGACCAAATCCCGCTCGAGGAAGTAGTTGAGAAACGTTCGGATCACGGCAATTGCCGCAAGTCGCCCAATATCATCCCAGCTCGGTGCGATCGAGGTTTCTATGATGTCGGCCGCGAGCTGGAAGGTTAGGCCGGCGACCAGCCAGCGTGCATAGCGCAGCCACACAACGCGTCCCTCGGTTGCTCCCGAAGGGACTAACATCGTTCGAAGGGCGCCGACGAATGCCTCGATTGTTCCGTATACGATTGCAATGAGGGCGATTGCATCGATAAGCAGGACGGCATACCCGGTAACGACGGCAAATGCCTGTTCCATCACTCCCCCGAGCGTGAACGAACGATGCAGCGCAAGCCGAGATGGCAGGTCGAAGTATCAACCGGCTGCGACATGCGCGCTGCAGGCCGATATCGCCGACAGTAATTGGGCGCACATAGAAAAGAGCCGCCCTTGGTTACCTTGCGTGGGATCGTGATCTCAGGGGTGTGGGGGTCAAAGCTGGCTTCGCGCTGGCCACCCCGCGGATTGTCGATCGTACAGCAAGGGCTGTCGATCCGCGAGTGCTCCTGATACCAATCCGTCGTCCACTGCCAGACATTGCCCGCCATATCGTGGAGCCCGAAGCCGTTGGCCGGGAACGAACCGACCGGAGCCGTCCACTCGTAGCCATCCTCGTTGCGATTTTCGTAGGGAAACTCGCCTTGCCAAGTGTTGGCCAGATGCTTGCCGCCTGGCGTCAGTTCGTCACCCCAGACATATTCGGCGCCGTCGAGCCCACCGCGCGCTGCGAACTCCCACTCGGCTTCGGTCGGCAGTTCCTTGCCCGCCCATTTCGCATAGGCTTCGGCATCCTCGAACGCAACATGGACCACAGGATGGTCGCCCAGCTTCTTGATCGAACTCGCCGGGCCGCGCGGATGGCGCCAGTTGGCGCCGCCTACATAGACCCACCAGTTATAGGAGTTTCGGATGTCGACCTTCTGAGCCGGCTTCTTGAACATGGAAGACGACGGCACCAGGAGTTCCGGTATCGCTCCGGGGTAGTCTGCGGGATCTGCCGGACGTTCAGCCAGCGTCACATAGCCGGTCTGTGCTACGAAACGTTCAAACTCGCGATTGGTAACAGTGTGGCGATCCATCCAGAAGCCACCCACCTTGACGCGGTGCGCCGGCGCCTCTTCCGGGTAATGCTCGTTCGAGCCCATCAAAAAAGTACCGCCGGGAATCCACAGCATGCCTTCGAAAGGCGGCACGTCGCTATCTCGATCGCGCGTGGTCAGATCAACAGAGTCATTCACAACATGGTACCTTTTGTGTCGTCCCAAGCTACCGAAGGCGTTCATCAACGCCATGGCGTTGATGAACGAGGACCGCGTGTTCTGTCACGGCAGTCAGCCGCTCCTTCATCGCGTTTTTGTCAGGCCCAAACGCTACAATCACTCGGCAGTCAATGCCGGGTGGCGGATGCCCGCCGCCCAGAACCTCATCGGTCGACCGCGGTCCGTACCATCGTCTCGACCCCCTACCCTCCTTTCGACGCTTCCGCCATCTTCGCGATCACCTCGTCGAGGCTGAAGCTCGCCGCCTTCTGCCGTGGCGGAAACTCCTTGAAGGTCGCCAGGAACTCTCCGACGAGGACCTGTGCGGGCACGAGCAGGTAGATGTGTCGGAACATCCAATCGTAGTAGGTATTCGACGTGATCTGCGCATGCTCGTACGGATCCAACCGCAGATTGAAGATATATGGCGCCCGAAGCGTCACGAACGGATCTTGCCAGATCTTGAGTGTGCCCTGGACGCGCTGCTCCATGAACAGGATCTTCCAATTGTCGTAGCGGAGCGCTGCGACATCGCCGTCATCGGTGAAGTAGATGAAAAGCTCGCGGGGGCTCTTTTTCTCCTTTCCCGTGAGGTAAGGCAGCAGGTTGTAGCCGTCGAGATGCACCTTGAAGGTCTTGTTGCCGACCTTGTGGCCCTTCTTCAGCTTTTCGGCGATGTCGGATTCGCCGGCCACTGCCAGGATGGTCGGGAACCAGTCCAGGTGGCTGACGATTTCGTTTGATTCCGAGCCGGCTTTGATCTTGCCGGGGAAGCGGACCATGCAGGGCACGCGATAGGCGCCCTCCCAGCTCGAGTTCTTCTCGTTCCGGAAGGGGGTATTGCCGGCATCCGGCCAGGTGTTCATGTGCGGCCCGTTGTCGGTGCTGTACTGCACGAACGTATTGTCAGCGATACCGAGCTCGTCGAGGAAGTCGAGCATCTCACCGATGCACTTGTCATGGTCGATCATGACGTCGTGGTACTCGGATTGCCAACGGCCGGATTGCCCGCGACTCTCTGGTTTCACATGCGTCCAAGCGTGCATGTGCGTCGTGTTGAACCAAACGAAAAACGGCTCGCCGGCGTCGTGGGCCGCCTGGATGAACTTCTTGGCCGCTGCGAGGAACTCGTCGTCGCAGGTTTCCATCCGCTTTTTGGTCAGGGCACCGGTGTTCTCGATCTTCTGGCCGCCTTTGCCATCCGCCCAGCAGTGCAACACTCCGCGCGGTCCGAACTTCTTCTTGAAGTTGGGGAAGTCCTCCACATTCGGATAATCGACTTCCTCGGGTTCCTCCTCGGCGTTCAGGTGATACAGATTGCCGAAAAACTCGTCGAAGCCGTGCATCGTCGGCAGATGCTCGTCGCGGTCACCGAGGTGGTTCTTACCGAACTGGCCGGTGCGATAGCCCAGCGGCTTGAGCGCTTCGGCGATGGTGATGTCCTCCGCCTTGAGGCCAAGCTCGGCGCCGGGAAGGCCCACCTTGGTGCAGCCAGTGCGCAGCCCGCACTGGCCGGTGATGAACGATGCGCGTCCGGCGGTGCAGCTCTGCTCCGCATAGGAGTCGGTGAAGATCATGCCTTCGTTGGCGATGCGGTCAATGTTGGGCGTCCGGTAGCCCATCATGCCTTTGGTATAGCAGCTGAGATTCGACTGACCGATGTCGTCTCCCCACATAACGAGAATATTCGGTTTCTTGTCTGCCATTTTCGTCTCCTCCCTATGTTTTCGTGTTGCCACTCGGATGCTGAGCTTGCCTTCAGACCAACCGGAACAGCACGGCGATGAAAGTGAAAATGCCGATGAGCAACAGAACGATCGTGACGGCAAAGAGCGGCGTCTTGTGCGGGTCCTCGTCCACTCCGGCGAGCTGAGCGAACTGTTTGCTCCACAGATAACGAAGTAGCGATCGGTATTGCCACAGCGAGACAGCAAGCGCACCCACGCCGGCGAGGATGAGCGCAAGGCCGAGAACGCGCGGCGACTGCGGGCGCAGCGCCGGGGCGACGCCTTGCATGTCCTGAAAACGCTCGAAGAACTGGACGATCGTGAAGCCGAAGCCGATAAGCGAGACGGCCGTTCGCACCCAGGACATCAGCGTGCGCTCGACGCTGAGACGCGTACGCAGCCAAGAGAAATGGCTGTCCGATGTCACATGGACTTCAAATCTTGGCGGGTTCTCATCCGCGGGCTGGCTCACCATTCTGATCCCCTTGAATCCCTATTCATCGACATTGTTCACGATTTTGGTCCGAGACGAGCGCTGCTCCACCAGCGCGCGATACGCGCCGCCGGGCCCCGGATCAGGAGATAGGGAACGAAGGCGAGAACGATCGCCACGACCACAGCTTCAAACGGATAGAAGGTGCCGAGTTGCATGATTTGATAGACAGCATCCAGGATCACGGCGAGCACCATAACCTTGCCCGTCGATTTGACCCCTTCGACAAGGCGCGCGCGGCGCTCGTCAGGCTTTGACAGGACGGTCCAGAAATAAGGCGAGCGCCCGTCGCGCGCATCCTTGATACCGTCACGTATCCCGAACAAAGTCGCCATCACCGGCTGAAGAAGGAACCTGAGTGCCAGGGGCCCACTCGGCCGAGCGACGAGGTCTTCCCAAAAGCGTTGCAGAATGTCTTCGATCGCCATTCGTGCTCGTCCCTCTTTGCGAAGACGGTTGCCTAGGACGGCGACGCCGTTGCCGGCGCCGCCCCTCCGTAACACGACGCCCCTTACTGCCGCGCCAGGGCGACGCGAAGCGCCTCTTCCGGCGAGACGTGGTGGTCGGCATGCTCGGCGTCTTCGCCAATGGCGAGTTGCACGCCTTTTATGACTCCGTTGAACGCGTTTCCACGCGGGCCGTAGTCCGGCGAAACAGGCGCTCCAGTGTCGCAACCGACATCGCAGCCATCGTCCGCCGAGAAGACCGATGGCGCAGTTGCGCCCACAGCGCCTTCTCCGACCTTCTTGCTGTCGATGAACAAGGACACCGTGCCGCCTTTGGCAGGACCGCCGCCTGCATAGGCGAATTCCATGCGGACCTGATGCGCTCCGGGCGGGATTGCACCGGCGGATTCGGCAAAGAAATGCTGTACGCCGATCAGGTTGTAGCAGTATTTGAGCTTGCCGCCCTTGGCGTAGAGGCTCCAGCCGCCGATATTGGCTCCTTGGGAAATGATGACCCCTTCGGCGCCGCCTAACGGCACCTCGATCTCGGCGGTCACCGAATGCGACTTGTTCTTGAGATTGAGGACGGAGTTCTCCGACAGGCGACCCATGCCTCCGAACAGGATCTGCGATTTCCCCTTGATCAGAACCGGCCGCCCCGCCAGATCAGAGTCAAAGCGAGCGGCGACATTGTCGTCCAGCGGCAGCACATTGTAACGGGCGGCCTCGATCAGCCACAGGCGCTGGAGCTGATGCAGTTTGTCCGGCATCTGCTTTGCCAGATCGTTGGCTTGGCTCCAGTCCTTGCTGGTGTCGTAAAGCTCCCAGATGTCGTCGTCGAAGGCTGGGACCGTCTCTCCGTGCAACAGCCACGGCGTCTTGTGCCGCGTCACCGCGGTCCAACCCTTGTGGTAGATGCCACGGTTTCCGAACATCTCGAAGTATTGGGTCTCGTGCCGCTCCGCTGCCTTCGCATCGTTGAACGAATAGAGCATGCTGACGCCTTCGATCGGCATCTGGGCAACACCGTCTACCGCCTGTGGTTGGGGGAGCCCGGCTGCTTCCAGTATGGTCGGTGCGACGTCGATGACATGATGAAACTGGGAGCGGACCTCACCCTTCCCTGCGATGCCGTTTGGCCAGTGCACGATCGTGCCGTTTCGGGTCCCGCCCCAGTGCGAAGCGACCTGTTTTGTCCACTGGTAAGGCGTGTTCATGGCGTGCGCCCAGCCGACAGCAAAGTGGTTGTAGGAGTCCGGTCCGCCGAGCTTGTCCAGCCGCTCCATAAGGAATTGTGGTGTCTCGAGAGCGGCCAGGCCATTGAAATTGGCCATTTCGTTATAGCAGCCGATCAGCGTTCCCTCGGCCGAAGCGCCGTTGTCGCCGATGATGTAGTAGATGAGCGTGTCATCGGTCAGTTTCATCTGGTCGAGGCTGTCGAGGAGCCGCCCGACGTGGTGGTCGGCGTATTCCAGGAATCCGGCGTAGACCTCCATCTGACGCCTCAGAACAGGCTTCATCTCCTCGGGCATTTGATCCCAGGCAGGAATCTGCTCGTGACGCGGCGTCAGCTGGCAGTCGGAGGGAATGACACCGAGCTTGAGCTGGCGGGCGAAGGTCTCCTCGCGCAGCTTGTCCCAGCCCTGATCGAACTTGCCCTTATACTTGTCCGCCCACTCTTTCGGAACATGGTGGGGAGCGTGGGTTGCGCCGGGCGCGAAATACATGAAGAAGGGCTTGTCTGGTATAAGCGCCTTCTGCTGGCCGACCCAGGCAATCGCCTTGTCGGTCATGTCAGCCATGAAGTGGTAGCCCTCTTCCGGCGTCTTGTGCACTTCAATCGGCGTGGTGCCCTCATACAGTGACGGATACCATTGATGCGCTTCGCCGCCGATGAAGCCGTAGAAATATTCGAAGCCACCGCCACCGGTGGGCCACGCGTCAAACGGGCCTGCCGGGCTCGTTTCCCACACCGGGACCTCGTGGCATTTGCCGAACTGTGCGGTCGCATAGCCATTCAACTTCAGTGTCTTTGCCAGTGGAGAAGCCGTGTTCGGCAGGACCGAGCAATAACCGGGCGAGCCGCTGGCGATCTCGGTAATGCCGCCCATGCCGACCGAGTGGTGGTTGCGACCCGTGAGCAGCGCCTGGCGCGTCGGCGAGCAAAGAGCTGTCGTATGGAAGCGATTGTACTTGAGACCGCCGGCAGCCAGTCGTTCGGCGTTGGGCGTCTGGCACGGACCCCCGAAGGCGCTTGAGGCGCCGAAGCCCACATCGTCGAGCAGGATCACCAAGACGTTCGGAGCGCCCTTTGGCGGACGCAGCTGCTGGATGACCGGATACTTCGATTCCGGATCCTTGGCGTCGTAGGTGATGAGACCGGTTCGCGGACGTGTCGGTATTGGAAGGACGCTACGGTTGATCTTGTCGGTGCCATCGCTCATCGTGATCTCCCTCGGCGGCGCACTTGCCACATGTCTTTGGAGGGCAGATAGGTTGCCCCTTCGTGAGGTTTGCCTATTGCCGCTCAAGGCGGAAGGTAATTAACGGTAACCTACGGGCAGAATCCGCTCGGCCAGCGCAAAAGTCGGTCGTTGAGGTGAGTCCGGCTTTCCTCAATCAGCCAAGGAAGAACTCCACGTCCTGCGAACGGGCAAACCGCAACGAGTCCCCTTGCTGCGTGTTCTTCACTAGAACGCTTTTCTCTCAATCGGCCACGACCTGCCAGGTATCGTCCGGGTTGAAGCGGTCGATGTATTTGACGATCAGCTCGGTGGTTGGGCCGAGGTCGGTCTCGTAGACGACGCCGTGCTGGTTGACGGCGAAGGTTTTCACGCCGGTTTCGCCGTATTTGGCAGGCCAGGCGATGAGGCCGACGCCGGCGATCATGTTGCCGTTGATGACGTAGTCGTAGCCGCCGCCGGCGATATGGTCGCCCTGGCCGGTCAGGATCTTGTACTTGTAGCCGAAATAGCCTTCGCCCTTGGCCGCGTCCTCGAGCTCGACCGGATCGATATTGCCACCGGCCGGACTCTCGCCGTTGATGTCGTCGGTTGGCCAGTAGAGCCCGTCGGTCGCGCCTTCCGAGCTGATCAGTTTCTGCGCGAACTCCTCCACGCCATCCTCGTCGCGGTCCTGCGATGCATAGTCCTCCTGCGCGTCGACATAGGCGCGCATCGTCCCGATCGCGGTGAGCTCGTTCTCGCCGACATATCGGTTCACGATCTCTTCGAGCCCGGCGTAGGTGTCGAACGCCCACTTGCCGTCCTCGCTCTTGACGATCGGAAAAGCCAGCGGCCACAGCTTGTCGCCGATCTGCAGCGTGCGGCGATCGCCCTCGCCATCGAGGACAAGCTGCTTGGCCACACCCTCCTTGATCGCCGCCAGCGTCTCGTCCGAGTTCTCGTCGGCCTTCAGCTTTTCCGCATCGAGGCCGAGAAGTGCCGCAACCGCACCGTTGCCGGCGTCTTTCAGGGCCTGCTTGAATGCTTCGACCGCTGCTTCCGGCGTGTCGAAGACGGGCGGCTCGGCGGCGGCCGCAAACGCTGTGATCTCCGGCGCTTGCGGCGCGTCCTGCGCGGATGCCGGCTGCGAGACAGCAATGGCGGCTGCAAGCACCACGGCACAGACAGAGCGGTGAAGAATCGCATGCAAAAGTCCCGTGCGACGGGTGGTGCTGAACATTTGTGTCATGATCCTGTCCCTCCCGTTCCGTTAACGCCGACGTCCGCCGCCGCCCCGCTTGATCTGCTTGTGGCCGCCACCTCGGCTGCCGCCCCCCATCGATTGGTGGCCGCGGTTGGAGCTGACCTTGGTCACCTTTCCGCGATCGACGTTGCCAAGCCCCGACGGTTTCTTCGGCCGGTTGTCGACCTTTGCCGCAGGTTTTGGCTTGCCAGGCGGTCGGTTCACCTTGGCCGGCTTCGCCGCCGAGCGGTTGGCGGTAGGCTTGGCCGCAGGCTTCTGGATGTTGGCGGGCTTGGCGGGGCGGGTCACGTTGGCGGGCTTCGCCTTCAGCCCGTCCAGCGTGCTCTTGCGGATGTCTCTCGTTCCGGCCGTCTTGCCCGGCACCCTGTTGGCGAGGCTGTCGTTCTTTTTGATGTCGCGGGCGCGGTCGCGGATGGCGTTGTCGCCCTTCTTCTCGATCCGGTTCTTGATGTTGGTTTGGTCGAACTTGTTGAACTGGTTGCGATCAATGTTGATCTTGTCGCGGTCGATGTTCTTCCAGTCGACGTCGTTGAAGTTGATCTTGCCGTTGAAGTCGCGATTGTTGAAGCAATTGTTGCAGTCGATGTCGATGTCGTTGCCGTTCCAGCGGCCGCCCCACACGCCCCAATCATCCCAGTCGACGGCGGCGGCCCAGATGGCGCCCGTTACCGCCCCGGCGAAGAATGTCGCCCCCGGATACGCATAGTATGGGTAAGGGTCGGGATAATAGCGGATCGGCTCCCAGACGTAATCCGGCTCATAAAACATCTGCGGCGGATATTGCGGGACGTAGATCACTTCGGAGCTCGCCGACTTGATGACGAAATTGTCGTTCTCCTTGACCACCTGGATCTTGTCGTCGGTCTTGATCACGCCCTTGGCGACCGCCTCGTCGCGCAACTGCTGGATGGCGACCAGCACGTCCTTCTGCTGGTAGGCGATGGCATCGCCGAGCGCCTGCGTCCACTCCAGGTCGTCGCTCATCAGCTTTACAAGATCCGGATAGTTGAGCAGCGACACAACCGAACCGTCCCAGCTCCCCTTCGGCTTCAGGCCCTTGTCCTTCTCGTACCGCTCGAGGAAGCGTGCCGCCTCGACGATCTGCAGCGGATATAGCGCAGCCGCGGTGATCACCGCGATCAGCTCGTCCGGGTAGAGGGCAATCCGCGCGACCAGCACCTCCATCTCGTCGGCGCTCAGCGGCTCCGGCGAAGTCGTCGCATCGCCCGAAGCGTCAGCCGCCGCGATCTGTTCTTGTGCAAGGACAGGGTGCGCCGAACCAAACCCGCCAAGCAGCAGCGTCAGCGCCGCCGCACCGACCTTCAACAAGTCATTGCCCGTCATGCTTCGATCCTCCCTGTCTGTCTTTGTCCGGGCAGGCTTTGCGCCGGGCCTCTTTGGCAGTATTTGTCACGTTCTGCGCGCAATGCAGCGGGGCCGCGATAAGAAGGATCAAGGCTCGGACGTGAACACCTTGTTCCAGTCGGCTTTCATATCGACAACTGTCCAGCTCATGATTCCGGCTTCGTCGAGACCCTTGTCCAGGCGTCCGATGGAAGAATCCCTGTCGTAGGCCCATTCGCGATCCGCGTCGGTGTGATGCACATAGAGACAGAAGTGCGGTCCGGGACCGGAACAGGTCCATTGCAGCATCTGCAGATCGCCGTCGGAATTGCCGAAGGCGGCGATGGGCCGCCGGCCGATGTGATGGTGGACACCGACGGGCTTGCCGGCCTTGTCGTCGATAAAGTTGATTTCCGGCAATCGCATGAGCACCGGCGTTCCGTCGCGCATCTCGAACTTGGTCTTGCCGCTGCTGCCGACGACCTGCTCTGGCGGTATGCCATAGACCTTCTCCGTCCATGGACGCATGAAATCGATGCCGCCGCCGGAGACGATGAAAGTCTTGAAACCGTTGGCGCGAAGATAGCTCAACAGTTCCAGCATCGGCTGGTAGACCATCTGCGTATAAAGCCGACCGGTCTTCGGGTGTTTGGCGGTGGTAATCCAGGTGCGGACGATCTGGTCGAATTCCTCCGTTGTCATGCCGGAATGCGTGGTCATGATGATGTCCACAATCGCGGGCTCGCCGCCGGCGAGTGCGGCCTTAACGTCGCCCTTCAGCAGGGAGGCGAAGGGCTCCTTGTCCTTCCATTCCGGATGCTGCGGCGCCATTGCCTTGACCCGATCGAGTGCGAACAGGAGCTGGAAGTACAGCGGCTGCTCGCCCCATAGCGTGCCGTCATTGTCGAAGACGGCGACGCGCTCTGCTTCGGGCACGAAGCCTGCCGCGCCTTCCGCAGTTACACGTTCGACGAAGGCGACGATGGACTGCTTGGCCTTTCCGTCATTCCAAGATGGAAGCTGATCGGCGTTCTGCGCGGTGGCAGAGGCAGCGACCCCCAGTAGCAGGAGGATGGACAGCAGGTAGCGCTTCGCGGTGTAGGCAAGATTGGTCATAGTTTGATGTCTCCTCCAGGTCAGCGCCTTTCGGGAGCGCCGTCATCAAACATGCCTTCGACAAAATCGTCTTTCGTGAGATTTGCCTATTGCCGCTCGGGGCGGAAGGTAATTAACGGTAACCTACGGGCAGAATCCGCTCGGCCAGCGCAAGGGTCGGTCCTTGAGGTTAGTCAGGCTTTCCTTAATGAGCCAAGGGAGAACTCCACGTCCTCCGAACGGATAAACCGCATCGAGACCTGTTGCTTCGTGTTCTTCACCAAATCCGGCACATTTTTTCGAGCCAGGCGCGTTCACGCGCAGCGTCCGTTTCGCATCCGCACGATGCGATGGCTGCAGCGGTCAGTCAGATCATCAAACGGTAGGGAGATCCGGCTTCCGGTGGCGATATTGCGCAATAGCTTTGGTTGGATCGGGAAGACGTTGCGGGTTCTTTGGGGACCGCCTGCCACAAGCGTGTCAATCGACCGTCGGCGGATACAGCTTCGCCAGCAACAGCCCGACTACGTAACTTACATACGGATACTGGCACCATCAAAAAGACTATGCGCATTCTAGCGCATAAGGGATGGCGCTATGGCAGCAAACGGCAAACCTCCTGGCAGGGAGCAGGCATATTCGGCGACGCCCTTCCGCATGCCGAATTTGCCGAAAATTGATGAGCCGTAGAGGACTGGCCAAGACGAATCCAACCGCCTCAAACTTTGCGGCGTCGATGATTGTAGCCAACCGATCAGTTTGACGGCGGGCCTACGCTGTTTGGCTGAAGTGAACCCGGATCACGCTCCCGAATAAGAATCGCCGAGCACTGGATTGGAGAAAAACATGAACCAAGCAATCTTGACGTCCCCCTTTAGATCTCGGCTGCGATCTATCGGAATAGCGGCAGTCTCAATCGGGCTGGCACTTTCCGTTTCGCCGTCGTGGGGTCAGAACGTCATCGACGCCGATGCTGACGGTATCCTTATGGCCATGACAAACCATCTCAAAAGCTTGCAGGCATTCACGGTCGACTATGACACCGATCATGAGATCGTCGACCTGGCCGGCCAGAAGTTGCAGTACAGCGCTTCCGGCTCCGTCCAGGCGTCCCGCGGTGACGGCTTCCACATGACCCGCAAAGGCCCTTTTGCCGAAGTAGAACTCACCTTTGACGGCAAGGTAATCTCTGTCCACGGCAAGGACATGAACGTCTATGCGCAGTTGGACAGTCCTGGGGCGTCGATTGATGAGGCGGTCGAGGAATTCAGGGTGTCGACCGGGCTCGACGTTGCGGGCGCCGATTTTCTAGTCACCGATCCTTATGCCGTTTTGACCGAAGGCGCTACGTCGGGGAGACTGGTCGGCGACGCGTTTGTCGGCGGCGTCGAATGCGATCAACTGGCATTTCGCAATGACGACGTGGATTGGCAGATCTGGATCAGCAAAGGCGCCCAGAAACTACCTGTCAAATATGTGATCACCACCAAATGGGTGACGGGCGCGCCGCAATATTCGTTGCGGTTCAGCAACTGGAAAGCCGGCGAGGTCGATGCCAAGCTGTTTTCGTTCAAGCCTCCAGCCAACGCGAAAAAGCTGGAACAGATAGACTCTGACGAGGTCGGCGAACTTGTCCTGGAGGGCAGCAAATGAACGCGCGGCGCATGTTCCGTAATCGTCTCTCCGTTGCCATTCTTATGACGACGTTTCTAATAACCGATAGCCTGATGGGCGGTTACTTCGTTCCGGCAGGTTCGATCGTTTCCAGCGCGGAAGCGCGCGTCGGCAGACCGCTTACGCCCGGCAGCGTCGCCGGCGTTGCGCGGCGCACAACGCGCCGGGTCGTCCGCCGCTCGACGATATACGTGGCGGCACTCCCCCCTGCCTGCGTTAGAACTAGCATCAACGGCGCTACGGTTTGGCAGTGTGGCGGGACATACTACCAGCCCTATGGCGGCCGTTACGTCGTCATCTACGTGAACTGATCGTAGCCGCCCAAAGCAAGACGGCCGTTCGCAAGGGCAACCGATAATCTCCGCTTGCGAGCGGCGAACACCATAATTGGCATTCGGCAGCAAAATGGGGCGACTATTGTGAGCGACAATCCAACGGTGGACGCGGATATGCCATCGCTCATGACAGGTCTCGAGCAAGTTGCGGGACGCTTTGTGGACGGCTTGCACGCACGTTTCCTGGCTTGGACGGAAGTTCCTGCCGAGTTCAGAAGCTTGCAAGCCCTGCTCGCCGCCTCGTCGTTAGCTTGCAGCCACTCTCCCCGGAGACGTAGCATGCACCCAGAACAGTTGCCCATAAAAGGGTGAGGAGCCGATATGTGCAGCTGCGGCATTCAAAACTCGAGGCGCTCATGAAGAACAAGCTACGGCTCGGGTTCTTGCCAGTTGTCGTCGTGCTCTTGCTAGCGCTCTTGCAGGGAAGTTCGCTAGCTCAACAGCCTTCCCCCGACCTTCCGCCCGAAAAGGCAAAGCAGTTCCTCGAGCTTTTGTCCGATCCGGAACTAAAGGCATGGCTCGAGGGAAAGATTCCAGCGGTCACGGACGAGCCCGGCCTGTCCATTTCCGAGGACATCTTGAGCCTGGAGGCGGGTATTCGTGCCCGTATCGGTGCGCTCGGCGCCGCGATCCCGCGCCTGCCGGAAGAACTGTCGCGCGCCACCGACGTTGTCTCGCGTGACGTGAACTCCGGCAGGCCAGGGCTGGTTATGGGCATCCTGGCGGTCTTGATCGCGGTCGGATTCGGAGCCGAGTGGGCGGTCCGACGGGCGCTCGCCAGGACGAGGAGCGCGGTTGCTCAGAGAGACGCCGGACAGGCGATCCTCTTCGAGACTGTCGCCCTGCTGACTTTTGCGCTCGCCAGCGCCGGTTCGTTCTTGGCATTCGGATGGCCACCCTTACTCCGCAGGATCATTCTGACCCTGCTTCTTGCGTTCATCGCGTTCCGTGTCGTTCGCGCGGCAGCCCGACTGCTGTTTGCGTTTGGCGGTGCGACGAGCGACCCCTCGGACAGGCCGACTCCGCTTTTCGAAAGCGAGGCTTCGATCCGTTTCTGGCGTTGGCGAGTCAGCCTCGTGGCTGGGTTCCTGTTGTTCGGCTGGGCGATCGCCAACCTCATACCTGGCCTGGGTTTCTCTCGAGAGGTTGCAGAGCTCGTCGCCTTCCTGTTCGGACTTGGCATTCTGGCGACTGCAATCGACGTCGTCTGGCAACGGCCCGACGGGCGAGGCTCTCTGGTCAAGCAATCGTTTCTCACCTTGTCCCTGATCGTGCTCTGGGGGGCTTGGGTCGCCGGGCTGCTCGGCGTCCTGTGGCTTGGGATTTTCGCCCTGGTGCTGCCGACAGCCTTGCGCGGGGTCGGCGCCGCGGCAGAGGCCTTGGCCGGCAGGTCGAGGCGCAGCGGCGCGATGGGCGTCGTACTCAACGTGCTCATTGTCAGGGGCGCCAGGGCGGCGGTCATTGCCGCGGCGGTCGCATGGCTCGCCCATATCTGGCGGATCAGGGCCGCGAGCCTCACCTTCAGCGAAACCGACGGCTTCCTGATAACCGGGCTGCTCCACGGCATCATCATTTTGCTGATCGCCGACCTGCTCTGGCAACTGTCGAAGGCCTTGATCGAATATCACACGAACCTCGCGCCGGCGGATGGGAGCAGCGCTGACCAGCTGGCCCGCAGCGGCCGGCTGCGCACGCTGTTGCCGATATTCCGCAACGCCCTTGCCGTGTTCATAGCCGCGGTCACCGTGCTAACGATCCTCGCTGGGCTCGGCGTGCAGATACTCCCGCTGATTGCCGGCGCCGGCATCTTCGGCATCGCCATCGGCTTCGGCTCGCAGACCCTGGTCAAGGACGTGCTGAGCGGCGTGTTCTACATGATGGACGACGCCTTCCGGGTCGGTGAATACATCCAGAGCGGCAGCTACAAAGGCACGGTCGAATCCTTCAGCCTGCGTTCGGTGCGTCTGCGTCATCATCGCGGCCCCATCTATACCGTCCCGTTCGGTGAGCTCGGGGCGGTCCAGAACATGAGCAGGGATTGGGTGATCGACAAGATCACGATCGGCGTGACCTATGATTCCGACGTGGAGCTGGCGCGCAAGCTGATCAAGAAGATAGGCCAGGAACTGGCAGCCGATCCTGAATTTGCGGCCGACACGATCGAGCCGCTCAAGATGCAGGGCATCGACAATTTCGGGGACTATGCGATCGTTCTCAGGATGAAGTTGACGACGAAGCCCGGGACCCAATTCGGCATCAAGCGGCGCGCACTCATGATGATCAAGGCGGCATTCGCGGAAAACGGTATCAAGATCGCGGTTCCCACCGTTCACGTCGAGAGTGGCGGGGAAACTGCCGCCGCTGCTCATCAGGCAACCCAAACCCTGAAAAAGAGCAAGACCCTCTTGGAGGCGGTGAGCGACACGCCATAGAGCTGCGCGCTCGCCGCTGGCTAACTAACGAACTACTTCTTGCAATCCTTTGTGGACGCAGCGAAACCAACGCATTCCTTGCCAGCACTCGATGTCTGGCTGGTCTGGGAACCCGTCAAGGCGCCGATGTGATTGCCCAAATTTTCTCTGCTGTTTTGATCGACAGCTGCAACAGGTGCCGCAATCACCAGCCCTGCCGCGCTGCCCGCCGCGGCCGCCGCACCGGTTGTTGCCTGAATGATCGTGTCGCCCAAGCCTATCCTGTTGTCGGTCAACGTCTGGCCGCCGGCCATACGCGCCCCAATCAGTTGCACGATCTGCGGTGACGACGCGAACTTGCCGTGATGCAAACGATCTCCGGATTTGACTTTCGTCAGATCGATGACGGTTATATTGTTGCTCGCAAGTTCTTCCTTGTATGGAGCTTGTTCCGGATCAATCGATCCGAGCCGGGGGATATTGCCCCAGACTCGCCGCGAAACTTTGAGCGCGCGATCGTCCTGCGAGACAAAGAGGGTGAACTGCGGGTGCTGTTTGCCCATGTCGGCAATCTGAGTGCGAAACACGTCGACGTCGACGTCAGGCGCGGCCAGCATGACGTTCTTGAACTTCGCCGGAAGGCCGCCATTGCGGATGGCCATCTGGCGCAAGCCTTCCAACGCAAGCCAGTTGCCCATCGAATGGGCGAGGATCGAAACTTCCTTGATTTCAGGATCGCGTGCAAGATATTGGAACAGCAGTTCGAGCGCATTTCGCGTGTAGTTGGTGCTTTCACGATCGTAGCCATACGCCAGCGCACTGCCTCGGGAGGGCCATGTGACCAGGATTGGGACGCTCTGCGTGCCCGTATCCTTCGCGATTTGCGCAAAGCGATAGACCGAGTCTTCAAAGCGATTGTTGAACCCGTGAATAAAGACGAGGACGCTGTGATCCGGGCTCTTCCTGACAGAGGCGCTAAGCCAGCCCTTCGCTGTCTGGAGCGTCAATTCTTGAGCCTGCACGACGGCGAAATCAGTCGCCGGGTTTGATGGCAGCTTCTTGGGCCATGCGACCTCTCCAACCTTGCGGACCGATGCCGGAGGGATCGACACCGTAATCTCCGCGAACGAGGGAGCCAGTCCGCGCTCGCCCGTATACATTTGTGCCGGATTGGAGGAACGACTGCGTGTCGTTGTGACCAGCATCTGCACCTTGCTTGAGGAAGGAGAGGTATCGGCCACGGGCAGCAGCACATTCGTCGGGCGGGACGCGCACCCCCACAGCAGGCCAACCAACGCCGACGCCAACAAAACGTTGCTGACACGCCTGACTTTGGGCAGGCTCACAAAACAGTTTCCCAAACTCTTCTCCCGTTTCGAAGCTGTCCCAAAGCGACCTCGGGTCGCGAAAGCCGCCCCCCGGACCGGGAGCGAAACGATCAGCACTGCATTGCTAGCGCGGACATCAGACACGCGACCGTGATCTATTTAAAACCGAAATCTGGCGCCGATGATTGGTCCCTGCATTGCTATGTCGAATACAAATCCGTCGTCGGCGTAGTCTACGGCAAGGTAGCGATAGCCCGCTTCCAGCGTGACCGAATCGCTGTACCGGTATTGAAGCGTGCCCTGCACTTGCCAGTCGATGTCGGCGCCAACACCGAAGCCACCGACATCAACCTCGCCATGGAGTCCGAATCCGTTGCCGAGAGCAACGTCGCCGGCCACACCAATAATGGGGTCGACCCAAGTCTTGCTGCCGCTGGCCTCTCTTATGGCGAGAGGGCCAGTAACGGTCAGATCCGCATCGAGGTGCCAAAGCCGTCCGCCGGCCAGAAGGTCCAGGGTCGCGGTGCCATTGTCGACGACCCGATAGGAGCCGCCGAAGGTCCACACCACCGTGTTCATGTTCGCTTCGGCCGAAAAAAGGGCCAACGGACCGGGCGACGTGCCATCGGCCTCGAGTCCCAGGTAGATGAAGTCAGTGAACAGAGCGTAGCGGCCATTGCGCGCCTCGCCAGCAAACATGACCGGCGGGGGAGACCAATCGATGTGGTCGAAAATCTGGCCGAAATCGACGTCGATATCTACCGACGACAGGCCCCTGACGCCGACCCTGCCCTTCATGCCTGCCATCCAGAAATAGGGCTCTGCGGTGAAGGTCCAGACTGGCGCGGCTTCAGCAGGCGCGGGCGCGGTTTCAGGAAGTTGCGTCGCGGCGTCAGCAGCGATCGCCGGCACCGCAACCAGCGCTGCCGCTGTTCCCGCCGCCGAGGCCATCACGAGAGCTCGGATCATTCCCATATAAAGTCCCCTCTATTTCCGTCCTTCACTACATGCCCAATGCGATCGTATATGCATTCCCGCTGCTCAGCTAATGGATATCGGATTTCGATCGTCTTCATGTCGGACAGCGGTTCATTTCTTCTTGGCTCTACTTCGGGAACAGCAGGGAAATTCCCGTGCGGAATCCGAAGCCGTCGGGTCCGCTATCGGGGCTCACCGCCCAATACCGCACACCCGCGAAGAGGCTGATTGGCTGCTTGTCGATCACTACCAGCTTCGAGACCTGGAAGTTGATCGGGACCGACCATTGATGCGCTTCCCAATTGTAGGCACTCTCGGTATTGAGCGTGAAGGTCCAGGCGTCCTTCGTCGTGTAAGAGACGAAAGGCTGCAGGAAAGTGGAATTTATATCGCTGCGGTCGCTGTCGCCGGCAAATGACCAGATGTGGTTGGCCAGCATGCCGACCGTCCATCCATCGAACTGCTTCAAGACGACGCCGGTCGGTCCCGCTCCCCATTTTTTTCCGCCAAGCAACGCATCAGTCGCAGTGGGCAACAGAAACACTGGGCCGACACCCCAGATGATCCCGTTTGCCGTGGGTTGGGAAGAAGGCGAGAAGAACAGGCTTTGGCTTATGTCGCCGAGCCCGAACTGGTCGCCGGATGGTCCGGCAATGTCGTTCTGCCAGGCAATCGGCAAGATGGTGCGCGATATCAGGTTCCAGTTGTCGTTGAGCGTGATCGGGACGACCGGCTGCACGTTGACATACGCTTTGTCACCATCGTTCGGGCCATAGCCGCGGTCGTAGTTGAACTGGAACGGCACGCTGATCAGCGAGGCGATCGGATTGGATAGCTTCTTGGCGAGATCCTGGGTGTCATCCTGGGCCCACGCGGCCGAGACGACAAGCAGGGCCGGGAGCACGGCTGCCATAGTTTGTAGAGGTCGATTGCCAGACAGAAATTCCAAGCTAGTCTCCGCTTAGTTCTGGCGTGGCGGCCAGGGAATGACACGCGATTTCCGGGTAGCGTCCGCGTGCAGCACGGCTCCGACTTCCCCAACCAACCGATCCACCAGTTCCTGCCATTCGGCTCGTCTAGACTCGCGCAATGCCGGCGGGATCTTGTCAATCCTCGAGAGTGCGAGCTCCGCTTCAGCAAGTTCCTCGCACATGTCCTGAAAGCCCTCACTTCGGTCCATCAGCCGATGGATCGCCAATTCAAATTGCGGGAACCGACGCACCGCCGCCGAGACCGCTCTTTGTCTATCAGCCGGTTCGCCGTGCATCCTCATGGCGCAAATTCGTATTTTCCCGAAACCACCGTAGCCTATCGCATGGAGGCGGCTGCGGAATGTAAGTTACGTGGGCGATAGCGTAATTTCTGGAACAGCCGTGCCGAGCTCGGTCGGCACCAGGCCTGCAAAAACCGCAAGTTCAAACCGCGCTGCCGGTGATGTCGCCTAACGATTGACTCGTTGTCATTCGCTGCTGCATTGCACAAATGGTTGTTCAGACTACTTGGAGGATTGCAATAATTGGCTCGCGCATATAAGTTATTCGGAAGAGGTAACCGGCGAAAAATGAAATATAACTGGGAGTAGTCACCCCAGAACGTCAGGTGAGGGAACCAAGGTGATCCGGGCGGAACCAGCCGCAGGGGGTGGGCATAGGCTTGCCCCAGAGGACTGCCGTGCCCAGCTTGCCCGGATCCTCAACAGCGCGGATTTCGATGCAACCGGTCGCGAGCGCCGCTTCCTCAGCCATGTGGTGGAGGAGACGCTGGCGGGTCGCGGTGATCGTATCAAGGCCTATTCGATCGCAGTCGAGGTGTTCGGCCGCGATATGTCCTTCGACCCACAGACGGATCCGATTGTCCGCATCGAGGCTGGCCACCTCCGGCGCGGGCTCGAGCGTTACTACCTCACTGCCGGACACGACGATCCAATTCTCATCACGATCCCGAAAGGCGGTTACGTTCCAACGTTCTCGGTGCGATCGCCCCCCGAGGCTATTGAGCCGGCCTTGCCGGTTGAGTGGGCAGAGAAAGTCCCGACCCCTCCTCGATGGATGAGGACATCATGGCTGACAGTGGTTCTTGCGGCTACCGTCGCGGCATTGGCTGTTGTGGCATTCGGATTGGCGAGGGGTGGCGTCCGCCCGACTTCGCCTGAGATTCCGCGACTGCTGGTCGAGACGTTTGAGGATCTTTCAGGAACGGAAGCCTCCAGAGCGATTGCGAGCGGATTGACCCAGGAGATTGTCGGGCAACTCTCTAAATTCAAGGACGTCACCGTCGTCCAATCTCCCGAAAATTCGGTCGCGCCGTCGCGCTTTGTTCTTGCGGGAAGCGTCCACCTGTCGGCCGACGCCTTCCGGCTTCGGATCAGGTTCATAAACCGGGCAGACGGCTCCGTGCTGTGGGCGGACAGTTATGATGGAGAGATGAAAGTCGCCGCGCTTCTCGAGACTGAGGCCAATATCGCACAGAAAGTGGCTACGAGCCTGGCCCAGACATATGGCGTGATCTTTCAGGCGGACGCCTCGCTCAACGTCGCGAATCCTCCCGACGATTGGGCTGCCTATTCCTGCACGCTTTCCTTCTACGCATACCGCGCAAAGCTCGAGGAAAGAGCACTTCCAGCGGTGCGTGCGTGCCTGGAGAAGGCTGTTGAGCGCTTCCCGGGCTACGCCACGGGCTGGGGGCTGCTTTCGCAAGCCTATATCGACGAGATTCGATTCCTCTATCCTCCCGACGAAGCCGCGACTTCGGCCTCGATCGCTCGCGCGCTCGCCGCGGCAAGGCGGGCCGTGGCGCTGGACCCGCTCAACATCCGCGGTTTGCAGGCAGAAATGTTCGCGCTCTATTTCAGCAAAGAGATCGAGGCGGCGTTGATCGTGGGCAAACGTGCCTTGATCATCAACCCCAACGATACCGAACTAATGGGCGAGTACGGCTATCGGCTAGCGCTTTCAGGAGGTTGGGACGACGGCTGCCCGTTGGTCGAGGAAGCTCGCTCACGCAATCCGGGTCCCTTAGCCTATTACGAGACCGCGCTTGCCCTTTGCGCCTATTTTCGCGGCGATTATCCGCAGGCCGCCATGTGGATCAGGAAAGCGACGGTTCACGGCAATGCCAACTATCACACCATCGCGGCCGCGATTTTCGGCGAGGGCGGATATGAAGCGGACGCCCGGCGCGAACGTGTCTGGCTTGAAGAAAACGCGCCAGGTTTGATCAAGAACCTCCGGCTGGAGATCGCGAGGCGGATCATTCAACCAGAGGACGTCGATTTCTTCCTCGGTTCGCTCAAAAAGGCCGGGCTCGCATTCAAGGACTTGGCCGGGCAGACGTAAACTCTGCAAGAAGCAGATTGCCGAACGAATTTCACGGCCTCGCCGCCATCATGCGGGCGGAGTAGTCTCATCTCAGCCCGTTTCGATCGGCATTCGCGCTGAACCTCGGCATAGGTCGTACTGTGAGCTAGCTGGATAAACGTCTGAACCGCCACCTTACCACCGAGGCAAATGCCGTGAGTCCCTTCGCCAGTTGAACGACAAAGAAAAACGCGTTCTCCGGATTTCGAAGGTAGGTTGCCGCAAAGCCGAGAAGGGTCAAGTCAAGTCACTAGGGTGCCCACATCAACCTGAATGTCCGCTCTTGAATATTGGCAGTCCGAAGCTGCCGGTCTGCTCCCGGCTCCACAAGCAAACTCCACAATCCATCCGGCCGTGGTGGCCGAAGGAGTTTTTCACAATACGATCCCGCAGCGCATGAGCGACGCGCTTGGAATGCAGGAAGGAAGGTCGGAGCGAAACGAGCGCTGAAACCGAGATAGGTATGGGCGATCCGCTGTTTCTTGGATCGCGAAGCTCGGCTCCGTGATCGCGCGCTATTTGATCTCGCCATCGATAGCAAGCTGCGCGGCTGCGACCTTGTTAAGATCAAGATCGGAGCCCTGGCCGTCGGTCCCGAGATCGGCACACGTGCGATCGTAGTGCAGCAAAACAGGTCGCCCCGCTCAATTTGAACTGATGACTGACGCCCGTGCAGCCGCGTCGCGAAATAATGGTATGTGGCTTCTTGGGCGGTCCGCCGCCCCTTCGTCCACGCACTGGCGCCGGATCGGTTATGCCTGGCTTTCAAGGACCCTGTCTTAGCGTTTGAACCATCCACAAGGAAACGAGCTTTGCCGCCTCGCAGAGCGCCGCGTGTTTTGCGCCACTGACGGTTCGTGAAGCAAGTAGCGCTTCGGCGGGATCAACGCGGTCACGGTGAGGCCCATCGCCGCCAGTCACGGGCGACTGTCCCGGCCCCGTTCCGAGATCGAGCGCACGCTGGCCGGAGGTGGGGAGTGTCCCGGCGACCAGACAATGCGACACCGGCTACAACCCCCTCGGGTTTGGGCCGCGACCTCTGTGGTCCTATTCTTCGGCGCCCAACGAGGACATCCGCACGCGCCGCCTTTCCCGGATGGTTTCAATCCATACGTATCGAGCGGTTGCCGACGCTGCGCGGTCAGGCCGTCATTGATCCGAGCGCGGCCGCTTTTGCCTTCACGCTGCCCTTCGTACGGATCTCTCGGCATCTTGCCAGCAGGGTGGCGATTTCCTTGGATGATAGGCCGGTCGGCGGCGCGGATTTCACCTGAACGTCCTGACCGAGCAGACCGTAGACGATGACGATGTTGTTCTTGTGCCTAAGTTCGGCCTTGCCAGACGCGGCCACGCGCTGTGCAATAGGCAAGGCGACCGAAGCGTTGCCCTCGAGCGCTGCCGCCAGCGCCATATTGATCTGCAGGTCCAGATCATCGGGCTGCAGCCTGAGCGCCGTGGCGAAAGTGCTCTGTGCTTCCTGTGTCTGCCCCGCCATGGTCTGCGCCACGCCGAGCCGATTATAGGCGCGGCTGGTGTTGATGATGGGGGCCGCCTCGCCAAGCGCGCGCAGGCCGGCATTCGTATCCCCCGAGTCGGTCAGCGCGGAGCCAAGGCCAAACATTGCCTGACTGTTGTCGGGCGACTTGACCAGCGCCGCCTTGTACTGGGTCATAGCCTCATCCAGATAACCCGCTCGAAGGTAGGCATCTCCGGCTTTGACATTGGCTGCCGCGCTCGCTTCAGGCAATGCAGCCGCGCGTGCGTAAAGTGCCATGGCGGTATCATGCTCGCCCCGCGATTCGATGTCGCCGGCAAGCCGCACCAGCCGGTCGGCCTGCGACGTCTCGGTATCGGCGGCCGTGGTCTTGCTTGTCGCGCCGGTGGTCTGGCAGCCGGCGAGTGCAAGTGCGCAAAGGACTGCGAAAAGGGCCAGCCGCATTGGTCGCTCCATTCGATCACCACCCGGCGCGACATTCACAATGGGGGTTGGCACAATGGGGGTTGGTTGGGAACTCGACAAGTTGGAGCTCAACGCCGTACGACGACTTGGGCGCCGACGGCAACCCGCTGATAAAGATCGATGACATCCTCATTGGTAAGCCTGATGCAGCCTGACGAATTCGCCTTGCCGACCGTCCAGGGCTGATTGGTGCCATGAATGCGGTAGAGCGTGGAGCCGATATAGAGCGCGCGTGCGCCGAGCGGATTTTCCGGGCCTCCCTCCATCTTCGCCGGAAGAGACCTGCCCTTGCTCGCTTCGCGCTCTATCATCTCGGCGGGCGGACGCCAGTCGGGCCATTCCCTCTTGTCGGAGATACGATCGCGGCCGCTCCAGTTGAATCCCTCGCGTCCCACGCCAATCGCATATTGAAGAGCCTTGCCCTCGCCGAGGATAAGGCGAAGGCGCCGCTCCGACGTGCTGATCAGGATCGTTCCAGTCTTCTCCGGGCCGCCATAGGTCACGACGGTACGCGGTATGGGACTCCAATTGGCGGGCTCCTGCCGGATCGCATCGTCCTCAAGGTCCGACGGCGTCAGCAATATGTCGTGCGTTTCGTCATAGGACCAAGTTCGTGGATCGTAGCCCCCGCTCTCGGCGAGCGCTTCAGCCTGCGCAAGGAACGTCGCCGCGCAAAGGAAAACCATCCACGCCACCCAAGCATGTGCAAGGCCGGGAGCGTGGAACGATATTCGTCGCAACATCTTCGAATTCCTAACTGGCAGCTGCTTTCCGGCGCGGACGATAGTCGACCGCTCCGTCCGAAACGAGTGCCCGGCGCGATCCATTTGGATTTTCCGATCGCACGCGAGAGGGCTAGCTTTGGCTGAGCTATGTCTTCGGCGCGCCAGCGTCGGCGATACCATCGATATGACGGATTGGACTTGTGCCCGAGGTTACAATCAAAGCGGCTACTTCAGCATGCGTGAGGATCGCTCTCGGGGTGATGGTGCTCGTCGGTGCAGCTCTCGAGTCGGCCCGTGCGATCGAGCCCGATTGGCCGGATGGTCCATATAAATATATCGCGATCGATCAGCCGGTGGATGCCGCCCTGATGGAGTTCAGCCACAACCTCGGCATTTCGACAAAGCTGGGCAAAGGCATCAAAGGGCGACTGAATTCGGGCGGGGTGCACGGATCGGCTCGCGAGTTTCTGAATTGGGTGTGCGACCGCTACGGACTGGTCTGGCATTATGACGGATCGACGCTCAACATCGTCACGGAGGCGGAACTGCGCACCGAGATCGTCGAGGTGGACAGCGAAAAGCTGCCCGATCTTGCCGAGCGGCTGAACAGGCTTGGCGTCTCGGACAGCCGCTTTCCCTTGAGGGTTTCCGGAAAGGACCGAGCCGTCACGATTTCGGGACCGCCATCCTACATCGCACTGGTCAAGCAGAGCGTCGGTCTGGGTGGCTCCATGACGGCGAGCAGGGACGTCAATGTCCGGGTCTTTCGCGGTCGAACCGTGGACGTCCAGCCCGTAATATCGGCAAAGCCCTCCGTCGCAACGCAGTAGGGAGCAGGAAAGATGGAAATCGCCTCGACCATGCCCTTGGCCGCAATGGAACTGCTGCCCGACGCGACCGCTGCAGGCCTGGACATCAACATCGCTGCGGCGGCGGGTACCGGATATATGAAGCCCGCGGTCAAGGAAGCTCCCTCGGTCGCGACCAACAAGATGACTGCGCATAAGACGATGTCGACAACGGCAGGATCGGAACCGGCGCAGCTTGCCCAGAATATCCAGAACATGCGGACCGGCAACAATGGCGATGCCGGCAATCCCGCTGCTCCGACGGAAGCCGTAAAGGAATTCCACCTCTACGAATATATGGATGAGTCCGCCAAGCGCGGCGCCGGCGGCGGCGATCCTTCCACCCTGTTCGATTCGACGATGAGGTCGCTCGGCGGGATGGTGGAGTCCGCGCAAGGCGCAATGGGATCTCGTCCATCGGGGAATGCTCAGGCGCCGGCGGAGAATGACGCAGGCGGCAACAGCCCCCCGTCCCGGAAGATGGCCGAGGCGGACATGCAGCACCTGCTTGACCAGTATGTTTCGGCATCGTGGGCTCTTTTCGGCGCGTCGCTCGCAACCAACAGCGTCTCGGCCGCTGCCTCTTCCGTCAACACGCTGATCAAGCAGCAATAGGCAAGCAATGGGGGAGCAGTTGTCGCACCGTTCACGTCGCCTGGCGATCGTCGTTGGCGTGCTGAGCACCTTGCTGTTTTTGCAGGCTTGCTCGGTCGAGCTCTACACGGGGCTCAGTCAGCAACAGGCGAACGAGATCGTCGCCACTCTGGTGCGCAACGGCATCTCCGCCGAGCGCACGCCGGAGAAGGACGGCAAGATGAAGGTGACCGTGGGCGAGGGTAATTTTGCCGAAGCCATGGCGCTCCTCAACGATCACGGCTTGCCCAAGCAGGAGTTCGCCACCCTCGGCGACGTATTCAAGCGCGACGGTCTGGTCTCTTCGCCGGTTGAGGAACGGGCGGCGATGATCTTTGGCCTCAGCCAGGAACTGTCTCGCACGATCTCCGACATCGATGGAGTCCTGACGGCAAGGGTGCATCTGGTCCTGCCCGAAAACGATCCGCTCCGCCAGAAACTCGTACCGTCCTCCGCTTCGGTCTTCATCCGCCATCAAGCGGCGACGTCGATGGAAAACCTCATCCCGCAAGTGAAGATGCTCGTGGCCAACGGTGTCGCCGGCCTCGCCTATGACAATGTCTCCGTGGTTCTGATCCCCGTTGCCGCGCCTCCGGAGCGGCCGGCAACCGCACCACCTCTCGCGTCGTTCTTCGGCTTACAAGTGCATCCCGACAGCCTGACGGCGACGATGTGGATCGTTTATGGCCTCGGCGCCGCTGTCCTTGTCCTTAGCGCCCTGCTGGTCAACCAATTGCTGAACCGAGGCAGGCGACGGGTCTATGCGCTGAACCAGACGACGCTTCCGGCCAGACATTCGGAGGCCAGGTATTCGGAGGCCAAGCATTCGGCAGCCCAACGTTCGGCGGCATGAAGGCGATGATGCCAACGGCCTCGGATCCGCATTGGAACGTTTTCGTCACGAATCCCGCGATCTATGTCGATGCCAGCAGGCTCGCGGCATGCTTCGGTGACGCAATCGCGGTGCCAAGCTGCCAGCTCATGCTGGACACACCGCGGCTGGCCCGGCGCCTCTCCGCCTTGCTTGCCTCGCAATTCAGGCTCGCGCCGCTCGCCGGCGACCTGGAGGGCGAAGACCGCCGTATCGCCCTGGCGCCAAAGGGCGACATTGAGGACATGGCGATGCATGCGGGCGCAATCTGCTGGTCCGCGTCGCTCGCCGGCACCATTGGCAAGGAGGTCGTGAGCGCCATCCATCGCCAGATCGGCGAGGAATTGTTCGACTTTGCCCTGGCCAACCGGGATATTGCGGTTCCGCCCCGCCCGCTGGAGCCTTTGGAAACTCTCACGGTGCGCATGCGCGATGATGGTTGGCGCTGTATCGCCGCATGGTATCGTGCTGTGCCGGAGCCACTATCGGCATGGCTGAAGGTCAAGGTTCCCGTCGGCATTGACCTCGACGCAGAGCCGATGGCGAGCGGCGCCGCGATCGTGCGCCGCGCCAGCGAGGCTCTCCAGCGAGGGCCGGCCCAATGAGAGCAGGTATCGACCTGCCGAAGCGGCCCGGCAAGCGAATCCTGAAAGCGGTCGAGGCGCAAGCCTGGCAAGACGGGTTTGCCTTTCTCGACGCCGCGAAACGCCGAGCGGCAGAGCTGCAGGATGCGGCCCGCAGCGCCTATGGCGACAGCTTTGCCCAGGGCTACCAGCACGGCAAGGCGGAGGGGGCAGCCGATGCCGCTCGTCTCCTGGCCGATGTCGCCGCGAAGGTGGACCGCTATTTCGGCTCGATCGAGAACGACGTCATCGGCCTGGCGAGCGATGTCATCGCGCGCGTGCTTGGCGAGTTCGACGCCGGCGATCTTGTGGCAAAGGCAGCCAGGCAGACGATCTTGGAGATGCGCCGCGGCCGTTACATCGAGGTGACGGTGCACCCGCAGGCGGTCGATGCCGTGCGGGACGAGCTCGAGGCTGTCCGTGCCGAATCGACCTTCCAAGGCACCATCGAAGTCATCGCCGATGCCGATCTGCAACGCGATGGCTGCGTCGTGGCAACCGACATCGCCGTGGTGGATGCCACTATCGGTGTCCAAATCGTAGCGATCGCGGAAGCCATCCGAGATCGTCGGGAGATGGGCGCATGAGCGGGATCGACAGCCGGCTGGCCGACATCGTTCCCAACCTGCGCAGCGGCCTGCGCCATGACGCGGTGCGGCGGCGCACGGGCAGAGTGCGCCAGGTCACCGGCGCCATAATTCACGCAGCCCTTGAAGAAGCGCGGATAGGAGAGATTTGCGATCTGGTCGATCCGAAGACCAAGAGGCGGCTCAAGGCGGAAGTGATTGGACTGCTCGACGAGATGGCGATCCTGCTGCCGCTCGGCGACATCGCCGGCCTGTCGAGTCTCACCGAGGTCATTCCTACTTTCAAAAGTCAGCAAATCCGCATAGGTCCGGCCCTGCTCGGCCGGGTCGTCAGCGCGTTAGGCGAGCCTCTTGACGGCGCGCCGCTCGATGAAGCCGGCATCGCCGGCTTCTATCCCGTCATTGCCGATCCTCCCCCCTCGATGCAGCGCAGCTTGATCTCGGAGCCGATGACGCTCGGCATTCGTGCGCTAGACGGACTCCTGACTTGCGCACGCGGACAGCGCGTCGGCCTGTTCGGGGCACCGGGCGTCGGCAAGTCGATGTTGCTCGCCGACATTGTCCGCGGCACCGAGGCTGACGTTGTGGTGATCGCGCTGGTCGGCGAACGTGGACGGGAAGTGCGCGAATTCGTCGAACGCCAGATGGGCACGGAAGGCCTTGCGCGGTCGGTGATCGTCGCCGCGACATCGGACCGGCCGGCAATCGAACGCGTCAAGGCGGCCCATGCGGCGACCGCCATCGCGGAATATTTCCGCGACCAAGGCAAACACGTCCTTCTTGCCATGGACAACATCACGCGTTTTGCCCGTGCCCAGCGCGAGATCGGCCTGGCCTCCGGTGAACCGCCGACACGGCGCGGCTATCCGTCTTCGCTCTTTGCCGCCTTGCCCCGCCTGCTGGAGCGGGCGGGACCAGGACGCACCGGCTCGATCACGGGCCTCTACAGCGTGCTGATGGAGGGCGACGGGACGATGGACCCGGTGGCGGAAGAGATTCAGGCGCTGCTGGACGGCCATGTCTTCCTGTCGGCAGAACTCGCCCAGCGCAATCATTTTCCGGCGATCGACGTGCTGCGCAGCCGGAGCCGCCTGATGGACACGGTGGTGATGCAGGAGCACCGAGATCATGCGGGGCGTATTCGGGAAATGATGTCGCGCTATGCCGAGGTCGAATTGCTGCTGCGGGTCGGCGAGTATGAGCGCGGCAGCGATGCGGCAACGGACGAGGCGATCGCCAAGAATGACCGGATTAACGCGTTTCTGCGGCAGGGATCGACATCGAGCGCGCAGCTTTCGGAGACACAGCGGCTCATGCGCGAGATTGCTCTGTCATGAACGATGCCAGGTTTCTTGCAGCTGCCCGCTCGATACGAGAAGCGCGGCTACGGCGTGCCGAGGAGCGAGCCAGCCGAAGCCATGCGGCGCACAAGGAAGCCGAGCATGACGTTGCGGAGGCTGTCGGCGCCATCGACGACCATCGGAAGCGCACAGCCGCGGCCGAACGCATGGCAATGAACGCGATGCTCGGACAGAGGCTGAGCGCCGCCAGCATGCAAGACCTCGAAAACAGCTATCTTGCTGCGCAATTCGAGATGGCCGGGCTGGCAGAGGCCAAGCATGCGGCGGAACGGCGCGCTCATGCGCGTTGGATCGAGCTTATGGAAGCGACGAACAGGCTACGTCACGCCCGGCTGGCCCGCGACAAGATCGACGCTCTTGCCGCAGAGATGTCGGCGCGCGGCGCGATCCGCGAAGCCGCGCTCACCGAACTGGTCGCGGAGGAGGACTATAAGCCCGCAGGATGCCCGGCGACGCCATGTTGAAATCCGCGCCATCTTTCCCAGCGGATGCGCACGCAAGTGTCCGAAAGACCGAGCGTCATCAGCATACGAGGTCGTCGCGGGCGGCATCCGAATGGAAGCCATCGGTACTCGACAAGATTTCCTCGCAGGACTTGGCTGCGCTGAACGCATTCTATCGCTGCCGGCCGGCGGTCCGGTTTGAGGCGGGCGGCATCGCTACAGCGGCCACCGTCGATTGGCGCCTGGACGAGGCACCAGCTTGGGAGGCGTCCATTACGATCGCACTCGGCAACGTCAAGGCCTCGCTGCATGTCACCCGAAATCTTCTGGTGGGCATGCTTGCCCGCCAGAACCTCGTGGCCGATCTTGACCGGCTCGACCCTGCACATGTCGCGCTGCTCGTCGAAGCGCTGGTTGCGCAGGAACTCAGCGATTTCGAATATACCTTGAATCGTTCCGTGGAACTGAAGGCCATCAGGTTCGAGCCGGGCCCGACGGCGGACGCGGCGCGATTTCGGTTGACGCTGCATCACGATGACGGCGCCCCGATGGGTCTCCTGCATTTCGACGATGAGGACCTCGCGCTGGATCTCGCCCGGATTCTGGATGCTGCCGCGCAGGGTTTGGCTCCGCAAGCGATCGATCCGCTTTTGTCGCTCCGTATTTGCCGCGGCGCGGTTCGGATCACGCTGGCGGAATTGGAAGACCTCGTCCCCGGCGATGTCGTGGTGGTCGACGACACTCTCGGAGAGTCGGTGTCGGCAATGGTCGAATTAGGCGGCGGTTTGGCTGCGCCGGTCGAATTTGCAGGGTCCGGCGTGCGTTTGCGCGACCGACTGCGAAGGCTCGAAGGTTCAAGATGGGAGTGGATGATGAGTTCGGATCAGAGGCGATCCATCGGCGAGCAGCCCGAAGACCTCGACGTCAGCGACCTGCCGGTGACGCTCGTCTTCGAAGTCGGCCGCGCGACGCTCTCCGTCGAGGAGGTCAGGAAACTCGGCCCCGGCGCAGCTATTTCGCTATCCGGCGCAGAGGCGGAAGGCATCAGCATCATTTCGGGCGGCAAGCGTATTGGACAAGGTGAACTGGTCCAGATCGGCGAAGGCATCGGCATCCGCATCACGCGCATCTTCGCAAATGGTTGAAGGGGCGCCCAGCCTTCTCGTCCTGTTGATCGCCATCGGCACCGTTGGCCTGGTGCCGCTTGCCGTGGTGACGATGACAGGATTCCTGAAAATCTCCGTCGTGCTCTTCCTGATCAGGAATGCGCTGGGCGTGCAGCAGATGCCGCCGAACCTGGTGCTCTACGGCATCGCACTTGTGCTGACGAGCTACATCACAACGCCGCTTCTGAGCGAGATGTCGAATCGGCTCGAGGGCCAGACGAAGTTCGAAACCGTCGAGGACGTCAGAACTGCAGCGGGACTGGTCAGGGAACCGCTGAAGGCGCATCTCATACGTTTCACCGAGCCGAACGAGCGCAAGTTCTTCCTCGAGGGCACAGGCAGGCTTTGGCCGGAGGAAGCGCGCAAGGATGTGCGCGACGACGATCTCGCCATCCTCATCCCGGCCTTCGTCGCATCGGAACTGACCCGCGCCTTCGAAATCGGGTTTTTGTTGTATCTGCCGTTCCTGATCATCGACATCGTCGTGGCCAACGTCCTGATGACGCTCGGCATGATCATGGTCTCCCCGGTGCTGATTTCCATTCCGTTGAAGCTGCTTCTGTTCGTTGCCATCGACGGTTGGTCACGGCTCATGCACGGCCTGATCCTCAGCTATGCCTGACGCCCCGGAAAAAGGAGCGAAGGCATGAACAGCGACATAATACTCGCAAGGGTCCAGGAAGCGTTCATGATCGTGCTGCTGATGTCGGCGCCGGCGATCGTCGTCTCGCTGGTCACCGGCCTGCTGATCGGCCTGATCCAGGCGCTGACCCAGATCCAGGACCAATCGCTGCCGCAGACCATCAAGCTCGTCGTCGTGCTGGTGGTCATCCTGGTCACCGGGCCGTTCATGGCGCATCAAATCGTGGAACAGGCGACCGCCGTTTTCGACGAATTCCCAACCGCGACGCGCTAGAATCATAGGTTTGGTATTGCCTTATTCGAATCCGAAATTCGCGCGACGCTTCCCGATACGATTTTCGGATTCGGGGCGCTAACGCGATGGGATTGGATCTGAGCTGGCTAAAGGAGGCCGAGTTCTACATTCTGGCGGCGGGGTTCTCCATCGCACGCATAATGGGCTTTATCATCATCGTGCCGCTGTTTTCCCGCCTGCGGCTCACTGGCCTGCTGCGCAACGGCGTTGCCATCGCGTTCGCGGTCCCTCTCTATCCGGCGTTGACGGAAGCGCTGCGGGGCGTCGATTTCAATGTGGCCACATTCGTCATCCTCGGCGTGAAGGAGATGCTTATAGGCGTAGTGCTTGGCCTGGTGCTCGGCGTGCCGTTCTGGGCGGCAGAGGCGGCCGGTGACATTGTCGATCTCCAGCGCGGCTCCACCATGGGCTCGCTGATCGACCCGATGATGACCCATGAGACGAGTGCCACGGGCACTCTCTTCGCTATCACGTTGATCGCGCTGTTCCTCGCGGCCGGCGGATTGCAATTCATGCTGACGACGGTATTCGACAGCTACAGACTGTGGCCGATCGAGAGTCTGTTGCCGGTGTTCACCGCCGAATCGGCGAACATTCTCCTCGACCTGCTGACGCGTGTGCTCAGCATGGCGCTCGTCCTGAGCTTTCCGATCGTCGTCGGTCTGCTGCTGTCGGACGTGCTGCTCGGCTTCGTGGCGAAAGCCGCGCCCCATATGAATGTTTTCGCCATGTCGCTGGTGGTCAAGACGCTGGTCTTCAGCCTGCTGCTCGTCATCTACGCCGCCTTTCTCGTTAGCTATATGGGTAAGGAAATGTCGTTCCTGCGCGACGCGGACAGACTGCTCGAGAGCCTTGCCTGCGCGAATTGCAGTCCCGGCGATGGCCGGTAGCGCAGGTGCCATCCCGGCATGCCCTCGCAAACCAAATGGATTTCGTCTCGCGGAAACTCTTCCGTAAGGTCTGCATGTAGGCGTCGAAAACAGCATCGGCGATCTGCACCCGATGACTTAAATCCCAGCGAGGAGTTCAATCATGACGACGGTCCCGTCCGTAGGCAGTAGCAACCCCGAAGCGATGCTCGACAAGATGATTGCCCAGCAGGAACGCATGTTCGCGCTTGAGGTGAAGAAGGACGTCCACAAGATGGAACATGATTTCCAGATGGGCACGTCCAAGGATATGGGCAGCGCCGCCCAGAAGTCCTAACGATCATCATGGCAAGTCGGCGCCGCCGAAAGATCGAGCGGCGCAGACGATCCGGATGCGCGACGGCTGTCGCGCATCCTCTCGAAGCGGCTTGTGCATCTGCTTAGGAGGCGAGGATGGGCGGCGAACCAGGCCTCAAAGCGCGCAATGAATTGAGCACCGCGCGGGCGCATGTGCCCGCGGCGGCAACTGCCGTTGTCCTGCTCGAGGTGACGGATGGACTTCACGCCGGCGCGCAGCTTGCGCTCGACGGCGAGTTCCATTCGATCGGATCGAGTATCGAATCCGATATCGTGCTTCGAGATGAAGGTGTGGTGCCAAGTCATGCGCGGCTGCGCCTCAGCGGCTCTTCAGTCGAAATCGAAGCCTTCGGCGGCGATGTCGTGCTCGAACGCGGTGTGATACCGCGCGGGCACGGCCAGAAGTGTCGGTTGCCGCTCAATGCCAGCATCGGTGACGCGACCGTAAGGATCGCACGTCAGCGGCAAGACACTGAACGTTCCTTTCTCCCGCACGGTTGGGGCTTGGGCCTGCTTGGCCTGGTCGGCGTCTTTATTCTTTCCGTGGTGGCCAACCAGTTTTCCATGGCCGGCGCCAAGGATACCCCGAAAATCCTGACCGCGGCGATTCCGTCAACAGGCGCTGAAGCCGTTGCCGCCGGTTCCGACGCGTCCATCTCCGTAGCGGCGCAAGATTTGACGCGCAAAATCGAGGAGGCCGGCATCGGCCCGCTCGATATACAGGCTGGCGATGGTCGCATTAGCGTCTCTGGGACCGTGCCGAAAGACAAGAGCCAGGCATGGGCGGATGTGCGGGCGTGGTTCGACCGGACGCATGGCACAAAGCTCATGCTGGCATCGGCTGTCATGGTGGCCGGAACTGACGCCGCCCCGCGATTGACTCTTCAGGCCATCTGGTTTGGCAACCGGCCCTACATCATCACGGCCGACGGTGCCCGCTACCATGAAGGCGCGTTCATTGAAAACGGCTGGTCGATCACCAAGATCGGCGACGAAGCCCTGATTTTGGGTAAGGATGGAGCTACCATTTCCTTGAAGTATCCATGAGTCGCCGCATCGAAGGTTCACGACCTGACGCCTCCAAGGTGGATGCGGTTTCGCCGCATGCGCGAACGGGAGCCGTTCGCAGTCAGCAGGTCGAACGACGACGCCTCAGCGCGATCGAGCAGAAGACGGACCAGGCCAGCGAAGCGTGGGAAACTCAGGGCCTCGAGAACGCGGCTTTTCTGTTCGAGGCTGGCCCTTCCGGAGCATCGATCAATGAAGTGCTGGTGCAATATGTGCGCCCGCGCGTTCCCGATCCGGCGATCCTGCGGCGCGCGACATCGATCCTCGAGGATTGCATCACCGACTTGCTTCCGCGTCTCGGTGGCGGCGCGCAGTTACGATCGATGGCGGAAGCGCTGATGCGCGACGAGCTCGACCGACATCTCGAAATACTCAAGAAATTGCATGGAGGGACCGACTTCTGAGTGGCGTACGCGACACCGTGCAGTTGATGCATATGCTGGGATACCTCTACGGCTGCCACGGTCAGGCCAAGCGTGGCGCCGCATACCTGTTTATTGCCGCGCAATTGGCGCCTGAGGACGCGGGGGTGCTGCGCACGCTCGCGCATCTGCTCATTCTCGACGGGGAGCCGGAAAAGGCGCTGGCCACGATCGGAAAGCTGGAAACGATCGACGGCCCGGATCATCCCGGGCTGACGCTTTTGAAAAGCCGCGCCTTGCTGGCTGCCGGCCGCCCCGGCGAGGCGCGGCAATCCTTCCGGTGGTTCCTCGACAACCAGATGCGGAACGGCCATGCTTGAGCGTTTGCTGCCTTTTCTCGTCAAGGTGTCCGGGCGCGGTGACCTGGCGATCGCGGTGCTGATGCTCGTCGCAGTGGCGATGATGCTCATCCCGCTGCCGACCTTTCTGGTCGACATACTGATCACGACGAACATCGCTTTCAGCATGCTTATCCTGATCGTGGCGCTTTACGTGGAGAGCCCGCTGCAATTTTCGGCGATGCCGTCGGTGATTCTGATCGCGACGCTTTTCAGACTGGCGATCACCATAACCACGACCCGGCTTATCCTGCTGCAGGCCGATGCCGGCGATATCGTCACGACATTCGGCGAATTTGTTGTCGGCGGTTCAATCGCGGTCGGCCTGATCGTGTTCCTGATCATCACGATCGCTCAGTTCGTCGTCATCGCCAAAGGTTCCGAGCGTGTCGCCGAGGTGGCTGCGCGCTTCACCCTCGACGCGCTGCCCGGCAAGCAGATGAGCATTGATGCCGAGCTGCGCAACGGCGACATAGACCGCGCCCAGGCACATTACCTGCGCCAGCAACTCGAGCGCGAGAGCCAACTCTATGGCGCGATGGACGGCGCCATGAAATTCGTCAAGGGCGATGTCATGGCAGGCATCATTATCATTCTGATCAATCTCGTCGGCGGCTTCACCGTCGGCATGATGCAGCACGGAATGAGCGCCGCCGAGGCAGCCAGCACCTATACGCTGCTGTCGGTGGGTGATGGGCTGGTGGCGCAGATCCCGGCTCTGCTCGTCGCAGTCTCCGCAGGCGTGATGGTGACGCGGGTTTCCAGCGACCAGAGTGAAGGCGGCGGCCTTGGCAGCCAGGTCTTGTCGCAGCTGACCAGCAACTCACGGGCTCTCGGTCTTGCCGCCATCATCATGTTCGTGCTCGGCTTCGTGCCGGGATTTCCGATCATCATCTTCGCGGGACTTGCGCTCTCCTGCGCGGCTGCGGCCTATCTCGCCCGCAATGGCAGCGAGCCATCCGACGGCCCGCTTCAGCGGATCGGCGATGCGGGCAGCAAGCCGCCGGTCGCACTACAGCGGGACGAGCAGAAGCCGGAGGGGCCTGCAATCGCCTTGCTGTCGTCCTCGCCGCTGGCAATACGATTGGGCTCAGGCCTCGCTACCGACGTGCCCGATGCCGAACTGGAGCGGCGGATCAGTGCCGTCAGACGTGAAATGTTCACCGATCTGGGCATCGGAATCCCGGCAGCCGAGCGCATCGTGGACGATGCGATTCCGGCCCGCCGCGTCCGCTTCGACTTGGAAGGAGCGCCGATCCTAGAAGCGGAAATCCCCACCGGAAAGTTTTTCGTCGACGAAGCTTCTGAGCATGTCGATCTTGCTGACGTACATGTGGATGAGGGGCCGGGCGTTGCCGGCGGCAAGAAGTCCCTGTGGGTCGATGCGGCGGATGCCGCCAGCCTGACACGCGCCAACATCGCGGTCCTGCCGCCTCTCGACATCATCGGCCGCTGGCTCGCCCATGCCCTGCGCCAGTATGCCAGCCACTTCGTGGGCATACAGGAAACCCGAAATCTCCTGTCCGAGGCGGAGTCGGAATATGGCGATCTGGTCCGCCAGGCGCAGGAAACCTTGCCTCTGCAGAAGATCGCCGACGTGCTACGCCGGCTGGTGTCCGAGAATGTGCCGGTGCGCAACGTCCGTCTCATCCTCGAGGCGCTCGTCGAGTCAGGTCAGCGCGAAGGGGATGTCGTGTTACTGACCGAGCACGTGCGGATAGCATTGAGGCGCCAGATCAGCTTTCGGGTCGCGAACCAGGATAATGTCATTCCCGCTTACGTGCTCCAGAGGCCTGCCGAGGACGCGATCAGGAACTCCATCCAGTCGTCGCCCTCCGGCACGCATTTCAATCCGACGGGCAATCAGATCCAGACGCTAGTGGCCCAGCTTCAGAAGGCGCAAGCCCGGACCGAAGACGGCGCGCTACCAGTTGTGCTCACATCCGGGGACGTTCGCCGTCACGTGCGCAGCCTGCTGGTGCATAACGGCATTCTCCTTCCTGTCCTGTCCTATCAGGAACTCGCGCCGGAATTCAACGTGCAGCCGCTGGCGATGTTCGGTGGGACGCAGGAGGCTGCCGGCAATTTTCGAGGATCGCGACCGCTGCCGGCAACGGCGGAGGCCGGCTAAGAACGCGAATATGCCGTGATCGGGGGTCGGTCCGGCCAAGCACAATCCGCCGAGGGGATGGATGAGGGACGTTCGAAATATGATAGACGCGTACCCGGCAATTGACTGCCGAAGGCCTCAGTTTTCCGTGGTGCTGACAGTCCTGGCGGCATGGTTGTTTGCGGTTCAGGCTTCCTTGGCCCAGCAGAGCTCGGAAGGCCTCACGGGCAAATCGGTGGTCAATGTGGCGGTCGGGCACGGGTACTTGCTGCGTTTCAACGTACCGGTCGAGTCCGTGCTGATTGCAGACACCACGATCGCCGACCTGCAAGTTGTTGCTGGCGACGTCGTCTATGTTTACGGCTTGAAGCCGGGCATCACCAACCTCATCGCCGTCACCGGCGACAAGAAGGTCGAAGCGAGCGCGCTGCTGCGCGTGACGATGGATGCGGCTCCGCCGAATGAGGCGAACCAGGCGCTCAACGGCACGACGACAACGGATCTGGCGATCTTCGGCACGCGCATCGTGGCCACGGGACAAGCGGCCGACATGAGTGAGGCCGTCAATGTCGACAATGTCGCCCGCACCTTCTCGCCGCCGGACCAGGAGCCGCTGAACGACACCACGGTCAAAGGTTCACAACAGGTCAACATCCGCGTCCGCTTCGCGGAGGTTTCGCGAAGCGAATTGCAATCCTACGGCATCGACTGGAACGTCGGCTACAAGTCGGGCGGCTTCGAATTCGGCATGCTTCAGAACAATGCGTTCCCAGACAGTGCTGGAGGTAACTTCGAGGCCGGTATTTCCCAGGCTACCGGCTTCAATTTCGAGGTTGTGATCGATGCGCTGAAAAAGAACGGCGTGCTGAAGATACTGGCCGAGCCCAATCTGACTGCGGTGACGGGGCAGACGGCGAGCTTTCTTGCTGGCGGCGAGATACCCATTCCGATCCCGCAGAGCGAGGACACGGTCACCGCCGAGTACAAGCCCTTCGGCGTGTCACTGAATTTTACGCCGACGATCATCGGGAACAACCGTATCGGTCTGCATGTCAAGCCGGAGGTCAGCACGCCTTCGGTTTCCGGCACCTCGGTTTCCGTCGGCGGCTTCAATCTGCCGAGTTTTGTGGTGCGCCGGGTCGACACGACCGTCGAAGTCGCAAGCGGGCAAACCTTCGCCATTGCCGGGTTGTTCCAGCAAACCTTCTCCCGCGACCTGGACAAGATGCCGGTTGCCGGAGACATCCCGGTGCTCGGCGCTCTCTTCCGGTCTGAGCGTTTCCGCAAGGAGGAGACGGAGCTGGTGGTGCTGATCACGCCCTATCTGGTGGAGCCGGTGACAACTCACGATCTGGCAACGCCGATCGACAGGCCGGCGCAGAAGCGCAAGCTCCGCAAGGCACGCAACACCGGGATGATCGTGAAGTGAGGGAGATGATCGTGACCAGACCTTCCTTGTGCCTGATCGTCCTGCTCGGCCTCGGTGTCGTCGGCTGCCAGACCAAGCCGGAGCCGGATTATTCGCCTGGCTACAGCTATGTATCGACCGGCAAGGGTTCCGCGAAAGGCGCCGACGGGTCGGTGCTCGCTCCCGATGCCTGCCTCGGCGAGCCTGCCGATACGGACCCCTCGCTTGCCAGCACGTCGCAGACGATTACACCGCAACTCGGGCCGCATCTGCCGCCGGGTTGTGCGAACGCCTACAATCTGCAGCGCATGGTCGAAAGCCAACGCGACATCCTCGACGGTCGCCGGATGGGACCGTCGAGCGCGGCGCCGGGCGTGCGGGCGGCCAAGCGCTACCTGTACGGCGAGGAAGCAGGCTCACTGGGCGGCGCGAACAATCAGGACCAATCCGACACTGGCAATTGAACCGCCTCTGCAACCGGCGAAGGGCGAGCTTGACGGGAAGCGATAGTGTCCGAGGAATCCGAGGAAAAACGCCTTCCTGCTTCCGAGAAGAAGCTCAGGGACGCGCGCCAGAAAGGCCAGACCTGGCAAGGTCATGATCTCGTTTCGGCGGTCGCGCTGCTTGCCGCGCTTGCCTATCTCAATGTTGCGTGGCCCGGTATAGCCGCCCGTGTAGACAGTCTGCTCGATCTTGTCGTAGAGGCGACGACTCAGCCATTCGAAGCGGGAATCGCACGCGTCAGTGAGGAGTTCGGCTGGGCGGTCCTGCTGACGCTGCTGCCGCTCGCGATCATCGTCGTGGTCGTGACCGTGCTTACGGCTGCGATCGCAATGGGCGGGCCGGTATTCTCCGGCGAGCCGATCACGCCGAAATTCGAGAACATCAACCCCGTCAACGGATTGCAGCGAATCTTCTCGATGCGCAACGTTGTCGAATTCACCAAGGGGCTGGTGAAGCTGCTGCTGTTGTCTATCCTTTTCGTCTTCATCCTGCTGGCGTGGCTCAGGTCGATCGTCGAGGCTCCGGGCTGCGGCGAAACCTGTCTCATTCCGGTCATCCTCGGCATCGTCACGCCGCTTGGATTTGCGGCGGCCATCGCCTTCATCGTCATCGGCCTTGCCGACCTTCCGATTCAGCGTCAGCTGTTCAAGCGCGAGATGCGCATGTCCACGACGGAGTTCAGGCGCGAGCACAAGGATGTCGAAGGCGATCCGATGATACAGCGCGAATTCCAGCGCTTGCGGCGCGAAACGCTGACCGCGCCGAAAAGGAAGCTCGGGATGAAGGACTCGTCCCTGATCGCGGTTGTGGGCGACCGGGCCGTGGGTGTGCGCTATGTCGGCGGCGAAACGCCGATCCCCGTCGTTACGGCCAAAGGGGCCGGCAAGGGCGGAACGACAATCGCGGCCGAGGCGAGGCGTCTTGGCATACCGGTCGTCGAGGATCGCGCACTGCTTGACGCGCTGTTCAAGGGCTCGAGAGCCGGCGATTACATACGTCCTGATACCTATCCGGTTGTCGTGCCGCATCTGCGCCGGCTCGGGCTGGTGTGAAACATCCGCTTCCCTTCGACCTTCATGAACCAACTGGATTTTGCGAGCCGAAGACGCGCCCCTATTGTGCAGCAGGAAAACATCCGTTCGCAGAAATATGGGGTCTTGCCGGTTCGCAGAACTCCATCAGCGGGAATGGAATTCGGAGAGGCTAGGAGATGGTGGAAATCGTCGACGCCGCTGGCCGCGTGACATATCGCGCCGGAAGATACTACGGTTCACCCGACGATCTGGCAAAGCTCGGATTAACCAACCCGACGCCTCCCGTGCCCCCGCCGCAACCCCAACCGCCGCTCGAGCCGAAGACCCCGCCGCTCCTGCTGCAAAACGGTCCACTCGCTCCGCAGCCGGCGTTTTCGTCATTGTTGCAGCAGCCGGGTCTTTCGGAGGGGATTTTCAACGATCTGGCCGCCGGTAAAAGCACCGAACAGGTCGCCCAGGAACGAGGCATGACCCGCGAAGCGGTGGTCTCGACACTGGCTGGAGGCAACCATCCGGTCGTGACGCAGCCGACCAGCGACAATGGCGACGTGCGCACGACCGTCATTCAGGACGCGCAAGGCCGCACGGTAACCGAATACTACGATTTCCAGCACGGAACCTATTACACGACCGTGCAAAAGAATCCGCAGAGGGCGCCCGTTTCCAATCCGGTCCGGGATGAATCGGGCTGGAAGGTGGAACAGACGCATGACTTCCAGACAGGGACAAACACCACGACGCGCGTGGATGATCTCGGTACCGGTGATACGCAGACCGAGACGAGCCTTGCCAATGGAACTCGGGTCGAAACCACCGTCGCCGAAGACGGAACGTCCCACGCCTTGGTGACCGGCCCCGACGGCAAGAAGGTGGAACTCGCGCCCTGGCAGGCTGCTCCCGGCAGGCCGGACGTGGCTTCGCCCCTGGTGCGCCCGCCTGAGCTGCAGGACTTCATTGGTCCGGTGGCGTCGGACAAGATGCTCGCCGTCGGCGGCGACCAGACAATTCCTTCCATCCAGAAGGAATTGGCCGAAGGGCGGTCCATCGACGAGATTGCCGCGACGCGCGGCATCAGCTCCGATCAGGTCGTGGCTGGCATGCGGGCCGCCGGTCTGACGGTGACCGATACGCGAACCAGCGTTGGACATGTCGTCGAGGTGGCCGAACCGCAGGGCGGACAGACGACGACCTATACGCACGACTACGACCACGGTTCGACCAACGTCACCGTCACCAAGCCGAATGGCAACAGCACCAGCGATTCCGTCGACGGCAACGGCGTGAGGACGCATACCGAAACAAACGCCGGGACCGGCGCCCAGACGACGCACGAGGTCGATCCCAGGTCGAATACGACGACCGACATCACCATCGACGGGGACGGGCGCAGGACCGAGATCGTCAAGACGAAAGGCGCGAACGGATCCGAGGAGACGACAACCACCGTCACTTTCAACGGCTATCAGCTGACGACAGCGCCGGACGGCAACAAGACGCTGACCAACACCAGCAACGGCGATCAGCAGACGATAAAGGCGGGGTCCGTGCAGGACTCCTTCGCGACCATGCTGATGGAGGCGACGCCCAACAGCGCCGATCCCGAGATCGCCAGACAGGGACAGGCGCAGAAGGCCTTTGCCGAAAGCCAACTGGCCCAGGCTCGCCTGCCCGACCTTGAGCAGCAGGCAAAGGACGCGACCCAGGCCCGCGTCGACGCGGAGGGCAAATATGGCACCGGAAGGCCGGCACAACCCACGCTCAATCCGCAAGGCCAGGTCATCGACCCGATCGGCGAGCCGCCAGCAGGATCGCCCGGCGAGCTGATCGGCACCCAGCCGCCGCCCGGCATCGCGCAGCCGGGCGCGACGCAGACGCCTATCGCCACGAACGGCGGAACGGCCAACAAATGGGTGCCTATCAACATCAACGGCGCCTGGACATGGGTGCATCCTGAAGTTGCCAGGGCGGCCGCAGCTGAAGCAGCGGCGAACTCCAGGGTCATCGAAACGAACTCGCTCATCACCGCCAGCGAGTCCGATCTGCAGGTCTACGCCGAGACGCCCGAGTTCAATGGCGCGATGAGAGACCTGAGATCGCAGGTGAACGAGGCCCTGGCGCCCCATAACCTGCAGTGGAAACCGTCGACGGCGCCCGGCACGCTGGCGGACGCGCAGCAAGCGCAGACCCTGGCGCACGACGCATATAGCCAGGCCAGCGACGCACGCGGACATTACGACCAGGCGGTGACCTCGCTCGACCAGGCGATCAACCAGCAGGCGGCGATGCCGTTCTATCCCGACGGCACGACGCCGGTGGCCACGGCGGCCGGTTCCAACTACGACTACGACGCCGAAGTCGCCAAGGGAAAACAGGCGAGAGCCGACATCAACAAGCTCTTCTCCGATGTCGACCTGCAAACCAAGGCCGGCGACAAGGCGATAACCGATTTCAACGTCAGCATGACGGGAGCCATCGACGCGCCGCCTGGCACGCTGGCTAAAGGCGCCCAGCCGGTCGAGATCGAGATCGGCGGGCAGAAGCTGCAAGTCGCTCCCGAAGTCGCTGAAGCGTACAACAACTCGGGCGACATCACGGCGCTGTCCAATGGCGACAAGCCGATACGCGTCCAGGTCGACGTGGCGCGGCCGGACGGGACGACCGGCACCGAATGGCGCTGGGTGGCTCCCGACCTTGCACTCCAGTCCATCGGCGCGGCACAGCAATTCCGGCTGAGCGAGGCTTATAACAATTACTTCGGCGCGCTTCAGACCGATGCGGACTTGGGTGTGGAGCTTCAGGACTTCCAGTCCCGCGCTGTGGCCGATTACCGGCAGAGAGTGCCGTATCAGTTCGACCCGGAGGGCTATCAGAACGGCAACGGAGAATACACCGGCAAGCTGCTCGACAGTCAGGTCGTCGTCAAGGACGGCAAGCTGATGCTGCGCAATCGCTACGAGAACGACGTCTTCAGCGGCGAGGACGGCCACGTGCTCGAAGTGGCGCTGGCGGTGAACCCGAATGACACCAACTACACCGACGAGATGCGCGGTCGGCCGCTCAATCAGGAATGGATGGAGTTGGCTGGTCCGTCAAGTGACGGCAATGCTTGCGTAGCCTCTCCCCTGTCGGCTGCGAAGGGCGGCGTCGAAAGTGCCGCGCTCGAACTCAACCAGTTGATCCACAGCGGGGTCACCGAAAACCTCGCGGCGATCGACAAGCAGCTTCCCGGCCTCCGGACCGATTACAACCAACTGGTGCAGACCCACGGAACTGGCACGGTAGCGCCGCCGGAAGGCACGCTGGCCTCCGGCGAAACGCCCGTTTCGATCCAGGTCGGCGGACAGACCATCAAGGTCGCACCGGACGTCGCGGCACAGGTTCAGACGCAGGGGCCGGCCGCGCTGACCGAAAGCGACAAGCCGGTCTACGTCGATATTGAAATCCCGTCCGATGAGGGAACCACGAGCCAGCTGCGCGGCTGGGTGGACCCGGAACTGGCCCTGGCCGGCGTAAGGCTGACGGACGCCGAGACGCAAAGGAGCGAGCTCACGCAAACCAAGGGCATGCTGGACAACAGCATCGCCTACAACCAGATGCGCCTGAGAAATCCGGAGTTGCTGACGGACACGACGGGCACGACGGAAGCGGGATATCTCGAACATGACGAGCAAGGCACGCTCGATGGCATCTACCAGGCGCGATACCAGAACCTGCTCAACGCGGGGTTCAACAATGAATTCGAGGCCCTGGACAATACCGAGTTGTCCCAGACCATCGACCGGACCGCCGGCATCGATCCGAGCACTGAAGACGGACGCGATGCGCGGCAGAAGATCATCGACGAGATTCACGAGACTGGTGGCGAGAACGCCGAGGTTCGTGTCGTGCCGATATTCTATTCCGAGCAAGGCAGCGCCTCGCATCAAACGGCTCTCTATGCCGTAAGGACAGGTGACGGCACGAGATATATCGACGCCGCGGGCCAGAAGTTCGACAGTCTCGAGGATTTCCAGGATAACAATCGCCAGTTTTCTGAAGACGGCAAGCTGATCGTCCCGAAGAACCTCGAGATGACCGCCGGCGAGGACGGCAGGATCTCGCTGGACGTCGTCCAGGCACGCAACGTCTCGACCTGGGACAAGGTCGTCGACCCGGTCGTCGGCATCGTCGGTGGCGTTGCCACCGTCCTGTCCTTCACGCCGCTGGCGCCGGTCGCCGCGCCTATCGCGATCGGCAGCGGCGTGTATCTCGGCACCCGGACGGCCTTCAAGCAGGCGGACTATCTGAGCCATGGCGGCGAATGGGGCGACCGCGAGTCGCTGATGAATATGGGGATGATCGCGGCCACGGCGCTGCCCGTCGGCGGCAGCGCCCTGCGCAGCATCGGCATGGTGCGCGCCGGCATCCCGGCCAGTCGCGCGTTGCCTGGCAGCATCGGCGCGCTGCCCATGAGGTCCGGCTCCGTCACGCTTGCCGGGCGAGAATTCACCTACAATGCGTCGCCCTATGCCACGCAGGTCGCCAACTACACCCGCACGGCAGGCGGGCTGAACATGGCCGCCCACGGAATGGACCTGACGGCCATGGCGGTCGGCGCACCGCTTGTCGTGCAGTCGGGTGTCGACCTTGCGATGCATGGCGGCGACATGTCCGGGCTTGAGCTGGCGAACAGCGTGCTGGGCCTCGGTACCGGCGTGATGGGTACGGCGGCAGGGGTGAGGACCATCGCGGGCTACCGGCCCGGTCATGGCACCGCCAATCCATCCGAGGCGACCGGCCAGCACACGCCGATGCTCGAACCCGATGCCGTCATCCTTCCGGGCGAAAATGGCGGACCTGAGCAGGTTGTCGTGATGGGCACGAGCAGATCGACGCCGGACCTCATCCCGATCGCCGGACGCGGCAACCCCGACGTCATCAGGGTACGCGCCGAAGACGGTCAGATGGTGGATGCCGTGGTCCTCGGCGATCAGCCGGCGAGTGCGGACGCCATCTTCGTGCCCCGGCACGGCGAAGTGCCCCGGCCTCAGGACATGGCGGGCAAGACGCATGTGCTGCTGCGCGATCCCGCGACGGGCGCACCGCTCATCCTGCCATGGCGGGGTGGCGGCAACTCCATTCCGCTGGGTCTCGTCGAAAGCCGGCCGATGCTTCCCGCCGGCCATCAACCCAAGGAAATCGGCCCCGCTCCGCCCACCACCCACACGCTCGAGCAGGTCCGGGGCATGAGGCAGCCGGACAAATGGCAGGCTGGTGAAATTTACGTACAGGAACTCAACGGCTCCGCGGGCCAGGAACACTTTCCCGTGCCGCTCGACCCGAACGGGCCATTCCCCGTCACGCGCCCCGGCGGACGGCATGTCGATGCTCCGGTCCATACCGTCCGTGGCACTGAGGCCATCGAGGTCAAGACCTACAACCTCTGGACGACCATCAGCGGCACCCCGCAGATGAGGGAAGTGCCGCTGACCCGCGATATCCAGGAGCAGATCAACAAGGATGTCGCCCTCAGCAACAGCGTACCGGGCTATGAGCCGCGCTGGGTCTTCCTCGACGCGCCACCTTCCGTGGAGCTGGTGCAGGCGCTCAATGATGCGCGCATCATCGGCAACATATACCGGCATTGGACGCCGGCGGATGCGGCGGGTCCGAGCGCCCAGGCAGCAGCCACCGATCGTGCCTCCCATACCGGTCCGCGAGAGCCTCGTGTGACGCAGGCGGCCGTAGACGGCCAGTCCGGGCCGCGGCTTTTCATTGCCGACGGCGAAGGGAATGTGAGCCGGGCAATATTTGCCGTGGACGGCAACGGCGAAATTACGCCGGTTGCGAGCGACCCGATCGTCGTGCCGGAAGGCTCGACGAGCCAGCATCAATATACGAGCGGCAAGGATCGCACGCCGTTTCCGGCCACCTACCTTGAAACCGGTCCCGACGGCAGCGTCTCGTTGAGGCAGGATGGCTACGAGCCGCAATCGGCCTATCTCGACAAAACGCCCGACGGCAAGCCGCTGTCGCCCGAGCAGATTCAGACTCGGTACCAGCGGGAGTCGGAATATTACTCCCCATTGGAAATGGCCGAACGCTACGGGCCAAATGGCCCCCAGCCGCCGCGTCGATCGCTGCGCGAGATCCTGCCCGACTTCCGCGTGGGCGTCCAAATCCGCGTTCGCTTAAATACCGGCGATTATCTGGGCATCGGCTCGCCCACGATCGGTTCGGTCGGCTTCGGCGTCGGCACGAAAACGGACTTCGGCGCCATCGGATGGTCGATAGTCGACAGTATCAGCCAAAGGAGCCTGACCCCGCTGAAGGATGCCCTCGGCTCGCAGGGCGTCGTTTCCGTGCGTGCGAGGGAGTATCGCAATATCACCGGTCTGCAGGCGGGCCTCTGGCCGGTTTCCAACCAGACGGCATTCCCGGTGCGCGCCAGCGATCTGTTCAAGATCGTGAAGGACGGCATTTTCACCGACAGTTCCGGCTATGACATTCGACCCTCGTTCGCCACCGTCGTCGGGAAAACACCCGATGAGTCCGGTGCCGCGACGGTGATCGAGATGGAATATTCGCCTTCGCTGAAAGGCGAGGAGGTAACGCTCGACCCACACCAGCGCGACTTCTTCGGCGTACCGGCGGACAACAAGGCTGGCCATGTCAGGATCGAGGACACGCTGCCGTTCGACCGTGTCATGACCGAATTCAAGGCCGGCCTCCGCCTGCCCGTGCTGGCGAGCCATGTCGACGCCATCGATGCGCTCCCGCGCTTCGGCTTCGAGAAGCGGCCGGAATCGCCGGTGAAGGACACGCTGAAATCGGGTGATGTCGTTTCCCGCGAAGCCTACGACCAGATCCAGGCGGCACTCGGTTCCACCAATCTGAAGGTCCAGTTCGCGGTCAAGGACCCGCAGGTGGCGGCGCAACTGGTCGAGGCGCTCAACCGCGGCGACGGCGTCGCAACCATCCGCGCGCTCGTCGAATCCGGCCAGATCGATCCGTCGACCGCGATATCCTACGTGGAGAACCCGATCGAGAGCGGCATGCGCCTCTCGGCCGTGCCCGGCAAGACGCCGTACGATTATATCACGCTGCCGACCGGCGAAGTCAGGCGCATCAGCAATCCCGATGCCATGCTCGTGGATGTCATCTTCAACGACAGCAACAGGCTGCCGGGCTTCCTGTCCTTCAATCCGGACAAGTTCGTCACGTCGAAGGGCTATGAAATCAAGGGTAAGGCGAACGAGTGGCGCAACTCGCATCTTCCCGAAGGTCTTCATTCCAAAGGTCCACCGCAATCGCGCTCGATGCAGACGGATGGCAATATCTATGAAAATCTCTACGGCCAGTATGGAACGCCGGCAACACGCTACACCGTCTCCTTTTCGCCTGGAACGCTGCCGCTTGGCCTTTATGGGATCAGCGTAGAAGGCAGGGCGCAATACAAGGCCAACGCGCGAAGCGAGCCGCGCTCGATTGCCAAGGACCGCTACACGACCATGGAACTCCAAGGTGCGGACGGTGAGACCTATGGTCTTTACGCGCCGCAATGGCTTGGGCGTGCCGCGGCCTCGCAGGATGGCACGGCATTCATGATCCCCAAGGGTGCCAAGGCCTCGCTGAAGCGTTTCCTTGACGATCTGGGCGAGCATGCGCGGCCCGATCAGAAGGAGATGATCGAGAATTTCCGAAACGGCGCCGGGTCCAAGATCGTCGATGGCACGTTCCTGCGGCGCGACGATGCGGCGGGCGTGCAGGCGTTTCTCGCCGGCTATGCCGAACGCAAGGGCAATTTAAACCTCTTCCCGCTGGGCGATCACGAGCCCATCCGGCTGGGCTCGCTCGTGCAACCGGAGGTGCAGGCGCCGCCTGCGAGGACGGTGCGGTCCTGGTCGGCCGACGAGATCGGCAATCTGTCGCGCGCCGAGCTCCTCGCCGTCGAACCACGGCACATCGCACAGCTCACCTCCGAACAGCTGGGCGGCCTGACGCCCGGCCAGATGGCGTTCCTTAGCCACGACCAGATCGCGGCATTGCGACCAACGCAATTGCGGGCATTGAGCGCCGATCAGCTCAATGGGATCAGGCCCAGCCGTGTCGCGGCGATTCCGCCTGGGCGCATCGCCGGCATGAACGCGGACCAGATCGCCGCGTTCTCACCGCTTCAGCTAAGGCAATTCACCTCTGCCCAGCGCCAGAAGATCACGCCCGATCAACTGGCCAAGCTCGACCCTCAACAGTTGAACGCCCTCGGATTGGAGACCGGCACCGCCGCGACAGCAAAGTCCGATATACGTTCGGCGATGGTGAACCGCCTGCCGCTGGGCGTCACCATCGGGGCCGGCATGTTTCTACTCGCGGGGGACACGCTCGACGGCGAGTCGTCGGAACTGGCAGGACCGGATGGCCTGAACCCTGGGGCGCCTGACAACCCGCCCGCGACCAACGTTCCCGACCCGAATGACGGTGTGGTCAAGCCCGACGACACGCCTCCCGAGAAACCAGACACGAAGCCGGACAGGACCGAGCAGCAATTTGCCGTGACGTCGGAAATCGGCCTCAGCCTGCGCGAATCGCCGGACGCGCATACCGATCGACTTGGCGTCGTGTGGCCTGATGCCCTGGTGCATGAAACCGGTCCTCGAAAAGCGGATGCCGGCGGCGCTCTATGGGCTCCGGTGCGTGCCTTCGACAGCCAGGGCAATGAGCTTCAGGGATGGGTGCGTGCCGACTATCTCGTCGCCCATCCCGAGGGCGCACAGGATATGTCAGGCCGGTTCAACCCCGAACTCGAGGAACAAGGCTACCAAGCTATCGTCGTCCAGAACAAAGACAGTATGATTGGCCTCGCGATCAACCATCAAAAGAGCATCTCGGCGACGGTGGCGCTCAACCTCGAACACATCGCCGATCCGAGTTTGCTGTTCGCCGGAGACCGCGTTTACCTGCCTCGGTAGAAGCATTTGCGAGCAGGCGAACCTCCTTGCCCACATATTCCGTGCTGTAAAAAAACGTGAATGCACATAAAATTGAGCCGGCCAACTAATATTAGGCTGGGACATCGTCTGGAAGACGTTTTGACTCCAGACGCTTATTATTAAACCGGCTAAGCTGTATTTCTTTTCACGTCCATCAGAACTCGCTTAAGTTGCAATATGCTGTTGCCGCCCCGCGCCGCAATTCATACGGTCGCGTGGGGGCGGAAAGCACAGAACCATGAATGTGAACGTCGTTTCTGATCTTCTTCTTCTGCAATTCGATAAATTGCCTCCTCAATTGAAAACCGCGGCATCTTACGTGCTTGAGCACCCGCGCGACGTGGCGTTGCTGTCCATGCGCAATCAGGCGCGTGCGGCAGGGGTCTCCCACTCGACCATGATGCGGCTGGCTGAATGGCTCGGGCTAGAGGGCTACGAAGCCTTGCGAGCGGTCCATGCCGACAATCTGCGCGATCTCCCGGAAAACGGAGCGCCCGCTTCGCCGATCCAGCTGCCGGCACATCGTGCGAGATTGATGGCCAACCACGTGGCGGCGAGCCTGTCGCAATTGGGCGACCAAAGAAGTGCCGAGCAGCATTCGGCAGCCGCCGCTCTCTTGCAGGATGCAAGCGAAATCTGGTGCGTCGGTTCCAGCTTGGAAAAGGTCGTAGCCGATCATTTGGCCCAGACCCTGGCGGCGCGAGACCTGAATGCCCAATCGATCAATGTGGGGGACGAACTGCCCCTGCCCTATTTGCTGGAAGCCGGCCCAAGCCTGGCGTTGCTCGCCGTAGGGTTGAATTCGGCAGATTTCCGGACTGTGCGGCTGGCAGCGCTGGCATCCAGCCGCGGCGCAAAAGTGATCGCCGTTACCGATTATGAGGAATCCACCCTGGCGCGGATCGCCGACGAAATCGTGCTGGTCGAAGCTCCCATTCCATCGACGTTTCCAAGCATGGTGCCAGCCATCGCCGCCGTGGAGATGATTGTTGCCCGGCTATAAGGCAACATCCAGTCTGGTCTTGCTGGCGGCCTAGCTGGTTCCCGCTATTTCGGCTCCGACGAGACAGACTGCTCGATCAGGGCAGCAAGAATTTCCACGGACGCAATCACCGGCGCCAAGCTCGGAACCCGGTTCTCCGCCTGCGCAATGACGATGACCGCTTGCGCATATTGCTCGATCGGCGATTGCCGCTGGTCGACGATGGCGACGATCTGAACGCCGCGCCGCTTCGCATATCGCGCGACGGCGAGTGTCTGCTTGATGCAAGGCTCCATGCCGATTGCCAGGATGGCGTCCCTGGGCCCGACGTCTTTCAGCGCATGAACGACCAGGGGCTGTGCCGCGTCGAACACAAACGCGGTGCGTCCCAGAGAACGAAGGACTTCCACGAAGTGGCTGGCGACGGCCAGTTGTTGTGGTCCAATTCCGACGGAGATGACGCGCTGGGCCCCAGCAAGAATTTCCGCGGCCCGGACATTGCGCTCGATATTCGGCTGAGCGCCCAGGCGGGCAACCTGCCGGCGGAGCCAATCGGTCGTATTTCCGCAATCGGTGGATACCGGTTCGGACGGGTAGCTGATTTGCTCTGGCGCTTTGGCATTCTGGCGCAACCAAGCGGCAAATATCGTCTTGAGCTCAGTGTAACCGTCAAATCCCAGCCACTCCGCGAAGCGAACCATCGTTGAATGCGACACACCCGCCAGCGAGGCCTGTTCACGCATCGTCTTGAGCGCGACGTCCTTAGGGTGTGCAAGGACAAAGCGGGCCGCCGCCCGAAGCTGGACAGGCAGGAGTTCGAGTTCTGCGGCGAGGTTCTCCAGGATCCGGCTGACTTCGCCGCCATCGTAATTCTGTTCGCTACCTTCCAGCCTGTCGGAAACAATCCGCTTGTCTGGAGTGGCGCTTGCCACGGCCCAGCTCGCCGGCGCGCCGAACGCGGGCTTTCGAGGTCTCTGGTTGGATTTCATGGAACGGAGTGAGGTTTTCGCTTGTATCTTCATATCCTCCAGAGCCGGCCACGAATGCGGGTCAGATGCTCCCCAACTGATACTTGCCGCAAAAACTTCACAGCTTTGCGAAATCTTACAGACGCTATTGGTGCAGGCGGACGATTCGATAAGCCCAATCATGTGCGACACCTTAGTATGACGACGCTGTGAGCCTCTTCGACCTACGCGGGCGTGACGTTGGTAGGACCGATATTTCGGCACCGGCCCCTTCCGCTGTAGCTCCGTCAATGCACTCAGCTCCGGCTCAAAAAAGTCCGCAGATTATCGTCACCCCTTCCAGACGCCCAGAACCGGATGGCGCCGATCCAGATGGCGTCGCTGGGGGCCATGTCCTGATGTCTGCTTTTGACAGGCGGTCAAGATCGGAATGACCGACATGCGGCGCAAAGCTAACATTCAAGCGGAGTCATTGTTTTCGGGTTCGCCAGACCATACGAGAGCTATGGGTTGACGAACCAGCCCGCTAACGTATTGATTTTGTGTAGAAAGCACTGATCCTCCGGGCCTGCCATGTTCACTGTTCTCCGGCGAAGGAGCGCGGCCTTCTCAAATCCGACTTATGCGCGACAGTTGGTTTCTGTGGTGGGTGTTCCCGCAGGCAGGCAATGCGATCACGCGAATACATGTCCGGGTCCGCTAACTGACCAGCGAAAAACGCCGTACTAATTTGCAAAAAAGTACGGTGGTGGTTCGCTAAGTGCTTGAAATGCATGGTGATCCCGACAGGAATCGAACCTGTGACCTACAGATTAGGAATCTGCCGCTCTATCCTACTGAGCTACGGGACCACGCGGCCCGACACATAGCCGCTTCGGATCGTTTCGCCAAGAGGCAGGTTTGGCGCTGTCGTAAGCACATGAGTTGTCCGGATTAGGTAGCACGTGAGTTGTCCGGTTTTATCGCCAGCGAATGGAGGCTGGGGATGAAGCGGGCAGCGTG
>NZ_JBEPMC010000008.1:0-318321 GCF_040545535.1 Mesorhizobium robiniae
TCGTCAGGCTCATAACCTGAAGGTCACAGGTTCAAATCCTGTCCCCGCAACCAAATCCAAAAACGGCCCGCCTCAAGCGGGCCGTTTGCGTTTGGCTGTGCTGGTCGGCTTCTCCGGCACAGAAGCGATCATGCGTTCAGGCCACGTCGGCTACCGCAGGCTTTCCAGCTCGCGGATGCGTTTGGCGCCGTCGGCCTCGAGCTGCCGGGTGACGGCGCCGATCAGCGTTTCGGCAACGACGAAAAGGGCCGCCGAGGAGTCCCAAGCGGAGGGCACGGCGGTGCGCCCGGCGATGACATGGCGGGCGAAGCGGGCGATCGGCGACAGCCACTGGTCAGTGAACAGCACGATCTGCACGCCACGCTGGTGCGCCGTTTCGGCGAAACGGACCAGGCTGTCCTGGTAGCGCCTGATGTCGAAGATCACCAGCACGTCGCGCTTGCCCATGTCGATCAGCCGGTCGCGCCAGACGCTTTCCTGTCCGGCGAGGTGAAAGACGTTGGGCTGGACGATGGCGAGGTGGGCGGCCATGTAGCGCGCCAGCGGATCGGTGAAGCGGCCGCCGATCAGGAACGTCTTGCCGCGTCGGTCGGCAAGCTTTGCGACGATGTCGGCAAGCTGCTTGTCGGACAAGTGCCTGAACGTCTCGCGCATATTATCGAGCGTCGCCTCCAGCATCGGCGACACCGCGCCGCCGTTCGGCGACGGCTGGTTGAGCGTCCGTGACGCTGGCGACTGCAATTGCGCCGCCAGCTCATCCTGCAGCGCCGATTGGAATTCCGGATAATTCTGGAAGCCGAGCCGGGCGACGAAACGCAGGATCGTCGGTGAGGAGACGCCGGCGGCAGCTGAGAACTCGGCGACCGTTTTCAGGCCAATCAGCGGGTAGCTGGCGATCAGCGTTTGCGCTGCGCGGCGCTCCCCCGCCGGCATCGCGCCGATGCGGTCCGAGATCAGTTCGGCAATACTCGAAATCATCTTTTCCCCACCCTTGGCCGCTTTGCCGAAATCGCGTTTGACAAAGCCCGACAAACTGTATGAAATCATCCGCAGGGACGCAATGAGGCAAAATACGTAACATACGATACAGCGCTCCCTGGGGACGACAGGACAATGGAGACAGCACGGCCCGCCAGCCTTGCATCGCCTGAAACCGTGAGGGTGACCAACCCTGGCGGTTCGAGCCCTTTCGTGCTGACCTGCGACCACGCCTCCAACTTCCTGCCGCCGGAATTCGGAACGCTCGGCCTTGCTGCCGAGCAGCTTTCCCGCCACATCGCCTGGGACCCCGGCGCGCTGCCGGTCGCTCGCCGCATGGCCGAGGCGCTCGACGCGACGCTGGTCGAAACCTGCATTTCGCGGCTTGTCATCGACTGCAACCGGCCACTGGATGCGCCCGACCTGGTGCCGCCGGTCAGCGAGACCACGGCCATTCCGGGCAATGCCGGCTTGTCGGAAAAGCAGCGCGCCGTGCGCATCGCCCTAGCCTGGCAACCCTTTCATGATGCGGTTGCGAGCATTATCGACAAAAGGCTGGTGCACGGGCTCGAGACGCGGCTGGTCTCGATCCATTCCTTCACCCCGGTCTACAACGGCACGAGCCGGCCCTGGCACATCGGCATTATCCATGACGAGGATCGGCGGCTGGCAGCGCCGCTTATCGCCGCGCTGCAGCGGCTCGCCGGCGTCACGGTCGGCGTCAACGAACCCTATTCGCCGGCCGACCGCGTGTATTTCACGCTGGAACGCCACGCGCGCCCGCGGGGGCTACCCTGCGCGATGATCGAAATCCGCAACGACCAAGTATCCGACGAAGCCGGGCAGCGAAAATGGGCGGATCTGCTCACGGGTATTTTTTCCGATATCGAGCCGTCATCCGGATCCCAGGGATCTGGCCGGCGCGGGCTCGGTCATCCAGTGGAACCGGTCAACTGACAAGAAGAAGGGGACTTTCAAATGGCAGGTGGTAATACGAAGCAAGTCGGCAGCGTCGCGTATGCGAAGCGCGACAAATCTTATTTCGAGGACCGGCAACTGGTGCGTCATGCCAATGTCTGGCATCTGTGGGCACTCGGCGTAGGTGCCGTCATCTCAGGACATTTCTCGGGCTGGAATTTCGGATTTGGGACCGGCGGTTGGGGCGGCATGCTGGTTGCCGGCATCATCATTGCCATCATGTATATCGGCCTCGTCTTCTCGATCGCGGAGATGAGCCCGGCCCTGCCGCATACCGGCGCTGCCTACTCCTTCGCCCGGACGGCGATGGGACCGTGGGGCGGCTTCATCACCGGGCTTTGCGAAAACGTCGAGTATGTCGTGACGCCGGCCGTCATCGCCTTCTTCATTGGCTCTTATATGGGGGGCATCTGGTCAGTCGCCTTTCCCGACTCCAGCGTTTGGCCACCACTCTGGTGGCTAGTGACCTATGCCGTGTTCCTGGCGTTGAACATTTTCGGCGTCGCGCTGTCCTTCCGCGTCACCCTGATCGTGACGCTGCTATCGCTTGCCGTGCTGATCGTCTTCTGGATCAGCGCCATTCCGAGCATGGACTTTTCGCGCTGGGCGCTGAACATCGGCGTCGGTCCGGACGGAGCGGCGATGGAACTTCCCGAAGGCAATGGCTCGATGTTCCCGTTCGGCTTGTCGGGCGTGCTGGCGACGTTGCCCTTCGCGGTGTGGCTGTTCCTGGCGATCGAGCAGCTTCCGCTGGCGGCGGAAGAATCGGTCGACCCCAAGCGCGACATGCCGCGTGGCATTATCGCCGGCATGCTGACGCTGATAGTCTCGGCCTTCATGATCGTGCTGCTCAACCCGTCGGTCATCGGAGTCGGTTCCTTCAAGCTCGCCACTTCCGGCGAGCCTTTGCTCGACGGGTTCCGGGCGATTTATGGCGACTCCGGTGCAGTGCTGCTTGGCCTCATCGCGCTGGTTGGATTGATCGCAAGCTTCCACACCATCATCTTCGCCATGGGCCGCCAGGTCTATTCGCTGAGCCGTGCGGGCTATTTCCCGTCCGCACTGTCGGTCACCCACAAATCCTACAAGACGCCGTATGTGGCGATGTTTGCGGGTGCCATCGTCGGCTTCGGCATCATGCTGATCATGTGGTTTGCGCTAGGCGGCGACGCAGCCGGTTCGCTCATCGGCTCGGTGTTGCTGAACATGGCGGTGTTCGGCGCCATGTTCTCCTACATCCTGCAGGCGGTGTCCTTCATCCTGCTGCGCCGGAACCAGCCGAACATGGAACGTCCCTATCGCAGCCCGCTCGGCGTCCCGGGTGCCGTGCTGACGATCGTCATCGGCGTGGTCACTCTGCTCTACCAGATTCAGGATGCGAACTTCACCAAGGGCGTGGTGTGGGTTGCGTTGTGGTTCGCCATCGCGATCGTCTATTTCGGGCTGGTCGGCCGTCATAAGCTGATCCTGTCGCCGGAAGAAGAGTTCGCGCTGGAGCACGCGCAGAAAGCCTGACCTGCTCGAACCCAAAAACACCCGGCCGCTTCCCGCGGCCGGGTCCAGATTTGAACTCTCGAAGCGCCATAAAGGCGGCGGAGCTTGCAAGAATGGCCGGAAATTTCTCGTTCGATCAGTTGAAGAAGGCGGTCTCCAACGACGAGGTCGACACGGTGCTGGCCTGCATCGTCGACATGCAGGGGCGGCTGGCTGGAAAGCGGTTCCTGGCCCAGTATTTCGTCGATTCCGCCCATGACGAGACGCATGGCTGCAACTATCTCTTGGCCGCCGACATCGATATGGAACCGGTGCCCGGCTACAAGGCGGCGAGCTGGTCCAAGGGTTACGGCGACTTCGTCATGAAGCCGGATCTGTCGACGCTGCGGCGCATTCCATGGTTGGAAAAGACGGCGCTGGTGATCTGCGACGTGCTCGACCACCACACCCATGATGACCTGCCGCATTCGCCGCGCGCCATCCTGAAGAAGCAGATCAAGCGGCTGAGCGAGCGCGGTTATATCGGTTATTTCGCCTCCGAACTCGAATTCTATCTGTTCAGCGAGACCTATGATTCCGCCCGCAAGAAGCACTGGCAGGGCCTCGACACAGCCTCGCCCTATATCGGCGACTACCAGATCGGCATCACGACCAAGGAAGAAGGCGTCATGCGCCGGCTGCGCAACGAGATGGAGGCTGCCGGCATCCCGATCGAGAACTCCAAGGGCGAGTGGGGACCGGGCCAGGAAGAGATCAATGTGCGCTATGCCGAGGCGCTCGACATGGCCGACCGCCACGTCATCCTGAAGAACGGCGCCAAGGAAATCGCCGAGTCCGAAGGCAAGGCGATCTCGTTCATGGCCAAGTACAATTACGGGCTGGCCGGCAATTCCAGCCACATCCACAATTCGCTGTGGAGCGCTGACGGCAAGATGCCGCTTTTCTACGACAAGAATGCTGAATGGACTCTGTCGACGCTCGGTCAGCAATGGGCGGCCGGCCAACTCAAATACGCGAAGGAATTCACCTGGTTCCTGGCGCCCTACATCAATTCCTACAAGCGCTTCCAGGCCGGCACCTTCGCGCCGACCAAGATCATGTGGAGCGAGGACAACCGCACCGCCGGCTTCCGCCTGTGCGGCGAGGGCACTAAGGGCATCCGCATGGAATGCCGTATCGGTGGGGCCGACCTCAACCCTTACCTTGCCTTCGCCGCGCTGATTGCGGCCGGGCTTGCCGGCATCGACGAAAAGCTGGAATTGCAAAAGCCCTTCGTCGGCGATGCCTATCAGGCCTCGCAGCTGCCGGAAATTCCGAAGACCCTGCGTGATGCCACAGAGACGCTGGCGAAATCGGAGATGCTGAAGCAGGCGTTCGGTGACGGCGTGCTCGAACATTACGTGCACACGGCGCGCTGGGAGCAGTTCGAATACGATCGCCGCATTACGGACTGGGAGCTGCACAGGGGGTTCGAGCGGTATTAAAATTACGCCAGCGCTTCCGTCCAGCCTTTGGCGCCCGACGGCGGCCGGCTCAAAACCATGATTATCAAAAACTGCGAGGACTCAAGGAATGACCGAAACGGTCAAAATAAAATCTCCCGTCGATGGTTCGGTCTATGCCGAGCGGCCGATCGCGACCGATCATGCGATCAATGCCGCGGTCGAGCGTGCCAAGGCGGCGCAGGAGAAATGGGCTGAAACGCCGGTCGTCGAGCGCGGCAAGTACATGCTTGCCATGCTGGAAGCGCTGGTCGCCATGACCGACGAGATCGTCCCGGAGATCGCCTGGCAGATGGGCCGCCCGGTGCGTTATGGCGGCGAGTTCGGCGGCGTCAGGGAACGCACGAACTACATGGTCGAAATCGCCGAGGCGGCGCTCAAGCCGGTCCTGGCCTCCAATCCGAAGGACGGATTTCGCCGCTATGTGAAGAAGGTGCCGCTCGGCGTGGTCATGGTGATCGCGCCGTGGAACTATCCCTATCTCACCGCCGTCAACACCATCGTGCCGGCGTTGATGGCCGGCAGCGCCGTCATCCTCAAGCACGCGGCGCAGACGCTGCTGGTCGGCGAACGCTTTCAACAGGCCTTCGACAAGGCAGGCCTACCGAAAGGCCTGTTCCAGAACCTCGTCATGAACCACGCCCAGACGGAAAGACTGCTCGGCTCGGGCAAGATTGACCATGTCAATTTCACCGGCTCGGTCGCCGGCGGCCGCGCCATCGAAAAGGCTGCGGCAGGCACCTTCATGACGCTCGGCCTCGAGCTCGGCGGCAAGGACCCGGCCTATGTCCTGGCCGATGCCAAGATGGACCATGCGGTTGCCAATTTGGTCGACGGCGCCTTCTATAATTCCGGCCAGTGCTGCTGCGGCATCGAGCGCGTCTATGTCCACGAGAAGGTCTATGACGAATTCGTCGAAGGCTTCATCGCCGAAACCAGGAACTACGTCGTCGGCAACCCGCTCGATCAGGCGACGACGATGGGACCGATGGCACAGGCGCGCTTCGCCGACCTGATCCGCGAACAGAAGGCCGAGGCGCTGCGCAAGGGTGCCAAGGCGCTCATCACCATGAAGGTTGGCAACGACGAGCCGGGCTCGCCGTATCTGGCGCCGGAAGTGCTGACCGAAGTCGATCATCAGATGAGCGTGATGCGCGAGGAAAGCTTTGGGCCGATCGTCGGCATCATGAAGGTGCGCAACGACGAGGAAGCGATCGCGCTGATGAACGACAGCCCCTACGGGCTGACGGCGTCGATCTGGACCCGCGACACCGAGCATGCGGTGGCGATCGGAGACCGCGTCGAGACCGGCACCGTGTTCATGAACCGCTGCGACTATCTTGATCCGGCGCTGGTCTGGACCGGCGTCAAGGACACCGGCAAGGGCGCGGCCCTGTCGGCCATCGGCTACGACAATCTGACGAGGCCGAAATCATATCATCTGCGTGAAGCCATCTGATTTTCTGAAAGAACAAAATGTCAAAACTCATTTCCAAATGGAATTACCCGACTACCGTGCGCTTCGGTGCGGGGCGCATCAAGGAGTTGCCTGATGTGCTTGATGCCGTCGGCATTAAGCGGCCGCTCTTCGTCACCGATCCGGGGCTGGCCAAGCTGCCGGTCGTCGCCTCGACACTGAAGATGCTCGACGATGCCAAGATATCTTATGGGGTGTTTTCCGAGGTCAAGCCGAACCCGGTCGAGTCCAACCTGACCGCCGGCATTGCCGCGTTCAAGAAGGGCAAGCATGACGGTGTCATCGCCTTCGGCGGCGGCTCGGCGCTCGACCTCGGTAAGCTGATCGCCTTCCAGGCGGGCCAGACGCGGCCGGTCTGGGATTTCGAGGATATCGGCGACTGGTGGACGCGCGCCAATTCCGATGCGATCGCACCGATCATCGCCGTGCCGACGACGGCTGGCACCGGTTCGGAGGTCGGCCGCGCCGCCGTCATCACCAATGAAGCGACCCACACGAAGAAGGTCATCTTCCATCCAAAACTTTTGCCGGCGATCGTCATCGCCGATCCAGAATTGTCGGTGGGCATGCCTAGCTTCATCACCGCCGGTACCGGCATGGATGCGCTCGCTCACTGCCTCGAAGCCTATTGCGCGCCAAGCTATCATCCTATGGCCGATGGCATCGCTGTCGAAGGCGTGCGGCTCGTCTTCGAAAACCTGCCGAAAGCCTACGCCAATGGCAAGGATCTCGTCGCCCGCGCCCATATGATGAGCGCCGCTGCGATGGGCGCTGCCGCCTTCCAGAAAGGGCTAGGCGCCATCCACTCGCTGTCGCATCCGATCGGCGCGCTCTACGACACCCATCACGGCATGACCAACGCCGTGTTCATGCCTTACGTGCTGGCCTTCAACCGCGACGCCGTCGAAATGCGTATCGCTCGGCTCGCGGCCTATTGCGGCATCAAGGGCGGCTTCGACGGGTTCGCCAAGGCCGTTATCAAGCTGCGCAAGGAACTGAAGGTGCCGCATGCGCTGCCGGGCCTGATCAAGGGGCTCGACATGGACAAGAAGCGCAAGGGCCTGATCGCCGACATGGCGGTGGTCGATCCGACCGCCGGCGGCAACCCGGTCAAGCTGACCAAGAAGGCCGCGCTGACGCTGCTCGAAAACGCGATTGCGGGCACCGTCTGAGACGGTTTTTACGCCGAGAAATTGATCTGGGAATTGAGGGCAAAGAAAGGGGAAAGGATGAAGGGCAACGCCGAAATTAGTTAGCCGGAAAAAGAATCGCGGAGCGATTGCTACAACAGGTTAAAAAGAGTTTACTTTTTCGTACTGCAGGGCATCGCTTTCACAAAGCTTTCATCTGGCTGTCACAGGAAAACGATACCGCATCGCAGGCGTCCAACGGCGTCAGTTCAACGGAGAGAACACATGTTCAAATTCACGGGAAAAGTGCTTTCCCTTACGGCCGTCGCCCTGATGGCGACCTCTGCCATATCGTCGGCCCAGTCCATGGATGAACTGGTTGCCGCTGCCAAGGCGGAAGGCCAGCTCACCACCATCGCGCTGCCACATGACTGGTGCGGCTATGGCGCCGTGATCGCCGGCTTCAAGGCGAAATATCCGGAAATCACCGTCAACGAGCTCAACCCCGATGCCGGCTCCGGCGACGAGATCGAGGCGATCAAGGCCAACAAGGACAACAAGGGCCCGCAGGCGCCCGACGTCATCGATGTCGGCCTGTCTTTCGGACCCACGGCCAAGGCCGACGGCCTGTTGATGCCCTACAAGGTGTCGACCTGGGACTCGATCCCGGACAGCGCCAAGGATGCCGATGGCGCCTGGTACGGCGACTATTACGGCGTTCTGTCGATGATGGTGAATAAGGATCTGGTCAAGGAAGTGCCGGCCGATTGGGCCGATCTTCTGAAGCCGGAATACGCCAACGCCGTCGCACTCGCCGGGGATCCGCGCGCCTCGAACCAGGCGATCCAGGCGGTGTATGCCGCCGGTCTTTCAAGCGGCGCTGCGGCCGGTGAAGCCGCAGGTACTGCCGGCCTCGACTTCTTCAAGAAGCTCAATGCCGCCGGCAATTTCGTGCCGGTCATCGGTAAGCCGGCGACGCTTGCGCAGGGTCAGACGCCGATCCTGATCAACTGGGACTACAATGCGCTTGCCGGCCGCGACACGCTGAACGGCAACCCGCCGGTCGACGTCGTGGTGCCGAAGACCGGCGTCGTCGCCGGTGTCTACGTGCAGGCGATCAGCGCCTATGCGCCGCATCCGAATGCCGCCAAGCTCTGGATGGAGTACCTCTATTCCGACGAAGGCCAGATCGGCTGGCTGAAGGGCTATTGCCACCCGATCCGCTTCAACGATCTCGCCAAGAACGGCAAGATCCCGGAGGACGTGCTGGCCAAGCTGCCGCCGGCCGCATCTTATGAGGCCGCGGTGTTCCCGACGCTCGAGGAGCAGGGCAAGGCCAAGGAAGCCATTACCAAGAACTGGGACGCCGTCGTCGGCGCCAACGTTCAGTAAGATTGAAAACCGCCGGGCGGCTTCATTGCCGCCCGGTATTCCACTAGAGCGACGCACAAAGTACGCTCTAGCACTCAAATTTTCGCATCGTACTTTCCGAAGATCGAGTTCGATTTTCGGGCTGATGCGACAAGACGGTAGCCGGCGCATGACCGATCTCTCGCTTTCCGATCACGCGATTGCCGGGAAGACGGCGCCGCCCAGCGAGGCGCGCGCGTTTCGGCTACCGACGCAATGGCTGGGCGTGGCGCCGTTCTTCATCTTCGCCATCATGTTCCTGGTCCTGCCCACGCTCTATCTGGTGCTCGGCGCGTTCCAGAACGATGCCGGCGCATTCACCTTCGACAATATCGTCGGTATCTTCGACCCGCCCAACCTGTCGAAATACATGCGGTGCCAGTATGATTCCTGGATCTCCTGGGTCGATGGAAACTGCAGGCTGCCCAGCATCCTTGCCGCCTACTGGATCTCGATCAAGATCAGCCTTGCTTCGTCGCTCATCGGCGCATTTGCCGGTCTGGCCATTGCCATTGCCATCGTGCGCGGCGGCCTGCCGAACTGGATACGGTCGGCGACGCTGACCTTTTCCGGCGTGGCTTCGAATTTCGCCGGCGTGCCGCTGGCCTTCGCCTTCCTTGCCACGCTCGGCCGCCTCGGCCTCGCGACAGTGATCCTGAACACCGTGTTCGGCTTCAACATCTACGCCCACGGCTTCAACATCCTGTCGTTCTGGGGCCTGACGTTGACCTATGTCTATTTCCAGATCCCGCTGATGGTGGTCATCATCACACCGGCGATCGACGGACTGAAGAAGGAATGGGGCGAGGCCGCCGCCACGCTTGGCGCCACCACCGCGCAATACTGGCGCATGGTCGTCATCCCGGTGATCTGGCCGAGTTTTCTCGGCACCGTCATCCTGCTGTTCGCCAACGCCTTCGGCGCCATCGCTACCGCCTACGCGCTGACGGGCTCGTCGCTCAACATCATTCCCATCGTGCTTTATGCGCAGATCCGCGGTGACGTGCTGCACAACCCGCATCTCGGCTATGCCATTGCCTTCGGCATGATCGTCATCACCGGCCTTGCCAACGTCTTTTACATCTGGTTCCGGACGCGCAGCGAAAGATGGCTCAAATGAAGAGCGGACGTTTCTGGGCCTGGGTCGTCTTTGCGCTGGGCGCGGCCTATTTCTTCATTCCGCTGATCGCGACCGTGGAATTCTCTATGCGCATGCGGCGCGGCGTCTATTCCTTCGATGCCTATAAGGTCGTGCTTGGCGACCCTCGCTTCCAGGCGACCTTCGGCTATTCCGTGCTCGCGGCCGTCTTCACCATCATCCTCGGCGTGCTGATCGTCGTGCCCACCGCTTACTGGATCCGGCTGCGGCTGCCGCAGCTGAGGCCGGTCGTCGAGTTCATCACGCTGCTGCCGCTGGTCATCCCGGCCATCGTCATCGTCTTCGGCTACATCAGAATGTACGGATCGAGCTCGCCGCTGCCATTCCTGGCGAGCGGTAGGGGCACCGACGCCCTGTTGGTCATCGGCTATGCGACGCTGGCGCTGCCCTATATGTACCGCGCCGTCGATACCGGGCTGCGCACCATCGACGTCAGAACGCTGACGGAGGCGGCGCAGATCCTCGGCGCCGGCTGGGGCACGATCATCACCCGCGTCATCCTGCCCAACGTGCTGATCGCAGTGTTGTCGGGCGCCTTTCTTACCTTTGCCATCGTCATCGGCGAATTCACCATGGCCAGCCTGCTCAACCGACCAGCCTTTGGTCCTTATTTGCAGAATATCGGCGCCAATCGTGCCTACGAGCCGGCGGCCCTTGCCATCATTGCCTTCGCCATCACCTGGGGCTGCATGTCGCTGATCCAGATCCTGTCCCGCTTCGCGCCGAAGTCGGCGAACCGCCCGAACTGATCGAAAGAAAAGCCATGGCCGAGCCATTCCTCTCCATCCAGCATGTCCGAAAATCTTTCGGCCCCACCACCGTGGTCCAGGATTTCAACCTCGACGTCGAGCCGGGCGAATTCGTCTCCTTCCTCGGACCATCGGGCTGCGGCAAGACGACGGTGCTGCGCATGGTTGCCGGCTTCGAGGAGCCGAGCGCCGGCAAGATCGTCGTGGCCGGCAAGGACATCACAAGGTTGAAGCCCAACCAGCGCAATGTCGGCATGGTTTTCCAGGCCTATGCGCTGTTTCCGAATTTGACCGTGGCCCAGAACATCGCCTTCGGACTGAAGGTTGCGGGCATGCCAAAGGCCGATGCCGACAGGCGCGTTGCCGAAATGCTCGACCTCATCAAGCTGCCGCAGATGGGCGACCGCTATCCCTACCAGCTCTCGGGCGGCCAACAGCAGCGTATCGCGCTGGCGCGGGCGATTGCGCCGAAACCGAAGCTCCTGCTGCTCGACGAGCCGTTGTCGGCGCTCGACGCCAAGGTCCGCGTGTCGCTGCGCGAGGAAATCCGCTCGATCCAGAAGAGGCTCGGCATCACCACGATCTTCGTCACCCACGACCAGGAAGAGGCGTTGTCGATCTCCGACCGCATTGCCGTCATGTATGGCGGCAAGGCCGAGCAGGTCGGCACGCCGTTCGAGATCTACAACCGGCCGGCAAGCAAGTTTGTCGCCAATTTCGTCGGCACGCTGAACGTGCTCGAAGGCACCGTCACCGATGCGGCCTCGGGCAAGGTGCGCGTCAATACGCAGGAAGTCTCGCTCAAGGGCAAGCTCAACGGTTCGAAATCCGGCGACACGCTGTCGCTGGCGCTGCGGCCCGAGGCGATTTCGCTCGGTCGCCAGCCGGGCCGCGATTCCAGCCTCACGGGCGAGATCGCCGAAGTGCATTTCCTCGGCTCGGTCATCCGGGTCCGCGTCGGCATCGGCGGCAGTACGGTATCGCTTGATACGTTCAACAGCCCGGCCGCGCCGCCGCCCGCCGTCGGCGAAAAGGCCGAGATTTCCTTCTCGTCGGGCGACATGCTGGTGCTGCACTAGGATGAAGAGTGAATGGTGAATGGCAAGGAATGCACTTTACGCGCCGAAATTCTCTGTAACAACCATTCACCACCACCCGAAGCCGTCGCCGTTTTTTTGCAGTGCCAATAGCCTGGCTTCGCCGCTACGGTGAGGCATGGCGCTTTTCGAGTTGACCCTTGTTCTCCTGCTGACCGCCGTCGCGCTGACGGCGCTGTCGCGACGTCTTCAGGTTCCGTATCCCTCCTTGCTGGCTTTGGCAGGTGTAGGCATCGCCTTCCTGCCGTTTGCGCCGACCATCGAGATCGATCCCGAACTGGCGCTCGCTTTGTTTATTGCGCCGGTGCTTCTTGACGCAGCCTACGACACGTCGCTGCGCGACCTCAATCGCTACAGGCTGCCGCTTGTCTTGCTAGCGCTTGGCGCCGTCATCTTCACAACCGCGGCGGTGGCGCTGGTCGGATGGACAATGGCGGGCCTACCCGTCGCCGCGGCCATCGCCCTTGGTGCGATCGTGGCGCCGCCCGATGCCGTCGCGGCGTCGGCAGTGCTTGGGCAATTCAAGGTGCCGCACCGCATCACCGCGATACTGCAAGGCGAAAGCCTGCTCAATGACGCCACCGCACTCCTGATCTACCGCATGGCGGTTTCCGCAGCTGCCGGCTCCATCCTGCTGAGCGGCGCAATTCCGGTGATCTTGCTGTCGACGGTCGGCAGCCTTGCCGCCGGTTATGTGCTCGGCCGATTGTCGCTCGTCGCGCTCACCCGCATCGAGGACCCGGCGAGCGGCACCGTGGTGCAATTTGCCGGAACATTCGGCGTCTGGATCCTGGCCGACCGGGTCGGGCTCTCCGCCATTATTACGATCGTGGTTTATGCCATGACCATCGCGCGCACCGCGCCGCGCCGCATGCCGGCCAGAAATCGCGTCAGCTCCTACTCGGTCTGGGAGACGGCGGTCTTCGTGCTCAACGTGCTGGCCTTCGTCCTGATGGGACTTCAGGCACGGTCGATCGTCGGGCGGCTTGCCGAGCAGGGGCAGGTCGAAGCATTCGTCTTCGCCGCAGCCGTGCTGGCAGTCGTCATTGTTTCGCGGCTCGTCTGGGTGCTTGGATGCGGCGCCATCATGAGGTGGCTTGCCAGCTTCGGTGACGCGAACCGGCAGGCCGAAGCCCCGTCGTTTCGCGGCGGCGTGCTGATCGGCTGGTGCGGCATGCGCGGTCTGGTCACCCTTGCGGCAGCGTTTGCCCTGCCGGCCGACTTTCCCGGCCGCGACCCGATCGTGCTCGCCGCTTTCTCGGTCGTTCTCGGCACCTTGGTGCTGCAAGGCATGAGCCTGAAGCCGCTGCTGCGCTTGCTTCGTCTCGACCCGGACGAAACTGTCGACCGCGAGGTCGCGCAGGCACGCGTTGCCATCATGCAGGCTGCGCTGGATGTGTTGAGCGGCAAGACATCGAGTGCCGCGGCCGCGGTACGCGAGCAGTTTACCGCCCAGCGCGTGATCGCCGAAAACCCTGACGATGCCCAGGCTGCAACCGAGTACGACAGGCTGCGCCTCTATGCCGTCAAGAGCCAGCGTGATGCGTTGGAACGGCTGCGTATCGACGGTACGATTGGCGACGAAGCATATCATCGGCTGGAGGAGGAACTCGACTGGTCGGAACTGGCTGCTTCCCCGCCCGGCCGATTCCAGCCGCTGACGACTTAGAGCGGGATTCTAGCCGCATTTCTACGATGCCAAGTGGCCGCAGCGCGACCGAAGCCCATAATGTCGGCAATGGACATCAATAGAGCTTTCCGCGTGCCGTTACCGGCCACAATGCCTCGACCTTGCCGTCGCGAACGCCGACAAACCAGTCATACAAATTGCAGGTCGGATCGCAGTGCCCGGGCACCAGGAATAGCCGGTCGTCGATGGCGAGCAGGTTGCCTGGATCGTCGATCTTGCCATGCTCGTCATTGGCGGCGACGTAGGTAATGCCGGGCCGGTCGAAGATCAGTGGAAGACCGCTGTCGACGGCCAATGCCTTGAGGCCGGCGTCGCACACGACACGTGTCGGCGTCGTCTTGCTCATGACCGAGGTCAGCACGAAAAGCGCGTGTTCGAAGCCTCCGACCACACCGCCGCTATCATCGCGGATCCGGCCATAATCGGCATCCATGAAGATGTAGGAACCGCACTGCAACTCGTTGTAGACGCCGGAGCCGCCTTCCATGTCGAAGCTGCCGGTGCCAGCTCCGCCAACGATCGCGCATTCGAGACCCAACTCCGCCAGCAAGCGCAGCGTGTCGCGCGTCATTTCAATTGCTGCGGCGATCGCCGTCCGACGTTCGGCCGGATCGACGATGTGTTGCGCACTCCCGTGGTAGGCTTGCAGACCGGAAAACACGAGATTGGGCGAAGCGGCGATGGAGCGCGCAAGGTCGGCCGCCGGTGCGCCTGGTTGGACACCGCAGCGGCGGGCGCCGCAGTCGATCTCGACAAGGACTTCGATTGTTGAGCCTGCGCTCTGTGCCGCATTCGACAATGCGGCGACATTGGCGGCGTCATCGACGCAGACAATAATGCGCGCCCTGCCGGCAAGTCGCGCCAGCCGCGCGATCTTGAGCGGGCCGGTGACCTGGTTGGAGACGAGGATGTCCAGGACGCCTTCGCGCACCAAGGCCTCGGCTTCCGACACTTTCTGGCAGCAGACGCCGCAGGCGCCACCCTTGGCGATCTGAAAGAGAGCGATGTCGGCGGATTTGTGGGTCTTGGCGTGGGCGCGCAGCCGAACGTTCATGCTTTCGACATGGCACCGCATGCGCTCGACATTCCGCTCGAAGGCGTTGAGATCGATGACCAGCGCCGGCGTCTGAATACTCTTGAGCGCGTCGCCTACCGCCGCGGGCACATCATAGCCAATTTCCAGATCGTTGCGACTGCCGGTCATGCAGGCTCTTTCCACCGTTGGTTTGCGCTGCCGGTTACCCAAGGATTTTCAGTTGGCCAGGTTTCAGGCAGTCTGCGCGAAGGCAATCGATTTGATGTTCTGGATTGCCTCATCTATAGATTTTGTCAAGACACTTAACTTTAGGAAGACCGTGTGAAGCAAAAACAGTTGAGCGAGGCTGACATTCGGGCTGCCTTCACGTCCAGCGCGCGTTCCGTGTTCCGAACGCTTTTCCAGTCAGGCCCGGCGACGCGACCTCAACTCGGTTCGACGCTTGGTCTGTCGCGGCCGACATTGTCTTCCTCGATCGCCGAGCTCTTCGCGGCCGGCTATGTCGAGAAGATCGGCGAGGTGCAGGGTCCGCTTGGCCGCAAGGCAGCGATGTACCGGTTAGGCGCCGGTGCCGGCCATGTGATCGCCATCGACGCCGGCTCGACCCATGTACGCACGCGCGTCACCACGCTCGACAGGCGGCTTCTCCATCATCGTGTCTACCGGCTGTCGTCCAACCAGCGTCATCTCGGCGCCGAGATCAGCCAGGCGGTCGCCGAGGAGGTCGAGGCGACGTTGGCGCTGACCGAGCCGGGTTGGGGAAAGTTGCGCGCTCTCGGCATCGCACTGCCTTCGCGCGTCGTTGCCGACAACGCGGCCCGAGCGGCGACCGGGCAGGAGAACCTGTTCTCGCATTTTACGCCGCCCGACGGCGTTCCGCTGCTGCTCGAGAACAATGTCAACTGTGCGGCGCTGGCTGAGCAGAGCCATGGCGTCGCGCAAGGCCTGAATGATTTTGCCTACATCCAGATCGGCCTGAAGATCGGCATGGGCTTGGTGCTTGGCGGCCGCTTGATCCGTGGTCGCAGCGGTGCCGCCGGCGAAATAGGCCATCTGCCGTTCCCGTGGGGCCCTGGCCTGCGGCCGCAAAATGCCGGACTGGAAGACTATGTTGGAGCCGAGGCGCTGATGCAGCGAACCCGCGCAGCGTGGCCGCAGGATGCCGGGGCGGCACCAGCCGATACGGCCGCGCTCTTTGCGTTGGCCGGCGAGGGGCATGCCGCCGCCCTTGCCCAGGTGAAGCGCCACGCCGAGGATATCGGCGCCATCGTCTCGGCCTGCGTCGGCGTCGTCGACCCCGGCATTGTCGTGCTCGGCGGCGGCATTGGCGACAACGCGATCATGCTGCCCTATGTCCGCGAGACCGTCGACAGGCTGAGCTACCCGACGGAAATCCATGCCAGCAGCCTCGGCGCCGACGCAACCGTGCTCGGCATCGAGAAGATCGCCGCGGACCATGCATGCGAGTTGCTTGTCGGCAAGTGATCCGTCGCCACTGAACCCTTCCCACTACCCTCCAGTCGCTCCTACAACAATTTTGTTCGGCTCCCCACTTGCGGGTCTGAATTTGTTTGTTAAGGTGCGTAACATAATAAGAAGCAGAAAACGCCTTGGGTCGATCCGGGCCACGTCTCGATCGGGAACCCGTAAACCACAATGGAGGTCTGAATGATTTCGACACGTTATATGCATGCGGTCTGCGCTGTCGCGCTTGCCACGGCCGCAACGATCAGCGGCGCTCGCGCTCAGGACCCCGTCACCCTGGAATATTGGGTCTATTCGGATTTCGCCCAGGGTGAGGCGCTCAAGCTTCAGCAGACCTTCATCGAGGAATTCCGCAAGGCCCACCCGAACGTCACCATCAACATCTCCGGCAAGGGCGATGACGATCTGACGACCGGCCAGGTTACGGGTGCTGCGTCCGGGAACCTTCCCGATGTGTTCATGAACGGCGTTAATGTCGGCGCCACACTGGTCGAGGCTGGCGCGCTCAAGAACATCTATGCCGAGTTCATGGCAATGCCCAAGGAGTATCGCGACTCGTTCGATCCAGCCCTTGTCGCCATGTGTTCGCCAAAGCCCGAAACGATGTATTGCCTGCCTTATACCGGCTACGGCTCGTTCATGTTCCGCAACCTGACCGTCCTTAAGGATGCCGGGGTCGACACCGCGGCACCGATCAAGGACTGGGCGGACTGGCTGTCGCAGATGGAAAAGGTCAAGGCCTCCGGCAAATACGCCGTGCCGGACCAGACTCAGGCCTGGCAGTCAGTCGTCGACACTTATTCGGGCGTTGCGACACCTGACGAGTGGGGTGCGGATTTCGAGACCAAGAAGACCAAGGTCAATGAAGCGAAATATGCGCAAACGTTGCAGATGTTCGTCGACATGCAACCATACACCAGCGGCACCAGCCGCAACGACCAGGCGACCAAGGATCTGTTCATCTCGAACCAGCTCGCCTTCCATCTGGTCGGCCCGTGGGTCAACCCGACCTATGCGGAAGCGGCCAAGGCCTCCGGCTTGAAATATGACTACGTGCTGGTGCCCGGCAAGACCGAAGGCGACTATGGCGGCATCAAGGGCTATGAGTTCATCGGCGTTGCGCCAAACAAGAATGCACAGGTCGCGTTCGAATTTGCCGCCTACGTCACCGCCAAGGAGCAGATGCTGCGCTGGGCGAAGCTCTTGTCGCGATACAATGCGAGCGCGGCGGCAATGGCCGATCCTTCGGTCGCCAGCGATCCGCTGATCGCCATCACCAACAAGGCGGCGGCAAAGGCGATCGACGGCATGCCGCCCTATTTCAAGGGCGCCTATCCAAACTGCTACCGCTCCATCCTGACCGACAACGCCCAGGCGGTCGCCGATGGCGGGGTCACTCCGCAGGACGGCGCCAAGGAGCTTGTCGAAGAGCTCAACGAGTGCCTGGCCGGCGGCTGACGCCCAGCCTTCGATTTTCCGGCCAGGACCTCCCACCTGGCCGGAGACCGCATCGAGGATAACCATGCTCGACAAGAAACATATCCCCCACCTTCTGATGGTGTTTCCGTTCCTGGCCCTCTTTGCGGTGTTCTTCCTCTACCCGATCGTCAGCGGCTTCGTTTATTCCTTCTACGATTGGAACGCGACGACAACGTCCCGCTTCGTTGGCCTGGCCAACTATCAGCGCATCATTCATTCGCGCGACTTCTCCAAGGCAATGTGGAATCTCGGTTCCTACATCGCCATCACCGTACCGGTGGGCATCGCCGTCGCCTTCTGCCTCGCGCTGCTGGTCGACAGCTTCAAGGGCTTTTGGCAGAACTTCTTCCGCAGCATCTTCTTTATGCCGGTCGTCCTGCCGATGTTCCTGGCGGCGACAATCTGGCGCTGGATCTACACGCCCAATATCGGCCTCCTGAACACCATCCGCGGCCTGTTCGGCCTGCCCTCGGTGCAGTTCCTCAACGACACCTCGACGATGCTCTATTCGCTTATCGCAGTCGATGTCTGGGTATCGGCCGGTTTCAACATGGTCATCATCCTCGCCGGCATGAAGAACATCCCCAGGCACTATTACGAGGCGGCCCGCCTCGACGGTGCAAGCAAGCTGCAGGAGATTTTCTACATCACCATCCCGATGCTCTATCCGGTGCTGTTCTTCGTCACGACCTATGGCGTGATCTCCGCTCTTCAGGTCTTCGACACACCGTGGCTGCTGACCGGGTCGTCCTTCTCCCAATATGGCGGACGCCAGAATGCGCTGCTGTTTCCGGTCATGGACATGATGGGCCGCGGCTTCGGCGAACTGAAGTTCGGCCAGGCGGCGGCCTACGGTTTCATCCTGACCACCGTCATTGTCAGCGTGACAGCGGTGATGTTCGCGCTGCGCAAGAAAGGCCACCAGCCATGACGACCGACGTCGGGCTCATCCGTTCCGCCGCGCCAAACTACGCGCTGGACCTGTCGATCTGGACGGTCCTGAAGTGGACCGTCGCCATTTGCGTGGCGATCGTCGCCGTCTTCCCGATCGTCTGGATGATCAATGTGGTGTTCGCCGAGCCAGGCGTTCCGGTGTCGATCAATCCGCGCCTGCTGCCGACATCCCTCAGCGCCGGCGTTGCCAAGATCAACACCATCCTCAGCGAAACCGGCTATCTGCATGCTTACTACATTTCGATCACCTACAGCCTTTTGACAATCGCCGGCGTGCTTCTGTTTGGCTCGATGGCAGCGTTTGAGTTCGCGCTGTTCGAGTTCCCCGGCAAGCGGCCGATGTTTGCGATCGTCATGCTTTCGCTGATGGTGCCGACGGCGGTCACGCTCATCCCGACCTATCTCTTGACGGCGAACCTCGGCTGGCTGAACACCATGCAGGGGCTGGTGGTTCCGGGGCTCGCCTCCGCATTCGGCCTGTTCATGCTGATCCAGTTCATGCGGACAATCCCGCGCGAGATGATCGAAGCGGCCCGGCTCGATGGCGCCAGCCATTTTCAGATCTATCGTCACATCGCCTTGCCGATGTCGAGGAATGCGCTGGTGACGCTCGCCATTCTCACCTTCATGCAGACCTGGGGTAACTTCATCTGGCCGCTGATCGTGGCGCCCAGTCCGCAAATGTACACGGTCGGGCAGGTTGTCGGCCTGTTCAACGCGCCATTCTCACACGTGACCGTCGACATCGTCATGGCAGCGAACCTGCTTGCGGCACTCCCGCCGCTCATCTTCTTCCTGCTCTTCCAACGCAAGATCGTCGAAGGCATCGCGATGTCCGGCTCCAAGGGCTGAGCGGCGCTGTCCCGCGAAGCTCCAATCCGAACATCAACAAAGGCATTGGCATGGCTGATCTCCAAATCATCAACGTCTCGAAATCCTACGGCGCCGTGGAAGTGCTGCGCGACATTAACCTGTCGATCGCGTCCGGCGAGTTCGTGGTCTTCGTTGGCCCGTCCGGCTGCGGCAAGTCGACCTTGCTGCGGATGATTTCCGGCCTCGAGGAAGCCCCTGTCGGCGAGATCAGGCTCGATGGCAAAGTGGTCAATCGCGTCGATCCGGCCAAGCGCGGCGTTGCCATGGTGTTCCAGTCCTACGCGCTTTATCCGCATATGACGGCATTTCAGAACATGGCCTTCAGCCTGACCATGGCGCGCGAGCCGAAAGCCGTGATCAAGGAGAAGGTCGGCCGCGCCGCCGCCATCCTGCGGCTGGAAAAGCTGCTCGAACGCCGGCCTGGCGAATTGTCCGGCGGTCAGAAACAGCGGGTGGCGATCGGCCGCGCCATCGTGCGCGAACCGAAAGTGTTCCTGTTCGACGAGCCGTTGTCGAACCTCGACACCGAGTTACGCGTCCAGATGCGCGCGGAATTGATCCAGCTGCATGCCAAGCTCGGCACGACGATGATCTACGTCACTCACGACCAGGTCGAGGCAATGACGCTTGCCGACAAAATGGTGGTGATGAACGGCGGCATCATCCAGCAACATGGCACGCCGCTTGGTCTTTACGATGATCCGGATAACAAGTTCGTGGCCGGCTTTATCGGCTCGCCCAAGATGAACTTCATCAAGGCCAAGGTGGAAGCTGTACGAGCGGACGCCATCGTCCTGTCGGATCTCGGCGGCCGTTCGAGGCTGGAGTTGCCGTTTCGCAATTTCGACACCGCAATTCGAGAAGTCGAGCTCGGCGTTCGCACCGAACACATAGACATCGCGCAAGACGCCAGAGCGACTGACATCCTGGCTGCCAGGGTCGCATTCGTCGAAGAACTCGGCGACGTCACCTTCATTCACACCGACCTGCCCACTGGCGAGCGGCTTGTCGTGCGCAGCAGCAAGGCTCGCCACAAGGGCAGTCCGGAGTGTTTCGTGAAGCTCGATCCGGCTGGCGTGCTGCTGTTCGGCACGAACGGCGAGCGGATCAGAAGCGCTTGACCGATCTGCATCACAATGCGCCCCGCGCTTTGGGGAAACTGTAGCATGCCGAGCAGTTCGCGTGCGGCTATTGCCTGGAGGGATCCGTTGATCACAGTTGGGATCGATATTGGCGGCACCAAGACGCATCTGCGCGCCAGCGATTCTGCCGGTATGGCTCGCGACCTTGTCATGCCGACAGCCGATTGGCGGGTCCGTGACTGGGACAGGGACGCCGCGGCACTGCTCGAAAACGTCAGGCAGCTGGTCGATGGCGGACAAGTGGTGGCGCTCGCCGTCGGTGCGCATGGCTGCGACGATGCCTCGGAATGCGAAGCCTTCGAGACAGCCCTTGCACGCCGTGCGGCCTGTTGCGTCAAGGTCGTCAACGACGCCGAGCTGCTGCCCGCGGCACTCGGTTATGAGCGGCAGATCGGGCTGGTCGCCGGAACCGGTTCGATCGCGGTCTGCCGTGATGCTTCGCTCGGTATGATGGTTGCCGGCGGCTGGGGCTGGGTCATCGGCGACGAAGGCAGTGCTGCGGGACTGGTGCGCGAGGCGGGCCGCTCGATCAGCCTGCATCTCGATCGCGGTGGTTCGCTCGACGAACCGCTGGTGCGTCTCTTCTTCGAAGCCTTCGAGATTAGGAGCGCCGCTCGCATCGGCAGCGCCGTCGCGCGTCAGGGCGGGGCAGCGGCCCTCGGATTGCACGCGCCGCTCGTCTTCGCGGCGCACGAGCAAGGCTCCGAACTGGCAGGCAAGGTGATCCGCGACGGCGCCCGTCACCTCGCTGAACTGGCGATGCGCCTGAAGCACAATGGCGCGGCGGCCGACATCGTGGTGGCCGGGGGCGGCGTGATTGTCTCGCAGCAGTCGCTTGCCGCGGCTTTCCTGGCCGAGATCGAGGCGCAGTCGGGGGGAACTCTGGCCGCCAGCATATTTTATGGGCCGCCGGTCGAAGGCGCCTGCCGCATGGCGAAGGCGATGGCCGAGCAATGGCTCGCCGCCCCGCAATAGTTTGACGACAAGCCACACGCACAAAGTAAGGAAGGCACCATAATGAGCTATCGGTCCGAAGTCGCACGCCAGCCGGAATCCATCGCCGCCTGCATCAAGTCGGCTCGTCAGGGGTTGCAAAGCGTCGATCTGTCTCCGTTCAGCTCAGGTCTTATTGCGGTGACCGGCATCGGCGCGAGCTACGCCGCATCCGTGGTCGTGGCGGGGGAATTGGCAAGGCGCGGCCGTCGTGCGGTCGCCATGCGTGCCGTTGACATGATTGACGGCACTGATGTCGCCGATGCCATCATCGCGATGTCGCATCGCGGCCGCAGCGTGGAGACTGTCGATGCGCTGAAGGCGCAAGCGGGCGTGCCGGCGCTGGCTATCACGAAGGACGAGACAAGCCCGCTGGCGCTGGCCGCAGGCCGCCATATCAGGCTCGACAATGGCAACGATGCGACGCCGTCCAGCACCGGCTATACCGGGTCGCTGGTTGCTGCGGGGCTACTCAGCGAAAGCCTTTGCGGCGCGACTGCAACCGACTGGGACGCGCTGCCAGGCAAAGTAGCCGATCTGCTTGGCCGGGCCGCGACCAAGATGAAGCACATCGCCGAATTGTTCGCTGCCCGCCGTGCAATCGACTGTGTCGGCGCCGTGTCGTCGCTCGGCACCGCCGACGGCGCCTCTCTGCTGATCCGTGAAGCCTCGCGCATTCCGGCTGGCGCCACCGATACGCGTCACTATCTGCATGGCCCGATGGAATCGATGGACGCCACCACCGGCGTCCTTGTCTTTGGCGACGGTCGCGAGGTGCGCCTTGCCGAACAGCTCGATGAACTCGGCTGCCCGGTCGTGCTGATCACCGCGAATGGCGACATCGACGACAAGGGCAGGCTGACAGTGCTGCGCGTGCCGGCCGAAGAAAACCGGATCGCTCGCGGAATCCTCGACATTGTGGCGGCGCAGTTGCTTGCAGCAGAGCTTTCGGATGCGGCGGGCCTCACCGACACAAAATTCCGCTACCGGCAGACCGACACTAAGATCCTCTGAGCTCGGGTGGCGTAGACTGCAATAGTCACTATCAATCTGGCCGGCAGGCGTGCCGGCCTCCAACGGGATCCGTGTCCTGATCGCCTCGACCCGGTCGAGCGCCGCCGCGCGTGTCGTTTTTCGACGAGCAAAGAACGCTTCAACTCTCTAGGATTTGCGTGATCCTGCTCCCGAGCAGGAGCAAGATTTTTCTGGCCCAAGTTCTCTCCATCCGGCTGCACATTGCAGCCGATCGGCCCAACGGCTACTGACTGCAGGAAATTGAGCCGGATAAGCAATGAAGCTGGTCAGCTACAACATCCAGTACGGCTTCGGCGGCGACGGCCGCTACGATCTCGCGCGCAGCGCCAAAATTGTCGCCGGCGCCGACATCATCGCCTTGCAGGAAGTGGAGCGCCACTGGCAGCGCAGCAGCGAGGACGACCAGCCGGAAGTCCTTTCGCGGCTGCTGCCCGAATACCATTGGGTCTACGGGCCGGCTTTCGACATGGATGCCAGCGAGCGGCGTGACGGCCGCATCGTCAACCGGCGGCGGCAATTCGGCACCATGGTGCTGTCCAAGCTGCCGATCGTCTGGTCGCGCCTGCATACGCTGCCGCTGCGCCGCACGATGCGTCCCCTCAACACCCGCAACGCAGCGCTCGAATGCATGATCCGCACCCCTGCCGGACCGGTGCGGGTGCTGTCGCTGCATCTCGCGCATATTGCGGCCGAGGAGCGGCTGGAGCAGATCGATTACCTGCTCGCCGAGCATCGCCGGGCGCCGTCCGAGGGCGGCCCTTGGAGCGGCGCCGACGATGAACCGTCGCGCAATTGGAGCAATGGCGAGCCGGAGCCGGAGAACCCGCTGGCGGCGATCTGGACGGGCGATTTCAACATGGAGCCGGGCAGCGCCGAGTACCGTCGCATCGTCGGCAGCACGCCTTATCATCGCGGCGCCGCCTATCTCGACGGTTTCGTCGATGCCGCCGCCGTCGCCTGCGAACCGACGCCGGATTTCCACACCCATGTGAAGACCATCGACGGCAGGCTGGCAAAGCGCCGGTTAGACCATTGCTTCATCGGCGGCATGTTGGCGGGACGCGTGCGCTCGGTCAGTGCCGATATCGGCGAAATCGCCTCGGATCATTTTCCGCTGCGGGTCGACATCGACCTGGAAACGCCATTTGCGATGGGGACCGGAGGCGCATGAGCCGCCGATGACCTTGTTCGTCTTCTTCGCGGTGCTTGCCGCCGCCGCCATGCACGCGATCTGGAACGCGCTGGTCAAGGTCCATCTCGACCGCTTCCTGTCGATCACGCTGATGACGCTCGGCATGGGCGCCGTGGCTCTTCTGGCTCTACCTTTCGTCGAGGTGCCGAAAGCGGAAGTGTGGCCCTACATCATCGCCTCGGTGATCTTCCACATGGGTTACAGGACGTTTCTGATCGGCGCCTACAAAGCCGGAGATTTCGCCCAGACCTACCCGCTGGCGCGCGGCACGGCGCCGTTGCTTGCTGCACTGGGCGGCATAGTGATCGTCGCCGAGGTGCCGGCGCCGCTCGCCATTCTTGGCATCGTCCTTTTGTCGGCCGGCACGCTGGTGCTGTCGTTTCGCGGCGGCGCGCATCTAGAGAGATTGAACCTGCGCGCGGTCGGCTTTGCGCTGGGCACCTCGATCTTCATCGCCAGCTACACGTTGTCCGATGGCAGCGGTGCGCGGCTGGCCGCCACGGCCTCGAGCTATGCGGCGTGGTTGTTCGTCTGCGATGCGCTGTGGGCACTGGTGCTGTGCCTGATCTTTCGCGGACCAAAGGCGCTGCCGGTGCTGGCGCGCGACTGGAAGGCGGGCGTCTACACCGGCGTGCTCAGCGGTGCTGCCTACTGGATCGTCATGTGGGCGATGACCAAGGCGCCGATCGCCTCGGTCGCGGCACTGCGCGAGACCTCCATCCTGTTCGCCATGATGATTTCGGTGTTTGCGCTCGGCGAGAAGATGACGGGGTGGCGAGGTGCCGCCGTGCTCAGCATCGTAGCCGGCGTTATTGCGCTGAGGCTTGGATAGGCTAAGCGCCTATCTCGAGGTCGATCACCGTCAAGCCCGTCCGTGCCTTCAAGCGCCGCGACCAGACGGGCGCCGGCCCGCTGATCAGTCGCATGCACCAGATAGGCGTGCGCACTGGCGTGCTGAACGACCACCAGGACCATTTTTCGATAGTCGGCGGGCGCGCCTATGCGCGGTAGCGAGTGTCCGACCGCCATACCACAAGAAGAGTTCGTCAATTCTCCGATTTGCCTTGTCCGGGCAAATCTGAATGCGGTATGCGTCCGACGCAGGCCCATCCGGCGCACCGACGCCAGATGGCCATAGCGGCCGTTCTGCATAGGGATACGCCAATGAACTTCGACCTTCAGGGCAAGCGCGTTTTCATAGCCGGGCATCGCGGCATGGTCGGCTCGGCCATGTTGCGCAGGCTGGCGGACGAGGACTGCGAGGTCCTGACCGCATCTCGCGATGAACTCGATCTCATGGATCAGGCCGGCGTGCGGCGCTGGATGGCGGGCCACAGGCCGGACGCGGTGGTGATGGCGGCGGCCAAGGTCGGCGGCATCCTGGCAAACAACAGGTTGCCGGTCGATTTTCTGCAGGACAATCTCATCATGCAGACCAATGTCATCGAGAGCGCCTTTCGCAACGAGGTGCAGAAATTGCTGTTTCTCGGTTCGTCCTGCATCTACCCGAAGTTTGCCGCACAGCCGATCTCCGAGGACGCTTTGCTCACCGGTCCGCTCGAACCCACCAACGAATGGTATGCGATCGCCAAGATCGCTGGACTGAAACTGTGCCAGGCGTATCGGCGCCAATATGGTGTCGAATACATCTCGGCGATGCCGACCAATCTCTATGGTCCCGGTGACAATTTCGATCTCTCCTCCAGCCATGTCGTGCCGGCCCTCATGCGCAAGGCGCACAAGGCCAAGCGCGCCGGCGACAAAACCCTGGAGGTCTGGGGATCGGGCACGCCGATGCGCGAATTCCTGCATGTCGACGACGCCGCCGACGCTCTGGTCTGGCTGCTGAAGAACTATGCCGGCGACAGTCATGTCAATGTCGGCTCGGGCGAAGACATCACCATTGCCGAGCTTGCCCGCACCATGCTCTCCGTCGTCGGGGCCGATGCCGTGCTGACATTCGATGCGACCAAGCCGGACGGCACGCCGCGCAAGCTGATGGACGTATCGCGCCTGTTTGCCACGGGTTGGCGCCCGCGTTACTCGCTTCGCAGCGGTCTGGAACAGACCTATGCCTGGTTTCTCCAGCATATTGAGAAGGGCGATCTCCGCCTCGGCGCCGCCTGACCCTCAACCGACGCCGATTGCCACCGGAGATCGCGGCCATGGGCGGCCCTGAAGCACCTAGCGAGACTCATGCGGCGCATGAAAATTCAGAAGACGGCGGATTGTCCGGATGGTGGGCGTGACAGGGATTGAACCTGTGACCCCTGCAATGTCAATGCAGTGCTCTCCCGCTGAGCTACACGCCCATCCGAAGCCGCGCATACACCATTTTTGCTCCGGCGCGTCAATAGCAGGAAAAGGGAAAGAAGGGCTTACCTTGCCGCACCTTTGAAGACACGCCGAAGCCCCGCCAAAATCGACTCAGGCTGCCTGCAGCATCTTTTCGACCTCGTTGACGAGGTCGCGCAAATGGAACGGCTTCGACAGTACCTTGGCGTCTTTCGGCGCCTTGGAATCCGGATTGAGCGCAACGGCGGCGAAGCCGGTGATGAACATGACCTTGAGGTCGGGATCGATCTCGGTGGCGCGGCGGGCGAGTTCTATGCCATCCATCTCCGGCATGACGATATCGGTCAGGAGCAGCGAGAAAGGCTCTTCGCGCAGCCGCTCATAGGCGCTGGCGCCATTGTCGAAATCGCTGACCTGGTAGCCGGCACGCTCCAGCGCCTTGACGAGAAACCGGCGCATGTCGTCGTCGTCTTCCGCCAGTAAAATGCGTGCCATCTTGTCCCGTCCGAATCACCCGTCCGAAACTGCCGTGGGGCAGCTCGTTAACCATCCTGTATATGAGGAGGTGACGGTAAACATCAAGTGAACGATGAAAGGCCAGATCCGTATTCAACAAAGCGGTCTGGACGCCGAAATGCTGGACATGGGGCCGGCGAGGTGGCACTTTCCAACTATGATGCATTGGTTTTTTTGGGTTCGTTCAAATTGAAAACGGCAGCCGAAGATTTTTCGGTCGTTCCAGCCTTCGAAATCCGATCGGGCGCCGAACAGCGTGTCCCCTTCCTCTTCAACTCGCCGCATAGCGGCCGCCACTATCCGGACCGGTTCCTGGCTATGGCAAGGCTGGACAGAAATGCCATCCGCCGGTCCGAGGATTGCTATGTCGACGAATTGTTCGGTGGCGCCGTCGCGCTCGGCGCGCCGATGCTGGCGGCAAACTTTCCGCGCGCCTATCTGGACGTCAATCGGGAGCCCTGGGAACTCGATCCGCGCATGTTCGCCGAGCCCGTGCCCTCCTTCTGCAACATCCGCTCGGCGCGCGTGGCCGGCGGGCTTGGCACCGTCCCCAAGCTGGTGGGAGAGGGGCTCGACATCTATGCCGGCCGCTTGCCGCTGGCGGAAGCCGTGGCGCGCATCGAAGCTGTCTACAAGCCTTATCACGAGACGCTGAAACGGCTTTTGACTACGACCCATGCGCGGTTCGGCTTTGCCGTGCTGATCGATTGCCACTCGATGCCGGCGAGCATCAGGGTCGGCGACAGCGGTCTCAGGCCGGATTTTATCGTCGGCGACCGTTTCGGCATGTCCGCCTCGGCAGCGTTGACCGAGACGGCGATCGGCCTATTGATCGGCATGGGCTATACCGTGGCCCATAATAAACCTTATGCCGGAGGCTTCATCACCGAGCACTATGGCCGCCCGGTGCGCCATCTCCACGCATTGCAAATCGAGGTCAATCGCGGGCTCTACATGAACGAGCGGACGTTCCAGAAATCCGCCGGCTTCGATGCGCTCGCCGACGATCTGGCACAGTTCTCGGCGGACCTGATGGCGATGCCCGATCACGATTTTATCGATCTGCCGCTTGCCGCCGAATGATGCCAATCGGAAATCGATCAAAGGACGCGCGATCCGCCGGATGCTGCGCTAAAAAAAGACCGCATCGTTTGCACGACACGGTCGAAGTCTAGGGAGGAAACGCCCAAGGAGGGCATGGACAGGAAAACCTGTCCGAGAACAAACCTATTGTGCGCTGCACAAATGTCAAGCCGCCGACAGGCGTTTTTAATTCACTGTGATGTGGAAATTGTATTTCGAGGGCGCCAGCGTTGCATTCGAGCAACAGTTGTCGATGCGCAAAAGTTCTCGCAGGCCCTTGTTTTGGCGGAAAACCGCAGGCAAACGACGGTTCAGCTCGGCTACGCGGGAGACTCAGTTGGACATCAGCATCGATTTCATGCGGCGCATTGCACTTGCCGCCGCAGCCGAGACCTTGCCGCGCTTTCGCAGCCGAGGCGCGGTCGCCAACAAGGAGCAAGGCAGCTTCGACCCGGTCACCGAGGCCGATCGCGAGGCCGAGCGAGTTATCCGGGCGCTTATATCAGCGGAGTATCCCGATCATGGCATCCTCGGCGAGGAGCATGGCAGCGAGAACGTTTCCAGCAGACATGTCTGGGTCATCGATCCGATCGACGGCACGCGCGCCTTCATTTCCGGCCTGCCGGTGTGGGGAACATTGGTGGGGCTGACCGTCGACGGTGATGCTGTCGCCGGCATGATGTCGCAGCCTTTCACCGGCGAGCTTTTCTACGCCAACGCTTCCGGTGCCCATTATGAAGGTCCGGGCGGGCCGCGAAGGCTGACGACCCGTAAGACGACCAGCCTTGCCGAGGCGACGCTGTTCACCACCACGCCGGCGCTGTTCAAGGGAGACGCGCGCCTGCGCTACGACCTGTTCGAGAAACAGGTCCAGCTCGCCCGCTACGGCACCGACTGCTATGCTTTCGCCATGGTCGCGGCGGGAAGCGTCGACATCGTCGCCGACCCCGGATTGAAGCCCTACGATATCGTCGCGCTGATCCCGATCATCGAGAAGGCCGGCGGCGTCGTCACCACCTTCGAAGGCGGACCGGCGGAGAGGGGCGGCGACATCCTGGCTGCGGCAACGCCGGAGCTTCACGCCGCGGCGATGGCCGCGCTGCGCGGCTAGGTCCCCTGATATTCAGGTGATGCCGGTATCCAAATGGCGGCTTCCTGCGCTTCCGGCTTTCGCCGGCCGAAGCACTCATGGGCGGTCGTGGCAGGTAAGGCTACGGCCGGCGTAGGCCGGTGCTCACGTACAAAAGGTACGCTCCGCTCCGGTTCTCGGAAACCACCTTGTTTGGTCGCTACGCGCCCGTCTACGACTCCGACTCGGCCTGACCTGAATCTCAACGAACCCTGGCGCGGTGACCGGTCCTCCTGACAGCAGGATGTCAGTAGCCCCTGCTATGCAATGATGTCACCAGAGGAGGAAGACATGTCAACGCAATCAGCAGTCAGCAATTCCGGCGACGGCCCGGCGGACGGTCGGGCCGACTTCGATTTCTTCTTCGGCCGCTGGAACGTCAGCCATCGAAGGTTGCAGAAGCGGCTGCAAGGCGACACGAACTGGGACGTGTTTGGCGGCACATGCGAAGTGCACTCGATCCTTGGCGGCCTTGGCAATTTCGACGACAACGTCATTGAATTGCCCGGCGCCGCTTATCGCGCTGCCACGCTGCGGACGTTCGATCCGGCGACAAGACAATGGTCGATTTGGTGGATCGACGGCCGCAATCCCTCGACCATCGATGTCCCGATGCGCGGCACTTTTGAAGCAGGCGTTGGCACGTTCTTGTGCGAGGACGTCTTCGACGGCCGCCCGATCCAGGTTCGCTTCCTCTGGTCGCGGATGAGTGAAAAGTCGGCGCGCTGGGAGCAGGCTTTTTCACCGGATGGCGGCAAGAACTGGGAGACCAACTGGATCATGGACTTCGACCGGCAGGCGTAGAGCCAAGGGACGCGGCGTTCAATCAGGCGACGTCGTCGCTTCCCGGGATGAAGGCATCGAAGGCGGCGAGGAACTGCTCGCGATAAAAGTCGGCTTCCTGCAATATTTCGTGGCGTGCGCCGTCGATCACCAGCAGCGAACCGAGACGCAGACGTCTGGTGTAGGTTTCCACTGCCTTCGTCGAGACGACCTGGTCAGCGCCGGCGGCGACCATCAGCAAGGGAACCTGGATCCTGGCCATGAAGCCGGGATCGCTGATGGCCTCGGACGCCTCCGCCGCCGCTTTCAGCCAGCGGATCGTCGGACCGCCGAGCGCCAGTTGCGGGTAGGTCTCATAGATCAGCGTGTTGCGCCGATATCGCTCCGGATCCGATGTCACCTTGTTATTGGCAAAGGGTAAGGTTTTCCGCGGCCGGGGGCCCCAGGCGGCATAAAGCTTGCCAAGGCCCAGCAAGCAGAACAGCGAACAGATGCGGCGAACGGTGGTTGTCGAGACCGGCAGGTCGGGCACGGCCAGGAACGGCGCGATCAGCACCATTCGCCGTACGCGATTCACCATCGACGGCGCAGCAAGCAGGGTGATCACCGCCCCAGCCGAATGGGCCAGTATGTAGTATGGCCCCCGGCAGTCGGGCAGCACGATCTCCTCGAAGAACTGTTCCAGGTCGCTGGTGTAATCGAAGAAGCTCCTGATATAGCCGCGCTCGCGGTCGCCGATCAGCCGGTCGGAACCGCCCTGGCCGCGCCAGTCGAGGGTAGCAACACCGAGGCCGCGGTCGGCAAGATTGCGGATGGTCTCAAAATATTTTTCGATGCACTCGTTTCGGCCGGTCAGAACGACCACGGTGCCCTTCATCGGGCGGGAAACGGCAGGGAACAGGCCGTAGCGGATCTTCTTGCCATCGCGCGTCGTAAAGAAACCGCCGGCCGCATTTGCCGGTGGCGGATTGCCCGGAGTTTCGCGGAAGAGGGGCGTTTCGTTGAAGATGTCCGTCATTCGGCGCTGCGTTTGTGTGTCGCTGCCTGCATGGCGCAAGCTTTGGGTAGGCATAGACGCCCATGCACCAAATGCAAAGGAATTCCGGACGCGTTGGAAGGCTGAACGCGGCAATCAGCGAGTGAGGCCGGAAGCGGCTTGCGGCGTGCTTCCGGCCTCTGTCGATCCGGGAGGAAGGGACGTTACACCCGGTCGGCCTCGTTGCGGCACCTCGTGCATGACCTCGAAAATCAGGCTCGATTTTCGCTGGGGATCATGCGCGATCAAAATCACAGCTCTCTTGCGCGTCCGATCGGATGCGCGGCGCCGTAACCACCGCCTTTTCCTTGATCCTCTAAGCAGTCTAGGGCCGCCTAGCTGAACGTTCGCCGAAGCCGCGGTTCATCTGCCGTTCATCGAGCTGGCAGAATCTTGAAATGGCTTCATGTGCTCCCCAAATGTCTGCTGCGGTCGCCAATGTCGGGGCCGCTGGCCTTATCCGGAACGCCATCATGGGTTTCGCACCGGCCATACGCAAACCTTGTTGCTCAACAGGAGAACACACTATGCGTCACGTTGATTTTTCCCCGCTCTATCGTTCGACCGTCGGTTTCGATCGGTTGTTCACCATGCTCGATTCGCTTGCGCAGCCCGAAGGCGCGCAGACCTATCCGCCCTACAACATCGAGCGCACCGGCGAGGATTCTTATCGCATCTCGATGGCGGTCGCCGGCTTCTCGGACGACGAGCTCTCGATCGAAGCTCACCGCAATGTGCTGACCGTCAAGGGTGAGCGCAAGGAAGACGGCAATGGCGAGGGTTCCGAACTGCTCTATCGCGGCATTGCCAGCAGGGCCTTCGAGCGCCGTTTCCAGCTTGCCGACCACGTTGAAGTCGTCGGCGCCTCGCTCAAGAACGGTCTGCTCTTCGTCGACCTCAAGCGCAACATTCCCGAGGAACTGAAGCCCCGCAAGATCGCGATTAGCGCGTCTTCGGCCAAGGCCAAGCAGATCGAGGCCAAGACTGCCGCATAAGCTGCGTCACAAGGATGATCTCAGCGACGAAGGCCGGCGTTTTCGCCGGCCTTTTTCGTTGGCATGAACGCAGCTATCCAGCAATTAGCTGACCAAAGCGGTCGACCTCTTCGGCCGTGGTCGCAAAGCTGCTGACGAAACGGTAGAGCGCCTCGTCCTCGCCGATATGGCCGTCAAAATCATGCGGCTTGTGCCAGTCATAGAAAGCGGCACCGGCCAATTGCATCCTTTCAGCCTCGGCCTTTTTCATCACCGCGAAGACCTCGTTCGCTTGCGGCAGCCAGGCCAGACGCGCCGATGGCGAATCCTCGATCACTGCCGCAAGGCGCGCTGCCATGGCGTTGGCATGCCGGGCCGTATCGAGCCACAGGCCGTCCTTGAAATAGGCTTCGAACTGCGCAGCGACGAAGCGCGATTTCGAGAACAATTGCGCCGCGCGCTTACGCAGGAAGGCTAATTCCCTGGCACGATCCAGATCGAACAGAACGATAGCCTCGGCGCACCAACAGCCATTTTTGGTGCCGCCGAAGGAGAGAATGTCGACGCCGCGCTTCCATGTCATTTCGGCCGGCGTCGTCTCCAGTGCGACCAGAGCATTGGCAAAACGGGCGCCGTCCATGTGCAGCGGCAATTTGTGATGTTTGGCGATCGCCGAAATCCTGGCGATCTCATTCAAAGTGTAGATGGTGCCGACCTCGGTCGACTGGGTGATCGATACCGCCATCGAGCGTCCGGAATGGACGATTTCAGCCGCGAACCGGCCAACCGCTCCTTCCAGCCTGTTCGGATCGATCTTGCCCAGCGCGCCGTCGACGGCATAGAGCCGCGAGCCGCCGGTAAAGTATTCCGGCGCGCCGCATTCATCCTCAATGACATGCGATTCGCGATGGCAGAAGGAAAGGCCGCCTGATTTGTTGTAGGCGGTCAGCGACAGCGAATTGGCGGCGGTGCCGGTCGCCACGAAAAACACCGCGACTTCGCGCTCAAAGATGTCATTGAAGTGCTGGTAGACGGTCTGGTCGAGGGCACCGTCGCCATAGGCGGTGGAAAAGCCGCCGGCATGGGCCGACAGGCCTGCGGCGATACTGGGATGGGCGCCTGCCCAATTGTCGGAAGCGAAGTTCATGCGTTTGCCTGTGCTGGAAAATCCGTGCAACCTTGGCCGCTTTCGCATCCCGCCCGCAAGTGCCAAGTGCCGGAAAACCGGTAAAGCCAGGGAGAGGCGACAGTGGAGATAAACGACCGAAGGTTACGCGCTGCCGCGGCCATGCGTAATTTTCTGTCGTGGAACGCCGAAGATTTTCATGAATCGGTCTTGTGCCTATCGGGAATATCTGTCATAAAAATTTAGGACAGTAGTGCTGTCTTATTTTGTCGCACACCTGAGGCTGGATTGGCGTATCATTGGGCCTCTCCGGCCGTTGCCGTGAGCGACAGGTAGACAGCCTGGCTCTGGCCTGTACGATTACCGGATGCGAACCAGGCCGCCTGGTCGCAAGGATTTCGCAAGACGTGCCGCAAGGATGAAGGGGAGCCAAGCGCTTCCCGACGCAAACCAGCGCCCTAAAGGGCGGGAATGGAGGACAGGATGATGACGGAAATGACGCCATCTGCGATGAACGGCCCGGCCGCGCAGACGAAAGCGCCAGCCGTCAAAAATCCGTCTCTGACCAATATCGGGCGAACCCATACCGGCTTCGCCGCGCAAGGCCTTTATGATCCACGCAACGAGCACGATGCTTGCGGCGTCGGCTTCATCGTCAACATGAAGGGCGTGAAGTCGCATCAGATCGTCAAGGACGGCCTTGCCGTGCTCGAGAACTTGACACATCGCGGCGCTGTCGGCGCCGACCCGCTGATGGGTGACGGCGCCGGCGTGCTGGTGCAGCTCCCCGACCGTTTCTTCCGCGAGGAAATGGCCGGCCAAGGTGTCGAGCTGCCCAAGCCTGGCCATTACGCCGTCGGCCATGTGTTCATGCCGCGCGACCCTGAGCTTCAGGCGCATATCGAAGGCATAATCGCCGAGGTGGCGCAGCTCGAAGGCCAGCCGCTGCTCGGCTTTCGCGATGTTCCGGTCGACAATTCATCGCTGTCCAAGGCGCCTGATATCGCTGCTTCCGAACCGGTCCAGCGGCAGGTGTTCCTCGGCCGCGGCGCCGAGATCGAGAGCGACGACGACTACGAGAGGCGGCTCTACATCCTGCGCAAGGTCATTTCCGGCCGCATCCACGAGGAGACCAAGGGCGTCGACAACGGTTTCTACGTCGTATCGATGTCGTCGCGGACCATCGTCTATAAGGGCATGTTCCTGGCCTATCAGGTGGGCGCCTATTACAAGGATTTGACCGATCCGCGTTTCGAGACGGCGCTGATCCTGGTTCACCAGCGGTTCTCGACCAACACCTTCCCGTCGTGGAAGCTGGCGCATCCCTATCGCATGGTCGCCCACAATGGCGAGATCAACACGTTGCGCGGTAACGTCAACTGGATGGCGGCGCGGCAGGCCTCGGTCGATTCCGAACTGTTCGGCAACGACATTTCGAAGCTGTGGCCGATCTCCTACGAGGGGCAGTCGGATACCGCCTGTTTCGACAATGCGCTCGAATTCCTGACGCAGGGCGGCTACTCGCTCGCCCATGCGATGATGATGCTGATCCCGGAAGCCTGGGCCGGCAACAAGTTGATGGATGCCGATCGCAAAGCCTTTTACGAGTATCACGCGGCCCTGATGGAGCCGTGGGACGGGCCAGCGGCGGTCGCCTTCACCGACGGACGCCAGATCGGCGCCACACTCGACCGCAACGGGCTGCGCCCGGCGCGCTACATCGTCACCGACGACGATCGCGTCATCATGGCCTCGGAAGCCGGCGTGCTGCCGGTGCCGGAGGAGCGGATCGTCAAGAAGTGGCGGCTGCAGCCCGGCCGCATGCTGTTGATCGATCTCGAAAAGGGCCGGATCGTTTCCGATGAGGAGATCAAGTCGGAGATCGCGACCAAGCATCCCTATAAGAGCTGGCTCGCCAACACCCAGCTCATCCTCGAGGATCTGAAGCCGGTCGAGCCACGCGCGCTGCGCAGAGATGTCAGCCTGCTCGACCGCCAGCAGGCGTTCGGCTACACCCAGGAAGACACCAAGCTGTTGATGTCGCCGATGGCAACGACCGGCCAGGAAGCCGTCGGGTCGATGGGCACCGACACGCCGATTTCGGCGATGTCGGACAGATCGAAGCTGCTCTACACCTATTTCAAGCAGAATTTCGCCCAGGTCACCAACCCGCCGATCGACCCGATCCGCGAGGAGCTGGTGATGAGCCTGGTGTCCTTCATCGGGCCGCGGCCTAACATCTTCGACCTCGTCGGAAACTCGCGCCGCAAGCGGCTCGAAGTGCGCCAGCCGATCCTGACCAATGGCGATCTCGAAAAGATCCGCTCCATCGGCCACACCGAGGACCGTTTCGACACCAAGACGATCGACATCACCTATGGCTCCAACGAGGGCGCGGCCGGCATGCAGGGCGCCATCGACCGGCTGTGCGAGCGCGCCGAGGCGGCGGTCGCCGGTGGTTACAACATCATCATCCTGTCCGATCGCCAGCTCGGACCGGACCGCATCGCCATACCGGCGCTGCTGGCGACGGCCGCGGTGCACCACCACCTGATCAGAAAGGGTCTGCGCACCTCGGTCGGGCTCGTGGTCGAATCCGGCGAGCCGCGCGAGGTGCATCATTTCTGCTGCCTTGCCGGCTACGGCGCCGAGGCGATCAATCCTTACCTGGCTTTCGACACGTTGCTCGACATGCACAAGCGCGGCGAGCTGCCGGCGGAGGTCGACGCCTACGAAGTCGTCACCCGCTACATCAAGTCGATCGGCAAGGGTATCCTCAAGGTGATGTCCAAGATGGGCATCTCGACCTACCAGTCCTATTGCGGCGCGCAGATCTTCGACGCGATCGGGTTGAAGTCGGATTTCGTGCAGAAGTATTTCACCGGCACCGCGACGCTGATCGAAGGCGTCGGGCTGGACGAGATCGCCGCCGAGACGGTCAGCCGCCACACCGACGGCTTTGGCAACGACCCGGTGCTGCGCAACAGTCTCGAGGTCGGCGGCGAATACATGTTCCGCATGCGCGGCGAGGCGCATATGTGGTCGCCCGATGCGGTGGCCACTTTGCAGCACGCCGTGCGCCAGGGCTCGTGGGAGACGTTCAAGGACTATTCCGCTCAGATCGACAGCGAGACCGCACGGGCGCAGAGCATTCGCGGCCTGTTCAAGATCAAGCTTGCCAAGGAAACCGGGCGCAAGAAGGTCGCGCTCGACGAGGTTATGCCGGCGGCCGACATCGTCAAGCGGTTCTCGACCGGCGCGATGTCCTTCGGCTCGATCTCCAGGGAAGCGCACACCACGCTGGCACGCGCCATGAACACGATCGGCGGCAAGTCGAATACCGGCGAGGGCGGCGAAGAGGCCGACCGTTACCTGCCGCTGCCGGGCGGCGGCAAGAACCCGGAGCGTTCGGCGATCAAGCAGGTCGCCTCCGGACGGTTCGGCGTGACAGCGGAATATCTGGTCAACTCCGATGTGATGCAGATCAAGGTCGCGCAAGGCGCAAAGCCCGGCGAGGGAGGTCAGTTGCCGGGCCACAAGGTCGATGCCACCATCGCCAAGGTCAGGCACTCGACACCGGGCGTCGGCCTGATCTCGCCGCCGCCGCATCATGACATCTACTCGATCGAGGATCTGGCGCAGCTCATCTACGACCTGAAGAACGTCAATCCGGCGGCGGATGTCTCGGTCAAGCTGGTCTCCGAAGTCGGCGTCGGCACGGTTGCGGCCGGCGTCGCCAAAGCGCGTGCCGACCACATCACCATATCGGGCTATGACGGCGGCACCGGTGCATCGCCGCTGACCTCGCTCAAGCATGCCGGCAGCCCATGGGAAATGGGCCTTGCCGAGACGCACCAGACGTTGGTGCTCAACGGCCTCAGGTCGCGCGTCGCGCTGCAGGTCGACGGCGGCTTGCGCACCGGCCGCGACGTCGTCATCGGCGCGTTGCTCGGCGCCGACGAATTCGGCTTCTCGACCGCGCCGCTGATCGCGGCCGGCTGCATCATGATGCGCAAGTGCCATCTCAACACCTGCCCGGTCGGCGTCGCGACGCAGGATCCAGTATTGCGCAAGCGCTTCAAGGGCACGCCGGAACACGTCATCAACTTCTTCTTCTATGTGGCCGAAGAGGTGCGGGCGCTGCTCGCCGAGATGGGCTACACCCATCTCGACCAGATCATCGGCGACACTGATCTCTTGGAAAAGCGGGCGCTGATCCAGCACTGGAAGGCGCGCGGGCTCGATTTCAGCAAGATGTTCTTCAAGCCAGATGCCCCGCACGAGGCGGTGCACTGGACCGAGCGCCAGAAACATCCGATCGAAGACGTGCTCGACCGCAAGTTGATCGAGCTGGCCAAGCCGGCGCTGGAAGCCAGGCAGCCGGTCAGCATCGAGCTGCCGATCCGCAATGTCGACCGTTCGACGGGCGCCATGCTGTCTGGCGAAGTGGCAAAGCGCTTCAAGCACAAGGGGCTCCGCGAGGACACGATCTCGGTGAAGCTCACCGGCACCGCCGGCCAGTCGTTCGGCGCCTTCCTGGCGCGGGGCGTCTCGTTCGAACTCGTCGGCGCTGCCAATGACTATGTCGGCAAAGGCTTGTCCGGCGGCCGCATCGTTATCCGACCGCCAGAGAACACGAATATTGTCGCCGCGGAGTCCATCATTGTCGGCAACACGGTGCTTTACGGAGCGACCGAGGGCGAGGCCTATTTCAGCGGCGTCGCCGGCGAGCGTTTTGCCGTGCGCAATTCGGGCGTCGCTGCCGTCGTTGAAGGCGTCGGCGACCATGGCTGCGAGTACATGACCGGCGGCATCGTCGTCGTCATCGGCCAGACCGGCCGCAACTTCGCCGCCGGCATGTCGGGCGGCGTCGCCTATGTGCTGGACGAAGAAGGTGATTTCGCCGAGCGCTGCAACATGGCGATGGTCGAACTGGAACCCGTTCCCGAAGAAGACGACCTGATGGAAAAACTGCTCCACCATGGTGGCGACCTCGATCATAAGGGCCGTGTCGACGTATCCGGCGACATGACCAGCCATGACGAAGAGCGGCTCTATCAGTTGATCTCGAACCACGTCCATTACACGGGTTCGGTGCGCGGCCGCGAGATCCTCGACAATTGGGCGACTTTCCGGCCGAAATTCCGGAAGATCATGCCGGTCGAATATCGCCGCGCCTTGATCGAGATGGAACGCATGCGCATGGGCGTTGCGGCGGAATAGGCTTTGGGAGTTGCCGGGAAGCCAAGCTTCCCGGTTCGACGCCTTCATCAACAATCCTGGCCTCGGACTGAAGGTTGCCACGGCTGCCTTATGAGGTTAACGGGTGCGTCGTCGAGCGCGCCTTCTGGACAGCAAGGACTGGACTATGGGCAAGGTAACAGGGTTTCTTGAGATCGACCGGCAGGTGCACAAGTACCAGCCGGCTTCCGACCGCATCCGGCATTTTCGCGAATTCACGCTGCCGATGTCGGACAAGGAGGTCGAGAAACAGGCTGCGCGCTGTATGGATTGCGGTATTCCGTACTGCCATGGACCGACCGGCTGCCCGGTCCACAACCAGATCCCGGACTGGAACGACCTTGTCTACAATGGCGACTGGGACAATGCGATCCGCAACCTGCATTCGACCAACAATTTCCCGGAGTTCACCGGTCGCATCTGTCCGGCACCTTGCGAGGAAGCTTGTACACTGAACCTCGAGGACATTCCGGTTGCCATCAAGACGATCGAGCAGGCGATCGCTGACAAGGCTTATGAAACCGGTCATATCCGGCCCTATCCGCCGGAAAAGAAGACCGGCAAGCGCGTCGCCGTCATTGGCTCGGGGCCGGCCGGCATGGCGGCCGCCCAGCAGCTTGGCCGCGCCGGCCACGACGTCCATGTTTATGAGCGCGAGAGTCGGCCGGGCGGGCTGATGCGCTACGGCATTCCCGACTTCAAGATCGAGAAGCACTATATCGACCGGCGCATCGAGCAGATGCAGGGCGAGGGCGTGAGCTTCCATTGCGGCGTCAATGTCGGCGTCGACAAGCCGGTGGCGGAGCTGCTCGCCGAATACGATGCCGTGCTTTATTGCGGCGGTTCGGAAACACCGCGCCCGGCCAACATTCCCGGCGACGATCTCGACGGCGTGCATGACGCGATGCCCTATCTTGTGCAGCAGAACAAGCGCGTCGGCGGCGAGCCGATCCAGTCGGTGGCGTGGCCCTCACAGCCGATCGTCGCCGGCGGCCAGCATGTCGTCGTCGTCGGCGGCGGCGACACCGCATCCGACTGTGTCGGCACGGCGTTCCGCCAGGGCGCCGTGCGCGTCACCCAGCTCGACATCCGGCCGCAGCCGCCGGAAAAGGAAGACAAGCTTTCGGTCTGGCCGTACTGGGCGACGAAGATGCGCACCTCGTCCTCGCAGGCCGAAGGCGCCGAGCGCGAGTTTCAGGTGGCGACGCTCGAATTCATCGGCGAGGACGGCGCGTTGACCGGCGTCAAATGCTGCGAGGTCGATGAAAAGCGCAAGCCGATCGCCGGCACGGAATTCGTCATCCGCGCGGACCTCGCCTTCATCGCCATCGGCTTTGCCGGGCCGGCTACCGTCGGACCGGTCTCGGAGTTGGGCGGCCAGATGAAGATCGCCATCGACAGCCGCCGCTCGAACAACGTCGAGGCCAATGACCGCGACTATAAGACCAGCGTCGAAAAGCTCTATGCGGCCGGCGACGTCCGTCGCGGCCAGTCGCTGGTCGTCTGGGCGATCCGCGAGGGCCGACAGGCGGCGCGTTCGATCGACGAGGCGCTGATGGGATCGAGCGTGTTGCCGCGCTGAGACCGTTTGGAAACTCTACTCCTGCGGCCATCTGAGGGCGTTTTCTGCGCTTCCGGCCGTCGCCGACCAAAGCACTCATGAGCGGTCGTGGCGTTAAAGCCACGGCCGGCGTAGGCCGGTGCTCATGTACTCGAATGTAGGCTCCGCTCCGGTTGTCGAAAGCACCCTCATATGACTCACAGGAGCGAGTTTCGAAGCGGTCTCTGAGCCTCGTATCAAGGATTGATCGCCGTCGTCGTGTCGCTTCCAGCGGCCGCCGCCGCAGGTTGTGCCCTGGGCGGCCAGGAAAAATCGTCGGCGCGGCCGGGCGAAGCATCTGATGCCTTGCCCTCGACGACGAGTTTCTCGCCGAGCCCATCGGCCTTTGCCGGCGGCGCGGCGCCGAGAAGTTCCGAACCGCCGTCGAGCGCTGGATCGTTGAGCAGCATCGGCACGGTGCGATTGACGGCCATCGGGGCCGCGGCAGGTGCCGGGGCTTCGACGGGAGCGCCCGCTGGCGCATAAGTTGCCGGTGTGCCCGTTGGCGCGGTCATCCCAAGGATCTTCATCAAGGGTTTCTCGGCATAGAAGGCGAGCTTGCGTTTTCCGGCTTTCGACACATAGATGCCGTCGTCGGTTCGCAAACGCACTGGCTGCCCGTTGATGTCGGGCCCGCTGGTGACGAAGGCGCCATCCTCGTCGACGAAGCCGTCCCAGATGTCGACGAACTCGCCGCCATGAGTTTCGGCCGTCGCGCGGTAGATCTCGTTGAAAGCCAGCATGTCGGAGGTCATCTTCGGCGCCTTGAATGCCGGCATGCCGACCCACAGATACGGCACCTTGGCCGATGCAATGGCCTTGCCGAACGCTTCGGTCCTGCGTTCGTATTCCTTGGTCCAGCCTTCGGATTGCGGCTGTTCGCGCTCGTCGTTCACGCGCATCTGCTGCCGATCGTTGGAGCCAAGCATGACGATCACGGCCGCGGGCTTTTCAGTTTCGATCAGCGACTTAATCTGTTCGGGCCAGTTGTAGAAATCGTCACGCACGAAACCGGACGAACCGTTGCTGCGAACGACGATCCTGATTTTGGTGTTTTCGGCAAAGGCGGTATCCAGACCTTCGGCGAGGCCGCTCGCCATGAAATCGCCGACCACCAGAACGGTGCGGGCATCCGGCGCCTTCTCGACAATGGGGGTTGTCGGCTCAGCCGGCCGGCGCGCCGCGGGGCGGGGCTTTTTTGCCCTCGGCTTCGGCGGCCTGGCTCTTTGAATTAGTCGCGGCGGCGGTTCCAACCGCTCGCTGCGACGCGGAAACAACAAGTCGCGCAGCGACCAGCCGCGCCTTTGCTCTTCCTGCGCAATGGCCGGCGTGTGAAAGGCGGCGGCAGTACTGACGGCCAAAACGGCAATCGCCAGAATCAGGATCGGCGCGCGACGAAAAATCACCCGGATACGCGCAGCCGAAACCAATTACCCTCTCCATCCCTTAAGAGCGCCGGCCTCAAGGCCGATCGTGCCGCCGCTCTATCTTTTGGTTTGAGCATCGGATTTCCCCAAAACCGGTTTGGGTTCCGATGCTCCAGGTCGTCTCTCTATGCGAAGTTAGTTCTGCCTGAGCGATTTGAGCACTTCCATGCTCGGATGTCCGTCCTGGGTCAAGCCGGCCTTAGCCTGGAAGGCCATGATGGCGGCTTTCGATCCCTCGCCGATCTTGCCGTCGAACTTGCCGTCATAGTAGCCGTACTGCGAAAGCCGCTGCTGTAGCTCTTGCCTCTCCTCGAAGGAGAGCTTCGTGAAAGGCCGCTTCCAGTCCTGCACAAGCCCACCATAGCCGGCGATTTCGTCGGCAAGAAGGCCAACGGCAACCGCGTATTTGTCGGCATTGTTATAGCGTTTGATGACCGAAAAATTCTTGATCATCAGGAAGGCCGGGCCGCCGCGGCCGCCTGGAACCTTCAGCGTGGCCTTCTCCGCACCACTCTTGAAGGGCTTTCCGTTGACCCGCGTGACGCCCAGCGCTTGCCATTGCGACAGCGACTTCGATCCGGCCGGGAACTTCTTCCCTTCGGGAAGGCTGACTTCATAACCCCAGGTCTTGCCGGCCTGCCAGCCGTTCTTCCTGAGCAGATTGGCGGCCGTTGCCAATGCATCGGGAATCGAATTCCAGATATCGCGCCTGCCGTCGCCGTCCATATCGACCGCATAGGCCTGGTAGCTGGTGGGAATGAATTGGGTATGACCCATGGCGCCGGCCCATGAGCCGCTGAGATGGCTTTTGTCGATGTCGCCCCTTTGCAGGATCTTCAGCGCTGCGATCAACTGGGTGCGGGCGAATTTCGATCGTCTGCGATCGGCATAGCCAAGCGTTGCCAGCGAACGCACGACGTTTCGCATGACCTCGTCGCGCTTGAGGATTTCGCCGTAATTCGATTCCATCGACCAGATGGCCAGCAGGACGTAGCGGTCGACGCCGTATTTTGCCTCGATCCTGTCCAGCCAAGGCTTCCATTTCCTGGCCATTTGCTTGCCGACGGCGACCGACTGGTCATGGACCCGGTTGTCGAAATAATCCCAGGCGGGCGCGGTGAATTCTGGTTGATAGCGGGCTTTTTCCAGCACGATGGGATCGGCATCGCTGATGCCCTCGAACGCCTGGTCGTAAACGGCGCCGGAAACACCGCTCCGCACTGCGGTGGCGCGAAAACTCGCCACCCACTGCCGGAACCCGGCGTCGGCAAAAGCAGATCCGGTGGGCATCAGCAACGCGAGCGATAGGCTGGCGGCCGCAACAATGCTTGCGAAGCGCTTTGCGGCATTGCAAACGGACATCTATTCCTCCTTCTTCATCACAGGAAGATCATTCATCGCCGAACCCGGTTAGCATTTGGTTTACCATAGGTGCCGTTGGGAACGAAAAGGCGCTTTGGTGCTTTACTGACTGCAGATTTTTTCTGACCAGCCGTTCCATAATCCTCGATTCCGGCACGAAAATGTCTCGAAGCGGGATTGCCGAACAGGCCTACAAGCGGATAATTGACAGCATGAAGAGAGTTCGCAAGGCAGTTTTCCCGGTCGCCGGCCTCGGCACGCGGTTTCTCCCGGCCACCAAGGCCATACCCAAGGAAATGCTGACGGTCGTCGACAGGCCAGTCATCCAATATGTGGTCGATGAGGCACGCGAAGCCGGCATCGAGCATTTCATCTTCGTGACCGGCCGCAACAAGGCGGTCATCGAGGACCATTTCGACGTCCAGTTCGAACTCTACGACACGCTCGCCCAGCGCGGCAAGAACGACGAGCTAGCCCGCCTGCAGCGGCTGCAACCCTTGCCGGGGCAGACCAGCTTCACGCGCCAGCAGGTACCGCTCGGCCTTGGCCATGCCGTCTGGTGCGCCCGCGAACTGGTGGGCGACGAGCCCTTCGCCCTGCTCTTGCCTGATATGATCATGCAGTCGGAAAAAAGCTGCATGAAGGAGATGGTCGAGCTCTATGCCGAGACCGGCAACAACATCGTCGCGGTCCAGGAATGCGACCCCGCCGAGGCCCATAAATACGGCATCGTCGGCCGCGGCGAGGATACGCATCACGGTTTCCGCATCACCGGCATGGTGGAGAAGCCGAAGGCCGGCACGGCACCCTCCAATCTCTACATCAACGGGCGTTACATTCTGCAGCCGGAAATATTCGGGATTCTCGAAAGCCAGGAAAAGGGCGCCGGCAATGAGATCCAGCTCACTGATGCGATGCTGAAACTGGAGAAGCAGCAGCCCTTCTATGGCTGCCACTACCAGGGGCGCACCTTCGATTGCGGATCGCCTGAAGGTTTCGTCGAGGCCAATGTCGCCTTTGCGCTGTGGCGCAGCGACGTGAACGGGAACATGGCGGGCACGATCCGCAAGCTTCTCGAGGAATTGAAACCGTCAGAGCAGCGCGGCGCGGCGTTCTAGCTATGTTGCGCAAAGCATGCCCTGGGTCTTGAGCCAAGGGTGCGGTTACCCGAAACCACAGTTCTCACCACGGCCTGATCGACCTATCCCAAGCCTTCACGGCTTGCTTTAAGGCTGCAGCGTCACCCCGACGAAGATGCTGTGGGCCGTATAATCACGGCCCTCCAAGTTGCTGGTCTGTTTTTCGGTTCTGGCGCGGGTGGTCAGCCCGGCATACCGGTTCAGCCACCACGTCAGCCCGGCCTCGGCGCTCAGCGTCAGATCATGGCCGTCGGACCCGATGTAGTCGCGCCAGTCCACGCCGAGAGCTGCGTTCCCGGTCAGGTTGGCACGGATTTCCCGCTCGCCGGTAAGGCGGCCGGAATAAAGGATGTCGCCGCTTTCGTTGGGGGTTGTCGTGCCCTCGACGGTCGTTTGTCCGGTGAGGCCGATCGTGGTGCCGCGTTCCGGCGACCATTTGAGGTCGGCGTTCACCGTGGCACCCGAAATCGCCGGCAGTTGATCGTCGTCGATCGCCTCCCGCAGCCAGCCGGCCGAGAATTCGCCGGCAAGCTTCTCGCCGAGGTCGAGTTCGGCACCGGCGCGTACGCCGAGCCGTGTCGAGGATCGTTCGAACCCATTAGGGTCGACGCGCTGATCGTAGACCCGGCGGCCGATTTCGACCTCGGTGAAAGGCGTGATGGCGGGAGAAATCTCATAGCCGGTACGCAAGGTGGCGGTATAAAGCGTCGAGTTGCGGGCTTTCTGCGACACCGTTCCGCCCGTCGAAAGCTTGGCGTCGCCATAGATGTCGCGCTCGACAGCGCCGGTCAAAGCAAAGCGCATCTTGCCCGCATCCTTCTCGACCGCGAGGCTGCCGTCAATGGTCTGGCGCACCGGCTGCTCGATGGTGCCTTCGATGACAACCGGCGACGAAGCCGATTCCGGCACCGCCTCGTAACCGAGCTTGGCGATAGCGCGCAGATCGTTGTCGAGGTCGACATTGAGCGTGCCGTCGACACGGCCCCGCAATTCCTGAATCTCGTCCCCCGATATGGTCTTGAGAAAGGTGCCGTAGCCGTCGATGACAGCTGAATTCTCTCGCCAGTCGGAGATGGCATTGAAGCGCAGCGTCGTTTCCGACAGCAGCGCCGGCTCGCCTCCGGCGCTCGAATCGGCATTCGACGATGCCGTCAGACCTTGCTCGAGGGTCGGCCTGATCACGAACGAGCCGAGTTTGATGCCTGTGGCGGCGAACGGGTCGTCCTCGGCCCGCCTGTCCCGACCCTCGATGGCTTCGGCGCGCTCGGCGCCCGGATCGAGCCTCTGCCTGTCGGCGGAATCAATGGTTACCGCACGGCGATTGGTCGCGTCCTGGTCCGTATCGGCGGTGTCCGTGCCATCCGTCGTGACTGCAGTCGCGGCGGCGGCTTCTGCCTCGGCGGCCTCGGCCTCATCTTGATCCGCCGCCCGTTGCGTCGCGCTCGAGGGCCGGCGCGGCGGGACGGGAGCGGGCGTTTCCGCAAACGGATCGTCGGTGGCTTCCGGCGGATCGAAAATGCTGCCGGTTGCTGGCGCGGTGTCGTCGTCCTGCACAGCGCCCGGGCTGGCCGGCTGATAGGTGGGCGCCGGCGCATCGCTTTGGGTGGTTGCGCCGCCCTGTGCCGTCTGATTCTCAGCACCGGCCAGAATCGCCGATTCCGAAACCTCGCCGCGCAGCTCCGTTTCCTGGGCATAAGGCTGCGCTGGTCGCAGCAACGCGAACACGCTGGTCGCCATCAGCAAGACGCAGACCGCCTTGCCGTTTCGCCTTCTTTTCTTTTCAGGCTGGGCCCCGGACATCGCCACCACTGCTCGCGCGGCGCAAGCGCGCCATACTTACCGGACCGTAAATGGGGATGGTTAACGGAGCGTTGAGGCGGCCGCTCATCAACCCTTGGTGGATGGCAATTCCGTTGGACAGGCGCGCGGCAAAGCGCTAATCGCATCAACCATGCATGCGATATCCCCAGACAAGAAGCGGCTCGACGGGCAAGCTTCGATCGCCTCGGCGCTCAGAACGGTGGCGACCGAGCAGGCCGGCGTCGCGGCGCTGGCGGCTGCGCTCGAAAACGGATTGGCCGAACCTTTCGCGCGGGCCGTCGACATGGTGTCGCAGATCGAGGGCCGCGTCATCGTCACCGGCGTCGGCAAGAGCGGCCATATCGGCTCGAAGCTGGCCGCGACACTCGCCTCGACCGGCACGCCGGCCTTCTTCGTCCATCCTGCCGAAGCCAATCACGGCGACCTCGGCATGATCGCCAGGGACGATGCCATCATCGCCATGTCGTGGTCGGGCGAGAGCCTGGAGCTCAAGGGCATCATCGCCTATTCCAGGCGCTTCTCGATCCCGCTGATCGCGGTCACCGCCGGAGAGAGATCGGCGCTGGCGCGCGAGGCCGACGTGGTGCTTCTGCTGCCGCGCGCGTCGGAGGCCTGTCCGCACGGCCTGGCGCCGACGACATCGACGCTGCTGCAACTGGTGATCGGCGATGCGTTGGCTATTGCGTTGCTCGAAGCGCGCGGCTTCACGCCGGATCATTTCCGCACCTTCCATCCCGGCGGGCAACTTGGCGCCAATCTGACGCAGATCCGCGACATCATGCATGTCGGTGACAGGCTGCCGCTGGTGCCTTCCGGCACCGGAATGCGTGAAGCGATTCTCGAATTGTCGCGCAAGGGGTTTGGCTGCGTGGCGATCACCGCCGCGGACGGTGCGCTGATCGGCATCATCACCGACGGCGACATCAGGCGCCACATCGGCAGCAATCTTTTGGCGATGAGTGTCGATCAGGTCATGACCAAGGAGCCGAAGACGGCCGGGCCAGACACGCTGGTGGCGACGGCGCTGCAGACGATCAACAATTCGGCCATCACCAGCCTGATGGTTGTCGAGGGCAGGCGGCCGATCGGACTTGTCCATCTGCACGACCTGCTGCGTATCGGCGCGGCCTGACCTGAATCTCAACGCACGCCGAAACGTCGTAGGATCAGACAGCCTCGACCGTCAGTTCCAGATCGGTATCGGCCGCGCCTGTCACGCGCACCTGCGTGCCGGCCGGCAGATCGGGGCCGGAGACGCGCCATAGCGTGTCGCCCAGCTTTATGCGGCCACGCCCATCCTTGATCGGTTCGGCAAGCGTCGCCATCCTGCCGATCATTTGTGCGCCGCGGCGGTTGAGCAAGGGCTGGTCGGTCGTGTCATGGCGCCCGCCCATCAGTTTCTTGCCGACATAGGTTGAAACCAGCGACATCACGAGGAAGGCGAGAACCTGGACCTGCCAAGTCCAGAAACCTGCGTCCCAGATGAGCAGAGAGACTACACCGATCAGCAGCGCGGCGATGCCGATCCATAGCATGAAGATGCCGGGCGCGATGACCTCCATTACGAGGAGGACGAAGCCGAGAACCATCCAACTCCAAGGGCCGAGTTCGGAAATGATACGGTCAAACATGGGATCGGCCTCAGGTCTCGCTGGGGCGAACCACTGGGGGGCGTGACGCTTGCCGAGCGGTGCCGGCAGTGGCTTCGCTCCCGAAGACTTCGTTGGCGATTGCGCCGATGCCGCCGAGCGTGCCGATCAGCGACGAAGCCTCCATAGGCATCAGCACGACCTTGCTGTTCGTGGCAGAGCCGATCTTGGTCAGCGCTTCGGTGTATTTCAGGGCGACGAAGTAGTTGAGCGCCTGCACGTCGCCCTTGGAGATCGCTTCCGACACCACTTGTGTGGCGCGTGCCTCGGCCTCGGCCGAGCGTTCGCGCGCCTCGGCGTCGCGGAAGGCAGCTTCCTTGCGGCCCTCAGCTTCCAGGATCTGCGACTGCTTGAGGCCTTCGGCGTCGAGGATCTGCGCGCGCTTGTTGCGTTCGGCCATCATCTGGCGACCCATCGATTCGACGAGATTGGCCGGCGGATTGATGTCCTTGATCTCGACGCGGGTGATCTTGATGCCCCAGGGGTGCGCCGCCTCGTCGACGACGCGCAGCAGGCGTTCGTTGATGGCGTCGCGGTTCGACAAAAGCTCGTCGAGGTCCATCGAACCCATCACGGTGCGGATGTTGGTCATCGTCAAATTGAGGATGGCGTTCTGTAGACCAGCGACCTGATAGGCGGCCTGCGCGGCGTTGAGCACCTGGTAGAAGGCGACACCGTCGACGGCGACGGTGGCGTTGTCGCGGGTGATGATCTCCTGGGTCGGGACATCGAGCACCTGCTCCATCATGTTCAACTTGGCGCCGATGCGGTCGACGAACGGCACGATGAGGTTGAGGCCGGGGCTCAATGTCTTGGTATAACGGCCAAAGCGTTCGACGGTATAATTGTAGCCTTGCGGGATTGTCCGGATGCCTTTGAAAAGCACGAGCACGACAAGAGCGACAAGAACAAGAAGCGCGATATCGAAACCACTGAAGTCCATTTGGCTCTCCCTCAGATGCCGAGCACACTAAAGCGACATGCGTCGCTGGACACGCAAATTACGCTCTAGCTTTTATACCTGCGCATCGCTCTTCCCAAAATCGACTCCGATCGTTGGGGCCGATGCGGTAGACGTTTCAACGCAACCGACTTCACCAAGCACTTAAGTGTGTTTCAGAAATGTTACAATCAGGTGATCGCAGATTGTCGGTGACAACCAGGTTAGCCGCGCTCGATGACGCCCGCTTCAGATCCAGCCCGACAGTTCGCGCCGCACCAGCGCCTCGATCACCGCCATGCCCTCGGCGCTGTCGTTGAGGCAAGGGATGTGCGCGAACTTCTCGCCACCGGCATGATGGAAAGTCTCCGCTGCCTCCCTGCCGATCTCGTCCAGTGTCTCGATGCAGTCGACGGAAAAGCCCGGATTGACGATGGCGATCGATCTCACGCCTTCTCCGGCTAATTTCTCGACTGTCTTGTCAGTGTAGGGCTGCAGCCATTCCTGCGCACCGAAGCGCGACTGGAACGTGGTGATCAGCCTCTTCTCATCCCAGCCGAGCTTTTCACGCAGCAGCCGGGTCGTCTCGAGGCAATGGGCCTGATAGGGGTCGCCCTTGTCGGAATAGGGTTTCGGAATGCCGTGATAGGAGGCGATGATGACCTCGGGTTCGAAATCGAGGGTCGCCAAATGGCGCTCGATCGAACGGGCAAGCGCCTCGACATAAATCGGTTCGGCATAGTAGGGCGGCACGCTGCGGATCGCCGGTGCGCGGCGCATCTTCATCAATGCGCGGAACAATTGATCGTTGGCGGTGGCGGTCGTGGTCGCGGAATATTGCGGATAGAGCGGAAAAGAGAGAATGCGATCGCAGCCTTGCGCGACCAGCCCCTTGGCCACGCTCTCGGTCGAAGGATTGCCGTAACGCATCGCCCAGTCGACGATAACATCGGGCAGGTCGCGCAGCGCCTCGCTTAGCTTTTCGCTTTGGGCGCGGGTGTAGGTGCGCAGCGGCGACTCGTTGCGCTGCCGGTTCCAGATCCTGGCGTAGTTGGCGCCCGACTTCTTCGGCCGCGTGGTGAGAACCAGCCCATAAAGGATCGGATACCAAATAGCCCTGTTGAGCTCGATGACGCGCGGATCGGACAGGAATTCTCTGAGATAACGCCACATCGGTTTGAATTCGGTGCCGTCGGGCGTGCCGAGATTGATCAGCATGACGCCGATCCTGCCCACCCCGACCGGCGGCAGCGGGCCGAGGGCCTTCGCAGCCTTGGGGTCGACAGGATTGGAAAGTGTCATAAAGGGATCTCCGAACACCGCGCGAAACTAGCGATGCCGCGCCGGTTTTCAATGCAGCGTCTGGCCGCACCTTATCTTACCGTGGATATCACCTCAGGCGGAAAGCAGAAAACCCGCCCGGTTACCCGGACGGGTTTTCCAGCAACGACAAAGAACTTAGTTTGCGGCCGGGATGGTCAAGGTTGCGCCGACGGGAAGGCGGCGCGGCTCGTAGTTCTTGTTGGCGCCGGAGATCGTTTTCCACTTGGAGCCATCGCCATAGGCCTTCTCAGCCAGATCCCAATAGGTGTCGCCGGCAACGATCACATGGCTGCTTTCGGCCGCTGCGGCCACGGCCGGCTTGGTCGGCTCGGTGGGTGCCGCCTCGGCTGGCTTGGCTGGTTCGGCTGCAGGAGCCGGTGCCGCAGGCGTGGGCTGGGCTGGTTCCGCGGGCTCGGCAGGTGCTGCCGTCGCGGGGCCGGGTTCCGCCGGCACGGCTGGCGGCGTCGTGGCGATGTCACCCGAATCCGCCGGCAGTTCGGGCATTGCCGGCTCTGCGGTTGGGGCCGTTTCTGCCGGTTTTGCGGGCTCGGCCGGAGCGGGCGCCGCTTCGGCCGGCTTGGCCGGTTCTTGGGCCGGTTCTGCCGCGATCTCGGTGATGCGGCCATCGAGCTTCGGCGTATAGGGCCGATGCGCGCTGAGATAATCGGCGACCACCTGTTCTAGGCCCGGACCGTAGTCATAGACGTTCTTGGCCTTGTCGGCGAAGACCTCGTAGCCGTCGCCGCCCTGGCGCACATAGTTGTTGGTGGCGACCAGGTAATCCTTGTCCGGATTGAGCGGGGTCCACGCGCCGCCTTCCATGACTTCGACCGACTTGACGCGCCCGGCATTCGGGGCAGCCGATTTGTCGAATGAATATTTCAGGCCGGCAACCTGCGGGAAGCGTCCGGCGCCGTCCTCGATCTGGCTGAGACCGTTCTCGAGTCCGGCAATCAGATCCTTGCCGGAAATCTGGAAGGTCGCCAACGTGTTCTGGAACGGCAGCACGTTCAGCACTTCACCCATGGTGACGGTGCCCTGGTCGATAGAGGCGCGCAGGCCGCCGCCATTCGAGATGACGATCTCGACGCCCTGGTCCTTGACGCGGTCGAGTACGGCGTCCGAGACAAGATTGCCCATCTCGCATTCGCGGGTGCGGCAGTTCTCGCGGCTGCCGTCGATCGCCTTGGTGGTTTCGGCGACCTCCTTGTTCTTCAACGCCTCGATCGGCGCGCCGAGCTCCTTGATGCGGGCAAGCACAGCGGGATCCGGCGTGATCGACTTGTCGAGGTAGATCGGGTCTCCGCTGGCTTGCTTGACGACGCCATTGTCGTCGAACACGACCTTGAACTCGCCGAGATATTTGGAATAGGACGCCGCCTGGACGACCGGCACCTTGTAGCCGTCCGGATTGTCGACCATCGTCGGGTAGGGGCCTTCAGCCTTGGGATCGGTGTTGGACAGCAGCGAATGGCTGTGGCCGCCGACTACCACGTCGACACCCGGGATCTTGGCGATGACGTCGCGTTCGCGCTTGTAGCCGATATGAGTGACCGCGATGATCTTGTTGACGCCTTCTCCCTTCAGTTTCTTGACTTCCGATGTGATTGACTTGACATCGTCCTCGATCGTGACGTTGGGGCCTGGCGAGGCGAGCTCCGCCGTGTCGTTGGTGACTGCGCCGACAATGCCGATCTTCTGGCCGCCGACCTCGATGACGACCGACGGTTTTACGCGGTCACCGAGCTTGGATTGCGCGTTCGCCTTCACATTGGCGCCGAGCACCGGAAACTGGATCATGTCGAGGAACGGAGCTAGCGCCGCCTCGCCGTCGTCGAACTCGTGATTGCCGACCTCCATGGCGTCGAATTTCATCTGGTTGAGGAATTCGCCTTCGGTCTTGCCCTTGTAGGTTATGTAGAAGAGCGATCCCTGGAAATTGTCGCCGGCGCTGAGCAGCAGCACGTTCTGGCCTTCCAGCTTCTTGCGCTCCTGGGCGATCGCCGTGATCAGCCGTGCTGCGCCGCCGATGCACTCGCCTTTGGTCTCCTCTTCGGCCGAGCAGGTCGATTCATATTTATTGTTGCTTTCGATGCGGCTGTGCCAGTCGTTGATGTGCAGGATGTTCAGTGTGTAGTCGGCAAAGGACACGCCGGCCGACAGACCAAGCGCGGAGGCCGAAAGGGCGGCAATGGCGGCGATCTTCCTCATTTTCGTCTCCCCGATGACCTGTTTAACGCCCTTGCTTGACTGAAACATAACAGCCAGCTTTTTGCCATGTTCACATCGCGTTTCGGCCGATGCAAGCGGAATCGGGGTCAGCTTTGCCGGCGCAAAAGAGACGGCGGCCTGAGGCCACCGTCCTTTGCAAAGCCAGTTTCGTATGGGCTCAGGTGCGCCGCGTCAGCACAAAATTCTGCCCGCTCGCGCTGGTGCAGTTAAGCTGGGAGGTGGAGATCAGCAAGCAGTTGAAGCTGATCGGCGTCTGGCGGATCAGCGAAGTGCCTTTGATCTCGACCGAAGTGCCGCCGGTCATGGTGTAGCTGCCGTCGGCAAGTTTCTGGCCGGTGTCGGTCGCGAGGGTGTTGAAGCTGCCGGCGGCGAAGGTCGACAGGCCCGTGCCTTGCGCATCGATCCATGAGCCTTCGACCGGGCTCAGCGCGGCCAACGGCGGCCCGCCCGGGCCGGCGGTGGTGCACGCCGCCAAGGCGGCAGCGGCCGCGACAATGCCGGCCGAAAGCAATTTGCGCGCAATCGTCATCATCAACATCCTCTCCTCTCGCATCGGCCCGAAAATCGATCCGGTTTTCGGAAACGCACGATGCGCACATTCAAAGCACTAGAGCATACTTTTTTGCGCCCAAATGGACGCACGTCGCGCTAGGTCGCCTTCCTTCAATCGCCCGATTTCCAGGCGATTGCAAGGTAGTGAGGCATCGCTATCGAACGAGGATGTTGCACTATCGAACGAGGATGTTGCGGAATTGCCATGGGTCGTTTTTGTCGAGGTCTTCCGGAAACAGACCAGGGCGGTTATCGAGCGGCGTCCAGTCGGTGTAGTAGCCCTTGATCGGCCCGAGATAGGGGGACTGCACTTCCAGGCAGCGCCTGTAGTCCATCTCGTCGGCCTCTACGATGCCAGCCTCGGGATTTTCCAGTGCCCAGACCATGCCCGCCAGCACGGCAGACGTGACCTGCATGCCCGTGGCGTTCTGATAAGGCGCCAGCTTGCGCGCTTCCGCCAACGACAGTTGCGAGCCGTACCAATAGGCGTTCTTATCGTGGCCGTAGAGTAGCACGCCGAGCTCGTCGACACCGTCGGCCAGTTCGTTTTCATCGAGCACGTGATGTACGGATTGCGCCTTGCCAGCGGCACCGAACATCTCGTGCAGCGACAGCACAGCGTCGTTGCAGGGGTGATAAGCATAATGGCAGGTCGGGCGATATTGAACCTTGCCCTTCTTGCCGCGCAGGGTGAAGAAGTCGGCGATCGAAATCGACTCGTTGTGCGTCACCAGGAAGCCGTATTGCGGACCGGGCGTCGGGCACCAGCTGCGCACGCGCGTGTTGGCGCCCGGCTGCTCCAGATAGATCGCGGCCTTCGAGCCATGCTTGTGTTTCTTGGCGTTCTTCGGCATCCAGGTTTCATGCGTGCCCCAGCCGAGCTCTGCCGGCTGCAGCCCTTCAGAGATGAAGCCTTCGACCGACCAAGTATTCCAGAACACGTCCATCGGCTTCGGCTTCTTGGTGCGCTGGGTGTCGCGCTCGGCGATGTGGATGCCTTTGACGCCGGCCTTCTTCATCAGCCTCGCCCAGCCTTCGCGATCATGCTGCGCGGGCTCCGAGAACTCGAGGCCAAGATCAGTGGCGAGGTTGACCAGCGCCTGCTTGACGAACCACGAGACCATGCCTGGATTGGCACCGCAGGTAGAGATTGCGGTCGCCCCGCCGGGGTGCGCGTGCTTTTCTTCGACCATCGATTCACGCAACGCGTAATTGGTGCGGCTGGCATTATCGGCCTTGGTGTCGAAATAGAAGCCGAGCCATGGCTCGACGACGGTATCGATGTAAAGCACGCCCAGCTTGCGACAGAGCCGCATCAAATCCACCGAACCGGTGTCGACCGACAGGTTGACGCAAAAGCCCTGGCCGCCATCTTTGGTCAAAAGCGGCGTCAGCAGCTTCTTGTAGTTCTTCTTGGTAACCGCATCCTGCATGAAGGTGATGCCGCGCTCGTCGAGCAGCTTGCGGTCGGTATCGCGTGGATCGATGACCGTCATGCGCGACTTGTCGAACTTGAAATGGCGCTCGATCAGCGGCAGCGTTCCCCGTCCGATCGAACCGAAGCCGATCATCACGACAGGGCCGGTGATCTCACCGTAAACGGGCCAGTTTTCATTCGCCATTTTATCGATTACTCCCTCAAACAGGCTGAAAAGCCGGGGCATTACTGCCGAGCGGCCAAGCGCTACAACCACAGATCATTGTCATAAACCAGTGAAAAACCACGGGCTATGCCGCATTCCCTACGTGGTTAAGGAGGCGCCCAGCCGATCACGGTCAGTCGTCATATCCTGTAGTCGAGCTGGTTTTCGTCCAGCGCCAACAGTCGGTCGGCGAAAGATGCGACAAGCATTTGCTCTCGTCGGGGTTCCGATCCGGGTCATCTCGGCGACTTTCCGCTGCGCCACCCGATAGGCCAAACATCCTGCGGATATATCGATTAATTACCCATGAGATCGTGCAAGGTCACATCGGCGATTGGCTTGTCGACCCGGATCGTCTCGATTTTCTCGCCGGGACGCATTATGCCGATCACCGTTTCGACCTTTGGACAGCCATCTTTGCGGCATGCGAGTTCCGTGACGGACACGACGACGTCGCCGTCGAGCCCGCGGGCCTCACGAACCCAGATCTTGATCTGTTTAGTCTTCTCCGGCAGCGCAAAGCTGCGCGGCGCGAGTGGGTTCGCGAGACGATTCATCTACAATCCCGTCCCGAAAGACGAGGCTCGGCTAATCCAATTGATAGAGGCCATGCGGGCTCGTCGACCTTGCCGAGCCTATGCACTCACGGCCTCTACAGCGTCCACGTCGGCACGGCATTTGAGGAAGCCGTCTTCAATCAGGCCCTTGGGCAGGTCGCGGCCGATAAACACCAGGCGGCTCACGCGCTTCTCCCCCTCTTTCCAGGGGCGCTGGTGGTCGCCTTCGAGCAGCATGTGAACGGCCTGAACGACAAAGCGGTTGTTATCGCCCTTGAACGCCAAGATGCCCTTCATGCGCAGCATGTCGATGCCGAACTTCTGTGTGATCATCTGGATCCACGGCAAGAATTTGCTCGGATCGATCGAAGCTTCCGTGACGAGAGAAAAGCTGGTGACGTGATCGTCATGCTCATGATCGTGTTCTGCGTCGAGAAAGTGCGGCTCGACTTCGATGACACGGTTCAGATCGAACGCGCCGCGATCCAGAACCTCGTCGAGGGGAACATTGCAACGTGTGGAATGCTTGATCGCAGCCGTCGGATTGATCCTGCGAATGCGCGCCTCCACTGCCTTCAGTTCGGCCGGCGTTACCAGGTCGGTCTTGTTCAGTATGACGATATCGGCGAAGGCGAGCTGCTCCTGCGCCTCGTGCGCATGATCCAACTCGCCGAGGAGATGCTTCGCATCGACGACGGTGACGATCGCGTCGAGTTTCGTCTTCTGCCTCACATCGTCGTCGACGAAGAAGGTTTGGGCGACAGGCGCGGGATCGGCAAGGCCGGTCGTCTCGATCAGGATGGCGTCGAAACGGTCGCTGCGCCGCATCAAGCTCTCGATGATACGAATCAGGTCTCCGCGCACCGTGCAGCAGATGCAGCCGTTGTTCATCTCGAAGACCTCTTCGTCGGTATCGACGATGAGGTCGTTGTCGATACCAACCTCGCCGAACTCGTTGACGATCACGGCATATCGCTTGCCGTGCTGTTCGGTCAGAATGCGATTGAGCAGCGTCGTCTTGCCAGCGCCGAGGTAACCGGTAAGAACCGTGACGGGCATTTGCTGGGAGGCTTCAAGAGGCATGGTCGTCTCCAAATGTTAGAACGTTAGATTGCGGATTTCGGTGGGCACGAAGACCGGCCTCTCATCCATGCGCACAAACCTCGCATAGACCCGAGAGCTCCACCGTGACCGACTTGGTTCGGAAGCCCTGCCGTCGGGCAAGCCTGCGCAGCACTCGCTCCAGTGCCGGGTCGTGAACTTCACTTGCCCGCCCGCAACTCGCGCAGATGGCAAAGGCGGCGCGCCCACGGGTGCTGCATTGGCTATGGACGCAAAGCGCGAAAGCGCTCAGGCTCTCGATCCTGTGAACCAGGCCCTCTTCGATGAGCCGATCCAGCGCGCGATAGATCTGTAGCGGTGAACGGAGCCCTTCCTGGCGAAGCAGTCCAAGCAGTTCATAGGCCCCCATCGGCCTTTCAGAGCGCATCAGCGCGTCGAGAACCAGCTGCTGGTTACGTCCAGGCATCCGCTGTTCCTTCGTGTTCCACGCAGTTTCGAGCACAATGGCGACCATTTGTTATAGTATAACGTTTTTCGATTGACGAACGTGATAACATAACATAACGGATCGTCAAGAGCGGGATCGAATGGTGGCCTGTGTGACCTTTCAAGACCTGACGCTGAGCTACAACAGTCACCCCGCCACGCATCACCTCGACGGGATCGTCCGGCCTGCCATGCGCGTCCGGCATGTCTCCCACGGAACCGCTTGAACAGAAGGAGTTGATCGAATGTCCAGGATGCCGAAGCTTGCCACCGTGGTGGGCGTCATAACATTATTGCCATTCACCCCGTCGCTGGCATCGGCCGAGAATCTCAAGGTTGTCGCCAGTTTCTCGATCATCGCCGATTTCGCCAGGAATGTCGGCGGCGACCGTGTCGACGTCATCACGCTGGTCGGCCCGAATGGGGACGCTCATGTCTACGAACCGAAGCCGGCGGATGCGGCCGCAGTCGGTGCGGCCGATGTGGTGCTGGTCAACGGCCTCCAGTTCGAAGGTTTCCTCCAGCGTCTCGTCGAGGCGAGCGCCACCAAGGCACCGGTCGTGGAATTGACCAAAGGCGGCGAGGTGTTGCGCAACGCCGAGGAAGAACATCACCACGATCAGGATAAAGCCGCCGAGGGCGGGGAAAGGCACGCCGGGGAGGCGGAAGAGGGCCATGAGGAAGGGCACCACCATCACGGCGAATTTGATCCCCACGCATGGCAGTCGGTGCATAATGCCGAGGTCTATGTGAAGAACATCGCCGATGCCTTCTGTGCCGCCGATGCAGCCGGGTGCGACACCTACCGGGCCAATGCCGAATTGTATGGCGGTAAGCTCGAGGCACTGGAAGAGGAGATCAAGGCTGCTGTAGCTGAGATCCCCGAGGAAAAGCGCACGATCATCACCTCCCACGACGCCTTTGGATATTTCGAGCACGAATACGACATGAAATTCCTCGCGCCGGAGGGCATCTCCACCGAGTCTGAAGCCTCAGCCGCCGATGTCGCGGCCCTCATCAAACAGATCAGGCAAGACAAGGCTTCGGCAATCTTCGTGGAGAACGTCACCAATCCCCGCCTGATCGAGCAGATCGCCAGCGAGACGGGCCTGAAAGTCGGTGGTGAACTCTATTCCGATGCCCTGTCGGACCGGAACGGCCCGGCCGCGACTTATCTCGAGATGATGCGGCACAACATCACGACGCTCAAAGGCGCGATCCTCGCAAGCTGATCGCCACCCCACGATGGAAGGCGGAGCAATCCGCCTTTTCATCAAATACGACCCGTTACGTAATAACATCAAGGAGAATACCGTGAGGACAAACTGGGCGTCAGCCACGGCCATCGCGCTGCTTCTGTCTCTATCAACAAGTGCTGCCCATGCCGAGGAGGTGACCGCCTGGCGCCTCTTCATCTCGGATCACGCGGATCCGAAGGTGACCGTAATCGATGCGGTCGCTGGCCAAAAGCTCGACACGTTTCAGATCAAAGGGCCGGCGTCGCTCCACCGCAGCGAAAGCGGCCGGACCGTATTCGCCGTGCAGGGCGCGGCCGGCGTCGTTACCGGGATCGCAAGCGGCATTTCCTTTGAGGACCACGGCGAACATGGCGACATCGACGTCGAAGTGCCGAAGCTTGCCGGCGTCGAGATCGCGGGCGCGAAGCCGTCGCATTTCGTCGAGCATGAAGGAGACTTCGCCGCTTTTTTCGACGGCGAAGGTGTCGCCCGCATCATTTCCGAGAAGGCGGTGCTGGAAGGCAAATCGGATTTCAGGGACGTGAAGACGGACGCGCCGCAGCACGGCGTCGCAGTCGCCTATGGCTCCCATGTCCTCCTGTCGGAGCCGAACAGGGAGAAGCCGGACGAACTCCCGGTCGGCATCAGGGTCACTGATGAGGCCGATGCGCAGGTCGGCGGCGTCCACGCCTGCCCGGACCTCCACGGAGAGGCGTCTTCCGGCAATGTCCTGGCTTTCGCCTGCGCGACCGGCCTGCTTGTCGTCACCCAAGGCGACGGCACCCCGGCGATCCGTCACCTGCCCTATGACGAGAACCTGCCGCACGGCAAAACGACGACGCTGATCGGCGGCAGAGGCCTGCAATATTTCCTCGGCAACTACGGCCCCGACAAGGTGGTGCTGATCGATCCGACGGTCGAGAGCGATGCATTCCGGCTGATTAGCCTTCCGACGCGTCGCGTGCATTTCGCGGTCGATCCCGTTCGTGCCAAGTTCGCCTACGTCTTCACCGAGGACGGCCAGCTTCACCAACTCGACGTGGTGAAAGGGGAGATCGCAAACTCGCTCAAGCTGACCGATCCCTATTCGATGGACGGTCACTGGAGCGACCCGAGGCCGCGTGTCGCGGTCGCCGGCGACAGGATCGTGGTCACGGATCCTTTGCACGGTGTGCTGCATCTCGTTGACGCGACGTCGTTCGAGAAAACCGGCGACATTGCCGTCGAAGGCAAACCCTTCAACATTGTTTCCGTCGGCGGCTCCGGTCAGACCCACGAAGCCGAATAGTCGCTCCTCCCAAGCGGCTGTCGCGCGTCCGGCCCATTCTTTCCCGGGCCGGGCGCGTCTTCCCCAACGCGCAAGGCATGCTCGTCAGGCGCCTCTTCGGTTGCGCTTCAGCCCAGTCGTGCCGGGATCAATCCGCGCAGTGAATTGCCGACGAACAGCGCCTTGGCCGACTTCAGATCATCCAAGGTGTAGATTGCTTCGCGTGCGCGGCCTTCATCCAGCAATTCGCCGCGCAGTACGCCAGGCAGCAGGCCGCAATCGAGCCGCGGCGTTGCCAATACGTCGTCGCCGAAATCGGCGAAGAGATTGGTGATCGTGCCCTCGCAGATTTCGCCACGCTCGTTGGCCAGCAGCACCTCGTCGGCGCGGCTGATCAGATATTCGGCTCGCGCCCGCTGATAAATGTCCCGGCGGCTCGTCTTGTGGCGCAGCAGCGTGTCGCTGGAATCGAGCCGCACCCGCGCTAGTTGCAGCCTCCACACCTTGTCAACCGCATGCGGCTCATAAGGCAGCGCCGAGACCGTCACTTTGCCGCTGCGCGACAGGACGAGCCGTGTGCGCAAGGCGATGTCCGGCCGGTCGACGGCGTTCCTGAGCACCTCGCCGACTTTCTGCGGATCGCAGATGAAACCCAGCTCGGCTGCCGAGCCATAAAGGCGTGCCAAATGGCGGTCGAAACGGAGGAAGCCCTGGCCCGGCTGCCAGCGCATGGTTTCGATCAGCTCGAAATCGGCGGTGTTCCCGTCGCGTAGCGCGCTTTCAGCAGGCACTCCTGGTACTCCTCCTCGGCCGTCGAATCGAAGACGACGCCGCCACCGACATTGTAGATCGCCTCACCACTGGAAAAGAGCGATATCGTCCGGATCGCCACCGAAAAGCGCATGGTGCCGCCGGGCGCAATCCAACCGATGGCGCCGCAATAGACGTCGCGCGGCGTGGCTTCCAGATCGTGCAGGATTTCCATGGCACGGATTTTTGGCGCCCCGGTGATCGATCCGCATGGAAACAGCGCTGCGAAGATCTGGCGGATGGTGAGGTCGGGCAAGAGCTTGGCCCGCACGCGGCTCACCATCTGGTGAACGGTCGGGTAGCTCTCGATGCGGAAAAGCTCCGGCACGTCCAGCGTCCCGACCTCGCTGATCAGCGAGATGTCGTTGCGCAGCAGATCGACGATCATCCGGTTCTCAGCCTGGTTCTTCTCGTCATTGAGCAAGAACGCCTTCAGCCGCTTGTCCTCCGCCTTGGTCGCGCCGCGCGGGGCGGTGCCCTTCATCGGATGGGTCTCGATCATGCCTTCGGCGTCGATCTCGAAGAACAGTTCCGGCGAACGTGACAAAACGATCGGATCGCCGAGCGCGATTAGCGCCCCGTATTTCACCGGCTGGCGTTCCGTCAGCGCGTCGAAGGCCGCCAGCGGATCGCCCGACCACTGCGCATGAACCGGAAAGGTCAGATTGCCCTGATAGCAATCACCTTTGCGGATGTGATTGTGGAGCTGCGCAAAGCGTTTTGCGTAGTCTTCTGAAGACCAGGCAGCCCTTGCATCGAAGATCGGGCCGTTGGTCGCCGGCGCAGTGCTGCGCACGACCGCCTGTTCGACAGGCGCGTCGAAGATCCCCAGGCAGACAAGCGGAGCGCGGCGTCCGCCCGGCAGCAGCGGAACGAGCTTCGGCTCGAGCAGGTAGCCGGCTTCGTAGGAGAAATATCCGGCCAGCCATTTGCCGGCGTCATGCGCGGCCTGCGCAATTTCCAGCGCCGGCAGGAAATCCTTCGCCTCATGCGCAACAATGATGTCGGACGGACCGTCGAAAACGAGCTGGTGCGCGCGCTCGTCATTCCGGAAAATTGCAGAGGGCAGGGACATGGGGCTCGGATGCTGCGGTCGATGACGCCAGCTATCGCTCTATATGGGGGCTCGATCGTACGCAATCGAGGGAGCGGCGTCTCAAGACGCAAAGGCAGCCTTGATACAAAAGCAGACTGGCGGCGCCTCGAGGGCGCCGCCAGTCCAGTATGTGCTCGATGCCGGCAGGCAATTCAGGTGTTGCTCGCGGTCCCCGCGCTCGGGAAGCGGCGCGCGAATTCCGTCTCGTCGCCGGCGGCAAGCAGTTTCGCCTGCTCGATCCAGCGCTCACGCTCGATGCGGCCGTCGAACTGGAGAACGTCTTCGATCCGCTTGATATCCGCCGCCGTCCAGGCGGCGATCTGAGCGTAGGTTCTGACCCCAAGGTCATGCAGCTTCCGCTCGTTGACCGGGCCGATACCGATCAAGCGACGCAGACTGTCGGGCTTATCAGCTGCTGCTGCCTTGGCTGGGGTCGCTTTCTTTGCCGCTGGCGCAGCCTTGGCTGCGGTGCTCGTTTTCGACGCGGCCGCTTTCGATGTACTGGCCTTTGGGGCGGCGGCTGATGCCTTGGTGGCCGCCGGTTTGTTGGACGCGGTCTTTGCTGGCGTCGGCTTGGCCGATGCAGTCTTGGCTGGCGCAGTCTTGGCCGATGCTGTCTTGGCCGTCGAGGTCTTGGCTGTCGAGGTCTTGGCTGTCGAAGTTTTGGCCGGCGCGGATGTCGACATCAATGCCGATGGTGCCGGGATTGCTGCCTTTGTCGCGCCGGTCTTGGCGCCTTGCGCCTCGCCCAGCTGGCGCTCCAGGTCGGCGCGGGCGCCGCGGCATACATCCAGCTCACCGGTCAAGCGGTCGGCGTCGGCGCGCAGCCTGTCGCGCTCGCTGCGCGTGCGGTCCATGTCACCGCGCAGGCTGTCGAGCTCGCCACGCAGGCGCCCCCAGAGGAACCAGCCAACCAACACACCTACTAGGAACGCCAGGAGCATGTAGAAAAAAGTGCCCATTGTCTCTCTCTCCAGTCCGATCCATCTGCCGTGGCCTGGAGTGGTGACCTTGGCACAAGGACCATTCGATGGTGGCTCCGCTACTCGCGGAACAGCCGGCTTAAATCGAGCTGTCGGCGACCGGCTTTCCTGCCATGGCCGACGGCCGCTGTCGCATTCGCCGAAGCGCCGTGACCTGCCGGAGATATTTTCCTGGCCTGAGCCCCGCGCCCGACTGAGCTTGAGGCGGGACGCTATCATACAGCTTCCGGAAAGCTAACGGAAAAATTCCACGGAGAGTTATTTAAGAACAAATATTTAGGGCAAGAATAGAACGGCCCGAACATGCATTGCGGCTAAACTGTTCTGTCGGCTCCTGATATTCAGCGCCGTGTCTCAATTGTCCAAAGCTTCGAGCTCGTCGATCAGGCCGCCGATCACGCCAAGTCCGATCTGCCAAAAGGCAGGGTCGGTGGCGTCCAGGCCGAAGGGCGCCAGGAGTTCGGAATGATGCTTGGTGCCGCCGGCGCGCAGCATGGCAAAGTACTTCTCCTGGAAGCCTCTCTCGGCATTCTGGTAGACCGCATAGAGCGAATTCACCAGGCAGTCGCCGAAAGCATACGCGTAGACGTAGAAGGGTGAGTGGATGAAGTGCGGGATGTAGGTCCAGAACACCTCGTAACCCTCGCGCAGCTTGATCGCCGGCCCGAGGCTTTCCGCCTGCACTTCCAGCCAGAACTGGCCAAGCCTGTCGGATGTCAATTCGCCGTTCTTGCGCTCGGCATGCACTTTGCGCTCGAATTCGTAGAAGGCGATCTGGCGCACGACCGTGTTGATCATGTCCTCGACCTTCTGGGCGACCATGGCCTTGCGCTCGCGCTTGTCGGTGGTCTGGTCGAGCAGCGAGCGGAAGGTCAGCATCTCGCCGAAGACGGATGCCGTTTCGGCCAGCGTCAGCGGTGTCGAAGCCATCAGCGCGCCCTGGCCGCCCGCCAGCACCTGGTGCACGCCATGGCCAAGTTCATGCGCCAGCGTCATCACGTCGCGCGGTTTGCCCATATAGTTGAGCAGCACATAGGGATGCGCCGACGGCACGGTCGGATGCGCGAAGGCGCCCGGCGACTTGCCCGGCCTGACCGGCGCGTCGATCCAGTTGCGGTCGAAGAATGTCCTGGCGATTTCCGCCATGTCGGGGGAGAAGCGCTGGTAGGCGGACAGCACCGTGTTCTTGGCCTCGTCCCAGCCGATGACCGCTTGCGGCGTCTCGGGCAATGGTGCGTTGCGGTCCCAGTGGTTCATCACGTCCATGCCGAGCCAGCGCGCCTTCATCGCGTAGTAGCGGTGCGACAGGCGCGGGTAGGCGTCGCGAACGGCTGAGGCCAGCGCGTCCACCACGCTGCGTTCGACGCGATTGGCGAGGTGGCGCGAATCGGCGATGTCCTCGAAGCCGCGCCAGCGGTCGGAAATCTCCTTGTCCTTGGCCAGCGTGTTGGTGATCAGCGTGAACGTGCGCAGATTCTTGCGGAAGGTCGCGGCCAGCGCTTCAGAGGCCCGGCGGCGCACCTCGCCATCGGCGTGCTGGAGGCGGTTGAGCGCCGGCTCCAGGGTCAGTTGCTCGCCATCGATATCGAAGCGCAGATCGGTCATCGTTTCGTCGAACAGGCGGTTCCAGGCGCCGCGTCCGGTGACCGACTTCTCGTGGAAAAGCTGTTCGACCCGGTCCTCGAGCTGGTAGGGTTTGTCCATGCGCAGATCGAGCACCCACGGCCGGTAGTGGGCAAACGCAGGATCGGCGGCAAGCGCGGTTTCGATCGCGGCATCGTCGATGAGATTCAGTTCGAGCGCGAAAAACAGAAGATGCGCGCTGGCGTCGGTCATCTTCTGTTGAATATCGCCGTAGAATTTCGCTTTCTTCGGGTCAGCGGTGTCGCCCGCATAAGTCAGGCTGGCAAATGAATCGATCCGCCCCATCAACTCGCTCAGAGCTTCGTAAGCCGCGAGCGCTTCACCAAGACGCCCTTCTGCGCCGCGTTCCGCCTCTGCCGCGAGCGTGCCCTTCCAGCGGCGTTCGAAGCTGATGGCGTCGGCCGCCGCCTTGGCAAGGTCGCGCTTCAACTTAGGGGCGTCCATGCCCGAATAGAGATCGGCGAGATTCCACTCCGGCAGGCCGCCAGCCTCCGCCGCGCCCTGACCGGACGACGATGCCGCTGCAAGCTGCCGAGCCAAAACCATGCGCATTGCCGATACTTTCCAGATTGCAGATTCAAACGGCCAGACTCGAAGATTTCAAGGGAAACGAGAGGCCGGTCAAATCCTAAGGAATTCGTTCACCGGGTTTTTTGAAACCTTGTTTAGAACCCTGTGCCAAGATGATCCATAGGGTGGGCATAGTGGGCGAGCATCGTTGAACCAGTCATGACAGGTTCCATACTCATAGTCGACGACGATCCCGTGCAGCGCCGGCTGCTCGAGGCGGCCGTGACGAAATTCGGCCACAGTGCGATCATCACGGATGGCGGCGAGGCCGGTCTCGACGCTCTCGATGGGCCTCATGCGCGGGACGTTTCAGTGGTTATCCTCGACCTCGTCATGCCGGGCCTCGACGGCATTGGCGTGCTAAAGGCGATGCGTGAGCGCGGCATCCATGTTCCGGTCATCGTGCAGACCGCTCAGGGCGGCATCGAAACCGTCGTTTCGGCGATGCGTTACGGTGCTTTCGATTTCGTCGTCAAGCCGGCCTCTCCCGACAGGCTGCAGGCATCGATCGGCAATGCGCTCAAGGTCGAGGCGGTCGAGGGCGAAGTGAAGCGCTCGTCACGGCGGCGTGGCGGCCATCTGACCTTCAAGGACATGATCACGCACAGCCCGGCGATGGATCGGGTGATCCGTCTCGGCCAGAAGGCGGCCGCGTCCAACATCCCGATCCTTATCGAGGGCGAATCCGGCGTCGGCAAGGAACTGGTGGCGCGCGCCATCCAGGGCAGCGGCGATCGCCGCTCAAAACCCTTCGTTACTGTCAATTGCGGCGCCATCCCCGACAATTTGGTCGAATCGATCCTGTTCGGCCATGAGAAGGGGTCGTTCACCGGTGCCACCGAAAAACACACCGGCAAATTCGTCGAGGCGCATTCGGGCACGCTCTTTCTCGACGAGATCGGCGACCTGCCGCTCGACGTGCAGGTCAAGCTGCTGCGCGCCGTGCAGGACGGTGAGGTCGACCCGGTCGGCGGGCGTTCGACAGTCAGGGTCGACATCAGGCTGATCTCGGCGACACACCGCAATCTTCTGCAGCAGGTCAAGGACGGCAAGTTCCGCGAGGATCTGTTCTACCGGCTGAACGTCTATCCGATCTTCGTGCCGCCGCTGCGCGACCGTCGCGACGACATACCCCACTTGGTCGAGCACTTTTTGGAGAAGATTGCGCCCACCGATCCACGTCACCGTCTGCACGGCATTTCGGCTGCTGCGCTTGCCATGCTGCAGGCCTATGACTGGCCGGGAAACATCCGGCAGTTGGAAAATGCCGTCTTCCGGGCCTCGGTGCTTTGCGAAGGCAATGTGCTGACCGAGGAAGAGTTTCCTCAGATCCGGGCGCAGGTCGAGGGAACCGTCAACCTCGATGCGCATGTCGCGTTGCCATATCCCGCGCCGGCCACCAACGGCAACGCTGCGACCGAGCTCGATCCGCCAGTTGTGCCGCTGCCCCGCTTCGGCACGCTGCGGGCGCTCGATGAACGCGGCAATGTGCGCGCACTGGCCGACGTCGAACTCGAAATGATCAAGCTCGCCATCAACCATTACAACGGCCAGATGAGCGAAGTTGCCCGTCGCCTCGGCATTGGCCGCTCCACGCTCTACAGGAAGCTCAAGGAATACGGCATCGATCCGGAAACAGGCCGTATCGACCAGCTTGCTTCCTGACAAAACAAGTCCGATCAGCTTGCCAGCCTGGCAATCAGGACAATCGTCGATGAGGCGTCAGGTACATCGGCCGGCTGCCTGCGGCTTTGTTCACGCATTGAGGCGGCCGGTAACAGATCGTGTTCAAGGCAAAGGCCGAAACCTGATCTAAACCAGCAGTTTACCAAGAAACCCTGCGCAATATTTTTGACGGGATATCGCCACGGTGTTACCGCATTTCGGCTTCAATAAGCGATGATTAACCATTAGGATCGATATTCGGATGCGAACATCACCGCATCCGTTGGTCAAATCCGGGGACAAACGGCAGCCTGCAAGGCCTTTTGATTTGAACAAAGTCGAACGACACACAAACGGGCGGCACTATCACATGAGCGTCTGGCCGAGATGGCTGGCAGCCGTGATTTTCGCCTTTGGTTTCCTTGTAGCGGCTGAGACCGGCGCCAGCGCGCAGACGCGTTCGCTGAAACTCTATAACCTCCACACCAAAGAGAAGGCGGAGATCGTCTTCAAGCGCGGCGGCCGCTACGACCAGTCGGGTCTGAAAAAAATAAATATCATCCTGCGCGACTGGCGCCGCAACGAGCCGACCAAGATGGATCCGCGCTTGCTAGACCTGGTCTGGGAGGCATATCGGCAAAGCGGCGCCTCGGGCTACATCCAGGTCGTTTGCGGTTATCGCTCGTCGTCTACGAACTCGATGCTGCGCAGCCGCAGCAGGGGCGTTGCCAAGAAAAGCCAGCATACGCTTGGCAAAGCGATGGACTTCTACATTCCCGGCGTGCCGCTGAAGAAACTGCGCGATATCGGCCTCAAGATGCAGGGCGGCGGTGTCGGCTATTACCCGTCGTCTGGCTCGCCTTTCGTCCACATGGATGTCGGCAATGTGCGCCACTGGCCGGGCATCAGCCGCCAGGAACTGGCGCGCGTGTTCCCCAATGGCAAGACGCTGCACGTGCCAAGCGACGGCAAGCCACTGCCCGGCTATTCGCAGGCGCTCGCCTCCTACAAGGCGCGCAAGGGCGCCGGCAGCCCCGCCATCGAACTGGCCAGCGCAGGTGGCGGTTCCAAAAGATCCGGTGGCCTGCTGGCGGCTTTCTTCGGCGGTGGTGAAGACGAGGCGGACGACAGTGCCGATGTAGCAGCCGTACCAGCGCCAAAGCAGAAGACCGTCAAGCTGGCCAACGCGAAGCCGGCGCCAGCAGCCAAGAGCGGCAATCTTCCAGGCATTGCCATCGTGTCGCCTCAGGATGCGCAACGCGCCGAGATTCCGCAAATCGCCGATGCGCCTGCTCCGGAACTGGAAGAGGACACGCCGGAAACGATCATCGCGGCGCTGCCGGCACGCAGCGTTCCGCTGCCTGATTTCGCCCCGCGTCCGAAGACCGATGTCGGCGCCCAGCCGCCCGAAAACGTTCCGTTCGGCGTGGCGGATGCCACTGCCACCACCGAACAGGCGGTGGCAACCGCGCAAGCGCCGGCAAGCACCCCCTTCGGCATGGCCGATCCGTCCGCTGCCGCCGATTCGATGCAGGCTGTGGCCAACAACATTCCGCTGCCGACCTGGCGTCCCGATCACTCGCTGCCGACCGACCTTGCTGCGACCGATCTTGCGCCGCAGGACAAGGATGTGCTTTTGGCGCTGGCGGATACGGCCGGGCGCGGCAAGACCGCTACCGATGCATTCTCGGTGCTGCCGTCGGCGCGGCCCGACGTGGCCGAACTCGACCAAATCAAGCCCGACCAAAACCAGGCCGACCAAGTCCAGTCCGATGCCGTCAAGGCCGTCCTCGAGCGGGTCAGCGCAACCGACGAATACCAGGTCGCTTCGCTCTCACAGCCGAGCTCGGTCCTCGTCGATCCGGCGAACGTCAATGCCGCATCGCCGCGTCAGGCTGTTTTTGCCCGCCCGGCCGGCTCCGATCCGGCTGCGGCGATCGGAGCGGGTGTGAAAACCACCCGCAAGGCAGCGAGGGCGACCGTCCGTGACCTGAAGCCTGGTCCGAAGTCCGTGGTGGTCGCCGCCGAGCCGAAGGCCGCACGTTGGGCGCTCAACAGCGGCGAGAATGTCGCCACCGTCTCCAGCGCAACGACAGCGCCGCGCTATGCCTACAACATCGTGCACACGCCGCCGAGCGAGGTTTACACCGCGGGCTTCCAGTCGAGCGATCAGATGGCCGACGCCAACCGGTTCACCGGCAATGCCGTCAAGTTCCTGTCGGTGGCCCGCTTCCAGACCAAGTAGCGGATCGATCGAGCAATATAAAAGCCGCTCCGGGCAACCCGGGCGGCTTTCTTGCTGCAGCAATCCAAATTGCGCTGAAAGTGTCGCTAGCGCCCGAGCTTGCTCGCCGCGCGCGCCAAGGCTTCGATTTCGTCCCACCTGCCGGCCTTGACCAAATCGTCCGGTGCTACCCAGGAGCCGCCGACGCAGATGACGTTTGGCAGGCTCAGATAGTCGGCGGCGTTCTTGCCGGTGATGCCGCCGGTCGGGCAGAATTTGACATCCGCCAGCGGCGAGGCGAATGCCTTTAGCGATGCGATGCCGCCCGACTGTTCCGCCGGGAAAAATTTCAGGAAACGCAAGCCTGCCTCGCGGGCGGCCATGATCTCGCCCGGCGTGATGGCGCCGGGCAGCAACGGCACGTCGCTGTCCTTCGCGGCTGCCAGAAGCTCGCGGGTGATGCCGGGGCTGACGATGAACTTCGAACCGGCAGCTGCCGCCTCGCCGAATTGGCGCGCGTCCAGAATGGTGCCTGCGCCAACGACGGCGTCCTCGACTTCGCTTGCCACGAGCCGGATCGCCTCCAGCGCATCGGCGGTCCGCAGTGTGATCTCGATCGCCGGCAGGCCGCCGCGCGCCAGCGCGCGCGCCAGCGGCACGGCGTCGGCGACATTAGCGATCTTCAGCACCGGGATGACCGGCTGGCCGTTAAGGAGCGACAGTAGCTTTTCGGTCTTGCTGGGCATTGTCGTCTCTCCGTATTGATCCGTTCAACCGGTTAGCAGAAGGCTGTTTTTCTGTCCACGAAACGACGCGTGTCGCAGTGTCACGCACTGCCGGCTATCAAAGCTGCCAGGGAGAGGCTGATCCACGCATCAGCCTTGAAACGGCTCTCATCAGCGTTTAGTGGCTTCGGCGATGACCAATCAACCTTTTCGCGTCGCCGCGCTCTACCGGTTTGCCCGGCTCAACGACTTCGAGGCGTTGCGCTCGCCGCTCGCCGCCTTCTGCTGCGGACGCGGTATCAAAGGCACGCTGCTTCTGGCGCATGAGGGCATCAACGGCACGGTCGCCGGCAGCGAAGCCGATATCGCCGGGCTCATCGCTTATCTCGAATCCATCGAAGGCCTCGCCGGTCTCGAGGTCAAGTACAGCAGTGCCGCTGCAATGCCGTTCCACCGCATGAAGGTGCGGCTGAAGCGCGAGATCGTCACCATGGGGGTCAGGGATATCGATCCGGCGGCAAGCGCCGGCACTTATGTCGCGCCGGCCGACTGGAACGCGTTGATCTCGGATGCGGACACGATCGTCATCGACACGCGCAATTCCTATGAGGTGTCGATCGGCACCTTCAAGGGGGCGGTCGATCCCGGCACGACGAGCTTTCGCGAATTCCCGGCCTGGGTCGAGCAGCATCAGGCCGAGCTCGTCGGCCGGAAGGTGGCCATGTTCTGCACCGGCGGCATACGCTGCGAGAAGGCGACAGCCTATGTGAAGTCGCTCGGGTTCGAGGACGTATTCCATCTCAAGGGCGGTATTCTGAAATATCTCGAAGAAGTGCCCGCCGAACAGAGCCTCTGGAAGGGCGAGTGTTTCGTCTTCGACGAGCGTGTCTCGGTGTCGCACGGCCTGGTCGAGGGGGAGGCCGAACTGTGTCGCGCGTGCCGGCATCCGCTGACCGGGCAGGACCTGTTATCGCCGAAATACGCTGCCGGCACCTCGTGCCCGCACTGCTTCGACGCTCGTTCGGACGAAGATCGCGCGCGCTATGCCGAGCGCCAGCGCCAGGTCGAGCTGGCGCAAGCGCGCGGGGGTCGCAGCCATATCGGACATTAGAGCGTACTTCGCGCGCCCACTTGAACACCCAAAGTACGCCCTAACACATCTGAACTGCGCATCGTGCTTTCCAAAAATTGCGGGCCGTTGCGTTAGGACAAGATAAATCCTGACATCACCTTGCGTCCGCCGTCGCTAGTAAAGCGCTCATCCGTCATTGTAATGTCAATATGCGGGGCCTACCTCTCCAACGTCCGAAAACCTGCCCGTGCAAATTCGGCCGGGCCAATTCTGGAGGCATTGATGTTCGATCCCAAGAAGCTTCTCGACGATCTGCTCGGCTCGCAAATTCCCGGAACGGGGTCGACCGTCCGCGACAAGGCGGGTCAGGCGGTGCAGATGGCCAAGGACAATCCGCTGGCCGCCGGTGCGCTCGCTGCGGTGCTGCTTGGAACCGGCGCCGGCCGTCAGGTCACCGGCACCGCGGTGAAGCTCGGCGGCCTGGCTGCGATCGGCGGCCTCGCTTACAAAGCCTACCAGAACTACAAGAGCGGCAGCGCGCCAGCTGAGACGCAGGTGGCTGGTGAACCGGAATTGCTGCCGCCGCCCGCCGACACCCCCTTCCACCCCTCGCAGGCGCCGCAAGGCGAGAACGAATTCACGCTGACGCTGGTGCGGGCGATGATTTCGGCGGCGAAGGCCGACGGCCATATTGACAACGAGGAACGGCAAAAGATCGCCGGCAAGCTCAGCCTCGCGGGCATCGACTCCGACGCCGAGAAATTCCTGATTTCGGAGCTGGAAACGCCGCTCGATCTGGATACGCTGGTCGCCGGCGCCCAAACCGACGCGCAGAAGCTCGAACTCTACACCGCCTCGCGCCTCACCATCGACCCGGATACGCGTGCCGAACGCGGCTATCTCGATCTGCTCGCCGGCCGCCTCGGCCTGCCGGACGCGCTGGTCGACCACGTCGAGGCGACGGTGTCGGCGGCAAAGGTGCCGGCATCGGGCGCCAGCAAGTCAGCAAAGGTCGCCAGCAAGACCGCGCCCAATTCGCGCTGGTAGGCTGCAACCATAGAGGGCTGACCGGCAAGATTTCGCGCTAACGTTTCGTTAACCCGGCAAGCGCATGATTTTAGGCAGTCGGATCGGCTTTCCTCCTCCCAAGCCCGGTTCGGATCAGGGCGGCCGCCAATGGCCGCCCTTTTGTTAACGTCATCGGTCTTGTGACGCGTCATCGGTCTTGCCATCATTCCCATCATTTGCGATGGCTCGCTTTCTTCGGAGGAACCTATGGCAAATTACAAAACAGCCATCGTCACTGGCGCCGGCACGGGCATCGGCAAAAGCGTCGCTACGGCGCTGCTCAAGTCCGGCTGGAATACGGTGTTCTGTGGACGCCGCGAGCAGGTGCTCAAAGAGGCAATCGCCGAGGCAGGATCGACACAAGCCAAGGCGCTGGCGGTTGCCTGCGACATTAGCAAGGCCGACCAGGTCGACGATCTGTTCGAGACGGTGGCGGCGGCTTTCGGTCGTGTCGACCTGCTCTTCAACAATGCCGGCATGGGCTACAAGTCGACGTTGATCGACGAGATCCCGGTCGAAGTGTGGAATGACATCGTCGGGGTCAATCTGACCGGCTCGTTCCTATGTGCCCGCGCCGCCTTTGGCGCCATGCGCAGGCAGCGGCCGATGGGCGGCCGCATCATCAACAACGGCTCGGTGTCGGCCTACGCGCCCCGACCGGGCTCGGTGCCCTATACCGCGACCAAGCACGCCATTACCGGGCTGACCAAGACGCTGGCGCTGGACGGCCGGCCCTATGACATCGCCTGCGGCCAGATCGACATCGGCAACGCCTTGACCGAGATGGCGCAAGCGATGACGGTCGGGGTGCCGCAGGCCAATGGCTCCATCGCCGCCGAAGCGGTGATGGACGTCGAGCGCGTCGCCGATGCCGTCGTTCACATGGCCAGCCTGCCGCTCGATGCCAATGTGCTGTTCATGACCGTGATGGCGACGAAGATGCCGTATGTCGGGCGAGGGTGAGCAGCCGATCTAATGCATGTCGCTCAAAAGTGCGCAGCGGTTTTGAGATAAAGACATGCATAAAAACAAGAACTTAAAGCGCGTCGCATGAATCCTTTCAGACGCGACGCGCTCTAGGATGGCGCGACCGAAAGCGGCACGCCGGGAAGATACAGCGAAATCGGGCGGATTTCGTAGACGGCGGTCGGATTAACGCGACGAAGGTCGCGTGCAACCGCGATCGCGGCATCACGCGTGGCGCAGTCGACAACGTAGAGCCCCAACAATTGCTCCTTGGTCTCGGCGAAGGGGCCATCAATGACCATTCCGGCACCCGGCCCGCGCAAGGTAAAGGCGTCTTGTGTCGCCCCAAGCCGCGCAGCCGGCCCAAGAACGCCTTCCCGGTGGAGCCGATCGTTGATCTGGAGCAGGTCGGCCATCAGCGCCGCGTCCTCCTCCGGCGTTAGCGCCGTGATCGCTTCTTCCACGTGATAGGCGAGGATTGCGTAGAACATCTGACGTCACCTTTCGTCGGTCGCATGATCCCCCGAAATCGATTTCGGGATTGCGGTTGCCTCACTTGCCCAGAAACGCCTCGATCCGCTGCAGCGCGCGCAGGATGTTCTCTTCGGAGTTGGCGTAGGACAGCCTGATATAGCCTTCACCCAGAATGCCGAAATCAGGCCCGCCGATCAGCGCCACGCCGGCATCCTCGAGCAAAGCCGAGGCGAGTTTCTTGGCCTTCCAGCCGGTTTTTGAGACATTGGGGAAGGCATAGAATGCGCCCTTCGGCGTGATGCAGGAAACGCCAGGCAAAGCGTTCAGCCCCTCGACCACGACCTTCCTGCGGCGGTCGAAGGCACGCATCATCTCGTTGACGGCGTCCTGCGGGCCGTCGATGGCGGCGATGCCGGCATATTGGCTCGGCGCATTGACGCAGGACCAGCAATTGACCGCCAGCTTGCGCACCTTGTCGTAGAGGTGGGCGCCCTTGTCACCATTCGGCCAGATCGACCAGCCCATGCGCCAGCCGGTCATCGCCCAGGTCTTCGACCAGCCGTTGAGCACGATCAGCCGGTCACGGATTTCAGGGAAATTGAGCAGCGAACAGTGCGTCTCGCCGTCATAAGTCATCACGTCGTAGATCTCGTCAGAGAGGATGGCGACATCAGGGTGCGCTTCCAGCCCCTTGACCAGCTTCTCGATCTCGGCGCGGGGGGTGACCCCGCCGGTCGGGTTGGCCGGCGAGTTGAGGATGAGCAGCCTGGTCTTCGGCGTGATCAGCGCCAGCGTCTCCTGCGCCGAGAAGGCAAAGCCGTTCTCCTCACGCATCGGCACCGGTACCGGTTCGGCGCCGGTGAACTCGATCATCGAGCGATAGATGGGAAAGCCGGGATCGGGATAGAGGATTTCAGCGCCCGGTTCGCCGAACATCAGGATCGCGGCAAACATGGTCGGCTTGCCGCCGGGCAGGATCATCACGGCTTCGGGCGACACCTCGACGCCGGTGGTGGTCAGCGTGCGGCGCACCACCGCTTCGCGCGTCGCCAGCAGGCCGTTGGCCGGCGTGTAGCCGTGATGGCCGTCGCGCAGCGCCTTGATCGCTGCCTCGACGATGTGCTGCGGCGTCTTGAAGTCGGGCTGGCCAATGCCGAGATTGACGATATCGCGGCCCTGAAGGGCGAGCGCGGTGGCACGCGCCAGCACCGCGAAGGCATTTTCCTCGCCAAGACGATCGAAGGCCGAAATCGTGTGGAGCATTTTTCCCGTCCGTGTGGTTCTTGCATCGAGCGAGCGTTTTTGTGAGCCTCCGCTCACAAAAGTCAAACGGATTGGAGTTTTTGGTGTCGGAAAACCTTGAGAATTGGCAACCGCGCCCGCGGCCTGAACGCAAAGTGCTGGAGGGTCGCACCGTCAGGCTTGAACCGCTCAGCGCTGAAAAGCACGGCGACGGCTTGTTTGAAGCATCTTCGGTGCCCGACATAGATGGCCGCTTCGCTTGGCTGCCCGACTACCCACCGCAGACCCGTGCCGCCTTCCAGCCTTGGCTGGACAAGGCTGAAGCCAGCGAAGATCCGCTGTTCTTCACCGTCATCGACAGGCCCAGCGGGAAAATTGCCGGACGCCAGACGCTGATGCGCATCGATCCGGCCTATGGCGTGATCGAGATCGGCAACATCTATTGGGGTCCGCTGATCTCGCGTAAGCCGGGAGCGACGGAAGCGCAGTTCCTGTTCATGAAATACATTTTCGACGAGCTTGGCTATCGCCGCTACGAATGGAAATGCAACAACCGCAACGAGCCGTCGAAGCGCGCGGCGGAACGTTTCGGCTTCAAGTTCGAGGGCATTTTCCGCCAGCATCTTGTGGTCAAGGGCGAAAACCGCGATACCGCGTGGTATTCGATCATCGACAAGGAGTGGCCGGCATTGCGCAGAGCCTATGAGGCATGGCTCGATCCGGCCAATTTCGATGGCGACGGCCGACAGAAGCGACGGCTGGAGGATTTCCGCGCCGAGTTCGGCGCGTAGCGGGAGTTGGTGAATGGCGCATACCCATGATCACGGTTCGCAGGGGCATGCCCACAGCCACGGCGCCGGCCATGCGCACGGCTCAACCGATAAGAAGCGGGTGCTGATCGCGGCCTGCCTGACCGCTGGGTTCATGATCGTGGAAGCGCTTGGCGGTCTCTTTACCGGATCGCTGGCACTGCTGGCGGATGCCGGCCACATGCTCGCCGATTGTATCGCGCTCGGCCTTGCCTGGTATGCTTTTCATCTGGCCGGCCGGCCGGCCACCGTTCGCCTCACCTATGGTTTCGGCCGTGTCAAGACGCTGGTTGCCTATACCAACGGCATCGCGATCTTCGCCATTGCGCTGTGGATCATCTATGAGGCTTGGGAACGCCTGCTGACGCCCGCGCCCGTGCTCGGCGGGCCGATGCTGGTCGTTGCGATCGCCGGCCTTCTGGTCAATATCGCCTCTTTCTTCGTGCTGCATGGCGGCGACCGCGACAGCCTGAACATGCGCGGCGCCATCCTGCATGTGCTCGGTGATCTGCTTGGCTCGGCGGCAGCGATCATAGCTGCGCTGATCATCCTGGCGACCGGCTGGACGCCTATCGATCCGATCCTGTCCGTCCTTGTCTCGCTGCTGATCCTGTCCACGGCCTGGTCGCTGATGCGCGAAGCAGCCCATGTCCTGCTCGAAGGCGTGCCGGCGAGCCTCGATCGCGACCTGATTGCCAGGGACATAGAGGAGACGGTCAAGGGCGTGCGCGAGGTGCATCACATGCATGTCTGGTCGCTCGATGGGTCAAGCAACATGGCGACCTTGCATGCCTGCCTCAACGAGGGGGTCGACGCCCATGCCGCAGTCAGCGCCATCAAGAAGCGGCTCGCGGCCGCGCATGGTATTGCCCATGCCACCGTCGAACCGGAATTCGGCCAGTGCGCCGACAGCCATCACGAGCATGACGAGCACGATCATACGCACGAGGCGGCACCGCATGGTGGCCACTATCACTGATCCAGGGAACTTCATGGCATTGGCAATGAGCTTAATGAACCCCCGCCGCGCCGGGACAACTTGATGGACCGCGACACGCGCAATGCGGCGATAGGCGCCCTCTGGGTGCTGCTGCTGTTCGGCATCGCCGCCTACTATCTGCCAACGGTGATGCTGGCGGTCGGCCGCGTCTCGACCATTCTTGCAGCTGCCATTGCCGCTGTCTTCATGGTGGCGATCTTCGTCGTGTTCTGGCTGCGCGGTCGCAGCCAGCGCAAAAGAGGAAAATGATATGCGTATTTTGATTACCGGCGCGGCAGGTATGGTCGGCCGCAAGCTCATCGCCCGGTTGGCGAAGGACGGAACGCTCAGCGGCCGGAAAATCGCCGCGCTCGACCTTCACGATATCGTGCCGCCGCAGGCGCCGGTCCTGGAAGGCGTTGATGTTGCCATCCACACCGGCGATCTTGCTGCGCCGAGCGCGACGGAAAGGCTGGTCGCGTCGCGCCCCGACGTGATTTTCCACTTGGCAGGTGTGGTATCGGGCGAGGCGGAAGCCAATTTCGATCTCGGCTACCGCGTCAATCTCGACGGCACCAGGGCGCTGTTCGATGCCATAAGGCTGACCGGGTTTGCGCCGCGTGTCGTCTTCACCTCGTCGATCGCCGTGTTTGGCGCGCCATTTCCGGACGTTATATCAGACGAATTCCACCCGACACCATTGACCTCCTACGGCACGCAGAAGCTGATGGGCGAAGCGCTCTTGGCCGACTATACGCGGCGCGGCTTCTTCGACGGCATCGGCATCAGGCTGCCGACTATCTGCGTCAGGCCGGGAAAGCCGAACAAGGCAGCCTCCGGCTTTTTTTCCGGTATCATCCGCGAGCCGTTAAGCGGCCAGGAAGCGATATTGCCGGTGCCGCGCTCTGTCTTGCACACCCATGCCAGCCCGCGCTCGGCGGTGAATTTTTTGATCCACGCAGCAGGGATCGACGGCAGTGCCGTCGGTCCGCGCCGAAATCTGACGATGCCCGGCGTCGCGGTCACGGTCGGCGAGCAGATCGAGGCGCTGGAACGCATTGCCGGCGCCAACGCGGTGAAACTGATCCGCGAGGAGCCCGACGAAACGATCTGGGCGATCGTCAAGGGCTGGCCGACACGGTTCGAGGCGCGGCGGTCGAGGGAGCTTGGCTTTGCCGCCGAAACCAGCTTCGACGACATCATTCGCGCGCATATCGAGGACGAGCTGGACGGAAAAGTCGCGAGCTAGAGTGCATCCAGTCGAACGCGCCCAAGCGTCATCCGCCAGCCGTCAGGCTTGCCGAAAGCAGCAGCAATCCGAACAGGAAGACGAAGGCCGCGCCGCCGATTTCGACGATCGAATGGATGCGGTTGCCCATGCGGCCGTCGCCGGCGAAATAGACCGCCCAGTTCTTGGCCGTCACCGCCAGCGTCGCCAGGATCGAGACGGTGATTGCGGTGCCGAGCGCCATGGCCAGCACCGACATTATGCCGCCGAACCATAGCCCGTTGAGCATGGCAAAACTCAGCACGATCAGCGCGCCCGAGCAGGGCCGGATGCCGACCGCAGCCACCGCCGACCAGGCAGTGCGCCAGTCGAAGCGGTCGCCGGAAAGCAGCGCCGGGTCGGGCGCGTGGGAATGCCCGCATGTCTCGCAGATCTCGCCCGCCGCGTGGTGATGATGATCGTGCCCGCCATGGTGATGGTCGTGTGCGCCGTGATCGTGGTCATCATGATCGTGGCCGGCGTGGCCATGCGCGTGAAACGCATGGGAATGCACCGAATGCGCATGTGCAGAATGGCCTGCGTGCGAATGGCCGGCATGGGCGGCGGAGAGGCTGTAGGCAGGGTTCGCGCCGAACAGGCCAAGGATAGCAGGACCGGCCTTGCGCCACAGAAGCCAGGCGCCGAACAGCGTGACGAAGACATAGCTTACAATTTCGAGGAACCATGCTGCGTCGGTCATCGATATGGCGGTGCCGCGCAGGACGAAATAGGCGAGCATCATCACGAGGATGGCCGTCAGCGCCTGCAGCAGGGCCGAGACGAAGGACAGCATGATGCCGCGCTTGAGCGCAACTTCGTTGGCCACCATGTAGGACGAGATCACCGCCTTGCCGTGACCGGGGCCGGCGGCATGAAAGATGCCATAGGCGAAGGACAGGCCGATAAGCAGCCACAGCTTGCTGCCGTCCTCGCGCATCGCCTTCATCGCGCCGGCAAGCGCGCGATAGAATTCCTGCTGGCGCAGATTGATCCACATCAGGACGTGGGCGAACGGGCCGGTTGTGGGAGCTATCCCGTCATTGGTGCCGATGCCGAGCGAGCTCTGGGCGTGGGCGGCGCCGAGCAAGTGCGTCAGCACGAGGGCGACGGCCAAAAGGCCGAACGCCAAACGCAGGGACGGTTTCGTCACTGGATTATCCTTCTCGCTGACAGTTCATTTCAAGCTTGGTCGCAAAAATCTTGCTCATATCCGTGCCCGTCGGATCGTTGAAGAAGGCGTCCGTCAGCGTCTTCTGGTTCTCGGCGATCGCCTCGTCGGGGTTCGGACGAACGACCTTGCTCGTGCATGTCGACGGCATGCCATCGACCTGCAGATTGGCGTCTTCGGTGAAATCGATCGCCGTATAGAAGGTCGGGTCGTAGACGCCGATATCGATCTTGCCGGCCAGCTTCATCGGCCCCTTCGGTTCGGATTCGAACAGGATGATGAGTTGGTCGTTCTCGAAATTGGCCATCAACTGCGGTGGTGGGTTCATCGCTTCGTCCTTGCCGTCGACGGTGACGAGCTGGAAGTAATTGAACTCCGCCAGCGAAGCATGGACGGTGTCGGCGACTTCCTTCAACTCCTTGTCGTCGAGTTTCAGGTCGGAATTCTTGTCGAATTCCATCATCACCGTGCTCGAAAACAAATCGTCGAAGCGCCAGAGATGGCGCAACGCCTTCACACTTTGGTGATCCGGGCTGAGAACCACTTCGAGGCGGGCCTCGGCGAAGACGTGGGGATGCACTTCGGCCGGCACGACCATGGCAAATGTCGCCGCCATGGCCGAAGCCATCATGATTGCTTGCCGTTTCAGATGCATTCTCGGTCGCGATTCCATCGACTTCGGTAAATATCGAGAGTTACCAGAAAGGGGGCGAAAATGGGACCGCAAGGCGGCTGAAAGCTCATGCGCTGTCATTCGTCTTGAACCACTGCACCAGGAAGTCGACAAAGACGCGAACCTTGGCAGGCAAATAGCGCCGGTGCGGATAGACGGCGAAGATGCCGCTACCGGAAAGGATGCGGTCGTCCAGTACAGTCACCAGCCGGCCGCTTTCGATATCTGGCGCGGCGATGAAATCCGGCAGGATGGTAAATCCCAACCCAGCCACGGCAGCGGCCCTTGCGGCCATCGGACTGTTGACCTCGATCGGACCGGAGACCGAAACGCTCACCGTGTCGCCGCTGTCGCCCTTGAACGGCCAGTTGGTCATCCAGCGGCCATTTGTATCGATGATGCAGGGCATGCGGCCAAGGTCCTGCGGCCGCACCGGCATGCCGTGCTTGGCAATCAGCTCGGGAGATGCGCAGAGCCGCACCGAAAACGGCGCTAGCCGCCTCGCGATCAGCGAGGAGTTTTCCAGCCGCGAAATGCGCACGGCGAGATCGAACCCTTCCTCGACCAGATCGACGAAGCGGTCGTCGAGATGAATGTCGAGCACGATGTCGGGGTGCTGCTTGGCGAAGTCGATCAGCGACTGTCCGATCGGTGCGTCGGCAAATGTGCGCGGCGCTGAAAGCTTGATCCTGCCGCGCACGTCGCCGGAGGATTCGCGCACCGCATCGGCGAGGCTGTCGACCTCGCGCACGATTTCGGAGGCGCGCCGGTAATAGGTGTGGCCAGCCTCTGTCATCGAAAACTGCCGCGTGGTGCGGTTGAGCAGAAGCGCGCCGAGTTCGTCCTCCAACTCGCGCACATATTTGGACAGCAGCGCCTTGGAGCGGCCGATCTTGCGCGCGGCCGCCGAAAAACCTTCGGCCTCGACCACGTCGATGAAGGCGCGCATGCGGGTCAGCGTATCCATGTCATGCGCTCCCCATGGTGTTCGCTCCTTGGTTGGCTGAAAGGATGCGCGCGGCAAGCGTCAGCAACTGCCGGTCGCTGTTCTTTGGTCCGAGCAGCGACAGGCCGAATGGAGCGCCGTCGACTTTACCGAGCGGCAGGGTGATCTGCGGAAAGCCTGACAGGCCGGAAAGACACAATAGTCTCAGCGCGCGTTCGCGGTACGTCTGTAGATCGTCAAAGGAATTGGCCTTGAGCGGGGCGGCGCCCGGCACGGTCGGCAGCACAAGAACGCCGTCCTCGCCAAGACGCTCGGCAAGTTCGAGACGGAAGGCGCCGCGGCGCTGCGTTTCATGTCGCGCCGTCGCGGCGTCGATGGTCGCGCCATGCTCGAATCGTTCCTTGACGCCGGGGCCCAGCATCCGGTTTTCCTGCGAGATCCAGGCACCATGATTTTGCCAGGCCTCGTATCCCTGCAGCTTGCGGAAGCACCAGTAGAGATCGTCGGTGGAATGCGAGAGCGGGCCGGTGGTCTGCGGCGCGCCGATAATCGAAGAGACATGCCGGATCATGCCGCGGTATGCATCGGCTTCCTGCGGGCCGAGCACGAGCCCGTCCAGCGCATCGAGCGCGAGGGGGCGTTGTAGTTCGCGACGGTGCAGATCGTCGCCGAGCAGTACTGCGCCGACCTTGTCATAGGTGGCCATATCCTTGGCAAACCACCCGAACGTGTCGAGGGAAGAGGCCAGCGGCATGGTGCCATCGAGCGAAATGCGGCCATGCGTAATCCTGAGACCGATCAGACCGCAGAAACTTGCCGGCGCGCGGATCGAGCCGCCGGTGTCGGACCCGGTGGCGATGTCGGCAAGACCACCGGCGACCGCCGAGGCGGATCCGGACGACGAACCGCCGGTGATGCGGTCGGGTGCGGCCGGATTGACCGGCGAGGGGAAATGCGCGTTCAGCCCCATCAGCGAAAAGGCGAACTCGTCGGTTTGCGTCTTGGCGACGAAGCACGCGCCCGAATCAAGCAGTGCCTGGACGGCAGGCGCGGTTGCTGTGGCGGGCGAGGCCTCACGCTGTCTCTGCGGATTGCCGCAGCCGGTGCGGTAGCCGGCCACGTCGAAGATGTCCTTGACGGCCAGCCGCAGGCCGGCAAGCGGGCCTGATTGCCTATTGGCACCATGTATCTGCCTTGGGATCTGGTCGAGGTCGAGAAAAGCGTTCAAAGGGCCGCGAGTGCCTGTCATGCGTTCAATATCCGGATACAGTCTGTCCAACATTGTTCGCCGTTGGAAATTTTACAACCTTGCCTGTCGATTTTTATTGATTGTGAAATCCTTCGACCTTATATCGCGCTTGCCCAAAGTCGCACGTGCCTGTGGGTGTCCGCCGATCCTCAAAATGGTGAGGGATATCGGTAAGGTAACTGGAGCCAACCCCTCCAGTCGGTTTAGTGGCCAACCACCAAACCGAGGACACCTTGAAGCAACGACGGTGCGGGCCTTTCTGGTGTTCTGCCGGTCGTCCAAAGACCGGGGTTACTGAAGAGGCACACCTTCATTGCCGGCAGTGCGGACGGGTCTCCCATCCAAGCCAAGGCAGACAAAGCGAACCGAGGCCGGGCAAGGCCAAGGTTCACCGCCGCGAGACGGCGCTTCATGGTTCCGGGGTCTCCACCGGCTGGTTCCATGGATTTTCGTCCCGCCTTTGTCCACCGCGTGTTCGCGAGGCCGAGAGCCCGCGTCCCGCAGCCTTTGTGCGCGCCGAAGGGCGCTGATGGAGAGACCCCGATGGCTACCCAGCGTATCCTTGACTTCCTCGCCACCCGACGTCCGAACGGCCCTTGCCTCGTCGTCGATCTCGATGTCGTGCGCGACAATTTCCGCGCCTTCGAGAAGGCGCTTCCCGATTCCAAAATCTACTATGCGGTGAAAGCAAACCCGGCGCCGGAAATCCTGCGCCTCCTTGCTGCGATGGGCTCGTCCTTCGACACCGCTTCCGTTGCCGAAGTCGAGATGGCGATGGACGCCGGTGCGCCGGCGGACCGCATCTCCTTCGGCAACACCATCAAGAAGGAGCGCGACATCCAGCGCGCCTTTCAGCTCGGCATCCGGCTGTTCGCGGTGGACTGCGTCGAGGAGGTCGAAAAGATCGCTCGCGTTGCACCCGGCGCCCGGGTGTTCTGCCGCGTGCTGACCGACGGCGAAGGCGCCGAATGGCCGCTGTCGCGCAAGTTCGGCTGCGTGCCTGATATGGCGGTCGACGTGCTGCGCCATGCGAGGACGCTCGGCCTCGACGCCTACGGCGTGTCGTTCCATGTCGGCTCGCAGCAGACCGACCTCACCGCCTGGGACCGCGCGCTGGGCGATGCCAAAAAGGTGTTCGCGTCGCTCGCAGAGGAAGGCATCGTGCTCAAGATGGTCAATATGGGCGGCGGCTTCCCGACCCGTTACCTCAGGGATGTGCCGGTGGCACAAGCCTACGGCCAGGCGATCTTCTCGGCGCTGCGCAAGCATTTTGGCAACGCGCTGCCCGAGACCATCATCGAGCCGGGCCGCGGCATGGTCGGCAATGCCGGCGTCATCAAGTCGGAAGTCGTGCTGATCTCGAAGAAGGCGGACAACGACAATGTGCGCTGGGTGTTCCTCGACATCGGCAAGTTCGGCGGTCTCGCCGAGACGATGGACGAGGCGATCCGCTACCCGATTGTCACCGCGCATGACGGCACCGAGACCGCGCCTTGCGTGCTCGCCGGTCCGACCTGCGATTCGGCCGACGTGATGTACGAGAAGACGCCATATCCGCTGCCGCTGTCGCTGACCATCGGCGACGAGGTGCTGATCGAAGGCACCGGCGCGTACACGACGACCTACGCCTCGGTCGCTTTCAACGGCTTCGAGCCTCTCCGATCCTACGTGATCTGACGGTTCGAGAGAACCGCTCAGATCATCCCAGGTGGGCGCCTGTCGCCCGCCCGGGCTCGCCTGTGGAACAATCCGCTCGTGAAGGATCGCGGAAATGGACGTTGTAGATTTCATTGTTGAAGACGCTGCGGGCTGGCAAATCTCCCCCCTCGAGGGGGAGATGGCCGGCAGGCCAGAGGGGGTCGTCTCGCGTGAGGCGCCGACGTCCTTCGCCCACGATAGGGCGTCGCGTCAGGACGTGCCGACCCCCTCTGTCGCCTGTGGCGACATCTCCCCCTCAAGGGGGGAGATTGCTGTCGCATTTGCCATCGTCGCCGAAACCGCTGCCGACGTTCCGGCGCGCGAGGCCTTGCTCGATCGCGCCATGGGGCCGAAGCGCAGGAAAAAATCATCGGAGAAGCTGCGGCGTGGCCGCCGGCCTTCGGAAGGCCTGGCCTTTGTCGCGCGCGATGCTTCGGGCGCTGTCACTGGCACGGTGCGGCTATGGGATGTCGTGCTGGGTGAGGGCGGTCGGGCAGCCCTTTTGCTTGGCCCGCTCGCAGTCGATCCGACCATCAAGAACGCCGGCATCGGCTCGGCGCTAATGCGCCATGCGATCGCCGAAGCCGCGCGTCTCGGCCACGCTGCGGTCCTCCTGGTCGGCGACGCGCCCTATTATGAACGCTTCGGGTTCTCGGCGGAGAAGACCGGCTCGCTGGCCATGCCGGGCCCTTATGAACGGCACCGCTTGCTGGCGCTTGAACTGGCGGAAGGCGCGCTCGCCGACGCGCAGGGCACGCTGAAGGCGGCAGGGCGCAAGCTGAAGACACAGCGGCTGCCGCTCGCTGCCTGACGGACCGGAAACAAGCCGCCGCCCAACGGGCGGCGTCTTCTTTTTAGCCCGGATCGGAGTGGATCAGCCGATCAGCTGGCTCAATGCCATGGCGACGCTCATGTCACCTTCGACCTTTATCTTGCCGGACATGAACGCCATGGTCGGGTTGAGATCGCCTGCGATCAGCGACTCCAGATCGTCGAGCGAAAGCTTTATGGTGCAGTCTGCTGGCGCGTCGGTGGTCGACACATCAGCGCCGTCGATGACGATGACACCGTCGCCGCCGGTGTCAAACTTCACGGAACGATCGAACCCGGCACTCGCCACGCGCGCACTAATCTTGTCGGCAATTTCCTGAACGCCCATGGCCGTTCTCCTCGTCTCGTTGCGTTTGTCGCACATTGATACTGGGACATTTCGATCTGGCCGAAATCGCCGCCTTGTGCATTTCGCGATCACGGTCGCTGGCGCATATAGCTTTGGGTTGACGTTTACGTCAACGCGGTTCGCCGAGATGGAGATGGGTTTTATCGCCGCAGCGTAGCCGGCCGTCCACGCTACCTGTGGCGGCCGGTGTTGCGGTTGCCATGCGATGTGATGCGGCGCTATGCCGAAGAGCTCGACAAGGCAAGGCGGGATCTGTCGGGCGGGGCTAGGGCCGAGCCGCATGCCCCGGGGGGCTGTCACGTCGTGAACAACACGATGATGATCGCAGATGTGACGGTCGGTAGCCGTCGTACCAAAATCTGAAACTCCAGCGGATGTTCCTCCGGTGGCTTGTTTGCCCAAAATCGGCAATCAGGGCAGCTGTAGCCACCAATCAGGGCAGTTATGGTTTGCGTCATTTAAACAGACGAGGACATTGGCCAAGCCTGTCCCTAGCGTGGGCTTGGCCTCATGCGCTCGGAAGTGATGCAAACGGGATCATGACGTCAGATTTCAAAGAGCGGTCATCTCACGCGGCGACCGCACGTTCAGGGGACGGAGGATGGCCCGTATTCGGGAGGCGAGGATCGAGACCCCCCTGATGGCGCTACAATCGGGGATGTTCAGTGATGAAAATTAAAAGTCTGATCAAGCGTGCCGAGAAGGTCGATAGAGCGTTCAAGGAGCTCGAAGCCGATTTGGCGGATGCGTTCGATGAGTGTCTCAACCTGGACGACCAGTCGTCGGTGGAGGCCGGCCCGCTTGAGAATCTCGCGGCAAAAAATGACAACTCTCAGTCTGACGGTACGGACGAAACCGCACGGCGGCTGACTTCCCATGCACAGACCCGATTGGCTGCATTAAACGCCGTCGATGGGCTCTTCGACGATGCCAGGGAGTATCTGGAGGAGATCAACACCAAATTATCGGAGATCGCTACCTCGCACCATTTGACAGGCGAATTCCTGAAGCTGCTTCACGGGGATATTCTTCGCGCCAACGAACTGGAACTGGCAAATGTCAACCTGACCACGCAGCAAAGAGTGCTGTCGGAGCAGCTCCATGATGCGACCAAAAGGCAGCGCGAGCGCGAAAGCGCCGTCGAGACCCTGCAGCAGCGCGAGACGAGCCTGGTCGAGGACAAGGAGGCACTTCGCGGCGCGCTGGCTGCAGCGAGGCTGGAACTCGTCGTGGCAGGCAATGCGAGCGCAGAACGCGAAGCCGAGTTCGGCGATCTCGTCAAGACGCTTTCGGCCAGAACGGCCGAGGTCAACAGATGCTCACGCGAGAACGAGATACTGCGGGAAAAACATGTCAGCCTGTCTATCGACCTCGACAAGGCGCAGAAACGGGAAGCTGAGGCGCGGCACAGGCTGGATGAACTCTCGGCGATTCATGCCAGTGATGCCACGCGACTTTCGGAACTGCTGACTGCGCTCGGCAAGAGCGAGAAAGAGGAAATGCGATTGCAGAAATCGCTCGATGTCGCGCAAGCGAAGCTGTCGGAAATGACGGAAGCGGCCCGCCTCGTGGAGGGTGACAGGGAAGCGGAGCGTGCACGTAGTGTCGCCGAGATCGGCGGCCTGCGCTCTGAAATCCGCAATCTCCAATCGCGATTGGAGGTTGCCTCGAACGAGAACAGTCAAGCCGCCAGCGAGATCGCCAAGCTCAAGGCTCAATGGGCTGACGCTGTGACCGAAAAGCAAATTGCCGAGGAAAGGTTGTCTGCTCTCAGAAAGGAGCACGAAAACGACAAGATGAATCTTTCTACGGTGAGCGCGAATTTTTCGCAGCTTTCCCTGCAGCAGGCATCGGAACAGATACAGTTCGATGTCCAGAGGCAGGAGTGCGAAGATCTGCGAGCCGAAGTCGCGTTGCTCGATGCCCGGGTCAAGGAGCTGTTGCCCTATGAGCGCCTCCACAAGGTCACAAACGCCAGACCGCATGAAGACAGCGTGGTCGAGCTCACCGGCGTCGTGGCGGAAAAGGCCCGCGCCACAAGCCGGCGGCGCGTTCGCACGAGCCTGCGCGCCGCATCCTGACGCGCAGGATGGGCTGCCCACATAAAGCGGTTCATCGTTTCACGGAAACGCCGGACCGGCCTATTTCTTGTTTTTGCGCAATTCCCCGGGCAAAGCGCTAAGCGCTTTTCCCTGAAAAACCGTTTCACATTTTCCTGGAATTGCTCAGTGCTCGATCGGTCCTTTGGGCATGACGATTGCCGTGCCGGCGGTTGTCGGACGCTCGATCATGCGGCGGACGCGCGGCGGCTCGTCGCCGCTATGGAGCGCCCGTATGCGCTCGCCGATGACCGCGTCGGCATGGGTGGCCCGCTTATTGTGGCGGATGTATTCGAGCCATGTCGGGGTGTGATAGTGCTCGATCCATATTGCGGGATTTTCAAGATCGCGCGCCAGCGTCCAGTTGCGGGCGCCGTCGCGGCGGCGAATGCGGCCGCGTTCGGCCATGGTGGCGAGGAATTCCGGCACGTCCTCCTCGCGGATGACGTACTCGATCATGATGGCGATAGGGCCGCTGCGCGGCTTGAGGTCGAGCCCAAGATGCGGCTCCTTGAAGCGGTTGAGTGGATCGAGGTTGAGCACCGCATGCTGCGGCAGCGGCAAAAGCAGGCCGATGGCGCCGCCCGCCAGCATCGCCACGCTTGCCGCCATCAGCGCGGTTTCGGCGCCATGCGCGTCAGCCACGACGCCCCAGATCCAACTGCCGAGCGCGATGCCGCCGAAGGTTGCCGTCTGATAGACCGACAGCACCCGGCCGACCACCCAGCGCGGCGTCGACATCTGCACCGTGACGTTGAAATGCGACAGCGCGAGCACCCAGCAGGCGCCGCCTACGAGCAGTCCGAGCGAGGTCTGCCAGGCTTGGTCGCTGACGGCGGCATTGAAGGCGCAGAGCGCGAAGCCGGCGAATGCCATGCGCACCATCGTCTCGCTGGACAGGATCTGCCTCAGTCGGACGCTGATCAGCGCGCCGCCGACGGCGCCGATACCGAAAGCACCGAGCATGATGCCGTAGGTCAAGGCGTCGCCGTTGACGACATCGCGCGCCACCAGCGGCAGCAGCGCCAGAACCGCGCCGGCGCTGAAGCCGAAAGCCGCACCCCTGACCAGCACCTTGCCGATGTTGGGCGACATGGCGACGTAGCGCAGGCCGGCGCCCATCGCCGCGCCCAGCGTCTCGCGCGGCAGTGTCGAGGCCGGCAAGTCCGGCTTCCAGCGGGCCAGCACGATGATGAGACCGACATAGCTCAATGCGTTGGCGGCAAAGGCCGCGGCTGCACCCGCAGCGGCAACGATGATGCCGCCGATCGCCGGGCCGACGCTGCGCGTCAGGTTGAAGCCCAAGGAGTTGAGCGCGACGGCCGCAGGCAGCTTGGCGCGCGGAACCATGTCGCCGACCGACGCCTGCCACGACGGGTTGTTGAGCGCCGTGCCGCTGTCGATCAGGAAGGTGAAGGCGAGCAGCGTCCACGGCGTTATCAAGCCAAGGTAGGTGAACACTGTCAGCAGAACCGAGACGACCAGCATGAAGATCTGGGCAATCAGCATGACCTTGCGCCGGTTGAAGCTGTCGGCGATCGCACCGGCAACCAGCGCAAACAGCATGATCGGCAAGGTGGTCGAAGCCTGGACCAGCGCAACCTGGTAGGGCGAGGTGGCGATGGTGGTCATCATCCAGGCGGCGCCGACGCCCTGGATCAGACCACCGAAATTCGAAACCAGACTGGCGGACCATACAGCGCGAAAAATGCCATGCCGGAACGGCGCCAGCGCCGAGACGCGTTCGCTGTCCGGCTCGTCGTCGATCATGGATGCTTCCCCGACTTCAAATGCTGCCTTCTTCCAGAATCGGTGCCCTCATTCCATTCTTTCAAAGTAGTGCATGACTTAGCAAAGGGCGAACGCCTTTTCGAAGAAGATCATGGTCCAACAACAGGATAGCGGACGCTGGAACAAGTCAGCGGCCATCCTTGCAGGCAGCGTCAAGCGCTTCGGTGAGGTCGCCGACTTTGGGCCCGCCGACGTGAGGACGCAGGAAAGTTCCATGCCGATCAGCCACAACCTGGACGGTTCATCGCGCCTCGCTGCGGCGTCAACGCAGCGGTCTGCGTTCTGGGCAAGCTGCGCGCCGAGCACTGGCGCGCCCGTTTGGTGGGCCTGGTGCCGGCTTACTGCTTGTCTTCGAATCCGGTCAGCACGCCGACGGCGTTGATGCCGATTTCCTCGACGGCATAGCCGCCTTCCATGACGAACAGCGTCGGCAGGCCGAGCTTGGCGATGCGGCGGCCGATCTTGGGATAGTCGGTGCTTTTCAGCTTGAACTTGCTGATCGGGTCCTTCTCGAACGTGTCGACGCCGAGCGAAACGACGACGACATCGGGAGCGTAAGCCGCAAGTTTCGCGCAGGCGTCTTCGAACGAGGCATTCCAGCCGTCCCATGAGGTGCCGAACGGCATCGGATAATTGACATTGAAGCCCTCGCCGGGGCCGGCACCGCGCTCATCGGCATGACCAAGGAAGAATGGATATTCGGTCATCGGGTCGCCATGCAGGTTCAGCACCTGCACGTCGTCGCGGCTGTAGAAGATCTCCTGCGTGCCGTTGCCGTGGTGGTAGTCGACATCGAGAATCGAGACGCGCTTGGCGCCCTGGTCGCGGAACCATTGCGCGGCAACGGCGGCGTTGTTGATGTAGCAATAGCCACCCATGAAGGCAGCGCCGGCGTGATGGCCGGGCGGGCGGCAGAGCGCGAAGGCGGAGGTCTCGCCGCCCTTGACCAGCGCGGCCGCGGTCAGCGCCACGTCATAAGACGACTTGACCGCATCCCAGGTGCCTTCGACGAAGGTGGCGCCACCGTCGAAGGAGTAAAAGCCAAGCAGCGCATCGATGGTTCTGGGGCGCACATCGCCCCGTAGGCCACGCGTCGGCCAAGTGAAGGGGATGGCCGAGCCCGCCCGGCCGGACGCCTCCCAGAGCGGCCATACGGTTGGCAGGAAATCGATGTAGTCGCTGGTGTGCACCTTCCTGGCGGCAGCGAGATCGTGAGTGTCGGGTGGCAGAATCGGGCCGAGCTTTTCGCTCTCCACCCTGGCCTTGATGAACTCGGCGCGCGAGGGCTTCTCGAAGGCCGGCACGATGGCGCCTGAAATGAGCTCGAAATTGCCGGCGTGACCAGCGTGGAGAGGCGAGAAAACAGTCTTCATCTTGCGGGCCCGGTTTGCTCTTTGAGTTGCGTATTTGTCATTGATGGACTGCTTTGTGGCAGAGAGTTTCAGCGCCGCCAAGAGGTATTCCAGACCGTTGTTGCAAGTGGCAGCAGACGGCTTGCCAGACGCCAATACTCTGCTAGCCTAGGCTCAAACGGGAGAAAATTATGCCGCCATCGGCCGATCTGATCGTCGAGAACGCCAGCATATTGACGATGGATCCCGATACTCCCCGTGCCGAAGCCATAGCCGTCAAGGATGGTGAGATCATTGCGATCGCAGATCGCGCCACTGTGCTGGAGCACAAAGGCCCCGGCACACGCGTCATCAATGCCGGCGGCGGCTCCGTTGTGCCAGGCTTTATCGAAGCGCATATGCATCTCTTCGGCGGCGCGGCCGAGCTCGATCATCTCCAACTGATGGGCGTCCACGGTTTCGAGGCGCTTCGCGACGCTGTGCGCCATTATGCCGCAAAGCGGCCGGACCTGCCCATCCTGCAGGCGCAAGGTGCCGACTACACCATCCTGTCGGCGGTCGAGCGGGTCAGCCGCCATCACCTCGATCGTATCCTGCCGGACCGGCCCTTCGTCATGGCGGCGCCGGACCACCACACAATGTGGGCCAACACCAAGGCACTGGAATTGGCCGGACTGCTTAGAGGCAAACAGCTTGGCCCAGGCAACGAGATCGTCATGGGCGACGACGGGCTGGCCAGTGGCGAATTGCGCGAGGGCGAGGCTTTCGGGCCGTTGATCGCGTTGGCCGGCGAGGATCGCGTGTGGCTCGGTTTTGCCACCGGCGGTGAGCCGGACCCAAAGCCGACGCCGGCGGAGCAAGCTTCGGACCGGGCGATCATGCGCCGCGGACTGGAATGGTGTGCCAGGCACGGCATCACATCGGTCCAGAACATGGACGGCAATTTGCACCAGCTCGAACTCCTGTCAGAGATCGAGGCCGAAGGTGGCTTGCTGTGCCGCGTGCAGGTGCCGTTCCACTACAAGAACTTCATGACGCTCGACATGCTCGAAAAGGCGTCGGCGATGGCAGAGCGCTACAAGAGCGAATGGCTGTCGTCGGGCATGGTCAAAGTGTTTTATGACGGCGTGCTCGATTCATGGACGGCGGTGATGGTCGAGCCTTATGCAGACCGTCCGGATTGGGTGGGCGAGCCGCTGTTCACGCCGCAGCAATTCATCGACCTTGCCGTGGCCGTCGACAGGCGCGGACTGCAGATGGCGGTGCACTCGATCGGCGACGGCGCTGTGCGCGCCGTGCTCGACGGCTACGAGGCGGCACAGAAACAAAACGGCAAGCGCGACAGCCGGCATCGGGTCGAGCACATCGAGGTGATCACCGCCGCCGACGTGCCGCGCTTCGCAAAACTTGGCGTCGTCGCCTCGATGCAGCCGCCGCATCCGCCGGGCAGCATGGGCTTGCCGCTGGAGCCGACGGTATCGCGCATCGGACGCGCCCGCTGGCCGTTGAGCTATGCGTGGCGGACGCTGAAGAATGCCGGCGCGCGTGTCGTCTTCGCCTCCGATTGGCCGGTGTCGCCGATCGATCCGATCCTGGGCATTCAGGCGGCAGTGCTGCGCAAACCATGGGCAGACGGCGATCCCGACCAAAGCTTCTCGCTGCACGAATCGCTCGCGGGCTACACGGTGGAAGGCGCCTATGCCGAGTTCATGGAGCATCGCAAGGGCCGCCTGAAGCCAGGCTATTTGGCCGATCTCGTGGTGCTCTCGGCCGATATCGAGGCGACCGCGCCGGAAGCGCTGCATACGGTGCGGCCGGTTACGACGATCTGCGGCGGCAAGATCACTTATCAGGCATGACGGTGGCACGGTAATTGCGTTCTGAATCGACATTCAGATGTATGCTTGCCAAGCCGCGCACCGTGTGCTGACAATCGAGTGGGAACTGGATCCGCCATAAGAGCGGACACAAGAATGGGGTAATCGTGCCGGAACAACCGGGTAAAAGTGCAATTGAAATTCGTGGCGTCCGCAAGGTATTCGGTACCGGGGGGTCACAGGTCGCCGCTCTCGACACGGTTTCGGTGTCGATCCGCGAAAATGAGTTCTTCACGCTGCTTGGTCCATCCGGCTGCGGGAAGACGACGCTTCTGAGGCTGATTGCCGGCTTCGACTTTCCGAGCGCCGGCGAGATACTGCTGCATGGCCAGGACATCGCCCCGCTGCCGCCATTCAAGCGGCCGGTCAACACCGTGTTCCAGAACTATGCGCTGTTCCCCCATATGACGGTGGCCGAGAACATCGGCTTCGGCCTTGAAATGCTCGGCAAGCCCAAAGCCGAAGTGAAGGCGCGGGTCACCGAGATGCTGAAGCTGGTCAAGATGGAAGCACTCAGCGGCCGCCGCACCAGCCAGATATCGGGCGGCCAGCAGCAGCGCGTGGCGCTGGCGCGGGCGCTGGCGCCGCAGCCGAAAGTGCTGCTGCTCGACGAGCCGCTGTCGGCGCTCGACTTCAAGCTGCGCAAGGAGATGCAGATCGAGCTGAAGCGGCTGCAGCACGAGACCGGCATCACCTTCATCTTCGTCACCCACGACCAGGAAGAAGCGCTGACCATGTCGGACCGCATCGCGGTGATGTCGTCGGGCAAGATCCTGCAGGTCGGCACGCCTTGGGACATCTATGACAAGCCCGCGGAGCGCTTCGTCGCCGACTTTATCGGCGAGACCAATTTCCTGACCGCGGCCATAACAGGCATGGCCAACGGCAAGGCACGAGCAACGCTCAAATCCGGCGCGACGATCGACGCAACCGTGGCTGAGGGCTTTCAGCCGAAGGACAACGCCACCGTAGTGGTCAGGCCGGAACATGCCAAGCTGACCAGCGGCAAGGGCGACCTGTCGGGCACGGTCGAAAACATCGTCTATTTCGGCACCGACACGCACATCCATGTTCGCCTGGACAGCAGCGAGGCCTTCACTGTGCGCCAGCAGAACACGCGCAGCGCAGGCTGCGGTTTCGAGCGGGGAGACAAGGTCGGCATTTCGATCGGCAACGATGCCGCACAAGTGCTGAGGGACTGATGGCGAGCGCGCAAGAAGTCGCCAAGGAAGCCGAACGCAGAGATATCCGCGACCGCTGGCTTCTGTCAGCGCCGGCACTGATCATCATCTTTCTCGCGGCAACCGGCCCGCTGCTGATCGTCGTGATCTACTCGTTCCTGACGCCGGGGCCTTATGGCGACGTGGTGTGGAAATTCTCCACCGACGGCTGGCTGTCGGTGGTGATGCAGCGCGACATCTTCGACGACACGCTGGCCTTCGCCGACGCGCATCTGTCCATCTTCTGGCGCTCGGCCAAGCTGTCGTTTATGACAACGATCTTCACGCTGCTCTTTGGCTTCCCGACCGCCTATTTCATCGCCACCCGCCCCGCGCGGCAGCGCGAGATCTGGCTGTTCCTGATCACCATCCCCTTCTGGACCAATCTGCTGATCCGCACCTTCGCCATCCAGGAGGTGATCCGCAACGAGGGCATCGTCAATACCGTGCTCATCAAGCTCGGCATCATCAGCCAGCCGATCCAGATGATGTTTACCGATTTCGCGCTGATGGTCGGCATGACCTATGTCTATCTGCCGCTGATGGTGTTGCCGCTCTATGCCAGCATGGAAAAGATCGACTTCCGGCTGGTCGAGGCGGGTTACGACCTCTACGCCAACCGATTCCAGGTGCTGAGGCGGGTCATCGTCCCGCTGGTCAAGCCTGGCATCATCGCCGGCTCGATCCTCGTCTTCATCCCGGCGCTGGGCGCTTATGTCACCCCGCGCGTGCTCGGCGGGTCGAAGAATATGATGCTCGGCAATCTGATCGAGCTGCAGTTCGGGCAAGGCCGCAACTGGCCGCTCGGCTCGGCGCTGTCGATCTCGCTGATGGCGATCGTGATGGTGGCGCTGCTCTTTTATGTCCGCTCCGCCGGGCGTCAGGGCGGCACGCATGGGTAGCCGCTTCGACATCCGCCGGCAGACCGGCTTCACGGCCATCGCGATGGTCTGCTTCTTCGCGCTTTACCTGCCGATCATCACGGTTGTCGTCTATGCCTTCAACGCCGGCAGTTCGATCGCGATCTGGGAAGGCGTGTCGCTGCGTTGGTTCTACCAGGCCTGGAACAACAACCAGGTTGTCGACGCCTCGATCCGGTCGCTGCAGATTGCTTCGGTCGCGGCGACTATTGCGACGATCGTCGCCACCATGGCCGCGCTTGCCACGACCCGAACGAAGCCATATCCCGGCCTCGGCTTCAAATACGCCTTCATCAACCAGCCGCTGATGGTGCCGGAAATCGTCACCGCGGTGGCGCTGCTGATCTTCTTTTCGCGCATCAAGATCTGGACCGGCTATTCGGGGTTGGGCTACCTGATGGCCGCGCATACGGCCTTTTGCATCCCCTTTGCCTATCTGCCGATCCGGGCGCGGCTCGAGAACATGGATCTGACGTTGGAGATCGCTGCGGCCGACCTCTACGCGACACCCTGGAAGGCTTTTCGACGCGTCACCTTTCCGCTGCTCTGGCCAGGCATCCTTGCCGGGCTGATGCTGGCCTTCGTCATCTCGCTGGATGATGTCGTCATCACGGAGTTCGTCAAGTCCGGCGGCCAGGATACGTTGCCGACTTACATGCTCGGCCAGTTCCGGCGCGTTATCACGCCGGAAATCAACGCGATTTCGACGGTGTTCCTGCTGATCTCGATCTTGATCGTCACCGTCTTCTTTTTCATCAGCAGGAAAAAGGATCAGGAATGATATCAGCTGTAACAGGAGAGAAACGATGAAGTGGAAACTGGCCGCGACGGCGCTCGGCGCCGCGCTCCTCGCCTCGGCGGGTATTGCCCGCGCCGATGGCGAACTCAACATCTACAATTGGGGCAATTACACCAGCCCCGATCTCATCAAGAAGTTCGAGGAAAAATTCAAGGTCAAGGTGACCGTCACCGACTACGATTCCAACGACACGGCGCTCGCCAAGATCAGGCAGGGCGGCAGCGGCTTCGACATCGTGGTGCCCTCGGCGAGCTTCGTGCCGATCTGGATCGAGGAAGGGCTGCTCCTGGAAACGGAGCCCAACAAGATGGAGAACTTCAAGAACATGGACCCGAAATGGGTCGATGTTCCCTTCGATCCAGGCCGTAAATACACCGTGCCGTGGCAGTGGGGTACGACCGGTGTGACGGTCAACACCTCTGTCTACAAGGGCGATCCCAACACTTCCGCCATCTTCATGGACCCGCCGCCGGAACTGGTCGGCAAGGTCAACGTCGTTCCCGAAATGGCCGATGTCATGCATCTCGCCATCAGATATATCGGCGGTGAGCCCTGCACCGGCGACAAGGAGGTGCTGAAGAAGGTGCGCGATGCGCTGGTGGCGGCCAAGCCGAAATGGATTTCCATGGACTACGGTTCTGTCGAGAAGTTCTCCAAGGGCGACTTTGCGGCCGGCGTTGACTGGAACGGTGCCTCCTTCCGTGCCCGTTTGCAGAACAAAGACATCGTCTATGGCTATCCAAAGGAGGGTTTTCCGATCTGGATGGACAACGTCGCGGTGCTGAAGGACGCCAAGAACGTAGAAAACGCCAAGCTGTTCCAGAACTTCATCATGGAACCCGAGAACGCGGCGCTGATCTCGTCTTTCGCGCGCTATGCCAACGGCATCAAGGGATCGGAAGCCTTCATGCCTGAGGACATGAAGACGGCGCCGGAGGTCAACATCCCCGCCGAGTTCGCTGACAAGGGCAAATTCATGCTGAGCTGCGCACCCGACGTCCAGGCGCTCTACACCAGGATATGGACCGAGCTGCAGAAGTAATCGCAGCATCGTGGGACCCGGCGGGAAGCGCCGCCGGGTCTTCAAAGCAAAAACCTTCGACAAGATCCGACATCCGGCCTGTGGCTGGACGCAGCTGGAGTTCGCTTGGAATGTCCGATCTCGATCTCTGCTACATGCCGGCAAGCGAGGCGCTCAAGCGCTTCAAGGCGAAGAAGCTCTCACCGGTCGAGCTGATGGAGGCGGTCATCGGGCGCGCCGAGGCGACGAAGGACAAGGTCAACGCTTTCACCAACACGCATTTCGACGAGGCGATGGCGCTGGCCACGAAAGCCGAGGCGAAATACGCCAAGGGCAAGAAGACAGGCCCGCTGGAGGGCCTGCCCGTAGGCATCAAGGATGAAAGCTATATCAAGGGCAGGCCGACCACCGGCGGCTCGCTGATCATGAAGAACTTTGTAGCCGATACCACCTCGACCATGAACGAACGTGTTATCGAGGCTGGCGGCATCGTCCATGCACGCACGGCGACGCCGGAATTCTCCTGTGCGGCCTATACCTGGTCCAGGCTGTGGGGCGTCACCCGCAATCCGTGGAACACCAAGTTCACGCCCGGCGGCTCGTCGGGCGGCTCGGCCGCCTCGCTCGCCTCCGGCACATCGTCGATCGCCACCGGTTCCGATATCGGGGGTTCGATCCGCATCCCGGCATCGGCCTGCGGTGTCGTCGGCTACAAGCCGCCCTATGGCCGCAACCCGGACGACCCGCCGTTCAATCTCGACTTTTACTGCCATACCGGGCCGCTGGCGCGGACGGTCGAGGACGCGATCCTGCTGCAGAATGTCATGAGCGGTCCCAGTCCGCTTGACATAGCCTCGCTCCGGCCAAAGCTGACGCTGCCGACAAAATTCAAGCCGATCAAGGGCTGGAAGATCGGCTATTCGATGGATCTCGGCGGCTTCGAGGTCGATCCGGAAGTGGTAAAGAACACGAAGAAAGCGCTCGACGTGTTCCGCTCACTCGGTGCCGAGGTCGAGGAGGTCGATCTCGGCTGGGGACCGGAGGTCCTGGAGGCCGGGCTCGCCTATTTGAATCATTTATTCGGTGCGTTCCTGTCGAAGCTGCTGCCCGACCATGCCGACGAAATGACGACCTACGCCCGCAAGTTCGCCGAGGAGGGGGCGGGTTCCAAGGCGACCGATTTTGTCGCCAGCCTGGAGGTGGCTGGCCGCATGTACATGACGCTTGGGCCGCTGCTCGAAAAATACAATGTGCTGATCTGCCCGACCACGGCGCTGCCGTCAGTCCCGGCCGAGCATGACCAGTCGAAGGACGAAATCAGGATCAACGGCAAGCCGGTCAATCCCTCGCTTGGCTGGGTGATGACGACGCCGTTCAACATGATGAGCCGCTGTCCGGTGCTGTCGGTTCCATCCGGCCACGCGAAGAACGGCGTGCCGACCGGCATCCAGATCATCGGCCGCACCTACAGCGACGAAGATGTGTTCCGCGCCGGTATGGCATATGAAAAAGCAGTTGGTGGCTGGTACGGAGAAAAGGCGCGCCGGCCGAAACTATGACGGACGGCACTGAAAACCAAAAGACCGTCGGGACACCGCGGGACGACACTTCCCGGAGCATGCAATGACATCCTACCGCAACAGCGAACCGGTGCCGCCGATCATGCAGGGCTCGCCGCCCAAGATGGTGCCGCCGAGGCTCGACTGGGACAGGGGCCCTTGGAACCGGTGGGCGTTCCAGCACATCCGCGAAATTCTGCCGACCGGCGAGGTCTGGCGCGGCAATGGCCATCGCCGCCGGCTCGAGCGAGCCGAAGTCGATCTCGATGCGCTGCCGGTGAGCGACAGCACGGGTCAGCCTACGACGCTGGCCGGGCTGCTTGACGAAACCTATACGGACGGGTTCCTCGTGCTCAAAGACGGCAAGATCGCCTATGAGCGCTATTTCAACGGTATGACCGACCGCACGCTGCATCTGTCGCAATCGATGGCGAAGTCCGTCACCGCTTCGGTGTTCGGCATACTGGTCGGGCGCGGCCTGATCGACCCGGCGTTGCCGGTGACGACCTATCTGCCGGAGCTTGGCGCCACCGCCTGGGCCGGCGCCAGCGTGCAGCATGTGCTGGACATGACGACAGGCGTGCGTTTTTCCGAGGAATATACCGACCGCTATTCCGACATCGGCCAGGTCGATGTCGCCAGCGGCTGGAAGCCGGTTCCGCCGGGCAGCGATCCGACCTTCGAGTGGCCGTCGCATATGTTCGAATTGATCCTGCGGCTGAAGGAGACAAGCCGGCCGCATGGTACCGCGTTCGAATACCGTTCGATCGAGACCGACGTGCTTGCCTTCATCATGGAGCGGGTAAGCGGCAAGCGGCTGGCGCAACTGGTTTCGGAGGAACTCTGGCAAGAGCTCGGGGCGGATGAAAGTGCCTGCTTCACAGTCGATAGCGCCGGCTATGCCATCGCCGATGGCGGCTTCAACGCCACGCTGCGCGACTATGGCCGTTTCGCCCAACTGATCCTCGACAATGGCGGCGGCGTGGTGCCGGCCGACTGGATCGAGGCGACGCGCAGCGGCAGGCATGGACCGGATTTCAATCCCAGCCTGCCGGAAGGCAGCTACCGCAACCAGTTCTGGATCGAGGACCCGCGCTCGCGCGCGCTGATGTGCCGGGGCGTGTTCGGGCAGCTGATCCATATCGACTGGGACACGAGAATGGTCGTGGTGAAGCTTTCGAGCTACCCAGATTTCACCGACATCGCCTATTCGGTGGCGACGATGAAAGCCGTCCACGCCATCGCCGCCGCGCTGGCCTAAGTTTCAAAAAATCGGAAGGAAACGCCATGGCCGGCAAAACCGCATTCGAGACCAGATATGGCTTTGCCCGCAACCAGGTGCTGCTCGGCAACTGGCGCCAAAGCCCGTTCAGCCGGTGGTCGTTCCAGAATGTCGGAGAATTGGTGCCGAGCGCACGTGTCGCAGCCGTGCCGGGCAGTGGCGAAACACCGGTTCAGGATTTCGATGGGCTGCTTGACGAAAAGGTCGCGCTGGCAGGCGGCTCGGAGACCGTGGCCGCCTTTCTCACGCGTTCCGATACTGACGGGCTGACGATCATGAAAGGCGGCAAAATCGTCGGCGACTGGTTCGCACCGCATATGGAGTGCGGCGCGCGCCACATCATCTTCTCGATCAGCAAGTCGCTGACCGCCATTCTAGCCGGCATATTGGAAGGCGAGGGGGTTTTCGATTCGCAGGCTCCGGTGACCCGCTATCTGCCGGAAGCCGCCGGCTCGGCGTATGGCGATGCCAGCGTGCGGCATGTGCTCGACATGTCCGTCAGCCTCGACTTCGAAGAAGCCTATCTCGATCCGGAGAGCGCCTTTGCCCGCTATCGCCGCGCGACGCTGTGGAATCCGGGCGGCGGTACGGAGAGCCTGGCGGCCTTCATCCTGACCCTGCAGCACCTGGCTGAACCGCATGGCCGGACGTTCCGCTACCGCTCGCCCAATTCCGACCTGCTCGGCATCCTGCTCGAACGCGCATCCGGCCAGCGTTTTGCCGAGCTGATGCGCGAGAAATTGTGGCTGCCGCTTGGTGCAACGAGCGAAGCGTCGGTGACGGTCGACAGGGAAGGCACGGCGCGTACGGCCGGCGGCATTTCGGTGATGCCGCGCGACCTGGCGCGGATCGGGGAGATGATGCGGCAGGGCGGCATGGCCAATGGCCGGCGCATCGTGCCGGAAGCCTGGGTGCGCGACACTGTCAGCACAGGCGGAGATACTGAGGCCTGGCAGCGTGGCACGATGGCTTTCCTCTTCCCGCAAGGCCGCTACCGAAACAAATGGTATCAGACCGGAGCGGCAAGCGGTGCCTTCTGCGGCATCGGAATCCACGGCCAGTGGCTCTATGTCAATCCGACGGCCGAGGTCGTGATCGCAAAAATGTCGTCGCAGCCGGAGCCGGTCGACGAGCCGCTCGATGTCGATACGGTCGCTTTCTTCGAAGCACTGAGCCGGATGGTCTGATCCGATCCAGGCAACCCGCAGCACTGCAGCTTTCCTGTGGACCTGTCGGCGTGATCGAAAACGATGCGGTTGGCGGAGCGACGCTCTGCGCCTATGGTCGCCGCTCTTTTCGATAAGGACAACAGGAACGATATGGCATCCGACATCAAGCGCATCGCAGCAATCATAGCAGCCGAGATCGCCGCCCGGCCCGAACAGGCCGCGGCCGCGATCGGGTTGCTGGACGAAGGCGCGACAGTGCCGTTCGTTGCGCGCTATCGCAAGGAGGTCACCGGCGGTCTGGACGACACACAGTTGCGCCTGCTTGCCGAACGGCTCGCCTATCTGCGTGAACTCGACGCACGCCGCGACACCATCCTCGGTTCGATCCGTGAACAGGGTAAGCTGACCGAAGAGCTCGAAACCAAGATCGCGGCGGCCGCCACCAAGGCAGAACTCGAAGACATCTATCTGCCCTATAAGCCGAAGCGTCGGACCAAGGCGGAGATCGCGCGAGAGCGTGGCCTGGGACCGCTGGCCGAGGCCATCCTCGCCGACCGCGCGGCTGTGCCTGGCGAACTAGCGTTGGCCTATGTCGGCGGAGAGGTGGCCGACGCCAAGGCAGCGCTTGAAGGCGCGCGCGACATTCTGTCCGAACAGTTCGCCGAGAATGCCGACCTGGTCGGCAGACTGCGGACCTACATGAAGGAACGTGCTTTCATGCGGTCACGCGTCGTCGACGGCAAGCAGGAGGCCGGCGCGAAATTCTCCGACTATTTCGACCATGTCGAGCGCTGGGCCAACGTGCCGAGCCATCGCGCGCTGGCGATGCTGCGCGGCCGCAACGAAGAGGTGCTGTCGCTCGACATCGAAGTCGATGCCGACGATGCGTCGCCGGTGAAGCCGGTCGAACGGATGATCGCCGATGCCTACACAATCGGCCGCCAGTTGCCGGGGGACCGCTGGCTGATGGAGGTGGCGGGCTGGACCTGGCGCATAAAGCTATCCCTGCATCTGACACTCGATTTGATGCGCGATCTGCGCGAGCGGGCCGAGGAGGAGGCGATCCACGTCTTCGCCCGCAATCTGAAGGATTTGCTGCTCGCTGCCCCGGCCGGCTCGCGGGCCACCATGGGACTCGATCCCGGCATCCGCACCGGCGTCAAGGTGGCCGTGGTGGACGGTACCGGCAAGCTGTTGGCGACGACGACGGTCTACCCGTTTCCACCAAGGAACGATGTGCGTGGCACGCAGGCCGAACTGGCGAAGCTCATCCGTCTGCACAAGGTCGAGCTGATTTCGATCGGCAACGGTACCGGCAGCCGCGAGACCGAAAGGCTGGTCGCCGACATGCTGGCCGACATGCCGGCCGAATCCGGGCCGAAGCCGCTCAAGGTGATCGTCAGCGAGGCGGGCGCCTCGGTCTATTCGGCTTCAGCAACCGCGGCGGCCGAATTTCCCGGCCTCGACGTGTCGCTGCGAGGTGCGGTGTCGATCGCGCGGCGGCTGCAGGATCCGCTGGCCGAACTGGTCAAGATCGAACCGAAGTCGATCGGCGTCGGCCAGTATCAGCATGACGTCGATCAATACCGGCTCGGCCGTTCGCTGGAAGCGGTGGTCGAGGACGCGGTCAATGCCGTCGGCGTCGACCTCAACACCGCCTCGGCGCCGCTGCTGGCGCGGGTTTCGGGCCTTGGCGCATCGTTGGCCGAAGCGATCATTGCGCATCGCGATGCGACCGGTCCCTTCTCCAGCCGTCGAGACCTGCTGAAGGTGGCTCGGCTCGGACCCCGCGCGTTCGAGCAATGCGCCGGCTTCCTGCGCATCCCGAACGGCAGCGAACCGCTCGATGCCTCGGCCGTGCATCCGGAAGCCTATGGTGTGGCCAAGAAGATCGTCGCCGCCTGTGGGCGGGACCTCCGCTCGCTGATGGGCGACAGTGCGGCACTGAAGGCGCTCGATCCGCGTGTCTTCGTCGACGAGCGGTTCGGCCTGCCGACTGTGCGCGATATCCTGGCGGAGCTGGAAAAGCCCGGCCGCGATCCGCGGCCCGGTTTCAAGACGGCGACCTTTGCTGATGGCGTCGACGACATCAAGGATTTGAAGCCGGGGATGCTGCTGGAAGGCACCGTCACCAATGTCGCCGCGTTCGGCGCCTTCGTCGACATCGGCGTACACCAGGACGGATTGGTGCATGTCTCACAACTGGCCGACCGTTTCGTCAAGGACGCGCATGAGGTGGTGAAAGCCGGCGATGTGGTCAAGGTGCGTGTCGTCGAGGTCGACATCAAGCGCAAGCGCATCGGCCTGTCGATGCGTAGGGATGGTGACGGCGGTACACCGAAACCGCGCGACAATGGCAGCAGACCGGTGCCGCGCGCGCCGGCGCCGCAGCGTCAGCCGGAGCGCCCGGCAGGGCAGGGTGCATTCGGCGCCGCGTTGGCGGATGCGTTGAAGCGGAAATAACTACTTCTCCGGCAGTACATGGCCCAGCAGCCAGTCGCGAAAACTGGCGACCGGCGGATGGCCGCGCTTGTCGTGCGGCACGACGAGATAGTAGGCGCTGCGGCTCTGCATCGGCCGACCCGGAGCCGGCGCGAGCTGGCCGCGCTGTAGCTCGCCTGCGATCAGGATCTGCGGCAATAGCGCCACGCCGAGCCCGGCCATGCAGGCCTGGGCGGCGGTGCCGAATTGTTCGAACTGCATGCCCGGCCCGGTCGGCGCGCTCAGGCCCTGATGCCTGAACCATTCGGTCCAGGCGCCGGGGCGGGTCGCCATATGCAGCAGCGGCAAGCGGCCGATATCGGCCGGCGTGGCAATAGCGCGGCCGGCCAGGAATTCGGGCGAGACCACCGGCGCGACCGTCTCGCGGACCAGCAGTGTCGAGTCGGCATCCGGCCAGTCTGGCAGGCCGTAATGGATCGCCGCATCGAGCCTCTCGCGGGCGAAGTCGAAGCGGCCGATGCGAGTGACGAAGTTGATGGTGATATCAGGGTTGTTTTCGACGAAATATGGGATCAGCGGCATTAGCCAGCGCGTGCCGAAGGTTGGCAATATGGCCAGGTTCAAGATGCCAATATGCCGATTACTCATCAATCCGAGTGCTGCGTCACGCAACTGGCCAAGGGCGGCGCGCACCGCTTCGGCATAAATCTCGCCTGCCGTCGACAGCCGGACATTACGGCTGTCGCGTTCGAGCAGCCGCCTCCCGAATTGCTCTTCCAGCAACGCCACCTGTCGGCTCACGGCACCTTGGGTCAGATCGAGCTCGCGCGCGGCGGCGGTGAAGGAGCCGAGACGCGCCACCGCCTCGAAGGCGGCAAGGGCGCTGATACCAGGCAAGAGGCGACGCTGGACACTCATGACCCCATTACTAACGCTCATTGATTGGTGATGCAATTTCGTTTGATTTTTTTGAGACGGCGGCCGATAAGCCGGGCACTTCAAGATTTGTAGGAACCGAGAGACATGGCCGCCGAGAAGAACGCTTTCGTCTGGAACGATCCTTTCCTGATCGAGGACCAGCTTTCCGAGGATGAGCGCATGGTGCGCGATGGTGCGGCGGCGTTCGCCGCCGACAAGCTCGCCCCCAGGATTGAGGAAGCCTATCTTGAGGAAAAGACCGAAGCCGGGATCTTTCGCGAGATGGGCGAGGCCGGGCTGCTCGGCATCACCATCCCGGAAGAATATGGCGGGCTCGGCGCCAACTACGTCACCTACGGGCTGGTCGCGCGCGAAGTCGAGCGCATCGACTCTGGCTATCGCTCGATGATGAGCGTGCAGTCGTCGCTGGTGATGTATCCGATCCATGCCTATGGCTCGGAGGCGCAACGCAAGAAGTACCTGCCGAAGCTGGCCAGCGGCGAGTGGATCGGCTGCTTCGGCCTGACCGAGCCGGATGCCGGTTCCGACCCGGGCGGCATGAAGACGCGCGCCGAGAAGACCGCGAACGGCTATAAGATTTCCGGCTCGAAGATGTGGATTTCCAACGCGCCGATCGCAGACGTGTTCGTCGTCTGGGCGAAGTCGGCTGCACATGACAATGAGATCCGCGGCTTCGTGCTGGAAAAAGGCATGAAGGGGCTGTCGGCGCCGAAGATCGGCGGCAAGCTGTCGCTGCGTGCATCGATCACCGGCGAGGTGGTGATGGAAGGCGTCGAGGTCGGCGAAGACGCGCTGCTGCCCAATGTATCAGGCTTGAAGGGGCCGTTCGGTTGCCTCAACCGCGCGCGCTACGGTATCTCCTGGGGTGCGATGGGCGCGGCGGAAGATTGCTGGCACCGGGCGCGGCAGTATGGCCTCGACCGCAAACAGTTCGGCAAGCCGCTGGCCGGCACGCAGCTTTTCCAGAAGAAGCTTGCCGACATGCAGACCGAGATCGCGCTTGGCCTACAGGGCAGCTTACGCGTCGGGCGGCTGATGGATGAAGGCAAGATGGCGCCGGAGATGATCTCGATCGTCAAGCGCAACAATTGCGGCAAGGCGCTCGACATTGCCCGCCAAGCCCGTGACATGCATGGCGGCAACGGCATCCAGATCGGCTACCACGTTATGCGCCATGCGCAGAACCTGGAGACTGTGAATACCTACGAGGGCACGCATGACGTGCATGCGCTTATCCTCGGGCGAGCGCAGACCGGGTTGCAGGCGTTCTTCTAGACCACGTCGGACCGTTCGGCGCTGCTTAAATTAGGTGCACCGCAACATCTCTGCTTGGAGAATGACCAGCATTTGTGTCAGGGTTCGGCGAATTCGTTCTGAAACGCCGACTTCCGGGGTACCATGGCAATTTTGGCAGCCGTCTACCACCTGACCCATTACAAATATGACCGGCCGGTGGTGCTTGGTCCCCAGGTCATCAGGCTGCAGCCGGCGCCGCATTCCCGCACCAAAGTTTTGAGCCATTCGCTGAAGGTCGAGCCGGCGAACCACTTCGTCAATCTGCAGCAGGATCCCTACGGCAACTTCCTCGCCCGCTTCGTGTTTCCGGAGCCGGTGAGCGAACTGAAGATCGAGGTCGACCTCGTCGCCGACATGACGGTCTACAATCCGTTCGATTTCTTCGTCGAACCGTCGGCCGAGACCTTTCCGTTCGAATATCCGGAAGAGATCAGCGCCGATCTCGCCATCTACCGGACGCCGGAACCGGCTGGACCGCTGCTGGCAACGTTCCTGCAAACCATCGATCGCCACCCAACCAACACCGTCAATTTCGTCGTCGATCTCAATGCGCGCCTGCAGCGCGAGATCGCCTACATCGTGCGCATGGAAACCGGCGTCTTTTCGCCGGAGGAGACGCTTGCTACCAAGAAAGGCTCATGCCGCGATACGAGTTGGCTGCTTGTGCAGATCCTGCGGAATCTCGGCATCGCCGCGCGCTTCGTCTCGGGCTATCTGATCCAGCTGAAGCCCGATCTCGTCGCGCTTGACGGACCGCCCGGCACCGCCGTCGACTTCACCGACCTGCATGCCTGGTGCGAGGTCTATCTGCCGGGTGCCGGCTGGATCGGTTTCGACCCGACCTCAGGACTGCTCACCGGCGAAAGCCATGTGCCGCTTGCGGCCACGCCGCATTTTCGCAACGCAGCACCGATTTCCGGCATGGCGAGCTTCGCCAATGTCGAGTTCGGCTTCGACATGCGGGTCGACCGCATCGCCGAGCATCCGCGCATCACCAAGCCATTCTCGGATGAAAGCTGGGAGGCGCTTGACGCGTTGGGCAATCAGGTCGATGCCGCGCTCGAAGCCGGCGATGTCAGGCTGACCATGGGTGGCGAGCCGACCTTCGTGTCGATCGACGATTTCGAGGCGGAGGAATGGAATACCGCAGCCGTCGGACCGACAAAGCGCGAAAAGGCCGATGCGCTGATCCGCCGGTTGCGTGAGCGTTTCGCGCCGGGCGGCTTCCTGCATTATGGTCAGGGCAAGTGGTATCCGGGCGAGAGCCTGCCGCGCTGGACGTTCTCGCTCTACTGGCGTACCGACGGCGAGCCGGTGTGGAGCGACCCATCGCTGATCGCACGAGAAAACAGTGAAGCAGATGTTGGACCGAAGCAGGCTGAAAGCCTGCTCGCGGCAATTGCCGATGAACTCGGCATCGACCAGACCATGGTCAGCGAAGCCTATGAGGACCCGGCCGAGTGGCTGCTCAAGGAAGGCAAGCTGCCGGAGAATGTCGATCCGTCGAATTCGAAGCTGGAGGACCCCGAGGAGCGCAGCCGCATGGCGCGGGTGTTCGAGCGCGGCCTGACCAAGCCGTCGGGCTATGTACTGCCTGTGCAGCGGTGGAACGCCGAAGCGTCCGGACCGCGCTGGCGTTCGGAGAAATGGAAGACGCGGCGCGGCAAGCTGTTCCTGGTGCCGGGCGATTCACCCGTCGGCTACCGCCTGCCGCTCGGCACGCTTCCCCATGTGCCGCCGGCGCAGTTCCCTTACATCGTGCCGGTCGATCCGTCGCTGCCGCGCGGTCCTTTGCCGGCACGCCAGGCTATTTTGCCTGAGGCCGCTCCTTTGCCGGACGCTGCCCCGGCCGAATTGGAGGGCGCCGACGAAATGGCGCGCCGGCAGCAGGCGGCGTCCTTCACCGCCGTGAGCGGCCAGCAGGATCGTGTCGAACAGAAAATAACCGAGATCGGCGGCGCGGTGCGCACCGCGCTGTCGGTCGAGCCGCGCGACGGACGGCTTTGTGTGTTCATGCCGCCGGTCGAGGCGCTGGAAGACTATCTCGAACTCATCGCGGCGGCGGAGAACGCGGCAAAAGCTATCGGCCTGCCGGTGCATATCGAAGGCTACGGGCCGCCGCACGATCCCCGCCTCAACGTCATCCGTGTGGCTCCGGATCCCGGCGTCATCGAAGTGAACATCCATCCGGCTGCGAACTGGCAGGATTGCGTGGCGACGACCACCGCGATCTACGAAGAAGCGCGGCAGACGCGGCTTGGTGCCGACAAATTCATGATCGACGGTCGCCACACCGGCACCGGTGGCGGCAATCATGTCGTCGTCGGCGGCGCGACGCCCAACGACAGCCCGTTCCTGCGCCGCCCCGATCTGCTGAAGAGCCTAGTCCTGCAATGGCAGCGCCGTCCGTCGCTGTCCTATCTGTTTTCGGGCCTGTTCATCGGCCCGACCAGCCAGGCGCCGCGCTTCGACGAGGCGCGTCACGATTCGCTCTACGAGCTCGAGATCGCGATGGCGCAGGTGCCGCACCCAGACCAAGGCAGTGCGCCACTGCCGTGGCTGGTCGACCGGCTGTTTCGCAATCTTCTGACCGACGTAACGGGGAACACCCACCGTTCGGAAATCTGCATCGACAAGCTGTTTTCGCCGGACGGACCGACCGGCCGGCTGGGGCTAGTCGAGTTCCGCGGCTTCGAGATGCCGCCCAATGCGCGCATGAGCCTAGCGCAGCAATTGCTGGTGCGCGCCATTATTGCGCGCGCCTGGAAGAACCCGCTCGATGGCCGTTTCGTGCGCTGGGGCACCTCGTTGCACGACCGGTTCATGCTGCCGCACTATGTCTGGGCCGACTTTCTCGACGTGCTCGACGATCTCAAGCTGAACGGCTTCGAATTCCGTCCCGAATGGTTCGACGCGCAGCTCGAATTCCGCTTTCCGTTCTGCGGCGAGGTCCAGCATGCCGGCATCAAGCTGGAGCTGCGGCAGGCGCTGGAGCCGTGGCATGTCATGGGCGAGCAGGGCGCCATCGGCGGAACGGTGCGCTTCGTCGATTCCTCGGTCGAGCGGCTGCAAGTGAAGACCGAAGGCCTCAACCCGGAACGCCATGCCGTCGTTTGCAACGGCCGTATCGTGCCGATGAAAGTGACCGACAACAGAGAGATCGCGGTGGCGGGCGTCCGCTTCAAGGCCTGGCAGCCGGCATCTGGCCTGCATCCAGCGCTGCCGGTCAACACGCCGCTGGTCTTCGACATCTACGATCGCTGGTCGGGCCGGGCGGTCGGCGGCTGCGTCTACCATGTCGCGCATCCCGGTGGGCGCAGTTACGACACCTTTCCGGTCAACGGCAACGAAGCGGAGGCGCGGCGGCTTGCGCGTTTCGAGCCGCGCGGGCATACGCCGTCCGGCTACGTGCTGCGCGACGAACAACCTTCTGAAGATTTCCCTATGACCCTTGACCTCAGGCGGCCCGCAAGATTCTGATCAGCAATGGCAAAGGGAAATCACAAGAAAATACGCGGCAGGCCGCATAACCTGCTGGAGCACTACCAGCCGATCGACGGTGTCGTCGACGAGATGGTCGATGCATCAGGCAATCCACGCCCGGCCTGGAAGGACTTCATCGAGGCACTGGAAGAACTGGGGCCCGAAAAACTAGCCCAGCGCTTCGCCCGCGCCGACCAGTACCTGCGCGACGCCGGCGTCTATTACCGCGTCTACGATAATGCGGGCGCCAATGAGCGGGAATGGCCGCTGGCGCATGTTCCCGTGCTGATCGAGGAGAAGGAATGGGCTGATATCAGCGCCGGCCTCGTCCAGCGGGCCGATCTTTTCGAGGAAACCCTTGCCGACATCTACGGGCCGAACCGGCTGGTCGAGAAGGGCATCCTGCCGGCCGGGCTGATCGCGGCCAGCCCGGAATATTTGCGGCCGGTCGTCGGCACCAGACCGGCCAGCGGCCATTTCCTGCACTTCTGCGCCTTCGAGCTCGGCCGTGGACCTGACGGCCGCTGGTGGGTGCTCGGCGACCGCACACAGGCGCCGTCGGGTGCCGGTTTTGCGCTGGAAAACCGCGTCGCCACCACGCGCGCGCTGTCCGACATCTATGGCGAGATGCATGTGCACCGTCTTGCCGGCTTCTTCCGCCGCTTTCGCGACGCGCTGATCGGCATGGCGAAGGAGAATGACGGCCGCGTCGCCATCCTGACGCCCGGACCGCTCAACGAAACCTATTACGAACACGCCTATATCGCGCGCTATCTCGGCATCATGCTGCTCGAAGGCGAGGACCTGACCGTCTCCGGCGGCAGGCTGATGGTGCGCACCGTTTCGGGGCTGATGCCGGTCAGCGTGCTGTGGCGACGGCTTGACGCTGCCTTCGCCGATCCGCTCGAGCTCAGGCCAGAGTCGCAGATCGGCACACCAGGGCTGGTCGAAGCGATCCGCCAGGAAGCCGTTTCGGCCGTCAATGCACTTGGCTCCGGGCTAATGGAAACGCGGGCGATGTCCGCCTTCTTGCCGAAGATTTCGCGCGAATTGCGCAACGAGGAACTTCTGCTGCCGAGCGTCGCGACATGGTGGTGCGGGCGGGGCACAGAACGTGATCATGTGCTGGCTAACCTCGACCGCATGGTGATCGGTCCGGCGCTGTCGACGCGGCTTGCCTTCGAGGATGACGATTGCACGAGGCTGGGCTCGGCGCTGGTAGCCGGGGAGCGGGCTGAACTGATAGCCAACATCGAACGGGCCGGCGGCGACTTCGTCGGACAGGAAGCGGTGACGCTTTCGACCACGCCGGTCTATGTCGGCGGCTGGCTGGAGCCGCGGCCGGCAAGCCTGCGCGTCTATCTGGCGCGCACCCCGGAAGGCTGGACGGTTATGCCAGGCGGTTTTGCCCGGGTCGGCTTTTCGCTCGATCCGACGGCCATCGCCATGCAGCGCGGTGGCCAGGCGGCGGATGTGTGGGTGGTCAGCGACAGGCCGGTGGAGCGCGAGACGCTACTGCCGCAGGAGCACGACAGTTTCACCCGCACAATGCCGGGCAGCCTGCCCAGCCGCTCGGCGGAGAACCTGACATGGCTCGGCCGCTATATCGAGCGATCCGAAGACACCGTGCGCATCCTGCGCGCCTACCACGTTCGGCTGGCGGAAACCTCCGATCCGGACATGCCTTTGCTTGCCGATGTCAGAGACTATCTCGAACCCTTCGGTATCGACGTCGCGGCGGCGATGCCGCCTGGGCTGATCGGCACGCTGGACAGCGCCGTCTACAGCGCCGGACAAATCCGAGACCGCTTCTCGCCCGATGGCTGGCTGGCGCTGAAGGATCTGTCGAAGACGGTTCATCAATTCGCGACGACAGTGGCGCCGGGCGATGACGCGACGCGGGCGATGACGGTCATCCTGCGCAAGCTCGCCGGGTTTTCCGGCCTGCTGCATGAGAATATGTACCGCTTCACCGGCTGGCGCTTCTTGGAGATCGGCCGGCGATTGGAACGTGGCATCCAGATCGCCCGCACGCTCGCCCGGTTGACCAGGGCTGCGGCGCCGGACGGCGCGCTCGACATGATGCTGGAGATCGGCGACAGCGTCATGACCCACCGGCGGCAGTATTCGGTGCAGGCCGGCCGGCGCACGGTGATCGATCTCCTGGTGCTCGATCCGCTCAATCCGCGCTCAATCCTGTTCCAGCTCGAAAGGCTGAAGGCCGAAATCGCACTGTTGCCTTTGGTTGGCGGCGAGGGACATATGTCGCCCGCGGCAAAGGAAATCCTGCAGCTCAACACTGCGATCGCCATCAAGGAACCCTCCGACATGACGGCGAAGGCGCTCGACGATCTCGCCAACGAGATCGGCGGCCTCTACAACAGCCTCGCCAAGGCCTATTTCGGGTGAGCATGCTCTACGACATCAGGCTTCATCTCAGTTACGACTACGATGCGGCAGCCGGCGGCGGCCGCCATCAGGTGCGCGTGCTGCCGCCGACGCTACCAGGCGTGCAGCGCGTGATCGCCGCTTCGCTGTCCTTCGCGCCGGCGCCGAGCGAACGTTCGGATTTTTCCGATTTCTTTGGCAACAGCGTCACGTCGATTGCCTTTCGCGATGCCCATGATGGGCTCGACATCAAGATGAGCGCGCGCGTCGCGGTCTCGCGGCCGGAGCCTGGGCTTGACGTATCGCCCGACATTCGCCGGCTGAGGAAGGAGCTCGACGCGGTGCGGTCGTTGTCGCCTGATACACCGCATCACTTTCTGTCCGACAGCGACCATGCAGGTGTTGACGCCGCTATCTCCGCCTACGCGCGCGGCAGTGCCGGCAGTTCGACAGTCGGCACGGCCATGGACTTGTGCAACCGCATTCATCGCGATTTCACCTATGACGGCAAGGCGACCACTGTTCGGACCAGAGCGAGCGACGCTTTCAGCCTGAGGCGGGGCGTCTGCCAGGATTTTTCGCACATCATGATCGCCGGCCTGCGCGGCCTAGGCATCCCCGCCGGCTATGTCAGCGGGTTCCTGCGTACCATTCCGCCGCGCGGAAAACCGCGGCTGGAAGGGGCCGATGCCATGCATGCCTGGGTCAAGGTGTGGTGCGGGCGCGATACCGGATGGCAGGAATTCGATCCGACCAACGGCATGCGGGCAAGCAACGACCACATCACCGTCGGCCACGGTCGTGACTATTCCGATGTAGCACCGATCGTCGGCGTGCTGAAGACGACCGGCGGGCAGGTCGGCGAGCAGGCAGTCGACGTCATTCCGGTCGCGCTGGAAAAGGCATGACGGCCAGCAATCGATTTATAGGCGCCGAATGTAGGCAGAAGACGGCTCGTCGAACGCGCACGCGGTGAGCCCGGCATCATTCTGAAAGCCTTCGCGGAACCAGCGGCGGGTCCGGCGCTTATCTACGGGAAAATTTCCTCGTGGAGAGAACATGCTGGACAAATCCGGGTCGCCGTCCGGCCGATTGGCTGCCGGGAAGGTCTTACCAAAGAACGGGGCGCCGAAAAACGGGTCGCAGGCCTCTGCCGATCGAGCCTCGCTTACCTACATCACTGATACCGAGCCCGGTATTCGTCGTCTGAGGGCTGGCAGGGGATTTTCATACAAAGGACCTGGCGGGCAGGGCGTCGACGAGGACACTATGGCCCGCATCAAGGGGCTCGCCATTCCGCCGGCGTGGACGGATGTGTGGATCTCGCCGAATGCTGACGGTCACATCCAGGCGACAGGCCGTGACCAGCGCGGACGCAAGCAATATCGGTATCATCCACTGTGGGCGGAGGAGCGTGACGGCGTCAAATATTCGAGCCTGGTTGCCTTTGCAGAAAGCCTGCCTGAGCTGCGACGCCAAATCGATGCCGATCTTCGCCGTCACGGCCTGCCGCTGGAGCGGGTCGTCGCCGCTGTGGTCTGGCTGCTCGACAACACGATGATCCGCGTCGGCAATGCCGCCTACGCTCGCGACAATAACAGCTTTGGGCTGACCACGCTGCGCGACCGCCATGTCGACATCAATGGCTCGAGCCTGCGTTTCGCTTTCAAGGGTAAGTCCGGCAAGGAATGGAAGCTGAAGCTCGTCGATCGCCGGATCGCCGGGATCGTGCGCGGGGCGCAGGACCTGCCGGGCCAGAAGCTGTTCCAATATCTCGACGAGGACGGAAGCAGGCGGCCGATCCGCTCCGACGACGTCAACCGCTATATCAGGGAGACGGCAGGGATCGATTTCAGTTCCAAGCATTTCCGAACCTGGGGCGGCACCATCCATGCTGCGTCATTGTTTGCGCAAACCGAACGACCCGAAAGCCGGGCACAACAGAAGCGGGTGATGAACGGCGTCATTGACAAGGTCGCCGAGCGGCTGGGCAACACCCGCGCCATCTGCCGCAAATGCTACATCCATCCGCAAGTTTTCGATGCCTGGTCCGAAGGACGGCTGCTCAGCGAAATAACGGATGCGAACAGGCGGAAACGATCGATACCCGGCCTTGATGACGAAGAGGCCCTCGTACTGAGATGGCTGAAGGCGCAGGAGAGCTGAACCGAACGGAGCAGCCGCGGCATCCGTGCAGGACGTAATTTTTTGTCGACGTGATGTCGGGATAGGTCCTAGTGTTTCGTCCTTTGACAGAGAAAAAGGACGACCCATGCTCTACGCGATCCTATGCTATGCCTCCGAAGACGTCGTCTGCTCCTGGAGCAAGGAGCAAGATGACGCTGTTATGGAAAAACTCCTGGGTGTGCAGGAAAAATACGCTCAGGTGGGCCGGCTCGGCCCGGTGGCGCGGCTGCTGCCGACAACCGCTGCGACAACGCTGAGGAAGGTCAAAGGCGAAGCGGTCGTCATCGACGGACCATTTGCCGAAACCAAGGAACAGTTCCTCGGGTTCTATACGCTTGAATGCGCCGATCTCGACGAGGCCGTCGACTTTGCGCGCGAACTTTCCGACGTCAATCCGAGCGGCGGCTCATACGAAATACGGCCGGTTTCGCTCTTCAATCCCGCCAAGGCTTCCGCATGACCGACCTTACCTGGATCAGCACGGCGATCAGCACCGCCCGCCCCCAGGCGATGGGCGCGCTGCTGCGCTACTTCCGCGATCTCGATGCGGCGGAGGAAGCCTTCCAGGACGCTTGCCTGCGAGCCCTGAAGAACTGGCCGACAAACGGCCCGCCGCGCGATCCGGCAGCCTGGCTGATCTTCGTCGGCCGCAACAGCGGCATCGACGCGGTGCGCAAGCGTGCCAAGCAGGCGCCGCTGCCGGAAGAGGACCAGATCTCCGATCTTGAAGATGCCGAGACCGATATCGCCGAGCGGTTGGACGGCGCGCATTACCGCGACGACATATTGCGGCTGCTGTTCATCTGCTGCCATCCCGATCTGCCGGCGACGCAGCAGATCGCGGTCGCATTGCGCATTGTCTCGGGCCTGAGCGTCAAGCAGATCGCTCGCGCCTTTCTCGTCGGCGAAAGCGCCATGGAGCAGCGCATCACCCGTGCCAAGGCGCGCATCGCCGATGCCGGGGTGCCATTCGAGACGCCAGGTGCGGTCGAACGCTCCGAACGGCTCGCCGCGGTCGCCGCCATGGTCTATCTGATCTTCAACGAAGGCTATTCGACCAACAGTGGCGAGGCGCCGGCCCGCGCGCCGCTCTGCGAAGAGGCGATCCGGCTGGCCCGCCTGCTGCTCAGGCTGTTCCAGACCGAGCCGGAGATCATGGGTCTGACGGCGCTCTTGCTTCTCCAGCATGCGCGTGCGCCGGCGCGTTTCGACGAGAACGGCGAGATCGTGCTGCTCGAAGACCAGGATCGCAGCCTGTGGAGCCGCAAGATGATCGACGAGGGGCTGGCGCTGGTCGATAAGGCGCTGCGCCACCAGAAGCCCGGTCCCTATCAGGTGCAGGCGGCGATCGCCGCCCTGCATGCGCGGGCGGCAAAGCCCGAGGATACGGACTGGAACGAGATCGACCTGCTCTACAGCCTGCTCGAGCAGATGCAGCCGTCACCGGTGGTAACGCTCAATCGCGCGGTTGCGGTCGCCAAGGTGCGCGGTCCGGAAGCGGCGCTTGCCACGATCGAGCCGCTGGAGCAAAGGCTTTCCGGCTATTTCCACTTTTTCGGCCTCAAGGGCGGCCTGCTGATGCAACTTGGTCGCAGCGAGGAGGCGCGCATCGCCTTCGACCGCGCCATCGCTCTCGCCAACACGGCCGCCGAGGCCGCCCATATCCGCATGCATATCGACCGGTTGATGAAAGAAGGCGCCGCGCGGGGAACCGCGCAGACAGCGCACTAAACGACTGGTTCAACGGTCCGACTTCGGCTTAGACCATGCCGGGGTGGCGATTTTTTCCCGAAACGAGTAATGCCACGCCATGACAATGCCTGAGGTGCCGTAGGCGCGGGCAGACGTGGCGCATGGTTTGACCGACGCCATATCATGGTGACGGGATCTGAAAGGGACAAAAATGACGATTGCGAAGGAAACGGCCGGGCTTCTGGAGAAACTGGGCGTCGCCGGGGACGCGCTTTCGGGCGGCGATCTTATCGTGCGCAGCCCGGTGACCGGCGAACAGATCGCGGCGCTGAAGACGATCTCGCCGACCGATGCGGCGAAGACCATCGACAAGGCCCACACAGCCTTCCAGGCGTGGCGTCTGGTGCCGGGGCCGAAACGCGGCGAACTGGTACGGCTGCTCGGCGAGGAATTGCGCGCACACAAGGCCGAACTTGGCCGGCTGGTGTCGATCGAAGTCGGCAAAATCCCGTCCGAAGGGCTCGGCGAAGTGCAGGAGATGATCGACATCTGCGATTTCGCCGTCGGCCTCTCCCGGCAATTGTACGGCCTGACCATCGCCACCGAGCGTCCCGGTCACCGCATGATGGAAACCTGGCATCCGCTGGGCGTCGTCGGCGTCATCTCGGCCTTCAATTTCCCGGTGGCGGTGTGGTCGTGGAACGTAGCACTGGCGCTGGTCTGCGGCGACGCGGTGGTGTGGAAGCCATCGGAAAAGACGCCGCTGACGGCGCTCGCCTGCGAGGCAATCTTCAGGCGCGCGGCAAAGCGTTTCGGCGATGCTCCGGAAGGGTTGACGTCGGTGTTGATCGGCGACCGCGCCGTCGGCGAGGTCCTCGTCGACCATCCGAAGGTGCCACTGGTTTCGGCCACCGGCTCGACCCGCATGGGCAGGGATGTCGGTCCGCGGCTGGCGAAGCGATTTGCCCGCGCCGTGCTGGAACTCGGCGGCAACAATGCCGGCATCGTCTGCCCGACGGCAGATCTCGACATGGCCTTGCGCGCCATCGCCTTCGGTGCCATGGGCACGGCCGGCCAGCGCTGCACGACGCTGCGGCGCCTGTTCGTGCATGAGAGCATCTATGATGCCTTGGTTCCGCGCCTGAAGAAGGCCTATGAAAGCGTCTCGGTCGGCAATCCGCTCGAGACATCAGCGCTGGTCGGACCGTTGATCGACAAGGCTGCCTTCGACAATATGCAGAAGGCGTTGCAAGAGGCGACCTCGCACGGCGGCACGGTGACCGGCGGCACGCGAGTCGAGAACGGCCATCCCGACGCCTATTATGTGCGTCCTGCATTGGTCGAAATGCAAAGCCAAGTCTCGCCGGTGACGGAAGAGACCTTCGCGCCGATCCTCTATGTGATGAAGTACTCGGATTTCGACGCCGTGCTCGACGAGCACAACGCGGTCGGAGCGGGCCTGTCGTCGTCGATCTTCACCCGTGACCTGCAGGAATCCGAGCGCTTCCTCGGCGTCGACGGGTCCGACTGCGGTATCGCCAACGTCAACATCGGCACCTCGGGGGCCGAGATCGGCGGCGCCTTTGGTGGCGAGAAGGAAACCGGCGGCGGCCGTGAGTCGGGCTCCGATGCCTGGAAGGCTTACATGCGGCGCGCCACAAACACGGTGAACTATTCGAAGGCGCTGCCGCTCGCCCAAGGCGTGTCCTTCGACATCGACTGAGAACGCCGATCGTGGTGGTCGCAATGGCCGCCACGATCGCCATGCTGCTCTCTATTCAGGGGCTTCTGGAGTGCGAAAGCAATTCTGGAAGGCCGCATCGATGATCGCGAGCTTCACGGCCTGGGCGGTCATGTATTCCTGATAGAAATGGTTCGACACCCACATGACCGAATGGCCTCGCTGACCCAGCCAGCCGATGCTGCAGAGATTTTCGGCGTCGCGCAATTTGCGTGAAAGATGGGTCCGGGAAAGCTTGAGCCAGTTTGCGAAGTCTCCGATCGAGACGATGCCGGTCGGAATTCGATCGAGGCCGGCATGGTCGGGATCGACGCCGGATATGAGCCAATCCATGACGACGCCACCATTGTTAAGCCAGGTGAACAAGGAAAAGGTATGTTTCGGCTCGCGCACGGCGTGGGACGAAAGCAGGCCATCCGCCACCAATGGCTGCAATTGGGCAAGCCCGTCCGGCCTCGCGGCGAATGTAGTCAGTCGACTTCTGCCGTCGAGACTGTCCAGCGTCGCAAGATGGGCCATGACCCAACCAGCCACGGCTTCCTGCGTGGCCACTGTCGGCAACAAGGGGCGGCTACGCCCGTCCCTGCTCGGCAGATGCTGGACGAATTTATAGTGCAACATCTCCTTGATGAAGGCATCGGCGGTGTTGCGGCTGGCCACCGAATGCCGTCCTATCATGTCGATGAAACGGGCGGCCGTCAGCCCCGTACGGTGGTCATTTGCGTGCAGCCTGAAGTGCAAAGCAAGACCGATGTGGGCCATCAGCCAGCGCTGCTGCGTGGCGAATACGGAAGCCAGCCGCGGGTTCAATTCATAGGCCTGAAGCAGTGCCTGCGATTGAGCTCGGACAAAGCGATGCAATGCCGGACGGCCGGCGATGTATTCCAAGTCTAGCGCCACCCTCGCCGAACCCCATCAAGCCTTCCAATTGCGAAACACCAATCACGTCTTCAGCCTTCACGGCCATGTCCAGAGGCTGGCGGATAACTGCCATATCGCGCAAAAAGTTGCCAACCATTATGGCTGTCACGCTAAAACTGAAACGAGGGCCATGACGATGGAATTGGCGCGTGTGGCTCTATGGAGTGGTTGATGTGGCCCACCACATGTCGTTGAAACGTCACTTGCGCCGACCCATATAGGTATCGCGTCGGATGTTTTCCTCCCATTGCGTCCGGCGCGTTCCCCTCTGGAGGTTTTGAACCTTCATGCTTGGCCGGACTTTAACAGTCCGGCCTTTTTTCTATCGCCCTGTGAAGCTGCGCGACGGCGAGCGAGCTGTAAAACCGCCGTGGTCAGAGCATCCACGGCCAAGCAGGCCGCAGAGCTGACCAGCGCACGGACGCCCAACCGCATAACCAATTTTGCCACGCTCGATAGCGGCCTAGGCGTAGGGGTGCGGCAACGGAAGCTGCCATTTTGTCAGGAAATCCACTAGGCTCTCTTAGTTTGCGAGACGGCGAGAGAGGCCTGACCGGAAAAGATGCCCGATATAAAACAAATGAGATTGCTCGGCATCGTGGCAGCGACGGCGATTGGTTTGTATGTCTGCTATCTCTTGGCGTTGCCTTTTTTGCCCGCATTGACCTGGGCGCTGGTGTTGGCGATTATCTTGTACCCGGCTCATCGGCGGGTCGAGCAAAGGCTCAGGAATAAAAACCTGGCCGCGCTGATATCGGTGAGCGTCGCGGCGGTGGCGGTCGGCCTGCCGCTCATCTTCATTGCACAGCAGCTTGTTAGCGAGGCGGTAAACGGCGCTACCTACATGGAAGGAGTTATCCGGGGTTGGAACACGGATGCCTTCCTGTCGGACTATCCCAGGCTATCGGCCGTTGCCCAGTGGGTCGAGAACCAACTCGATCCGGCAGGCACGGTCGCCGCGTTTGTACAATGGCTGACAGGACGAAGCACATCGCTGTTGCGCGGCTCGATCAATCAGGCCGTGATGTTCGCGCTGACGTTCTATCTGCTGTTCTATTTTCTGCGGGACCGCGAGCCCATTCTGCAGGGAATCGAGGGTCTCTCGCCGCTGCGTGCAGCGGAGACGGCATATATGCTGCACCGCCTTGCAGAGACGGTGCATGCGATCCTGATAGGCACCGTGCTTGTCGCCGCTGTGCAGGGAACGCTGGGCGGCCTGATGTTCTGGTGGCTGGGCCTGCCCACTCCGGTCTTCTGGGGCCTGGTAATGGGACTTCTTGCCATCGTGCCAGCGCTCGGCGCATTCGTGATCTGGGTGCCGGCAGCGATCTATCTCGCACTGGAAGGGGCGTGGACGAGCGCGGCGATACTGACCATCTGGGGCGGCGTCATCGTCGCCGGTATCGACAATCTGCTCTATCCGATGCTTGTCGGGAGTCGCCTGCGGCTCCACACAGTGGTGGCTTTTATCGGCGCGGTCGGTGGCATCGTCCTCTTTGGAGCATCCGGGCTCGTGCTTGGCCCTGCGGTGATAGCGCTCACGATCAGCCTCATTGACATCCTTAAGAAGCGATTGAACGACAAACCCGAGGCGGAACCGTCGTCAAAGCGCGACACGAAGCCATCACATCAGTCCGGAGCCGCGCCCAGTCGTGAGTAGGCACCGCCGCGCGCGACCAGTTCATCATGCGGACCTTGTTCGACGATGCCCGTTTCGGCGACCACGACGATGCGATCGGCATTGCGGATTGTCGCCAGCCGATGCGCGATCACTAGTGTCGTCCGGCCCTGCGCAAGCTCTGCCAGCGACCGCTGGATCTCCCGCTCGGTCTGCGTGTCGAGTGCCGACGTCGCCTCGTCCAGGATGAGGATCGTCGGGTTCTTCAGGAACATCCGCGCGATTGCCAGGCGCTGCTTCTGACCGCCCGACAGTTTTACGCCACGTTCGCCAATGATCGTGTCGAGGCCTTCCGGCAGGGAAGCGATGAGTTCGTGGAGGCGCGCGCGGCGCGCGGCCTCGACGATCTCGCTCTCGACCGCGTCCAGCCGGCCATAGGCGATGTTCTCGCGGATCGTACCGCCAAACAGGAACACGTCCTGCTGCACGATACCGATCTGGCCGCGCAACGAGGCCAGCGTCATGTCGCGGATATCCAAACCGTCGATTGTGATGGCGCCGCTGTCGACTTCGTAAAAACGCGGCAGCAGCGAGCACAAAGTCGTCTTGCCGGCCCCGGACGGCCCGACGAAGGCGATGGTCTCTCCTGCTGTTATGTCAAGATTGATGTTGTTCAAAACCGGCCGTTCGCCGCTATAGCCGAAGGTGACATCGCGGTAGCTGATGTCACCTCGGAGCGTCGGTGCATCAACAGCGCCAGGCCGATCCGCGATGTCGGGTTCAGTGTCGAGGAGAGCCGTATAGCGGCGGAATCCGGCGATGCCTTTCGGATAGGTTTCGATCACCGAATTGATCTTGTCGATCGGCCGGAAGAACACATTGACCAGGAGCAGGAAGCCAACGAAGCCGCCGCTGGAAAGTTCGCCACGCAGCACGAGGTAGCTTCCAGCGATCATTACCACCAGCTGGATCAACCGCATGCTCATATAGCTCAGCGACGTGCTGGCAGCCATGATGCGATAGGCATCGAGCTTGGTCTTGCGGTAGCTGGCGTTGTCGCGCGCGAAAAGATTGCGCTCGTGGTCCTCATTGGCGAAAGCCTGCACCACCCGCATGCCGCCGACATTCTCCTCGATGCGAACATTGAAATCGCCGACCCGCCCGTAAAGCGCCTGCCAGTTGCGCGTCATGCGCGCGCCATAGCGGCTTGTCACCCAGGCGACCAGCGGCACAATTGCCGCCGTAATCAGTGCAAGCTGCGGATTGACCAGGAACATCAGTGCGAAGGCGCCGAGGAAGGTCATGATCGCGATGAACAGGTCTTCGGGACCATGATGGGCGACCTCGCCGATTTCCTCCAGGTCCTTGGTGACGCGGGCGATGAGGTGGCCGGTCTTGTGGTTGTCATAGAAGCGGAACGAGAGCTTCTGCAGATGATCGAAGCTCTTCCGGCGCATCTCGGTCTCGATGTTGATGCCGAGCATATGACCCCAGTAAACCACAACCGCCATCAGTCCGGTGTTCAACACATAGATGGCAAGCAGGCCGGCCGACGCAGCAAGGATCAGCAACCATTGCTGAGTCGGCAGCAGTTCGTCGACGAACACCTTGACCGCCATCGGGAACCCGAGCTCCAGCATGCCGGATAGAACCGCACAGCAGAAATCCAGGATGAACAGACCCTTCCAAGGGCGGTAGTAGGAGAAGAATCTAAGAAGCATTGGAACCGCTTTTTCTGGCTCGAAGGTCTGGACTGCCAGGAGCATGGCTATGCGAGGGTGTCAATTCCGGCATTCTCGAAAGGGCGGGACATAACGCTTGCAAGCGGCCGACACCGGTGCATCGACCGAGCCCGATTGCGCAGGAGAATCGATGTGACGATGGACGATGATGACCTGCTCGCGCAGGCAAAGCAGCGCCTGACGGCTTACGGCGCTCTCACCGGACGACGGGATTGGGTCTGGACTCTGGACCTAAAGTCTTGGAAGACCGTATCGCTCGCGAAGGGTGCGGCTAACCCCGGCGTCGAAAATGTCCGAACGCTCAAGCAAAGGCATCACATCGTCGATGAAGCTTTGCAGGTCACCGGGCATGACGGGCGTCATGACGTTGAAACCGTCGGCCGCTCCGCCCTCGAACCATTGCTGCATCGTGTCGGCTATATCGCGGCCATTTCCGACGGCGAGCAGATGACCGCGGCCGGCTGCGAGGCGCATGAGCAATTGCCTCAGCGTCAGCCTGTCCCGCCTTGCGATTCCGACCAGCACGCCGACCCGGCTCTGGCTGGACTGGTTCGGCCGTGTGTTCAATGGGGGCGGTAGCGGCGCATCGAGATCGGCATTGGTTAAATCCTCGCCGAGGAACTCGCCGAGCTTGGCAAGGACATGGTCGGTTACAGTAAAACCGTTCAGCACTGTCAGCCGCTCTTCGGCTGCTTGTCTGGTATGCGCGACGATCGGCACGATCCCCGGAAAGACCAGGATCGTATCCGGATCGCGCCCGACGGCCGCCGCTCGTGATTTGATGTCGCGATAGAATTCCTGCGCTTCCGTCAGCGTCGCCTGCACGGTGAACACGATGTCGGCGTAACGAGCGGCGAAGGCACGGCCTGCTTCCGACGAGCCGGCCTGTGCCAGGATCGGCCGACCTTGAGGCGATCGCGGCACGTTGAGCGGGCCAGCGGTGCGCACGAACGGACCGGCGTGATCGACTGACCGCACCTTGTCTGGATCGAAGTATCGCCCGGCGGCCTTGTCCGGCTTCCTCGCATCGGGAGCCCAACTTTCCCAGAGCGCTATGGCTGCGTCGACCACGTCGGTTGCGCGGGCATAGCGTTCGTCATGCTCCGGCATGGCGTCCAGTCCGAAATTACGGGCCTCGAGCACGTTGGACGAGGTGACGATGTTCCAGCCCGCACGGCCTTTGCTGATGTGGTCGAGAGAGGCGAAGCGCCGAGCCAGGTGGAACGGGTGATCGAAGCTGGTCGATGCAGTTCCGATCAGTCCGATCCTGCTGGTGACGGCTGCGAGCGCCGACAGAATGACCACGGGATCCATGGCGTCGGAAAGATGCCGATCAGCGCCGCTCTGCAGGGCCAGCACGTCGCCGAGGAACAGGGCGTCGAAATCGGCAGCCTCGGCGCGACGGGCGATATCGACCCAATAATCGAGGCTGGTCGAGGCGAGCGGGTCGCTTTCGGGCATGCGCCAACCGGCCTCGTGACTGCCGAGGCCAAAAATCACAGCATTGAGATGCATGCGCCGCGGCGGGCTCATTTTTCGTCGGCCAGGTAGGCGTTGCTGTAATAGGCTGCGAAATCGGGTCGTTCGCCGACCGGGTTTCCATCGCCGTCGCGCAGGATTCCGGCCTTGAACAGGTAGTCGCCGATAGCCTCCATCTTTGCGGGATCGATCGTGCCGATCGCGCCGGCGGGGCTTTGCAGATAGTGGCCGTCGACCAGAGCCTTGAGTGATGCCTCGATCAACGGACGGTTGGTCAGCACGTCGCTGTTTGCTGCGATCAGCATCTCGGCCGCTTCTTGCGGATGTTCGACGGCGAAGGCATAGCCGCGCCTGGTCGCGGCGATGAACGCGGATGCCGTGTTCTTGTTCTTCTCGAGGTAGGCTCGGCTCGAGCCAATGAAATTGGTGTGTTGGTCGGGCACGCCGAAGTCAGCGTAGCGGAAGGCGCGCTGGGCCTTGCCCTCAAGTTCCGCTTTGATCCCCTCCCAAGTATAGACTTCGAGGGTAAAATCGACTGCGCCATTGGCCAGGGCCTCATAGGCGGAGGTGCCCAGCGTCACCGTTTCGAATTTGCCGTCGCCGCCGTCATGGCGGATGATGGTGCCGATCAGCGCATTCTCCCAGGCGCTGCCGAAACCGCCATAGGTCAGCCCGTCCAAGTCCTTGGGGGAGTGTATATCGGCGCGGTCGGCATTGAACACCAGCCTGCCGGTTTCTGTCTGCATGATGGCGTAGGTGGCGACGAGGTCGGCGCCGGCCGTGCGTTGGGTGAACAATCCTATGGATCCCAGTATACCGAAATCGGCCACGCGGTTGGCGATCAGCGTACCGGCCGCTGTGTCGGTGTAGGGCAGGATCTGCACGTCGAGCCCGGCCTCGGTGTAGAAGCCTTTCGCCTGGGCGACATAGAGCCCGACATGGTTTGTGTTCGGCGTCCAGTCTAGCGCGACGGTGACAGTCTGCTGGGCGCAGACGGATGTGACGGGTCCGAGCCCGGCGATCAATGCGGCAGTGATGAAGAGGCGTCTGGAAAGCATGGTCATGTCCTTTGATCGGGCTGTTGATCGAGAAGAGTGTCGAGGATGTCGGCTTCGATGGCGCTGGCTTCCGGCGAGGCAAGATCCTTGCGCGGGTGCGGAAGAGGTATGGCGATTTCGCGCAGCACGCGGGCAGGGCGGCGGCTCAGCACATAAATGCGATCGGACAGGAAGACCGCCTCGCGGACATCGTGGGTGATCAGCAGGACGGTCCAGCGGTGCCAGTTCCACATCGTCTGAAGCCAGCGCTGCATGCCGGTGCGCGTGAGGGCATCGAGTGCGCCGAACGGTTCGTCGAGCAACAGCATGGCGCGGTCCTGCACGACGGTGCGCAGCAGCGCGGCGCGCTGGCGCATTCCGCCCGAGAGCTGTGCGGGATACTTGTGCTCGAAGCCCGCAAGGCCGAATTCCCCGAAGAGCGGTGCTACTTTGCTGCGGGCCGCCTTGCGGGACATGCCCTGCACTTCAAGTCCGAGCGCGGTGTTGTCGATAACCGTGCGCCAGGGCATCAGGGCGTCGCGCTGCGGCATGAAGGCAAACGGTCGTCGCGCTTCGGCAAGTGGCCGGCCGTCGAAGTTGACATCGCCGCCGTGGCCTTCGAAATCGCCCGTCAGCAACCTGAAGATCGTGGATTTGCCGGCTCCGGAGGGCCCGAGGATTGAAACGAATTCGCCCGCCTCGACATGCAGGGTGATGCCGGCAAGCACGTCGATATCGCCAAGACTCTTGCTGACTTCGCGCAGTTCCAGCCGCCTGCTCATGGTTTTCGTGCGGTATCGAGCCGCTCCCATGGCATGGCGGCGCGCTGGATCAGCACAGTCGCGGCAAACAGGGCCAGCGTGAGCAAGGCGCTGACCAGCACAGCCGCGAGCACGAGATCGGGCCGGAAATTGTTCTTGGCGTTGAGCATGTAGATGCCGAGCCCTTTGGCCGCGCCGGCATATTCCGCGAAGATGGCGCCCACCACTGCATAGGTGATCGAGATGCGCAGTCCGGCGAAGAAATAGGGCAGCGAGGAGGGCAGGCGGGCCAGCAAAAAAATGCGCATGCGCGAAGCGCCCATCGAACTTAGAAGCGCCGAGATATCCCGATCGGTCGATTCATAACCCTGCACCAGCGCGACCAGCATGGGGAAGAAAGTCACGAGCGCGACCAGCATGATCTTCGGCGTCAGCCCGAAGCCGAACCAGAGAACGACCAGCGGGGCGATCGCCACCAGCGGCAGGGTCTGGCTGATGATGAACACCGGGAACAGGGCGCGGCGCAGCGGCTTGAAGAAATCGATCAGCACCGAAAGGATGAAGGCAACGGCCAGCGAGCAGGCGAAACCCGCTAATGTGGCGCTGATCGTCGGTATGGTGTTGTCGAATAGCGCCTGGCGCTGCTGGATGACCTGGGCGAGGACTCGTGACGGCGCCGGCAACGTGGTGGGCGAGATGCCCGAGATACGCGCATAGAGCTCCCAAGCCAAAACCAGCGTGCCGGCCGATAGTAAGGCCGGTCCAACCTTGGCGAACAAGACCGCGATTCGCGGTGCGGCGCAGAAGGGCTGGGACATGCGGGACCTCCGGCGCGAGAGATCAGCGCGGGGTCGGGCTGTTGGCCGAGACCGCGATCGTGACATGGCCCTCGAGCGGGCCGACGAAATCGCCGGACATCGGAAAAAGAAAGATCTGTGCGCCAGAAAACATCGCCCGCCTCGCTCCGCTGGTATTATCCAGATCAGCTCTAGGGTTTACGGGCTTGCAGCCCATCTCTCAGCCCCGACGATACGGAGCACCCCTGTGGATGGCGGCAATTAAACAGATAAAGCGTGGGGGTGCAAGTCTGCGTCTAGCGTGAAACTTCAGGGTGGGAGTTTGAGGTGCCGTCAGGGACATTTGAGCAAAACAGAAAAGCCGGCATCCTGTCGAGATTTGGGAACAGGCGTCGGTCGAGCGGATGTTTTCCGTTCGTCGCCACCATTATCGATGCCGCGCGTTTGATGAATTGTGGAAGCGTGAAGATATAATTGCATACGTTGTAGGCAACGGGTTTCTCTATCGCCAATTGCGACCCGCGCCTCGGAGAGCCAAATGCAAGAATTCATTCTTTTTGCGATCGTGGGGTTTGTAGCCCAAGCTGTAGACGGGGCTCTCGGCATGGCCTATGGGGTGGTTTCCTCGACGACACTACTGGGGTTTGGTGTGTCTCCTGCGCACGCTTCGGCGTCAGTTCACGCAGCTGAGCTGTTTACCACCGCAGCCTCAGGTTCGGCTCATCTCTATCACCGTAACATTGACTGGAAGCTCTTCTGGCGGCTGATGCCATTTGGCGTGCTCGGCGGCGTTCTCGGCGCTTTTGTGCTCACCTCGTTCGAGGGAGCCGTCATGAAGCCATATGTGACCACATATCTTGCGCTCGTCGGAGCTTGGCTCCTGTTCCGTTCATTCCGGCGGATTCCCAGTAACCCGGTCCCTGCAGGCGCGGTGCCTCCTCTTGGACTTGGTGGTGGCTTTCTGGATGCAGCAGGCGGTGGCGGATGGGGACCCATCGTAACGACGGGCCTTCTCGGTTTTGGCGGAACGCCCCGCTACGTTATTGGTACGGTAAATGCCAGCGAGTTCCTCATCACGCTCTCAGTGTCTCTGACCTTCTTGTTTGCATTGCTGACGGGCCATTGGGAAGAGGCAGGAGAGCTGACCGAAAATCTGGTCGCCGTTGCCGGCTTGGTTCTTGGCGGCGTGATCGCAGCGCCGATGGCCGGATTGATGGTGAAGTCGATCGCTGAAAAGACGCTCCTCAGACTCGTTGGAGGTGTCATCATACTGCTGGCAGGCTGGCAAACCGCGGAACTTTTCGAATTGGTGTAAATGTCGTGAGGTTCCAGTTCCCATGACACGCAGACTATCGAGTTCCACGCACTGTCTTCGTTTCTCCGGCAGCCGTGACGGAGACAAAAACTCACTTCCAAAATGGAACGAAGAGTCCCCTTTGTTGTTTGGCTCGCTTGGACAACCGGAGGCCGAGTCTATGAACAAATTGCTTGCGACAACAGGATTGGCTCTGGCGGTTGCGATGCCTGCAGCGGCTCAGGACACCGCGACCGCGAAAGCCGAATTCGTCAACATGGCTGGCGAGAAGAACGGAACGGCCACGTTGACCGAGACGGCCAAGGGTGTGCTGATAGAGTTGGAGGTAACAGGACTGCCGGCGGGTGAATGGGTGGCGTTCCATGTTCATGAAACCGGAAAGTGCGACCATCAGGCCGGCCATGAGTCGGCAGGCGGGCACTTCAATCCGACCAATGCCAAACATGGGTATCTCACTGAAAAAGGCCCGCACGCAGGCGATATGCCAAACCAGCGGGTCGGCGCCGACGGCGTTTTGCGGGCGCAGGCTTTCAACAGCATGGTCAAGTTGGATGGTGGAGAAACGGCGATACGAGGCAAGGCATTGATGATCCATGGCGGACAGGACGACTATAAAAGCCAGCCTGCCGGTGATGCCGGAAATCGTCAGGCCTGCGCCGTGATCGAGTGAGAAGCCCAAGACGAGTATAGGCCTCTCCGATATTGATCTGACTGGCTCGTAACCCTCGAGGGTTAGGTCACCTTGCGCGGTCGGGGCCTCTGGCATGATGATAAGCCGGACGGCAAGCTCGTGCGCCTGAAGAGGATTGACAACGCAGCCATCACGCCGAAATTGGCGTTCATTCTGTGACTGCCGGATGATTGCATGAACGATACTTCTCCCATGGGTGTGCCCTCCACGGGTCTTGCCCAGTCAGCCATTTCTGCCCGCGGCCTCGTCAAAACCTTCGGCAAGCTGCGCGCGGTCGATGGTATCGATCTCGACGTGCCGCGTGGCATGATTTTCGCCATCCTTGGCCCGAACGGCGCCGGCAAGACAACGCTGATGCGTATGCTCGCGACGCTGTCGCGCCCCGACGCCGGTTCTGCGACCGTGATGGGGCACGACCTCGTGCAGGCCCCGCATGAGGTCCGTGCGGCTATCGCGATGACCGGGCAGTTCGCTTCGCTCGACGAGGATCTGACGGGTCGGGAGAACCTCGTCCTGCTCGCCCGGCTCTGGGGCTTTCGTGGCCGCGCCGCGAAAGCCCGTGCGGACGACCTGCTTGCGGCTTTCGGCTTGTCCGAAGCGGCGACGAAGCAGGTGAGGGACTATTCGGGTGGCATGCGAAGGAGGCTCGACATAGCCGCGTCGCTGGTCGTCACGCCGGGCGTGCTGTTCCTCGACGAGCCGACCACGGGCCTCGATCCCAACGCCCGCAAGGATGTCTGGGGCATGATCCGCGGCCTCGCCGAGTCCGGCGTCACCATCCTGCTCACCACGCAATATCTCGAAGAGGCCGATCAACTCGCAGCGCGCATCGCCGTCATCGACCACGGCAGGAAAATCGCGGAGGGTACCAGCCGCGAATTGAAGGCGGCCACCGGCTCCGGCTATCTCCATGTCGCGCTCGCCGATGTTGCGCGGCTGGACGAGGCGGCGGCCATCCTGGAGCGACGGCTGGAACATCCCGTCCAACGCAGCGCCGAAGGTGGTGAGCTCTCCGTCCTTGCCGGCACGGCGAAGGCCGCCAACGAGGCGCTGGCCGATCTGGTCGCCGGCGGCATCGAGCTGTCGGATTTCTCCATGGGCCAGCCCAGCCTCGAGGAGGTCTTCTTCGCGCTGACGGGCCAGCCGGGCTTGGGTGAAAGCCGCAAGGACGACAGGCCATGATCGACACGACATCCCTGCAGCGGCTGCAAACGGTCGCTCGGCCCAAAACCCCATCAGCCGTTTCCAACGCACTCGTCTTCGGATGGCGCGCGGTGCTGAAATTCAAGCATGTGCCGGAGCAGCTCTTTGATCTGGTGATGACTCCGATCATGTTCACGCTGCTCTTCACCTTTGTCTTCGGCGGCGCGCTTGCCGGTTCGCCTGGTGAATACCTGCAGTTCTTCCTACCCGGCATCTTGGTTCAGACCGTGGTGTTCAACGCAGTCTATTCGGGCATGGGATTGTCGACTGACCTCGGCAAGGGTTTGTTCGACCGCTTCCGATCGTTGCCGATCTGGTCGCTCTCTCCGTTCGCCGGCCTGATGGTGGGTGACATCCTGCGCCATTTGATTGCCGCCTCGATCATTCTCACGATCGGGCTGATCCTCGGCTACCGGCCTGAAGCGGGCATCCTCGGCGTGCTTGCCGCCTTTGCCATGCTGATCGCCATCGGATTCGGCATGGGCTGGGTGTTCATCGTGCTCGGCCTGCTGATCCGCACGCCGACCACGGTGATGACGCTCGGCTTCACCTTCCTGTTCCCTCTCGTCTTTGCCTCCAACATCATGGTCGACCCCGGCACCATGCCGGCCTGGCTGCGGGCTTTCGTCGACGTCAATCCAGTGTCGCTGATGACGACGGCACTGCGCGGGCTGATGGGTGGCGGGGCGACACTCAGTCAGGTCGTCCTCGCCCTGATCGCGCCGGCGGCGCTGACCGCTATCCTGGCGCCGACGACACTGTGGCTGTATCTCAGAAGGTGAGAAGGCCGAACGGTCGCGATCCTGATCGCCTGCGCATCAACAATGCGCCCCGGCCGGATCTGCGCTTCTTAAAAGTCGACGCAAGGCGTGTCCTGCATCTGGCGCTCGATCAGAAGCCAGAACGGCGGTCCCCGGTTTCGGCTCCAACATCGTTCGCTCCTGTGAACCTGCGCGCCCTGGGGCGATACCAGCGACTGCTCTGGGCACGGAGGGACCACAGCTCGTTGAGCTCGAACTTCATGGCGCGAAGTGCCCATCGCGCGCATGAGCCGCGCCCTGATCCTGAGACCACTCGCTGCAGTGGTGCACGTCACGCAGATAGGGAGCGGCGATAGCTGACGCTGCGAAGTCGTCCGGCCGGATGTCGGCGACAAGCAGTGCTTCGGGCTTGCTGTCGGCAGCGGCCAGAAGGGTGCCGTCGGGGGCGGCGATTGCCGACAGGCCGGCATAGCAGAAAAGATCGTCGGCGCCGCAATGGTTCACATAGGCGACGAAGACCTGGTTCTCGAAGGCGCGGACCGGGATCATCTTGCGGGCAATGAGCTTGGCGTGGCCGGTTGCGGGCAGGGCCGTCGGAACGGCGATAAGATGTGCGCCGGCGACTGCAAGGCGACGCACGTTTTCGGGAAATTCGACATCGTAGCAGATGAGAATACCGATCCGGAGGCCGCGATACTCGATGATCGAGGCCGACGGGTATCCGGCGGTAAAGATGCCGCGTTCGTAGTCGCCGTAGAGGTGCGTCTTGCGGTAGACGATGGGGGGATTCCGGCCATCGACGAAGACGGCGCTGTTGTGGATCTCCTCCTCTGCCATTTCGGCAAAGCCGGCGATGATGGCGATCTTCAACTCGCTCGCAACCAGGGCAAGCCGGGTGACAAGATCGCCACCGGATGTTTGCGCCAGCATGCGCATGTCATCTCCCGCGCCGTAGCCGGGGAGCGCGAGTTCAGGTGCGATCAGGAGACTTGCCCCGGCGGCAGCCGCGGCGCGCGCGGCCTCTTCGATCCGCGCAAGGTTGGCTTCCTGGTCGCCGGCCACGGCGCGCGTTTGAATGGCGGCGATGCGCATCAGCTCTCGTCCAAAGCGCCCAGCAGCTTGCGCAGATCGCTGAACCTCGCAACGAGCGCGAAGACCAGCGCGGCAATCGCCGCGAAGAACACCGAGACCGAAGCCATGACCGGCGTGTAGCCGTAGCGCAGCGCGTTGAAAATCTTGATGGGCAGCGTTTCCACTGTGAAGCCGACCGTCATGTAGGCCACAATGTATTCGTTGAGAGACAGAACGAAGGCGAAGGCATAGCCGGAAATCAGATAGGGCAAGATCAGCGGCAGCACGACGGTTCGAAGCACTGTCCGGCTGTTTGCGCCCATGGTCGAAGCCGCCTCCACCAGCGAGCGGTCGATAGCGGAGAAGCCGAGCGACAGCGTGACCAGGGGTAGCGTCACAAAAAAGATCGCGTGGCTGATGACCGCTGTCCATGGCGCGCCGTAGGAGCCGGCCATCGCCCAGAAGGTCAACATGCCGAGCGCCGTGATGACCGGCGGCAGGATGAAAGGCGCCACGCCGAGAAGACGGAAGATATTCGCCCACGGCGCCACGTGCCGCCAGACAAACCAGGCGAGGGGCAGGGCAACGAGCACGGCGAGCGCAGCGGAAAGCCCTGCCAGCACGAGCGATGCGATGAGAGCTGCCCGCCAGCCCGGATCGGTGAAGATCTCGCCGTACCAGGCGAGCGAGAAGCCCTGAGGCGGGAATGTGAGAGATCGCTGCTCATTGACGGATACGCCGGCTACAACCGCTAGCGGTGCCGCCAGGAAAACCGCGACCGGGGCGAAGCTGAGCCCGCGCAGGAATTTGCTGGTCATATCGTGGCCTCCTTGCGGCCGCCGATGAGCAAGGTCAGCCCGACCAGCGCCAGCGAGATCAGCACCAGGAACACCGCCATGGCGGCAGCGAATGGCATGTTCGACTGATAGATCGCCTGGTCGGTGATGAGCACCGACAATGTCCAATGCTGCGGCCGGCCGAGGATCTGCGGCAGCAGATAGCAGCCGAGCGCGAAGACGAAAACCATGACCAGCGTGGCGACGATCGTGTTCCGGAGCGCCGGCACGATGATGCCGAGGAAGCCTCGGGCAGGCGAAGCGCCGAGGGTGCGAGCGGCTTCAAGGAGTGTCGGGTCAAGCCTGACCAAGGCGGGGTAGAGAACCAGGATCGTGTAAGGCAGCGCCTGGTACACCATGGCCGTCAGCACGGCGCCGAAGCCGGGCAGCAGCGCCCGCGGTTCGGCCATGAGGCCGGCCGCCGCAAGCAGGTTGGTGATGCCCGCCGTACGCGAAAACAAGATCGACCAGGCAAAGCCGGTAATGACCTCGGACAGCGACAGCACCGACAGCAGACAGACGAGCCACACGACCTGCACGCGCCGGGATGTCTGCGTGAGCAGGTAGGTGAAGGGAACGGCGATCACCACGCAGGCGATGGCGACAGTGACGGCCAGCATCAGCGAGAAGCCGAGCACGCCTGCGAAGAACGCGCTGACGAAGCGGGCGTAATTGTCGAAAACGAAATCGGGTGTGTAGAACCCGCCCTGCTGCCGCTGGAAGAAGCTGACGGCGATCATAGTCGAGAAGGGCACGACGAAAAAGACGATGAGCATGATGGCCGGGAAGACCAGCGGTGCGCAGTCGGCAACGGTACGGGGCGGCTCGTGTTTCATTGCTTGAGCATCACGCAGCACTCGGACGGCAGCACGACTCCGACGTTCCCGCCGGCTTCGAAACTGCCGCGCTCGCGCGGTGTCGAAACTGCGACGATGGTCGTCCCGCTCACATCGATGAAGGTCTCTATGGTCCCGCCGAGGTCGCGCACGAAGGTGACCTTGCCGGACATCGCGCCATCGGTGTCTCGTGTGAGGCGCACGTCCTCCGGACGGATCGAGACAAGGCCCTTCGGCATTCCGTCTGGCAGCGACAGGCCTGAAATGGCGTGGCCGAGAGCGATTGCGCGTTTGTCGCCATCAGCCTCGATCTGAAGCAGGTTGGTCGAGCCGATGAAGTCCGCCACGAATGCATCGGCCGGTTTGCGGTAGATCTCGAGCGGCGAAGCTATCTGCCTGATCCTGCCGTCGCCCATGACCACGACCAGGTCAGCCATGGTCATGGCCTCGCGCTGGTCATGCGTGACGACGATGGTGGTGATGCCGAGCTTTCGCTGCAGCTGCCGAAGCTCCACCTGCATGGCTTCGCGCAGCTTGGCGTCCAGGGCCGAAAGCGGCTCGTCGAGCAGGAAGAGAGACGGCGACAGCGCCAGCGCACGGGCGATCGCCACGCGCTGGCGCTGCCCGCCCGAGAGTTTTGAGACGGATCGGTCGGCGTAGCCGTCAAGGTGGATGGAAGCGAGGAGCTCTTCGATGCGCTTCTTTTGTCCTTGCTTTCCCGTGCCGCGGATGCGCAGCGGATAGGCGATGTTCTGGCCGACCGTGAGATGCGGGAACAGCGCCAGCGACTGGAAGACCATGCCGAGGTTGCGCTTGTGGGTAGGCACCCGCGTCAAGTCTTCGCCATCGAGACGGATCGTGCCGATGGTCGGTTCCTCAAGGCCTGCGATCATGCGCAGGAGTGTGGTCTTTCCGCAGCCCGACGGTCCGAGTAAGCAAACGAACGTGCCGTGCGGCACATCGAGGTCGACCTCATCTACCGCGGTGACTTTGCCGAACTGCTTCGACAGCTTGTCAAGTTTCAAACCGCTCATGACCAATCCCCGCCTCGCGTGATCATTCCTGTCCTTCCGACCCGCTCTGCGGACCGGAAGGGATGCGCCGTCAGCCGGCGATCAGTTCCGTCCACTTTTGGTTTAGCCAGTCGGATTTCGTCTGATAAAGATCGTAGCGCGGTACGATCGGGTCTATGTCCGACGCGACGGCTGCGAATTCCTTGTCCGTCAGGTCGAGCTTGTCGCGCTTCAATGTCGGCGCGGTGCCGACATTGCGCGACAACAGCGCCTGGGTCGCCGGCCGGCTCATGTAATCGATGAAGACATGGGCCTCATCGACCTTGGTCGATGCGCGCGAGAGCACCCAATTGCCGGAGTCCTGGATGCCGCCCTCCTTCGGGAAAGTGGAGCGGACCGGATGGCTGTCGGCGGCGGCAAGGCCGGTGACGTCATGATAATACTGGCCCATCGGGATCTCACCCGACTTCAGCGCCTGCTCGAACTGCGCCTCGTCGCGATACCACAGCCGCACGTTGGGCTTTAGCTCGGCGAGCTTTTCGAAGGCTTTAAGCAGGCCAGCCTCGGTGTCGAGCGCACTGGTGCCGCCCATGAAGGTCTTGGCCGTCACCTCGAGCAGGAAGGAGTTCGTAGCCAGCGCCAAAAGGCCGAGCTTGTCCTTGTTGGCCGGGTCCCAGAGTGCGGCCCAGGAATCGGGCGCCTGCGGGTAGGTGTCGGTGTTGGTCACCAGCGTGACGTACCATGCGACTGCCCCGATGCCGGCGATGCGGCCGTCCGGGTATTTGGAAATAAAGCGGTCGAGCAAGTCGCCGTAATTCGCAATCCTGGACGGATCGAGCGGCGTCCAAAGCTCGGTCTCCAGTCCCTTCAGTGTCGGCACTTGCGCCATCATCGAAAGGTCGGCCGGGGCTTGTCCTGCCCGGGCGGCCTGCTCCATCTGCACCAGCCAGGCCTCGCCGGTGGGCTCGGCGATCGATTCAACCGCTATGCCGGTGGCCTTGCTGAATTCGGGAAAGATGTTCTTGTCGAACGAATCCTTGAAGTAGCCGCCATAGACGCCGACCTTCAGCGATTTCTCCTGGGCACGCAGGACGGCAGGCATGGCAAGCATGCCCGCAGCGGCAAGGCCCAGCCTCAGGACCGAACGCCGGCTGGCGTTATTTGCATAAATATTCATTTTGATTTTCCTCTACAAAAATTATGTTTCTTGTCGCCGTTGTCGTGCCAAATGCTTCGTTCAAGCCTGCCTGCACTTGCGGGCGGGTTGAAAAATCACCAAGCTCGGAAACTCTTAGGGGGCGCGTCTTCGATATCGGGTTCGATTTGCATGGCGTCAGAAATCCCAGTCGTTTTCTGGCGCCACCATTGGCGGTGAGATGTTTCACTGCTTTGTCGGATTTCCACGCCACGGTTTCATTTGTGTCACCCCGTCGGTGAAGTTGGTTCTGAGCATCCGCAGACCCGCCGATCCAAATGAAACCGTCGAAAGCCCGCTGGCGTGATGTGCGCCTCGGCTCTTGATCGCTAAGCGCCGTCTTGGAGTCGGCTATGCAGATATTCCCTACGCGACATGCACCGTGCGCTGCCTCGGCTTTGATCGCGGCGGCCAGCAGGGCGACGATAAAGGCTGCGCCATCTCGATCTGTTATGACGTCGGAAGTCCGAGCCAGACGGACCTCAATGACCTGGGCATCGGATACGAAACTTTTTTCGATAAAAGCTCGACCCGCTGTCGGGCTGGTAAAGTTCCGTTCGTCCTTAGGGGCGTCAGTTTCGTCAATCTAAAAGGATAAACGATTATGCCGAATACCGTACGCTTGCACCGCGTTCTGGCGACCAGCCCTGAGAAAGTTTATCGTGCATTCATCGAGGCGGACGCGCTCGCCAAATGGCTGCCACCCAATGGCTTCACCTGCACGGTGCATCACTTCAAGCCAGAAGTGGGCGGCACGTTCAAGATGTCTTTCCGGAATTTTACGACGGGCGAGAGCCATGCGTTTGGCGGCGAATATGTCGAGCTCGTTCCGGGCGAACGCCTGCGCTACACGGACAAATTCGACGATCCCAACTTGCCTGGCGAGATGCAGGTGACTGTGACGTTAAAGAAAGTGTCGGTCGGAACCGAGCTTGATGTAACGCAGGCAGGTATACCGGACGCCATTCCGGCCGAGGCTTGTTATCTCGGTTGGCAGGAATCGCTGCGAAACCTGGCAAGGCTGGTTGAGCCTGAGATCAATCAATAGCCGCATCACGATAGCGCGAAGGCCAGGTTCGGATCGGGTCGACAACGACTTGCGCGATCCGTTCCGGGACCTTCAGCCTCGCTGAGGTGTGCACTTGCTATGCCGAGCGATCTTTAGGCCAAAGTCGCATCGGATGCATTGGGATCCTTCATTATCCCGACCTAATCCACTGTCCATAGCTTGGCCTATGCATTGCGGAAATGATGGAATAGTGAAGTACTGGATCCGACGAGCCCAAGCGGACACCGGAGAGATTTCCATCATGGCGCCCCGTCCAAACAGTGTAGCCAAGAACACCTCTCACGACGAGGAAACGATCGTCGACCGTCTCCAGCGCGAGATCGAGGAACTGCCAAATGCTCTCGCCCGTATCGCCAAATACATCCTCGAGAATCCGGAAAAGGTCCTGCGTCAATCCGTGGCCGAACTCGGCGAATTCTCGGGAAGCGGCGAGGCGAGCGTTGTCCGGTTGTGCCGGCAGGTTGGGTTCAGCGGGTTCCGCGATTTCAAGCTCGCGCTAGCCGCAGACCTGGGCAGGTCAGGGGTGCCGGCCCTTGCCAGCGCAGATCCAGACAGTGCGCTCCAGGCACTCCACGCCTCTATGGCCCAGTCTCTCGACAAGGCATATGGCCGAATAGACCCGAAGACCCTGGACGCTGTGGCCGAGAAGCTCTCGGTCGCGCGACGTATCGACCTCTACGGAGCGGGAATGTCGGGACTGATCACCGAAATGCTGGCTTATCGGCTACTGCGGGCAGGGCTCACCGTTCAGCTGTTTCGGGATGCCAACATGGCGCATGAACTGGCAAATGGCCTCGGTCCGGATTGCGTGGCGGTTGCCTTTTCCGTCTCCGGCCTGACAGTCGATACGCTTCACTTCGTCAAGGCGGCAGCAGCCGCCGGCGCCAGCACGGTGGCGATAACGAACCGGGCCCGTAGCCCGTTGGGGGAGGCTGCTCAATACACCTTGCAGACAGCGCGTGCGCATGACGGGGCCATAGGAGGCACGCTCTCGACCGTGACAGGTCAGATTTTCGTAATCGAGTCTCTTATGCTGAGCCTTGGTCGAGCGATGGCAACGCAGAAGCCGCCACTTCATAAATGAAATAAAACTCCATATTGTCACACATATGAAATAAAGCGCCAATATGGTCGCCCGCAACTGGGAAGCGGGACATGGCGTCACACGGACTTGATATTCAATCGGTCAGCAAACGTTTTGGCGACGTGGAGGTCCTCAGCGACATCTCGCTGAGCGTCCGCGCGGGAGAGTTTGTAACCCTGCTTGGGCCTTCCGGCTGCGGCAAATCCACATTGCTTCGTATCGTTGCCGGTCTCGAACATCCGGATACAGGATCGATTGGCATAGACGACCGCTCGATCGATCATGTCGCTCCGAAGGACAGAGGTGTTGCCTTCGTCTTTCAGAACTATGCGCTTTATCCTCATCTGACAGCCTATCAGAACATCGCTGCGCCGCTCGTCATGCGCGAATTGACGGCGATGCAGCGGCTGCCCTTCATCGGGCGCCGGCTGCCGGGCGCAGCGTCGGTGCACGTGTCCATCGATGAACGCGTTCGCAAGACGGCCGACAAGCTGCAGATTGGCTCGCTTCTTCATCGCCGACCAGGTGAACTCTCAGGCGGACAACGCCAGCGCGTGGCTGTCGGCCGGGCGCTGGTGCGGGCGCCGCAACTCTTCCTGATGGACGAGCCGCTCGCAAACCTGGACGCGGGCCTGCGCATCCACATGCGCTCAGAGATCGCACGACTGCATCAGGAAATTGGCGCGACCACGCTGTTCGTTACCCACGATCAGGCGGAGGCGGCGGCACTTTCCGACCGGGTTGCCGTCATCTTCGGTGGTCGCATCCGGCAGTTTGCGGCACCGCAGGAACTTTATCGCGATCCGGTCGATCTGGAGGTGGCCCGGTTTCTCACGCAGCCATTTCTGAATGTGCTGGAGACGCCCGTGCCAATTGCCGGGAGGGTGACGATCGGCGGGCTGCATGTGGCCGTCCGCGATACCGAAGGCGCCGCGAAACCGGGCAAACTGGCATTCCGGCCGGAACACGCAACGCTCGTCGCGGCTGGAAAGCCCGGCGCGCTGCCCGTCATCGTGAAACGTATCGAGCATTCCGGCACGGATGCTCATGTCTTCGTGGACTTGCAGGCCGGAGCGACAGGTCTCGTCGTACGGATTGCGTCAGAGGAAGCATCGTCGTTGCGGCCCGACGCGGCGACGGCTCTCCTCATCGACAGCGAGCGTGCCTGGTTCTTCCCCAATGGCGGCGCTCGCCATCTTGTCGGGCGCGCCAGGGCGGCGTGAGATGGCAATACTGACAGAGAATGCTGGCCCCTCGTATTTCCGACCCCGGTCGTCCGCAGCCGCTCGCGAGCGAAGCCTGGCAGGAACGGTACTCGCCCTGCCGGCTGCGCTGCTGCTCGCAGCGCTTCTTCTAGGCCCGTCAGGCCTGGTTCTGGTGCTGTCCTTTAGCGATGCCTCATTGGGATTGAGTTCGGTCCATTTCGTCGGTTTGAGCAACTATCTCCGGATGTTGGACGATCCCGGCTTTGCGATCAGCATCAGGAACACGGCGCTCTACGTCGTGATTGTCGTGCCGCTCTCCATCCTGCTCGGGCTTGGCGCGGCACTTCAGATCGAACGGCGAACGGCGCTGAAAGGCTTCTATCGGACCGCCTATTTTCTTCCCGTCGCCGCCACGCTGGTCGCTCTGGCGACGGCTTGGGAGGTGATCCTGCATCCGACATTCGGCTTTGCCAACGCCGTCCTTTCGCGCGTCGGGGTCGAACCGGCCCGTTTCCTCTCCAGTCCGGACAGCGCGCTTTATGCCCTCGCGGTCATCGGTGTATGGCAGTTGATCGGCTTCAACATGATCCTGTTTCTGGCAGGGCTCTCGACCATACCTCGCGAGCTCTACGAAGCGGCGGCGATCGATGGCGCCGACCGCGGACTCAACCGCTTCCTCCTGGTGACCTGGCCGATGCTGGCGCCCGTCACCCTGTTCGTCACCGTGATGACCGTCATCCGGGCCTTTTCTGTCTTCGAGACCGTTGCTGTCCTCACACAGGGCGGGCCGATGAAGTCGACGACCGTTGTTCTCTACACACTCTACGAGGAGGGGTTCCGGTATTTCCGGGTCGGCTACGCCTCTGCGATCGCCGTCTCGTTTTTCGCTTTTGTCCTGCTGCTCTCGCTTGTCCAGACACGCGCCAGCGACCGCAACCGCTGGAGCACGCGATGAGCCGGCAATTCCCCGCCTATCTCGCCAGCTTGTCGGCGCATGGCGTGCTGATGGCCGGTGCGATCATCATGGTCTTCCCGTTCTTTTGGATGCTGCTCGCCTCGTTCACGGCGCAGAGCGAGATCTTTAACGGCGGCCTGCTGCCCTCGCCGAGTTTCGTTGGGGCGATCGAGAACTACACCACTGCGCTGACGGCCATCCCATTGTTTCGTTTCATGCTGAATGGCGTCATCGTATGCGGGGCGATCCTGGTCCTGCAGATCCTGATAGCGGTGCCCTGTGGTTACGCGCTGGCGAAGCTGCCGTTCCCCGGCCGGCCACTGTTGTTCTCGGCAGTCCTTCTCGGGCTGCTCATACCGATACAGATACCGACGATCCCGCTCTACATCGCCATCGCCAACCTGGGACTGCTCGACAGCTATGCCGCCCTCATCCTGCCATGGGCGATTTCCGTCTTTGCCATCTTCCTCTTCCGCCAGTTCTTCGCGTCCTTTCCCGATGACGTGCTCGATGCTGCCCGGCTTGACGGCTTCAGCGAGTTCTCGATCGTCTGGCGCATCGTGCTGCCTTCGGCCTGGCCGGCCATCGCTGCCTTCTCGATCTTTTCCATCGTGTCCCACTGGAACGATCTCTACTGGCCGCTCGTCGTCATCACCGATCCCGATCTGATGACGCCGCCGCTTGGCATCGCCTATTTCCGCCAAGCCGGAGAGGGGGCGGGCCATGTCGGCGCGCTGATGGCGGGCGGAGTGCTGGTCACCGCGCCTCTCATTGTCCTTTTTCTCTTCACCCAACGCCATTTCGTCCGGGGCCTGACCTTAGCCCGGCACTAGCACCGCCTGCTTCGGCAGGCACAACCTCAGGAGACAGTCGTGAGACCAATCGCCGTCACATTTGCAACCCTAGCACTTGCCGGATGCCTGGCCGGAACGGCACGGGCCGAAACCAATCTCGAAGTGTTCTACGCCTGGCCCGACCATAAGGTGTTTCACGAACCGATCGCCGAAGCGTTCACCAAAGCCAATCCGGATGTCAGCATAAGCTTCCGGGCCGCGGCGCCAAGCTATGACGAAGCCGTGCAGACGCTGATCCGCCAGGGCATGGCGAGCCAGCTTCCCGATGTCCACTATGTCGGCTTTAACGTGATGCGGACCCTGGTCAATCGCGGGCTTCTCGATCCGATCTATGATCTGGTCGGTGAGGAGGATATGATTGCCGAAGGCTACACGAAACAGGTGCTGGCGCTGGGGCAGGTCGACGGCAAGCAATATGGCCTGCCTTTCGCGATGTCGACGCCGGTCGTTTACTGCAACGCCGATCTGGTCGCTCAGGCCGGTGGCGATGCCGACCACATCCCCACGAACTGGAACGATTTTATCGCGCTTTCCGGCAAGATCGCTGCGCTCGGCGACGGCACTGCGGGCATGTACTACGAACTCGGAGTCGACGATTGGACGACACAGAATCTCGTACGGAATTTCGGCGGACAGATGATGAACGATGCCGAAACCGAGATCGCTTTCGACGGCCCGGCGGGGCAAGCAGCGGTCAAGCTCTTCGAGCGGTTCCACACTGAAGGCGGCCAATTGCCGATCGACCAGCGTGCGGCGCGGCAGATGTTCACCGCCGGCAAACTGGGCTTCTATTTCGCCTCGGCGGGCGGCGTCCGCGGCATGGAGAAGGATATCGGCGATCGCTTCAGGCTGCGAACGGCGCAGCAGCCCCTGGGCGTCGAGAATGCGACGATGCCGACAGGCGGCATGGTTGCGGTAATTCTGACGAAGGACCCGGAAAAACGTGTTGCGGCATGGAAGTTCATCAAGTTCGCGACAGGGCCGGAAGGGCAAAGCATTGTGGTGCCCAACACCGGCTACATGCCGACGAACACGCTGGCATTGGACAAGGATCATCTCGGCACCTTTTACGAGAAGAACCCGAACTGGTTCACGAGCGTCAAGCAGACGCCACGGGCGCGCCCGTGGTTCTCGTGGCCCGGCGACAATGGTGTTGAGATCGGCGTCGTGATCCGGGACGAAATGACTGCGATTGCCAACGGCACCAAGAAGCCCGACGCAGCGCTCGCCGATATGACTTCGCAGGTGCGCGCGCTGCTGCCCAAAACCAACTGATTTTGCTCGCGGCGCCGAACGTCACTTTTCGGCGCCGTCCCATTTCGGAAAGCCTACAATGAAACTCATTCATCTTACGGACCTTCACATCGTCGCGCCGGGAGAAGCACTATTCACGCTCGATCCGGCCGAGCGCCTCCGCCGTGTGATCGAGCGCATCAATCTCGATCACAGCGATGCCGAGCTTTGCGTCATCACCGGCGATCTCACAGACAAGGGCCTGCCGGCGGCCTATGGCCTGCTGCGTGAGTTGCTCCAGGAACTGCGGGTTCCCTATCGGCTGCTGGTCGGAAATCACGACGATCGCCAAAACTTCGTCCAGGCTTTTCCTGAACAGGACCGCGACGAGCGCGGCTTCATCCAGTCGGTCTACGATTGTGCCGAAGGCCGGCTGATCTTCCTCGACACCCTTGTTCAGAGCCATGGTTATGGTGCGCTGACTGACGGTCGCCTGGAATGGCTGTCCGCGCGCCTGGCAGAAACACCCCAGCCCGCGGCCTTCCTCTTCGCGCATCATCCCTTGCAGTCGATAGGCATGCCGCATTTTGAACCTTATGATCTCCTCGATCGTGTCGCCGTCGCAAACGTGCTCGCCGCGTCGTCCCAAATCCGCCACATCTTCTGCGGCCACGTACATGTCGACGTTTCCGGCAGCTGGCTTGACGTTCCGTTCAGCGCAAGCCGTGGCGTGGCGCATCAGATCGTGCCGGATCTTGTCAGTCGCGATGCCGTATTCATAAAGGACGCACCTGCCTTCGATGTTGCGCTGATCCAGAATGGCAACGTGCTGCTGCACCGCTTCAGACTCGGTGAACGGGAGATCATTGGAGGATGGCCGAAGAACCCTGTTCTGGAGCCGGTGCAATGAGCCGTGGCAAGCCATTTGAGCTCGTCATCTTCGATTGCGATGGGGTGCTGATCGACAGCGAGATTCTGGCCTGCAGGATCGATGCCGAGGAACTGAACGCGATCGGTTATCCCATCACTCTGGAAGAAGTGGTCCTGCGCTTCACCGGCCTGCCTTCGGGCTCAATGCGAGCGGTGGTCGAACGGGATCTCGGGCGCCCCTTGCCGGACAATTTCGAAGCGATTATCCGCAAGAAGACCAGCGATGCTTATCGCACAGATCTCACGGCGATCGCGGGAATGGCCGAATTCATCGACGCGCTCGACATTCCGGCATGCGTCGCGTCGAGCAGCGCGCCCGACAAGCTTCGATACGGTCTCGAACTTACCGGCCTATATCAACGTTTCGCGCCCAACGTGTTCAGCACCACCATGGTCGCGAATGGGAAACCCGCGCCTGACCTCTTCCTCCACGCCGCTCGAACAATGGGAGTTGAGCCTGACCGCTGCGTGGTCGTTGAAGATAGCACTGCCGGGGTTCGAGCAGGCGTTGCGGCCGGCATGCATGTGGTGGGGTTTACAGCCGGCAGCCACTGCGGGCAGGGTCATGGCGAACGACTTCTAGAGGCAGGTGCCCTCTCAATTGCCAGCCATCCAGAAGTCCTGGCCACCCTGTTTCGTTCGACATCGACCGTTGCAATGTGACAGTCGCGCCAGCACGGTAGGCTGGCCGACCTTAGCTCCACAGGGCCGAGAGGGTCAGGATGGCATGGGTGCGGTCTGCAGGACACTGTCCGATCATTCCGGCATTGCCAACTCGTCCCGTCGCCCCATCAGATACTTTCTTTCTGCGTCTGTGCCCGATAATCGGATGGCCGCATCGAAGGCTTCGCGCGCCAGTGTAACCTCGCCGAGCCGTGCGAGAATGTCGGCGCGTACCGCATGATATGGCTGGTACGAGGCGAGTGCCGCCCCAACCAGCCCGAGACGGGTCAGCGCCGCCTCCGGTCCCTTGGCGTAGGAAAGCGCCACGATGCGGTTGAGTTCGAATACCGGGTTGGGCTGTACGGCAATCAGCGCGTCGTAGATGAGCGCGATTTCCTGCCAATCGGTCGCCGCAAAACTTTCCGCCTCCGCATGCACTGCCGCGATCGCAGCCTGCAACTGGTAGGAGCCAGGCCGGCCACGCCGCAAGGCCCTCACCAGAAGGGCCGCACCCTCCTCTATGCCCTTCCTGTCCCAGCCGCTGCGATTTTGTCGCTCGAGGGTGATGATTTCTCCCGGCGCGCCCATCCGGGTAACGAAGCGGGAACGATGAAGCAGCATAAGCGCCAGCAAGCCTTCGACTTCCGCCTCGTGCGGAATAAGCGCCAGCAGAATCCGGCAGAGCCGGATTGCCTCCTCGCAAAGATCGACGCGCAGATGCTGCTCGGACGAGGCGGCGTAACCCTCGTTGAAGATCAGGTAGATCACCGCAAGCACCGCATCGAGCCGGTCGCGCCAGCCTTCCGGTCCGGGCACCTCGTAAGGGATGCCGGCCCTGACGATCTTGTGGCGGGCGCGCACCAGCCGCTGCGCCATTGAATCGTGACTGACCAGATAGGCCCTGGCAATCTCTTCGGTTTTCAATCCGCCGATCGAGCGCAGCGTCAGCGCCACGCTGGTCTGGCGCTCGAGCGCCGGATGGCAGCAAGTGAAGATGAGCTTCAGTCGCTCGTCTGCGATCGCGTTGTCTTCCGCGGGCTCGATCGCCTCGTTGTCCAGCGCGATGAGGGCAGCGAGTTCCGCCGACTTCGTGCGGAAACTGGCGGCGCGACGGATGCGATCGATCGCCTTGCGCTGCGCCGTGCGCATCAGCCAGGCCGAAGGCGAAGCGGGCACGCCGGACCGCTGCCAGTGCAGCAGCGCCGACTCCAGCGCGTCCTGAAAACTGTCTTCGGCGAGCTGGAAATCCCTGAGAATGGCAACCAGCAGGGACAGCAACCGGCCGCCGTCGTGGCGGACGATCTTCTCGATCGCTTCCGCCACGACGTCCGCTGTTGCCGCTGCTGGCATCAGGACTGTTGCAGGTTCTGGATCGGCCGCACCTCGACCGAGCCATAGGTCGCCGTTGGGATCATCGCCGCGTAGCGCAGCGCCTCGTCGAGGCTGCGGCACTCGAAGACGTAGTAACCGCCCAATTGTTCCTTGGATTCCGCGAAAGGCCCGTCCAACGTCTCGGTGCGGCCGCCGCGGATGCGCAAGGTGGTTGCAGTTGAGCTTTCCTCCAGCGCCTCGCCGGCTACCAGTACACCGTCCTTGGCGAAGCGTTCGTTGGCGGCCTGATAGGCGGCCATGAACGGTCCGAATTCCGGCGTGCCGTAGGCCGGAGACGATCCCGGCGTGCTGTAGATCAGCGCGATGTATTTCATGTGATGCCTCCAGTTTGACCATTCGCCCGTGCGATGGTGCTCCATGACGAATGGCCGCGGCCATGATCGACAGGGCGGGAAGAGAATATTTATAACTGCAACCACAACAAGTAGGCGACAGCGCCAAGCATGGCCAATTGGGTGCCGATGCCGCCCGCAAGTCGCAGTGGCGCCTTCGGGTTGTCGACAGACAAGCCAACGGCGTGTGCTACCCGGGCGGCAAGGAACATAATTCCCATGGCGTGGAGCCACACCGGCGCTAGGCCGTTTGCCTCGCACAGGCCCATCAGGATCAGCATCAGCGGGGCATTTTCGACCAGGTTGCCGTGGCGCCTGATCGCCAGCGCCAAGTCAAGCTTGTCGCCATGCAGGATCGAAATTCCGGCCCGCCCGCGTTTGGCGCTGACGATGTTGGCGAGAGCGAAGACGCCGAGGGCGACAAGCGACGCATAAAGCGCGGTGATGTGAAAAGTCATTGCAGTTTCTCCGTTGGCGCTGCCAATTGCAGCGCGCTATGACGAACGGAGCCAAGCGCGATCGACATCTGTTTTCGAAAAATCGCCCGGAACGCAGCTCGTCCGCAAATCGTGATGCCAGGAAACGCAATCCTGCCGCCTGCTCGCTGTTCAGGAGGGCTCGTGCCCGAAGAAGGTGCCAACAGTACGACGTCAACGCCCCGGCCCACTCAGCGTGCTTTTGAAAAAGATCGACGTGGACATGAAAGGCACGCCGATCGCCTATTCAGAAACGGTCTGGCCCAGTGAGCGCGTGCAATTCTCGATAGACAACACCAGCCAGCTTTTGAATGTGCTTGCGCAGGCGTCGAACTCTCAAGAGTGAGGCTTTCTTCATCCTGCTCGGCTCGGCAGGGAGCGGGACGACCAATTTGCCCCTTCCTGTGGTTGGAATCCGACCGGATCACGCTTTCTGAGCGGCGTTCACCCGAGGATCTTGCAACAAGCCAAGGTCCCCAAAGGGAGCGGTTTTGGCGATCAAGCTGCAAGCGCGGCCGGTAGGGCGTACCGGCGCAGGATAATCTCTGGGACCATCGATTGGAGAACAGGATTGTCATAAAGGCCCGCCATGACCACCACAACCAACTCCATGCTTGGTACGATGTACATACGCTGGCCACCGTATCCCACTGCGGAGATCCATTTGATTTCCTGGCGATTGACGAGTGAACGCCCGAGCCACCATTGGAAGCCATAGAAGAACAGGCCCACTCCGTTGATGTGCGAACTGGTCGATTCTTCGATCCAGTCCTTTGAGACAATTTGCGTCCCTTTCCATACGCCGCCATCGAGCACCAACTGACCGACCTTGGCAACGTCGCGCGGGCGCATGCGAAGACCGGATACCGCATTCGGTGTGCCGTCTGCGTAACGCACCCATTCGACATCCTGAATACCCAAGGACGTGAACAGCGTTTTCCTTGCAAGAACATCAATCGGATACCCAAAGGCCTTCTGCAAGACCGCTGCGAGAAGAGCAGTCAGGCCACCATTGTAGGTATAAGCGGCTCCGGCCGGCCGGATCGTAGGCTGTTCAAGAACATAGCGGTACGGATCGGGCGCATCGATCATCCGCCGTTCGCTATTAGCTGGATTGCTGTAGGGGATGTCCTCATTCCAAGCCAAACCCGCCGACATTGTGAGGAGGTGCCGCAGATTGATTTGCGCCTTCTCTGCCGTGTTAAGGTCAGCGTATTCGGGAAAGAAGTCGAAGACCGGTTGGTCCAGGTCCTCTATCAATCCTTGATCGAGGGCAATACCGAAGAGCAGCGACGTGATGCTCTTGGTGATTGATCTCAGGTCGTGTTTGAGGCTGGCATGGTAGGCGACGCGGCCAAGAGGCGTCGCCCAGGCCTTGTCGTCCCCTGTGAAGTAGCGTTCGTAAACGAGCTTGCCGCGGCGAACCATGAGTGCGGCGTGAAGATTTGCCTCATCCCAGGCTTCAAACTGGCGAGCAAGCCCGCCGAGCAGGTCGGCATCCATACCTGCGGCATCAGGGGGAGAGACCACCCAGCCGTCATGCTGATCAGTCGAGTGAGTTCGTTCTTCCACCACAACCCTCCGGGCTGATGTTCCACCGGCAAGTTGCGACGAATTTTCCACGGTCTGCAAGGGCTTCACGACGAGAACGCTCGTCAAAACGCGACGCGATCGGCTCCCTTGAGTTGAAGGATCTCGCGCGCCTCGGTGGGTGTGGCGACCGACAGGCCCAGCCCCTCGACGATGCCTCGCACCTTGACCACCTGCTCCGCATTGGTCTTGGCGAATTGGCCCGGCCCGAGCCACAGCGAGTCTTCCAGCCCGACACGGACGTTTCCTCCCATCGCAGCCGCCTGCGCGGCAATGCGCATCTGGTTCGCGCCCGCCCCCAACACCGACCACGAATAGGCATCGCCGAACAGCCGGTCGGCGGTCCGCTTCATGTGCATCACGTCCTCCGGGTGAGGACCTATTCCGCCGAGGATGCCGAACACGCTCTGCACGAAGAAAGGCGGTTTGACGATGCCCCGGTCGACGAAATGCGCGAGCGTGTAGAGGTGGCCGATGTCGTAGCATTCGACCTCGAAGCGGGTGCCGTTTTCGGCACAGGTGGTCAGGATGTGCTCGATATCCGCAAAAGTGTTCTTGAAGATGCGGTCGCGCGAGCCTTCGAGATATGGCCGCTCCCAGTCGTGCTTGAATTCCGTGAAGCGATTCAACATGGGGTAGAGACCGAAGTTCATCGAGCCCATGTTGAGCGAAGCTACCTCCGGCTTGAAGGTGACGACAGGCTTCATGCGTTCCTGGATGGTCATGGTGGCCGCACCGCCGGTTGTGATGTTGACGACACAGTCCGAGCGCTGCTTGATCACTTTCAGGAACGGCTCGAAGGCCTCCGGTGACTGGTCCGGCAGCCCGTTCTCGGGGTTACGCGCATGCAGGTGGACAATCGCCGCACCGGCCTCCGCCGCACCGATCGCGGCGTTGGCTATCTCCTGCGCGGTCACCGGGATATGCGGCGACATCGACGGGGTGTGGATCGAGCCGGTCACGGCACAAGTGATGATCACTTTGCGAGTAGTCACTATGCTTTCTCCTGTCAGTGCATTGCAGCGACTGCGTCAGGCGCCCTTGGCGCCCACCACAGAAATCTCCGAATAGGCCTTGAGCCCGGCCTGACGCATAAACCCTTGGTCCGACCCTACGATAAAGGTCGTTGCGCCCATGGCGTGGAAGCGCTTCGCGTCTTCGGCATTAGCCACCATCATCGCGACCGGCTTGCCGACTTTCCTGGCTGCCGCGATGATCTTCTCGCAGGTCGCCATGATCTGGGGCGCGTCCATAGCCTCCGCGCCGAGTGCCACCGTGAGGTCGCCACGTCCGATAAAAACACCGTCGAGACCTTCCGTCGCGACAATCGCATCGATCTCATCGAGCGCCTCGGGGTCTTCGATCATGGCAATGAAGGTGACAGCGGCGTCCTGAGCCTCGACATGCGGCCAGACGCCGGTCGCGCCGAAATCGCCCGCGCGCGTGGTATTGGAGAAGCCGCGCCGGCCGCCGCGGAAGCGGCACGCCTGTGCGATGTCCTTTGCCTTCGCGGCAGAACTGACATGCGGGACCAGCACGCCCGTGGCTCCGTCATCGAGTACGGCGAGTATTTTGGCAGCGCTGGGCTCCGCAACGCGCACAATTCCGGCGGTCCCGGATGCGCGCGCAGCAAGCAGCGCTCCGTCGATCTTCACACGGTCCCACGGTGCATGTTCCTCGTCGATGACGACGAACTCGAAGCCGATATTGCCGAGGATTTCCACGGGGTGTGTTGCCGGGGTCTTGATGAAGGTTCCGACGAGTGTCTCCCCCGCGATGAAGCGTTTGCGGAAGCCGGTAGCTGTGGCAGTCATTGTCGTAGATCCTTTCTGATGCTTATTAAGGCCATGGGTTGACACCCGCGGCTGATCCGCGGCGATCGCTGTATCCCGAACGTCTTTTGCTAATTCTCCTCGGCGAGGATCTGCCGGTTTCTGCTGATGGACGGCAACAGCGCCGAAACGACAATCACCGCGGCGATGGCAAGCAAAGTGAGCGTCAGCGGCTCGCTCAGGAAGGTCCACACATGTCCACGACTGAGGATCAGACCGCGCTGGAGACTGTCTTCAAGAATTCCGCCGAGGACGAGGCCGAGCAATAGCGGTGCGGGCTCAAGTCTGAGTTTGTAGAGAACGTAACCGACAACCCCGAATATCGCGACCTGAACCACGTCGGAAGGTCGCATGTTCACCGAATAAATTCCCAGGCAGCAAATCAATACGATCATCGGAAAAAGAAGGTGGTAGGGGACCTTCAGGAATTTCACCCATATTCCGATCAACGGCAGGTTGATGATGACGAGCATCAGATTGCCGATCCACATGGAGGTGACCACGCCCCAGAAAAGATCGGGATGAAGATCGATCACTTGTGGACCGGGAACGACGCCGTGGAGGGTCATCGCGCCGCCAATCAGCGCCATGGTCGCCGTCGATGGAAGACCCAGCGTCAACAGAGGCACGAAGGTCGTCTGGGCGGCGGCGTTATTAGCAGATTCAGGTCCTGCGACGCCCTGTATGGCGCCCTTTCCAAATTTCTCCGGATTGCGGGCTATCCGTTTTTCCATGACGTACGAGGCGAAGGAAGAAAGGGTCGCGCCGTTTCCCGGGATGATCCCGACGATGCTGCCCAGGAGAGATCCTCGCACAATGGCGCCCGCGGATTCCCGCAGGTCCTTCCTGTCGGGCAGAAGTCCACCAATTATCCCCCCGACGAAGGGCTTTGCCTCGGGCGTTTCAAGATTGCGCAGGATCTCCGCGATGCCGAACAGACCCATTGCGACGATGGCGACGTCAAAGCCGTCGTAGAGCACATCGGTGCCGAAGGTCAGGCGCGGTTCGCCGGTCACCGGATCCGCGCCCATCAGCGCCATAACGACGCCGATGATCAGCATGCAGAAGCCCTTCAGCACGGATCCGCCGTTCAGCACGATGGCAAGGGCCAGCCCCAGAACCATCAGGGCGAAGTAATTTCCGGCCGTGAAGCTAAGTGCCAACTTGGAGAGCGGAATTGCCACGGCGGCGATGACGAGTGTGGCGAAGGTCCCCGCAACGAACGAACCGATCGCAGCGATACCAAGCGCCTTCCCGGCCTTGCCTTGGCGCGCCATGGCATGGCCGTCCAACGCCGTGACCACCGACGAGGATTCCCCCGGCATGTTGACGAGGATCGCCGTGGTCGACCCGCCATATTGTGCGCCGTAATATATGCCGGCGAGCATGATCAACGACCCGACTGGCTCGGAGTTGTAAGTCAGCGGCATCAGGATCGCGATCGTCGCCAACGGCCCAATTCCGGGCAGCACGCCGATCAGGGTGCCCACAAGGGTGCCTACCAGGCAGAGCAGAACGTTCTGAATGGAGAGGACGACGGAGAAGCCGAGCGCCAGATGGTCGAAAAGTTCAGCCACGCCTGTCCCCTCCCAATCCGAAGACCGCAGCGTAAAGGACGGCAGCGAGAACTCCGTAGATACCGTACGCCAGCCGAGTAGCGGTATCGGGACCCAGTGAACTCGGGATGGCGTTCTGGAGGAATTTGGGGAAGACAGGAACGCCAACCCCGAGCAGATCGGCGAATATCAACAGCAGCGCCGCGGTCAGCCCGAATGCCGTCACCAGAAGTTCTCCAGGGCGTACATTGGGGGTCGCGCAACCGGCAATGAATACGGTGAGCGGACCGACGACCGTCAGGCCGAGTTGCGGCGTCGAGACGATACCAAAGTCTCCGCCTCGGATGAAAAGTCCGAATATCAGCATGGCGATGACGACGATTGACGCAGGCCCCAACGCGAGTTGCAGACGCTCGGCCTCATCATCGCGCTGCATCAGCCCCTTTGCCATGACTCCGCATCCGGCGGCGAAAAGCAGAATCGACAGCGCTTTCGGCATGGCTCCGGATTCGAGACGTGTCAGTTGGCCGACATTGAGTTCGATCGCGCCGTACCAGATCAGACCGGCGATGAAGATGACGATCGCACCACCGATCACGTCGACGCGAGCATGACGCGGAACAGCGTCGGATCGCGGCCTATCTGTCGCTTCGGACATTCTCTCGCACCCTCTACCGATTTGGTCGGTCTGGCGTCACACAATGGATCGGCCCGATCGCCCCGGACAGCACAATCCGGCTCTGCAGCTTCAGCGGTCAGCTATTTTGCTGCGCCAGCCTTTTCGATGAGGGTCTTCCAGCCGGCAACCTGCTTCTCCATGAATTCCCGTGTCTGGCTGACGTCATAGTCCCGGAACTCGATCGCCAGCTCGTCGAAGCGAGCCTTCGCCTTCTCCGACTTTAGCGCTTCACGCGTCTTTGCGTTGAGATATTCGACGATCTCCTTCGGCGTATCTTTCGGAGCGAATATGGCGGTCCAGGAGTCGATGAAGTAATTCTTCACGCCGGCCTCGTCGATCGTCTGCACATCCGGGAGCGCGCTCGACTTGTCCGGACCGGTCATGACGATCGGGGTTACGCTGCCCGACCGGATGAAGGGAAGTGCCGAGGAAATGTCCAGGATGGCTGCCGAAGCTCGGCCGGCGATGACATCAGTCATCGCTTCCGTATTGCCCTTGTAGGGGACTGGGATCATTTTCAATCCCGTCTGCAATTCCAGGCCCTTGCGAGCAAATTCGCCCACGGTCGTCCAACCTGCATAGGTGAGCTCGCCTTCATGCGCCTTACCGTACTCGATCAGTTCGGGCAGCGTCTTGATGTTCAGATTGTTGGCGACGACCATCACGTAAGGCGTGTAGCCGGTCAGCGCGACCGGCTGCAGATCTTCGAGCGGCTTGTAGTCCGCTGCCTTGTTGATCACTGGATTTATGGCGATTGTCGAGGCCACTCCCATGACCACCGTGTAGCCGTCGGGCTCAGCGGCTATCCCCTGTTTTGTCCCTGACACGCCTGCCGTAGCAGGAACATTTTCGACAATTATGCGGTGCCCTATCAGCTGCGCCATGGCCTCGCCCCAGATCCGGGTCTGGGTGTCAGAACCGCCGCCGGCTGCGAAAGGTACGACCGCCGTGATCGACTTGGCGGGATACTCCTGCGCCAGCGCGCTATCCAAACTCAGTGCAACCGGCAGCAGAGCGACTGCGGCGGCGATGCGCTTGAGCGCCGACCTGCGGATGTTACGAGCGGACACGAGTGAAATGTTCACGGATATTCCTCCCTGGTACTACACCGAAGTCTTTTGGTCCTCCGCATGGCTCCCAGCATGCGGTCGTAAGCACGAAACCGAACCGGCGGCACGGCGAAAGCGTTTCAAACTAGATCAAACTTCTTCCCGTCCCACAGTCCCCGCACATTATGTTTCGCACAATGAAACAGGGATCGCGATCAGTGGATTGCCATTCTCCCAAATCGAACAGCTCGGTGGCTCGAGATCGGCTGCTCGGATCGAAACTCGTTGGTCCGAAAGCCCTGCCTCAGCAGGCTGCGCTCTCTAAACGCAGAAGTCCGATGTCATCGAGACAAGTCCTTGCGAGGGTGGTCTTTAACGTGAGGTCGCCCCCTTGAGACCTAACGTTGGGCGCCCATCACATCGAGTACGGCGCCGGTGACGAGGGATGCCTTGTCGGAGAGAAGCCACACGATGGCCTCCGCCACCTCTTCGGGGAGGCCCGCACGTCCAAGCGGGTTTTTGGAAGCAAACTCCTTGACCCTGTCGGCCTGCCCAGCCTTCGCATGGATCGGTGTGTCGATCATACCGGGACGGATGGCGTTGATCCGGATGCCATCCTTCGCGACCTCCACGGCCAGCCCCTTCGTCATCGTGTCAACCGCAGCCTTCGACCCGGCATAATGGATGAAGCGGCCAGGTGATCCGGTTAGCGCGCCGATGGAGGAGATGTTGACGATGCTGCCGCCCTTGCCTCCGTGCTTCGTCGACATCCGCTTGATTGCCTCACGACATGCGATGAGAACGCCGACAGTGTTGACGGCAAAGATGTCCATCGTTTCCTGGAATTCATAATTATCCGCCGAACGGTGTTTCGGACCATTGACGCCGGCATTGTTCACCAGCCCGGTCAAGGGTCCGAATGCCCTATCCGTCTCTTCGAACATGCGAAGAATGTCGGCCTCCGAACCCATATCCGCCTGGACAGCAATGGCCTTGCCGCCGACAGCCTCGACATCGGCCACCACAGCCTGCGCTAGTTCCCGCGAGTTTTTGTAATTGACGACGACGTGCGCACCGGCGGTTCCGAGCAAACGCGCAGTCGCAGCCCCTATACCGCTGCTGGCACCAGTTACGATTACAACGTTCTGCATGAGTCCTCTGCACTTCGTTGAATGGATGGCGGGAACCTTTTCGCCTTGCCGGCATGGCATATCAAAACGAGGCGGCCGATCGCGAATTCCGGGGCCGGCTAGGCTGATTTCTGCCAGCTTAACAGCGTTCCGCCGGTCTTGGCCTTCTGCTCGCCCTCGACGACAGGCAGCGGATACTCATCGGCATTGATCACGAAGCCGGGTTTCGAGGCGAAGTCGAGCCGCGGCGGGCAGAAGATGTCGTAGAGTGAACTTTCGGGGCCATCCTCGCCGACGTCCTGGCTCGTGTGGATGGCGCGCGCCGGTATGACCGTGACGGACGGCGAAGGAACTTCGGCGTGATCATCAGGGATCCACTCTCCCGCGTCGGCACCCCAGTTATAGCGCAGGTGATGGATCCAGACGCCGTCGAAACAGAGCGATGCCTGCTCGAAATCATCATGCCAATGCGGGCTGAGCGACGTCGTCCCACGACGCGTCGCGAATTGGCCGAACAAATTGACCATCATATTCGTGGATCGGAAGCAGCGAGGCTGGATGCGCTCGCCGTCCGGCTTGAGATATTGCGCGAGCGGATAGTGGCGCAGCTTGTAACCGTCTTTCGGCTCCGGCCAAAGATCGACGGGAGCAAGTTCGGGGGCCCCATCGGCGTAGACGCCGTCATTGACGGCGAGCGCCATCACGTCTTTGGAGGCTTTCGAGAATATCCGCGCGATCCTGCCGGAACTCCGGGCGACGACCCGGCTCCGTCCCGGCGGTACTATCGTCAGCGATTCCGGTTCGGCTTCAACGGATTCGCTGCCGGTTTCCACGGTGACAGACGCAGAGTTCGGCGGCAGGATGAGCATGTATTCTTCAGGATTGTCTTCCCTCTTCAGGACACCGCCCGGCAGCACCTCGGAGTAACAGACGGCAAAGTTCCCACCACGCGTGATCCAGGTCTTGGAAAGGCCGTCGCCGCCGACATGTTGAGGCTCCTGTTGTGCAAACACGGATTTCGACGCAATGCGTCGTGACAGGTCACTCATGGCAAATCTCCTCCGCGGCGAGGCCGTCTCCGAGCCTGCCTCGATTTCAATTGTGCCTAGCATGCGACGGCAGACCATGCCGAAGACATGCAGATGACGTCGTATTTCGAACCGTGAAATTAAGGCGATCTCCGACTCCAGCGGGTTTCACCTTGTGAAACACAAGTCGACGTGATCTCGTTCGGTGACGCTGGAGGAGCGCCAGGACCTTGGATGCGGGAGGAGATTTGATGCGAAAAGGTGCCCACAAAGACCCTTCTGACGATGTTGGCCGCGAAGATGTATCCGGCAAGATCACCGCGTCCACAAGCGCGCATTGCCGCACCAATTCCAGGCGCGGTTACACAGACCCGTCCGATCGCTCGTACCCGCCCGTCAACTCGGTCTGCCGTGCGTTGCACGTCCTTAAAGTTTTGAATCAAAAACGCATTGCGACGGTCAATGCCATCTACGCAGACACCGGAATCCCAAGGCCAACGATCGTGCGCATGCTGGAAACGCTGATGCACGAGGGTTACGTCGTTCGCGACAACATGTGCGGCGGATATCGCGTCACCGAGCAGGTAGCCGAGCTTTCGCAAGGTTATAGCGGCATATCGCGTGTCATCGAAGTTGCCCGGCCGCTGTCCATCGGTCTGACGAGAAAAATCAAGTGGCCGATCGGACTGGGCGTCCTCGATGACGACGCAATCGAGATTCTTTATTGGACGGGCACGATCAGCCCTGTCGTGCATACCAATACCGTTCTGCGCAAACGCGCAGATCTGTTCAAGTCCGCAATGGGTCGCGCCTACATGGCCTTCTGTAATGACGAAGAACGAGAACGGCACATCGTTCGCATTCGGAAAAGCTTTTCCATGGAGTTTGGCGCCAAGGAAGAGCTGGCGTTTCGGAACCGCCTGGACCGTATCCGGCGCGCAGGCTACGCCGTGCGTGACCCGCGCACTGAACCGCTTCGAATGACGACTCTCGGAGTTCCCATCATAGAAAGGGACAAGGTCGCGGCAGTGATGTCCGTATCATTCTTCAAGTCGTCGGTGGACCCCGGAAGGATCAGGGAAGACGTGCTGGCCCCCCTTCTCGATACGCGGACCAACATCGAGCATGCGCTGGATTTCATCCGCAATCGTGCCGGTCTGGATGCTTCGGTGCATCGCGAATATTCCGTTGCGCTGTAGCCAAGCCAACTTCACTTGCTTTCAAGGACCGGGTTGGTCGGCGGCGTGCCGCCTTCGAACCACGGCTCGAAACGCCGGTAAGTGACTTTCCAGCCCTGTGGCGTGTTGACGAGCCGATCGGTCATGTAGGCGATCTGGATAGGAGGGTGCGTCGGGAGCACGGGCTTCCCATCCGCGGCGTACAGCATCAGCACCCAATGGCAGAGCGCCGTGTCGGGACTGCCGTCGAACATCGCCTGGAAATTTTGCACCGAATGGACAACCGTGCGAGCGCCCCGATCTTCCCGCCACTTGTAGAATGCGCGAATTTTCTCGCGCCCTTGATAGGTCGTCGCCGACCCCGCGAATGTCGCATCCTCGGTGTAATAGTCCGGTGCGTTCCGTCCCCAGTTCGTGTCGACGTCATGCCAGTAATCGACGATGAGCGCGTAGAGCACTTGCGTCAATTCAAGGCGTTCTTTGTCGATTTGCATGCTTTTTCCTGTCTTTTCGAATTACGTCCGCGGCCGGCTGGGCCCCTGGTCGTTGCCAACATTTTTCCTGGAGACGAAGAGTCGGAGCCTCCCTTCCCCCGGCTCGTGCTGGAATCTGCGATGCAGCAGTTCGCTGCGCGCCACTCCTTACGCCTGGTATCAGACGCGTCCTGCTCGCGCGGCTGTAACAGCCTTTGTTTTCGGTCCGTGAAATAGCTGTGCGCCGCACATCGGCCATTGAGAGAATAGCTGCCGCTTAGCAAAAGCGGACATTGCAGGGACGACGGCGCGAAGCCGACATAGTACAAATGTCCGAGATCAGCAGCTTTGCTCTGCCGATGCTCCCTGGACGAAGTGCTGAGCACTCATTTGACACTACGCTGTCAGTTCTGACCCCGCTTGCTCAAAACTGGGCAGCCCGCAAAGCTTGAGGCCAGTCACCATCTCGTCCAAGATGATATCGAGGACCTTCGCCACGCCGACCTCTCCTGCCACGGCGCCGAAACAGCGCGGCCCGGCCGATCGCTGCCGCGGAGGCGCCGCTTGCACCGGCCTTGATGACGTCCATTCCGGTGCGGATGCCGGAATCGATGAGGATCGGCACCTCGGAACCCAGCGCATGGCGGACTGCCGGCAGCGCATCGACGCTCGAAATGGCGCCGTCGAGCTGCCGGCCGCCATGGTTGGAGACCCAGATGCCATCGGCGCCTGCCGCTACAAGGCATGCCGCATCGCCCGCATGCAGGACGCCCTTCACCAGCAGCCGGCCCTTCCACCAGTCGCGGATCCGGCGGAAGTCGTCCCAGTCGAAACCGGCGTGGAGGTTGGCGCCGACACGCGCGGCGATGGTCAATCCGGCGCTGGTGTCGCCGAGATAGCCACCGATATTCTCAAATTGCGGCAGCCCGCCGCGCAGTAGCCGCAGCGACCAGCCTGGATGAGCCAAGCCTTCCCAGAAATGATGGGGCGAGGGGCGCAGCGGGATCGAGATGCCGTTCCTGAGGTCTTTCTCGCGCTTGCCGCCGGCCTGTAGGTCGACGGTCACCACCAGCGTCGAATAGCCTGTTTCCTCGGCCCGCCGCACCAGTTGCCGGTTGAATTCGAAATCTTTGAGCACATAGAGCTGGAACCAGAGCGGTCCCTGCACCGCCCTGGCCATGCGCTCGATGCTGGTCGTGGCCATGGTGGAGAGCGTGTAAGGGATGCCGCGCGCGGCCGCCGTTCGCCCATTTGCCAAATCGAGCAATTCGGCCGGGCTCAACGATGCCTGCTGCCAGCGAAGGCACTGCTATCTCCCGCTTGATTCAGCCGCCCCAACAGCAGCTCGTATTTTTCATATGCCGATTGCCAGGTCCCGGTGAAGGCCAGCGACCGCGCTCCACCATCCCCAAGCTGATCCCCACATCGAAGAATGCTGCCGTCGCACGCTCGGAATTTGTGACCAGGGGATTGACGCAAGCTAGTCCGGGTGCTCTTATTCTCGATATTCAATAATGATTCTCAATAATCGAGAACAATGAAATGGGAGCAGCGGTTTCAGCCATGGTTCAGCCAGCGACGCATGTCGGCATGACCGGCATATCCAAGACCTACGATGGCCATAGTTTCGTCGTGCGCGATCTCAACCTCGACATCGCGAAGGGGGAATTCCTGACGCTTCTTGGCCCCTCGGGCTCGGGCAAGACGACGACGCTGATGATGCTCGCCGGCTTTGAACATCCGTCAGGCGGTGAAATTACGCTCGACGGGCGGCCGATCCAGGACAAACCACCGGAAAAGCGGAACATCGGAATGGTGTTCCAGAACTATGCGCTTTTCCCGCACATGACGGTCGCCGAGAACGTAGGTTATTCCTTGCGGGTGCGAGGCCTGTCCAAGGAGCGGATCGCCACTCGTGTCGGCGAGGCGCTGGCGACGGTCCAACTTTCGAACCTTGCGCAGCGCAGGCCCACGGCCCTTTCAGGCGGCCAGCAGCAACGAGTGGCACTCGCTCGAGCGCTGGTCTTCGAGCCCAGCCTGGTGCTGATGGATGAGCCGCTCGGCGCCCTGGACAAGAAGCTGCGCGAGGACCTGCAGCTCGAGATCCGCCGGATCGCCGATCAGCTGGACCTGACAGTCGTCTATGTGACGCACGATCAGCACGAAGCGCTGACGATGTCCGACAGGATCGCCATTTTCAACGACGGGCGAATCCAGCAAATCGGTTCAGCGCAAGATATTTACGGCCATCCCGCGAACCGCTTCGTGGCGGAATTCGTCGGCGATAACAACTGTCTCGATGCGAAAATCGTCTCGATCGAAGGCGGCCTAGCGCGCGCAAGGCTCGCCGGTGGCCAGGAAATTTTGGCGCGCAGCAGCGTTCACACGAAGCTCGATCAACGCGCAACGATCGCCATCCGGCCGGAGAGCGTCCGCATCGCCGGGCAGAGCAGCGCCGGAGCGCTTACCGGGCGGGTCAGCGAAGTCATTTACTGCGGCGACCAATTCCGGATCCACGTCGAACTGCCGGGCGGGGAACGGTTGATTGCTAAAAGTCCGTCATCGGTGGGAGCCCAGATGGAGATGGGCAACCCTGTCCTTCTCAACTGGGAACCACGCGATGCATGGGCGCTAGACGGCAGATAACACAACTGAAAATCCAGAGAGGACATAAAAATGTTGCGAGCGTATTCGTTCAAGCAGTCATGCCTTGTCGGGCTCGTCCTGGCAGCAGTGAGTTTTCCAGCCCTGGCGGACGGTCTGACCGTCGTGTCCTGGGGCGGGGCTCTGCAGGAGGCGCAGACAAAGGCATTCCTCGATCCATATGCGAAATCAAAGAACATCACCGTCACCCAGGACACCTGGAGCGGTGAATTGGCCAAGCTGCGTGCCATGGTCGACAGCGGCAATGTCGCCTGGGATGTTGTCGACGTCGATCCGCAGACGGGGGCGACCGCCTGCGACCAGGGATTGCTTGAGAAGATCGGTGCCGATGCGGCCTTTATGTCAGCGGGTCTCGTGGATGGCGCCCTTACCGACTGCGCAGTGGGAACGAGCGTCTACGCCACGATCCTGGCGTTTCAGAAACAAGCATTCCCGAAGGCGCCTACCAAGTTGACGGACATTTTCGACACCGCGGCCTTCCCCGGCAAACGCGGCTTCCGCAAAAGTCCGGTGGACACACTCGAACTCGCCTTGCTCGCCGATGGCGTACCGGCGTCGGAGATCTATGCGGCGCTTGCCACTGCCGCCGGCGTCGACCGGGCCTTCAAGAAGCTCGACACGATCAAGAAGGACATCGTCTGGTGGGAGGCCGGCGCCCAGCCGCCGCAGCTTCTCAAATCCGGCGAGGTAAAGATGGCGCTGGCCTGGAACGGCCGTATTGCGGACGCCAACGCCAAGGAAAATGCCGACCTTGGGATCGCCTGGACCAACCAGATCCGCGGCTTTGATATGTGGGTCATTCCGTCCGGTTCGAAGAACCTTGCAGCCGCCAAGGAGTTCGTGGCCTTCAGTCTCAAGCCAGATATCAACGCCGCCCTGAGCAATTACATCGCCTACGGCCCAACGGTAAAGGCTGCCAGCGATCTCGTCGCCAAGGACGTGCTGGCGAACCTGCCGTCAGCCCCTGAAAACAGCGAGGGCGCCTTGGCCCAGGACGGCGCATTCTGGGCCAAAAATGGCGATGCCCTGAACGCCCGCTTCTCCAGCTGGATTTCCCAGTAAGCCGAGTGGTGGGAGTTTTCGGATGACGCTGCCGTACGGTGATGTGGGCTTGGTAATGACGCAAACTGATACGCCTGCGCCAAGCATCGCGTCATCGACGGCGCATGTCGTCATTCGCTCGCCGGTCAAGAGCGACAACCGCCGGAGGACAGTTCGGGCTGCTCTTCCGGCCGCACCGCTCCTGATTTTCCTGCTTCTGTTCCTGGTGATCCCGATCGGTTCGATCGTTCATACGGCGGTATCGGACGGAGAAATCGCCAGAGCGCTGCCGCTGACAACGCAGGCGCTTCAGGCCTGGGACGGGGATAAGCTTCCGACCGACGCCGTCTACATGACGCTTGGACACGAACTCGAGGCTGCAGGACATGCCGGGTCAGTACGCCCGCTAGGCCGTCGTGTGGGCTACGAATTGTCTCGCGGGATGAACGTCATCCTCAACGCGCAGCGGGTGCTTTCCAGCGATTTCGACCGCGCCGACCCGCAGGCCTGGAAGGCCCAATTGATCGAAGCCGATCCGGCATGGGGACAAAGCGGTGTCTGGAGCATTCTCAAACACTACGATGGCCGCTACAGCGCCTTCTATCTGCGCTGGGCGACGGGCTTTCCCACGAAGATCGAAGCCGACGGTCGATCGTCCCAGGAAACGAGCTACGATTTCCGGTCGATCTATCTCCGGACGATCCTGATCAGCCTCGTCGTGACAGGCCTCACAGTCGTGATCGGATACCCGGTCGCGTATGTCATAGCCAACGCAAGCGGGCGGACAGCAGCAGTCCTCCTGTTCTTCATTCTCCTGCCGTTCTGGACCTCGCTGCTGGTGCGAACCATGTCGTGGATAGTCTTCCTTCAGACCAATGGCGTCCTCAATAACGCGCTGGCCGGAGCGGGATTGATATCGGAGCCACTGCCCCTGCTTTACACGCGCATGGCGACCATCGTCGCGATGATCCAGATCCAGCTTCCGTTCACGGTCCTGCCCATGATCAGCGTGATGCGGGCCATCCCGGCGAACCAGGTCAAGGCCGCCCGCAGCCTCGGCGCCGGCCCACTTCTGGCACATCGGACGATTTTTCTGCCACAGGCGGTCCCAGGCATCGCCGCCGGCGGACTTCTCACCTTCGTTCTGTGCCTTGGCTTCTACTTGACACCGGCGCTGGTGGGTGGTCCGTCCGATCAGATGGTGAGTTTCTTCATTGCAAGGTTTACCAATGAGGATCTGAATTGGGGGCTGGCTTCGGCACTCAGCGCCGTACTCATCTTTGGAGCTGGTCTCGTTGCTCTCCCCCTTGGGCGACATATCGCACGTCATTCGTCGGATCGGATATGAGCATGGGTCGCCGCGTCTATTCCGAGTTTCCGGCCTACATTCGGATACCGCTCTATGCGTTTGTGGGGATCATCCTGGCGCTGCTGGTGCTGCCGCTGGCGGTCGCTCTTCCAATCTCGCTCAATGCTGATCCCTGGTTCACCTATCCATTCCGTGCGCTGTCCCTTCGTTGGTTCGAGCAGCTCTTTTCCTCGCCTCTGTGGACCGGGGCAATGGTCAACAGTCTGGTGATCGCGGTTGCGACGACCATCCTGGCCACGACCTTGGGCACGCTCGCGGCCATCGGGCTTGTCAATCCGCGGTTTCCTTTCCGAACCGCCGTGATGGCGTTGGCCATCTCGCCAATGATCGTTCCTGTCGTGGTGCTCGGCCTCGGGCTGTTCATTTTCTTTTCGCCGCTCGGCCTCAACTATTCCTATGCCGGCGTCGTAATTGCCCACACCATCCTGGCCTCGCCTTTCGTCGTCATCACGGTTACGGCGACGCTGACGCGCTTCGACTTCAATCTGATGCGGGCTGCGGCAGGTCTCGGTGCCGGCCGCGTGACGGCATTTCGGACGGTGATGCTTCCCATAATAGCGCCAGGTGTAGCGGCGGGAGCGATCTTCGCCTTCGCCTCGTCATTCGACGAAGTGGTGATGGTGCTGTTTATTGCCGGGCCTCAGCAGCGTACGCTTCCGAAGCAAATGTTCACGGGACTACGCGAACAACTCGATCCCACGATCCTGGCCGCCGCCGCGGTGATGATCATACTGACGAGTTGCATGATGGCTGTGGCCTACAACCCCAATAAGAAAAGGTAAATTGATGCTGCACGTCATGTCGCAGGACAACGGGAAGATTGATGCTGCGCAAGCCGAATTGTTCGCCGACGACTATCTCGAGGAGCCTTATTGGTGGTCGGCGGCGCCGCTGCCCCCCGCCCACGAGAACACTGAACCGGCCAGCCTTGGCGGCAGGGCCGATGTCGTCATCATTGGCAGCGGCATTACGGGTCTGGTCGCCGCGCTGCATCTGGCCCGCGCGGGCTGCGACATTGCCGTTGTCGACGCGCAGAGGATCGGCGAGGGCGCCGCGCGCCGCAACGCCGGCTTCGTCGGCCGCACCCTCAAGCGATCCGTCGAATGGCTGGCGGAAAGGTCGGGGCGCGAATACGCGGTGAAGGTCTATCGCGAGCTCGATGCCGCTCTGCGCGGTGTCCGGGCCTTCGTCGAGCGTGAGCGTATCGATTGCCATTATCAGACCTGCGGCCGCTTCATTGCCGCCAATTCGAAAGCCCATTTTCGAGCTTTGATCACAGAGCTCGAACAGACCCGCCAGGCCGTCGGGTTCGATTATTCCGTCGTCGAGAAAGATGAAGTCCGCACCGAAATAGCCTCCGACATCTACCATGGCGGCGCGGTCATTCCGGATCTCGGTTCGATTCATCCGGGGCTCTATCACGCTGGCCTCGTCCGCAAGGCGCTTGAGGCCGGCGTCAGGCTGTACCCTCTTACCAATGTGGTGGGCGTCGATCACAGTGCGAGGGAGAAGATCGTTCGGACTTCGAGGGGAAACATCGCTGCTCCTCATGTCATCGTCGCCACCAATGGCTACACGAGCCGAGACCTGAAATGGCTCGCAAGGCGGGTCATTCCGTTCCGTGGTTTTGTCGTTGCAACCGAGCTGTTGCCGACGGAAACAATCGACAAGATGATACCGCGCCGCCGCACCTATCTCGACACCAGGATGAACATCGATTTCATCCGCCCGGCCCCTGATTCAAGCCGCATTCTTTTCGGCGGCATGACTGGTACGGCGAGCCCGACGGCGACGCCGCTCGCCGGTGCGCTTCGCGATCGCCTCGTGAAAATCCTGCCAGACCTTAGAGGTGTCCGTCTCAGCCGGGCCTGGACCGGGCAATGCGCCGGAACTTTCGATTTCATGCCCCATATCGGCGTGAAGGATGGCGTGCTCTTCGCCCTCGGCTACAACTTTGCCGGCATCCCTCTTGGAACGCATTTCGGTGAGAAGCTTGCTGCCCGGATTCTTCAACGGGGAGACATGTCCTCGGCCTTCGATGTCGAAAAATTCCCCACGGCGCCCTTCTTTAACGGCTCGCCGTGGTTCGTGCCCTTGGCCATGCGCTATTTCGACTGGCATGATGATCGAATCGCAAGGGGCTAGAGCACCGACATCATGGCAAAGACTCCGACCAGCAAAGCGGCCGCTGAAAAGCCTTTGGAGCGCTATGTGCGTATTCTTGAGATCGTCGCCGGTTTTCCGGGCGGCATATCGGGAACCGCCGTCGGCGAGATGCTCGATCTGCCGAAGGCCTCGGCCTACAGGCTGATGAAGAGCTTGGCCGATGTGGAATTGATCGAACAGAGCGGCCCAAAGGCGGCCAATTTCAAGCTCGGGCCACGGCTGGAAAGACTGCTCTTTTCGGGGGCGAGCGACGATTGGTTCAAGGTGGTTGCGCGCCCGACGTTGCAAGAACTTTCCGAAAAGACCGGCCAGGCCTGCTTCATCGCGCGGCTGGCCGGCGACAGCGTGCGCAGCCTCGACATGGTCGCGCCCGGCAATCTGGTCCGGGCTTACATCGTTCCAGGGCTTGAAATCCCGGCCCATGCCGGCGCCTCCGCCAAGGCGATCCTCGCCTTTCAGGATGCGGACTTCATCGCCTCGGTACTCGACAAGCCGCTCAAGCGGTTCACGGCGTCGACCAAGGTCGACTTCGACGTTCTCGCGCACGAGCTGCAACTCGTGCGCAAAACCGGGGTGGCTTATTGCATCGGAGAAGATGTGGATGGATTTGCCGCGATCGCCGCCCCGATCAGGATCGACGGACAGCGTACACAGCATAGCCTGTGCGTGACAGGAACCATCCAAGGCATCATCGACACCAACCAAGACCTCAATGTCGCGCTGGTCAAACGTATGGCGGAAAAGCTTTCCAAGCTCATTGAGAAACAATTTCAGCAGACATTGAAAAGTACTAATTGAATTTAGGAATTTTTTATAGCTCGCCCCTGCTTTAATCAAAGCGGAGCTATTCTTGTTATTTATCGTAGAAAAGCTACTGCTAGTGCAGCCTGTATTCTTAATGCGCGCCCTTTTGACTGCAATCGAAATGGCTAAAAGAGCGATTTTATGTTGACAGTCGACAGGTGATTGGATACATTCTCGTAAATCGAACTATTGTATCATTTATCGAGAAAAGGTTATTCCATGAGCGTGATCGACTGGCGCCAAGCCGCCTCAAATCTCAACCTCCGCAAGCAGGCGTTCATCGGTGGAAAATTCGTCGACGCGGTGTCGGGCGGAGTGTTCGACGCAATCAATCCCGCCAATGGGACAACGCTCGCCCAAATAGCGTCGTGCGACGCGGCGGATGTCGACCTTGCCGTACACTCCGCGCGCAAAGCTTTCGACGCTGGCTCATGGTCGCGGCGCTCGCCGACCGAGCGCAAGAAAGTGCTGCAACGGTTCGCCGATCTGATGCATCAGCACGGTGATGAACTGGCCTTGCTCGAGACCTTGAACATGGGCAAGCCGATCTCCGACGCACGGTCCGTCGACGTGCCGGCATCGGCGAATACGATCGCCTGGTATGCCGAGGCGATCGACAAAATCTATGACGAGATTGCTCCGACCGGCAGCGGTGCACTGGGCATGATCACGCGCGAGCCTGTCGGCGTCGTGGCTGCGGTGGTTCCATGGAACTTTCCTTTGCTGATGGCATGCTGGAAACTCGGGCCAGCGCTCGCCGCAGGCAACTCAGTCATTCTCAAGCCAGCCGAACAGTCGCCGCTGTCCGCGATCAGGCTCGCGGAGCTGGCGGCGGAGGCCGGCATTCCGGATGGCGTGTTCAACGTTGTCACCGGCCTTGGAGAAACTGCCGGCAAGGCGCTTGGACTGCATATGGATGTCGACGCGGTGACGTTCACCGGCTCGACCGAGGTCGGCAAGCTCTTCATGAATTATTCCGCCCAATCGAACATGAAGCGCGTCGCACTCGAATGCGGCGGCAAAACCCCGCATATCGTCATGGCCGATTGCGGCAATTTGGACGAGGCCGCGACAGCGGCTGCCTATGGCATTTTCTTCAATCAAGGTGAGGTCTGCAACGCCGGCTCGCGACTTCTCGTCGACGCCAAGATCAAGGATAAGTTCCTCGACAAGGTGATCGCTGTCGGGAAAACGCTTACGGTTGGCGATCCCCTCGATGCGGCCACGAAGCTTGGCGCCATGGTCAGCCAGGTTCAAATGGACCGTGTGCTCGACTACATCGATATCGGTTCCAAGGAAGGGGCCGAGCTCAAGTCCGGCGGCAAGCGCGTCCTTAGCGAGACCGGCGGCTACTACATCGAGCCGACCGTCTTCGACAATGTCAGCAACAAGATGCGCATTGCACAGGAGGAGATATTCGGCCCAGTGCTCGCCACCATCTCCTTTTCCGGCGCGGAGGAAGCAGTCGCGCTCGCCAACGATACCATCTACGGCCTGGCTGCCGCGGTGTGGACCGACAATATCGACGTCGCGCTGTCCACCGCGCGCCGGTTGCGAGCAGGCTCCGTCTGGGTCAACAATTTCGACGAGAGCAACATTACGATGCCCTTCGGCGGTTACAAGCAGTCAGGCTTCGGACGGGACAAATCGCTGCACGCGATCGATAAATACACCGAACTCAAGGCGACCTGGATCAAAATCCGCGCCTAGCGATCGTCGAGGGCTTCATCCTCTTACCAACCATGCCTCCTCGCTCTTTGCCGCGAGGTACAGAAAGAAACACGTATGCGGGATCCGCGCTTCGATATCCTGTTCCAGCCGATACAGATCGGGCCCGTCGTCGCCCGCAACCGGTTCTACCAGACACCTCACTGCAACGGCATGGGCAATTTACGACCGCAAGCCCATGCCGCCATGCGCGGGATCAAGGCCGAAGGCGGATGGGCGGTTGTCAACACCGAGCATTGCTCGGTTCATCCCTCCGGCGACCTCATGCCGGAGGTTTTGCAGATGCTGTGGGATGATGGCGACATTCCGCCGCTCGCGCTGATGGTCGAAGCGGTCCATGAGCACGGTTCGCTCGCCGGCGTGCAGCTCGCCTATCCCGCCTACTACAATGCCAATCGCATGACCCGCGACGTGCCGCTCGGTCCGATGGACCGCCCCGTCAGCGGACACCATCCGGTCCAGGTTCGCGCCATGGACAAGTCCGATATCAAGGCATTGCTGGGCTGGTGGAAGGCGGCCGCGCGGCGGGCGCGAAAGGCCGGCTTCGATATCCTCAACGTCGACGGCAATTTTTCCACCATCGCTTTCCAATTCATTTCGCCCCGCAATCAGCGTACCGATGAATATGGCGGCTCGTTGCAGAACCGGGTGCGGCTTCTGAAGGAGTTGATAGAAGTGACGCGGGAGGGCGGCGGTGACGCCTGCGCCGTAAGCGTACGCCTCATCATCGATGAGCTGTTTGGCCCGGAGGGGCTTCGGGTCGCGGAGGAGGGGATCGAGGCGATCAGTCTGCTCGCCGAACTACCGGATCTGTGGGACCTCGTGGTCGGGACCTGGGCAGACGATTCGCCGACCTCGCGCTTCGCATCGGAAAACGATCACGAGCCGTTCATGACAGGGATCAAAGGCGTCACCACCAAACCGGTCGTCGGTGTCGGGCGCTTCACCTCGCCCGATACGATGGCAAGTCTGATCCGCCGCGGCGTGCTCGACATGATCGGCGCCGCGCGCCCCTCGATCGCGGATCCCTTCCTGCCGAAGAAGATCGAGGAAGGTCGCTACGAGGATATCCGCGAGTGCATCGGTTGCAACATCTGCGTGTCGAGCCATTTTGCCATGACGAACCTGCGCTGCACGCAAAACCCGACCATGGGCGAGGAATGGCGGCGTGGCTGGCACCCCGAACGCATTTCCACAAAGTCAAGCGACGCGACCGTGCTCGTGGTCGGCGGTGGGCCGGCGGGGCTCGAATGCGCCCGGGCTCTCGGCCAGCGCGGCTATCAGGTAACCCTGGCTGAACAGCAGAGCCGTCTCGGCGGTCGCGTGACCCTGGAGGGCGAGTTGCCCGGCCTGCGGGAATGGCTGAGGGTTCGGGACTGGCGTGTCACCCAGCTCGACAAACTCCGCAATGTCGGGGTGTATCTCGAAAGCGATCTCGGATTGGCCGAAATTCTCGAATTCGACGCCGACGAGGTGGTGCTGGCGACAGGATCGCAATGGCGCGCCGATGGCGTTGGACGCGCGGCGTTCAAGCCGCTCGCCCTGTCGGCCGACGTGCCTGTATTCACACCAGACGACATCATGGGCGGCAATATCCCGTCAGGCCGCATCATCGTCTACGACGACGATCATTACTACATGGGCGCCGTGCTCGCCGAAAAACTGGCGCTTGCCGGCAACGAAGTCACCTTGGTCACACCGGCGGCCGACGTCTCCTCCTTCACCATCAACACACTCGAAAACATCCGGACCGCCAGGCGGCTCCATGAGCGCGGCGTCGGGATGGTTACGCACACCGCGCTCACCGGCACGCATGAAGGCCAGGCCTTCTTCGTCGATGCGCGAACCGGAACCAAGGGGCACAGGCAGACCGACGCCCTTGTTCTCGTCACGGCGCGGTTGCCACGCAACGAACTCTTTGCGGCGCTGACCAGCCGTCTCGAGGAGGGACAGGCGGGGCGCTTGCGCCGGGTGTCACGCATTGGAGATTGCGAAGCGCCGGCCGCCATCTATGCGGCCGTCTATTCAGGCCACCGTTTTGCGCAGGAATTCGAGAGCAGCGGCCCGACCTTGCGTCGCGAACGGATCAACCTTGCCGCCTAGAACCAGATGACGAGCGACCTCATGTCAGCACCCGCGACACCAAATTCCGAAAAGCTCTATGCCCGTGCCCGCGAGGTTATGCCTGGCGGGAACACGCGCACGACCGTCTTTCGCAAACCGCACCAAATCTATGCCCAGCGTGGCGACGGTTGCCGGATCACCGACGTCGATGGCCATGTCCGGATCGACGCATTGGGGAATTTCACCTCTCTGATCCATGGCTATGGCAATCGCCTGATCATCGAGGCGGCGACACGGCAGCTCGAAGCCGGAACCTGTTTCGGCATGCCGACCGAGAGCGAGATCCGGCTGTCCGAAATCCTGTGCGATCGTCTGCCGTCCGTCGAGCAGCTTCGTTATACGAATTCCGGCACCGAAGCGGTGATGAACGCGATCAAGGCGGCGCGCGCCTATACCGGCCGACCGAAGATTGCCAAATGCGAAGGCGCCTACCACGGCACCTACGACCCGGCCGAGACAAGCCAGGACGCCAGCCCCGCTACCTGGGGCGACGTCGACAGGCCGGGATCGGTGCCGACCGCCAAAGGAACACCTCAGGGCGTGCTCGACGATGTCGTCGTCATTCCCTTCAACAACACCCCGATCGCCGAGGCGATCCTGCGCGCCAGCGGCAACAGCCTTGCCGCCGTGCTCGTCGACGTCATGCCCAATCGCGCCGGCCTCGTCCCGGCAAAGCCCGAATATCTGGCGATGCTGCGGCGCGTTACGCGTGAGCTTGGGGCCTTGCTGATCCTCGACGAGGTCATCACGTTTCGCCTTGGCTACCATGGCGCGCAGGGCCGTTTCGACGTCGAACCCGACCTTACCACGCTCGGCAAGATCATCGGAGGCGGCTTTGCGATCGGCGCTATCGGTGGCCGTGCGGAAGTGATGTCGGTGTTCGATCCGAGCAAAAGCCCGCCGGCGGTGCCGCATGGCGGGACGTTCAGTGCCAATCCCATGTCGATGTCGGCCGGGATAGCCGCTCTGGAGGAATTGACCCCTGCCGCATTCGAGAAGCTCGAGGCGCTCGGCGATCGCTTCGACCAAGGTGTTCGCGCCTGTTTCACCCGGCACGGGATCAAGGGGCAGGTTACCGGGCTGGGCTCGCTGCGCCGCGTCCACCTGACGGACGCACCCTTGAGCGATTACCGTTCCACATTCGCCGCGGCGGATGGCGCCACGCGGGTTTCGGCCCTCGCCAAGGTGCTGTTCGACGAAGGCGTGATCATTGCGGGCAACGGGCTGATGGCGTTTTCCACCGCCATGGAAGATGCGGATATCGACGAGATAGTGCGGGCCTTCGACCGAGCATTGCTGTCCCTCGCGCAATGACGCGGCAGGCAAACCACTCAAGGAGCGGCACATGAAAAGGCAAAAGGTCGACGTGACCAATAAGTGGGGAGCCGCCATCGGCTATTCCAGGGCGGTCCGCGCCGGAAACGTCATTGTTGTATCGGGCACTTCCGCCTCTGGACCCGACGGTGCACTTCACCCCGGCGACGCGGAAAGGCAAACCATCGTGGTTCTCGAGCGCATCGACGCTGCCCTGCGCGAACTCGGCGCCTCGATAGACGATGTCGTCGAGACGCGTATTTTTCTTCGCGACATGAATGATTGGGAAGCCGTCGGCAGAGCCCACGGCGCGATCTTCGGCGACATTCGACCGGCAACGACGATGGTTCAGGCGGGAGCGCTCATCGACGAGAATCTTCTCGTTGAGATCGCCGCCACAGCCATCCTCACGAACTGAGAGAAGCCTCATGTCGAAGGACACCATCATTACTTGCGCGGTGACCGGCAGCCTGACGAGGCCGGAAGACAACCCCAATCTGCCGGTGACGCCGCAGCAGATCGCGGGCTCGGCGCTCGAGGCCGCCGATGCTGGCGCGGCAATCCTGCATCTTCACGTTCGCCACCCCGACGGCCGGCCGTCGATGGAACTCGATCACTACCGCGAACTCGTTCGGCTGATCCGCGCCAAGAACACCGAGGTGATCCTCAACATCACCACCGGCCCCGGTGGTCGGTTCCAGCCCGGTGAAGAGGATCCCAAAATTGCCGGTCCGCGGACGAATTTCGTGACGGCCGAACGCCGCGTCGAGCATATCCGCGATTTACGGCCCGACATCTGTACACTGGATCTCAATACGATGACGTTCGGCGGCGAGGTCGTCATCAACACGCCAACCAACGTCAGGAAAATGGCGGAGATCATCTACGACTGCGGGGTTCGGCCCGAGTTCGAGCTTTTCGACAGCGGAGACATCAATCTTCTCAACGATTTTCTCGCCAGCGGGGTGTTCCGCGGTCCGCCGCTCGCAAGCCTTGTGCTTGGCGTAAAATATGGCTTCGCGACGACGCCGGAGACCATGATGTTCGCCCGCAACATGCTGCCCAAGGACGCTATCTGGACGGGCTTTGGTATTGGCCGCGCCGCTTACCCGATGTTGATGCAGGCCTACCTGCTCGGGGGCCATGTGCGGATCGGCATGGAGGATACGATCCGGATGTCGAAAACCGAGCTCGTGAAGAGTAATGCCGAACTGGTCGCGAAGGCGAAATGGCTGCTGGAAGGCCTCGGCGCGACTATCGCCACCGCGGATTCGGCCCGATCTCAGCTCGGTTTGACGGCTTAGCCCGTAGCTTGAATGCAGTGACGTCGCGCGGAACCCGCCGCGAGCGGCAAGCACTGTACATAGCTTTGGGCGCGCTGAGATGGTTAGCCAGAAGGCAATTGGTCGAGCGCACTCCAACGATGATGTTTCGAATTGGCTGCGGCCCGGCATTGTCGCTCTGCCAGTGGGTGGCGCAGACGCGGCAGCGCCGGGCTTGGTTAGGCCCAGCCTAAGCAGAATTATCGAAAATCATTATTTGTGCATCGCACACAGCGTGCTTTGCTCCATCCGCCGGCTGAAAGAGAACACAAAGAACGTCAGGCGGCAGCCTTCGGCGATGCGTCCGAAGCGGGTTGTTTCGGTGCGGACAGCGCCTGACCTCAGAAAAAGACAGGGGAACGTGATGACGACAATAATCTCGAAGTTTCGCCGTGCCGCGCTTGCGGCCGGCATTGCGCTGAGCGCCCTTTCGGTGAGCCTCCACGCCGAAGCCGGCAGCTTGAAGCTGGGCATGACGACCTGGGTCGGATACGGCCCGCTCTTCCTTGCGCGTGACATGGGCTACTTTAAGGAAGGGGGCCTCGATGTCTCGCTCGAAATCATCGAGGAAGCATCGCTGTACATGGCGGCCGTCGCCGCTGGCGAGCTCGACGGCAGCGCCTCGACCATCGACGAAATCATGAAGTACCGCTCGAAGGATGTCTGCTTCAAATCGGTCTATGCCCTGGATGACAGCCACGGCGGCGACGGTGTCCTGGCGGCGAGCAGCGTCAAGAGTGTCGCCGACCTCAAGGGCATGGAGGTCGGGCTGAATGAAGGCTCGGTGTCGCAGTTCTGGTTCAACATCCTGCTCAAGCAGGCCGGTCTCAGCCAGGCCGATGTGAAGGTCACCAATATGACGGCGGATGATGCCGCCGCCGCCTTCATGGCCGATCGCATTCCCGTTGCCGTCACCTGGGAACCGCATCTGACGCTGGCCAAGAAGGAAAACAAGGGCCAGGTCCTGATCGACTCGTCGAAGACGCCCGGCCTGATCGTCGACGTGGTGGCGCTGAACTGCGACTACATCACGAAGAACCCAGGGGATGTCGAGGCGCTGGTGAAGGGGCTCTACAAGGCCAACGAGTTCATCAAGGAAAATCCCGAGAAAGCCTATGAAGTGATGGCCAAGGGCGTCGGCGGCTGGCTCAAGGATCCGAAGGACTTCGCCTCCTCCGCCGCGGGCGTGAACTTCTACGGCAAGGAGCGCAATGCGCAATTCTTCGCTGGTGGCGAGAGTGGTGAAGCCGGCAAGCTGATCAAGCTCGGCGGCGATGTCTGGGGCGGCTTCGGCAAGCTCAAGATGGACATCAAATACGACGACCTCGTCGATCCGTCCTTCCTGACAAAGTAATCTGGCCTCGCAAAGTGAGTTCGCTGGACCGCAGGCCGAGCCTATCGTCTGCGGTCTATCCAGACCAAAGGGTTTCCCTGTGACACTGGCACCGAATGCAACGTCTCCCGTCAGCCATGTCGTGACCTTGAGCGTCGATAAAAATCAGCCCGGCCGATCCGCCTGGAAAGCTGTCGCCACGCCGTTTCAGGCCGTGTCGCGCCCTCTCTCCATCACGCTCAGCGTCCTGGTCTGGTGTGCGGTCATCGGCGGCTGGTTCACTCTGACCTATTCCGGAGCGGTCAAGGAAATGTTCCTGCCGCGCCCGGAATCCGTCTTGTCCACCACCATCAGGATGGCGCTTGACGGCTCCTTGTGGGAGCATGTGCTCGCCAGCGTCCAGGTGGTGCTGATCGGTTTCGTCATTTCGAGCATCGTGGCGGTGCCGCTCGGCTTGACGATGGGCACCTACCGCATCGTCCAGGCGGCGCTCGATCCGCTCGTCAATTTCATCCGCTATCTGCCGGTGACGTCCTTCGTACCACTGTTCATCCTGTGGATCGGCATCGGCATCGAGCAGCGCGTGGCCGTCATCATCTTCGGCATCTTCTTCCAGCAGCTGGTGATGATCGCCGACAGCGCGCGCGGCGTTCAGCGTGACCTCGTCAACGCAGCCTATACGCTCGGCACGAAACGCGGCGACACGGTCTTCCACATCGTCTTTCCGGCCACGCTTCCGAACGTGCTCGACGTGCTGCGCGTCACCATGGGCTGGGCCTGGACCTATCTCGTCGTCGCCGAACTCGTCGCCGCGCGCAGCGGGCTTGGCTATATCTCGCTCAAGGCCATGCGCGGCTTTCAGGTCGACGTCATCTTCATGGCCATCGCCATGATCGGTATCCTTGGTCTGTGCACCGACCAATTGTTCCGGGGCATCCGCCGCCTCGTCGCTCCCTGGACCAATTGAGGAGGTCGCTGACATGGACACCCTTACTCTCACGACGAAACCAAAGACCTCCGACATCGGCGTTGACAATGTGGCCCTGCGCTACGGCACGGGCGACAACGCCGTGCTGGCGCTGGACGGCATCTCGTTCCATGTCGTGCCCAATGAGTTCTGCGTGATCGTCGGCCCATCCGGCTGCGGCAAATCGAGCCTGCTCTATCTCATTGCCGGCCTCGAGGAGCGCACCGGCGGCATGATCTCTGTTGGCGGCAAGCAGGTTACCGAGCCAGGCCCGGATCGCGGCATGGTGTTTCAGGCCTACACGCTGTTTCCCTGGCTCACCGTGGCGCAGAACGTCGAATACGGTCCGAAGCGCAAGGGCATGTCGGCGGTCGAGCGCAGGGCCCTCGTCGAGCATTTTCTCCAAGAGGTCGGCCTGGCTAAATTCGCCGACCATTATCCCTCGCAGCTGTCGGGCGGCATGAAGCAGCGCGTGGCGATAGCGCGTGCGCTCGCCAACGATCCGCAGGTGCTGCTGATGGACGAACCCTTCGGAGCGCTCGACAGCCAGACCCGGCACTCAATGCAGAAGCTTTTGCTGAGGATCTGGGACCATTCCAAGAAAACGGTTCTGTTCGTCACGCATGACATTGACGAGGCGATCCTGCTGGCGGACCGGGTGCTCGTCATGTCCGGCCGTCCCGGCCAGATCAAGAAGGAAATTCGCGTCAGCCTCCCGCGTCCGCGCAGCATGGACCTGGTCATGGAGCGAGACTTTATCGCCATGAAGCGGGAAATCCTCGAGCTCTTGAAGAACGACGAAGACGAAGAGCACTAGCAGGCAAGGCATGAGCAACGAGGCGGCGGAATTCGACTATATCGTCATCGGCGCGGGCTCGGCCGGTTGTGTCCTGGCCAACAGGCTGAGCGCTAACCTCGCTAACCGCGTCTGCCTGATCGAGGCTGGCGGCAGCGACGACCGCACAAGGGTGCGTGTGCCCGCCGGCATTCTCTCGCTCTACGGCAATCCGAACTTCGACTATGGTTACAAGGGCGTGCCGCAGCCGCTGCTCAACAACCGCCGCATACCGGTCAACCGCGGCAAGCTTCTTGGCGGGTCGAGTTCGATCAATTCCATGGTCTATATTCGCGGCGCCGCCCAGGATTACGATGAGTGGGAAGCGCTTGGCTGCGCGGGCTGGTCTTATGCCGATGTGCTGCCGGTGTTCAAGAGACTGGAGCGGAACCTTCTGTCGCAGAACCCGACCTATCACGGCTTCGACGGCGAACTGCTGGTCGACAATCCGCGTGATCCCAACGCCGTATCCAGCCTCTGGGTAGAGGCGGGCCGGGACGTGGGCCTGCCCGAAAACCGCGACTTCAACGGCGATGGCCAATTCGGCCTCGGCATCTATAACGTCACCCAGAACAAGGGCGAGCGCTTCTCGGCCTATGCAGCCTTCATTCGTCCGGTTCTTAGCCGCCCGAACCTCCAGGTCCTGTCAGGCGTCGAGGTGCTTGACCTGGCAGTCGAAAGCGGGCGCGTCACCGGCGTCAATGTGATCAGGGACGGAGCAGCCCAAAGGCTGTCTTGCCGCGCTGAAGTTGTGCTCAGCGCAGGCGCGATCGGGTCGCCGCGCATCCTGCTTGCTTCCGGCATCGGCCCGGCCGACGAACTGAAGGCGGCGGGGGTAGAACCGGTCATGAACGTGCCGGGCGTCGGCAAGAATTTGCGGGACCATGTCGACGGCATGATCACGGTGCGGTCGAACAGCACCAGGACGCTCGGCCTGTCGCTCGCCAATCTGCCGGCGATGCTGGTGGCGCCCTTTCAGTATTTCGTCCGGCGCAAGGGCATGCTGACGACCAATTACGTCGAGGCCGGCGGCTTCGCTAAGACGAAATATGCCGGCGATATTCCCGATGTCCAATTCCACTTTGTTCCCGGCTATCGCAGCCATCGCGGCCGGCTCGTCGAATATGGCCATGGCTATGCCGTGCACACCTGCGTGCTGAGACCCGGAAGCGTTGGCGAAATCACGCTTGAGCGTGACGGCACCCGCCGCAACGTGCTGATTGATCACCGCTTCTTCAGCGACGAGCAGGATGCTCTGACCCTTGGTGAAGGCATCAAGCTGGCACGCTCGATCCTGGCCTCGCCAGTCTTTGCCGATATTCGCGGAGCGGAAATCCTGCCGGGACCCGATGTCGTCACCGATAACGAAATCCTCGCCTATCTGCGTGCCGAGGCGCTCACCGTCTATCATCCGGTCGGCACGGCCAAGATGGGCACCGACACCATGGCAGTGGTCGATCCCGCCGGCCTCAAGGTGCGCGGCTACGACAATCTGCGTGTGGCGGACGCCTCAATCATGCCGACGCTGATTGGCGGCAACACCAATGCGCCGTCCATGATGATCGGCGAAAAAGCAGCCAGGGCGATGCTGTCGTAGTCTCTCGTTGCCAGCCTCCTGGGCATTTAGGGACAAGCTAACCACTGCCACGTGAAATCGTAATTTTCGCTATCGAGTCCCTCCAGTACACCAGCAATCTGAGCTGCTCGCATCCGCAGAAACTCTTGGGGGGAAAGGACGCAGAAATGTCGGTGGAAAAAATAGACACGCTTGTCGTCGGCGGTGGCCAGGCGGGGGTGGCTATGTCTGAGCATCTGAGCAAATGCGGCGTGCCGCATCTCGTTCTCGAGCGTGGCCGGATCGCCGAGCGCTGGCGTTCGCAGCGGTGGGATTCGCTCGTTGCCAATGGGCCGGCCTGGCATGACCGTTTCCCGGGCATGGAATTTCCCGTGACGGGTCCTGACGGCTTTCCCTCCAAGGAAGAGGTTGCCGACTATTTCGCCGCCTATGCAAGGCAGATCAAGGCGCCGATCCGCTGCGGCGTCGAGGTCAGGCTCGCGCAAAGAAATGTCGGTCGACCCGGGTTCCGCGTCGAGACGTCGGACGGGGTGATCGAAGCCAACAGCATCGTCGCGGCGACCGGACCTTTCCAGGTCCCGGTCATCCCCGCCCTTGTCCCCGACAATGTAGGCATTCTGCAGATTCATTCTAGCGCGTATCGCAACCCAGGACAGTTGCCGAAGGGCGCGGTGCTGGTGGTCGGGGCGGGATCGTCGGGCGTGCAGATCGCCGATGAGCTTCAGCGCTCGGGGCGGCGCGTCTACCTCTCGGTCGGCCCGCACGACCGCCCGCCACGCGCCTATCGCGGGCGCGATTTCTGCTGGTGGCTTGGCGTTCTCGGCAAATGGGACCTCGAAACCCCGGGGCCTGGCACGGAACATGTCACGATCGCGGTGAGCGGCGCGCGTGGCGGCGAGACGATTGATTTCCGTCGACTGGCCGCGCAGGGGCTTACCCTTGTTGGCATGACCAAGACATATCAGGACGGCGTGCTGACTTTCGCGCCCGACCTGGCGAAGAACATCGCTCGCGGTGACGCCAACCTGATGTCGCTGCTGGACGAGGCCGACGCCTATGTTGCCCGCAACGGTCTGGACCTGCCGCAGGAGCCCACGGCCCGTCGGATCGACCCGGATCCCGACTGCTTGACCAATCCGCTTCGTGAGCTCGATCTGGCCGAAGCCGGGATAGCGGCGATCGTCTGGGCGACAGGTTTTTCCGTCGACTACAGCTGGCTGAAGGTCGATGCCTTTGACGAGAAGGGCCGGCCAAGGCATCAGCGCGGCGTCTCGACCGAGCCTGGAATCTATTTTCTCGGCCTGCCTTGGCAGTCGCGAAGAGGGTCGAGTTTCATCTGGGGTGTCTGGCATGATGCCAAGCATGTCGCAGACCGGATTTCGACGCAGCGCAAATATCTGGCCTACCATGCCGCCGCACGGCGCGAGCTTGTGGACGCCTGACAGACGCTGACGACAGCTGCCAGCCCGACCTGATGGAGACCAAGATGGCGCATACGAGAATTCGCAAGTTCAACACCAAGGACACCTATCCCGAGCAGAAACTCGACAATGATCTGTGCCAGGCGGTCGTCACGTGGGGCGGCCGGACGGTCTATCTGCGTGGCCAATGCCCTCAGGATCTCGAAACGGCCAAGAATATCGACAGCCACGATCCGGCTGAGCAGACGCACAAGGTGATGCAGAACATCAGGCAGCTTATCGAAGAGTGCGGCGGCACTATGGAGCACCTGGTCAAGGTGGTCGTCTATATCACCGATGTGCGCCATCGCGAGGCGGTCTACCGCACCATGGGCGAGTACATTAAAGGCGTGTATCCCGTTTCGACCGGCCTCGTCGTGCAGGCCCTGGCGCGGCCGGAATGGCTGGTCGAGATCGACGGAACCGCCGTCATTCCGGACTGATGCCATGACCTTCTCCATTGTCGCGCGGTGCAGCCGCACCGGCATGTTCGGCGTTGCGGTGTCGTCTTCCTCTCCGGCGGTAGCGGCGCGCTGCGCCTTTGCGCAGGCAGGCGTGGGGGCGGTCGCGAGCCAGAACGTCACCGATCCGACGCTCGGCACCAAGGGGCTCGAACTGTTGGCGCGCGGTGCCTCGGCCGCGGAGGCGGTCGCCATCCTGAAGCGCACCGGCGCCTATAGCGACTACCGGCAGGTGCTGGCCGTCGATGCCGCCGGGACCACCGCGATCCATTCCGGGCCTAAGGCGCTCGGCATCTGGGCGGAAGCGCGTGCGGACAATGCCGCCTGCGGCGGCAACATGCTGGCCCATGACGGCGTGCCGCACGCCATGGTCGAAGCCTTCCTCGCCTCGGAAGGGCATCTCGGCGACCGCCTGATCGCGACCATGCGCGCCGCGCTGAAGGCGGGTGGCGAGGCGGGTCCGGTCCACTCGGCTGGAATGAAGCTGGTGCGCGAGGTCGCATGGCCCGTCGCGGACCTGCGCTGCGACTGGAGCGACAGCTGCCCAATCGAGGAACTGGCGGCTTTGTGGGATCGCTACAAGCTGCAACTCGATGCCTATGTCACTCGCGCGATCAATCCGTCCGACGCGCCGAGCTACGGCGTGCCGGGCGACGAGTAGCCGGCACGCGAGTAGCCGGCACACAGGGGAGGCATCCGCATGAGCGAACTCAGTCACAAGGACTGGATCGGCAAGGCGTCCGCGATCCGTTTTCGCGACAAGGCGTTCATTGACGGCAAGACGGTTGCCGCGCGGTCAGGCAGAACCTTCGCCAGCATCAATCCGGCCACCGGCGAAACACTTGCCGAGGTGGCGTCGTGCGGCGAGGAGGATATCGATCTTGCCGTTGCCGTGGCGCGCCGCAGTTTCGAGGCCGGTGTCTGGTCACGCACGAGCCCGACGCACCGCAAAGAGGTGATGCTGCGGCTAGCGCGGCTGCTGCGCGAAAACCTGCAGGAGCTTGCCCTGCTCGAGTCGCTCGACATGGGCAAGCTTGTCACGGATGCTGCGACTGTCGATGTCCCGGGTTCTGCGGCGATCTTCCAGTGGTATGGCGAAGCCATCGACAAGATCTACGACGAAGTGGCGCCGACCGGCGGGAGCGATTTGGTGTTGGTGCGGCGCGAGCCGCTCGGCGTGATCGGCGCCGTGGTGCCGTGGAATTTCCCGCTCGACATGGCGACCTGGAAATGTGCGCCCGCGCTGGCGGCGGGCAATTCGGTGGTGCTGAAGCCGGCCGAGCAGTCGCCTTTCTCGGCGCTCAGGCTGGCGGAACTCGCCATGGAGGCGGGCCTGCCCGCCGGCGTGCTCAATGTCGTGCCTGGCCTTGGTGAGACGGCCGGCCAGGCGCTCGGCCGCCACATGGATGTCGATTGCCTTGCCTTCACCGGATCGACCTCGGTCGGCAAGATGTTCTTGCAGTATTCGGGTCAGTCAAACATGAAGCAGGTCTGGCTCGAAACCGGCGGCAAGAGCCCGAACCTGGTCTTCGCCGATTGCGGCGATCTCGATGCGGCAGCCGACATGGCGGCGTTCGGCATCTTCTTTAACCAGGGCGAGGTCTGTTCGGCCAATTCGCGCCTGCTCGTGCAACGCGGCATCAAGGATGCCTTCGTGGAGAGACTGGCTGAGCGCGCGGCCGCCACCCAGCCTGGCGATCCGCTCGACCCGACCTCGAAAATGGGCGCCATGGTCGATGCCCGCCACGCCGCCAACGTCATGCGCTTCGTCGAGGCCGGCAAGAAGACCGCGCGTCTAGTCGCCGGCGGCGATCGGGTCACGGTCAACGGCCGCGGCAGCTTCATACAGCCCACCATCTTCGACAATGTTGCCCATGACGACCCAATTGCTAGGGATGAGATATTCGGACCGGTGCTTTCGGTCATTGCCTTCGATGATGAAGAGGAAGCTATCCGCATTGCCAATGACAGCCCGTACGGGCTGGCCGCATCGCTGTGGACCGACAGCCTTTCGCGCGCGCACCGCGTCGCCGGCCGGCTGCGCGCCGGCACGGTTTCCGTCAACACGGTCGATGCGCTGAGCCCGATGACGCCGTTCGGCGGTGTCAAGCAATCGGGCTTTGGCCGCGACCTGTCGCTGCATGCACTGGACAAGTACACCGCGCTGAAAACGACATGGATCAAATACTGAAGCCGCGCGGGCGCTTGATCGCGGCGCCCAAACCGGCGACATAGAAGCCCATGCCGCTACGCTTCACCCTGAGACAACTGGAATATTTCGTCGCCGTCGGCGAAGCCGGGTCCATTACCAAGGCGGCCGAGCAGGTCAATGTTTCGCCGCCTTCGATCTCGGCGTCCATCGCGCAGCTCGAGGCTGAATTCGGCGTCCAGCTTTTTGTGCGCAAGCATTCGCATGGCCTGTCGCTCACGGCCGGCGGGCGCGTTTTTCTCAAGGAGGCCGCCAGGCTGCTGGCCGACGCCGACGCTCTGCACGATATTGCCGGCGACATCGCCGAGAAGGTGCGTGGGCCGCTGGCGGTCGGATGCCTGCTGACCTTCGCGCAGATCGTCATGCCGACCCTGCGCATGAAGTTCGAGCGCGCCTATCCCGAGGTGCGGTTCCGACAATTCGAACGCAACCAGGGGCAGTTGCTCGAAATGTTGCAGCGAGGCGAAATCGACGCAGCACTCACCTACGATCTCGAGCTGTCGCAGGACACGACGTTCGAACCTCTGATGCTGGTGCCGGCCTATGTCATGCTGCCACAGGGGCACCGCTTCGCCGGCAAGGCTTCCATCACGCCGGAAGAGCTGGCCGACGAGCCGATGGTGCTGCTCGACCTGCCATATAGCCGCGAATATTTCCTCTCGGCCTTTCATTCGCGGGGGATCCGGCCGAACATTGCCGAGCGCACCGGCGACATCGCGGTAATGCGTTCGATGGTTGCGAACGGCTTCGGCTATGGCATCGCCAACATGCGGCCGCTCAACACGCTGGCGCCAGACGGCAAGCCGCTGGTCTTCGTGCCCCTGGAGGGGGATTTGCGGCCTCTGACCATGGGGGTTGCATTGCCCAACGCCGAGCACCGCACCCAGACAGTGCAGGCATTCATCGATCATTGCCGCCGTTTCGTCGTCGAACAGGGCGTGTTCGGCAGCGGGCGGGTCGTGGAATAGAGCAATTCTAGGAAAAGTGTGGAACGGTTTTCCCACAGGAATTGCGTCAAAACGAAGAGATCCCGCGACGACCTATCAGGCAGTCTGAAGCCGGTGACCAGCAAGCTGCCGCAGCAGATTGTCCAGCATGTCGTCGCAGCGGCGCATCTGTTCGACGCTGACGAATTCGTCCGGTCTGTGCCCTTGCGCCATCGAGCCCGGTCCGCACACGATGGTCGGCGTGCCGAGGTCGCGGCTGAACAATCCGCCTTCGGTGCCGAAGGCAACCTTGATGGTATCGTTGGCGCCGGTCAACGATTTGACGAAGGCTACGGCCTGCGAGTTCGCCGGCGTGTCCAGCCCTGGGTAGGTGTTGGTGATATCGATGTCGATGGCCGCCTCTGGCGCGATCGTTAAAGCCGCAGCGGCAATGCGCGCTGCCGTCGCGCGCAGCCCATCGAGGATTTGGTCGGGATTGTCGGCCGCGACGTTGCGGATCTCAAAGTCGATCTGGCAGAGATTTGGCACGATGTTGAGCGCCACGCCGGCATTCATCTTGCCGACATGGACCGTCGTGTAGGGAATGTCATAGTCGCCGTCGCGCGCGCCATCGCTGGCCAGCCGATGCTGTTCTTGGCGCAGTGCGGAGACGAAGTCGCACCCCAGATGAATGGCATTGAGTGCCAAGGGGGCCAGCGCCGAATGGCCTTCCCGCCCTCTGCAGATGGCGCGCGCCGCAAGCTTGCCCTTGTGGCCGGTCGCAACCTGCATATTGGTCGGCTCGCCGACGATGCACAGCAATGGCCGATGCGGCGCAGCCTGCAACATGTCGATCAGGCTGTGCACGCCGATGCAGCCGACCTCTTCGTCGTAGGAAAGCGCAAGATGCAAGGGCGTTTGCAGGCTCATTTTCGAAGCCTTAAGACAGGCCGCGAGCGCGCATGCCACGAAACCCTTCATGTCGGCCGTGCCGCGGCCGTAAAGTCTGCCGTCTCGCGCGGCCAGCTCGAAAGGCGGCAGTGTCCATTCCTGGCCGTCGATAGGGACGACATCGGTATGGCCGGACAGCATGACGCCGGGAGCGTCGGCCGGCCCGATGGTGGCGAAAAGGTTCGCCTTATGGCCGTCCGCGCTGCGGATGATCTGGCATGCAAGGCCCTGTGCCGCTAGCAACTCCGTCACGTAGCCGATGAGGTCGAGGTTCGAAACGCGGCTCACCGTCGGGAATGCGATCAGCTTTTCAAGGATTCGGATGCTGTCCATGCGTTGTATGTCTCATTGGCCGTGCACGCTATCTAGCATCGCGTGGCCGCGATGCTGAAGTCGCATTTGGCTCAGCCGGGATTCACCGGATGCTAATCCAGGCGGCGGGGGCTGATTAGGCGCGTCCTAATCGGCACAGAAGAAATCTGTAGTTTTCCGGCACGCGCCGCAACTTATGAGTAGGTTCACGGCATCTGCTCACCGGGCAGATCGGCTTGCGTCAAGGTTTGAACCCACGCATGCCGCGATACGACGCTGGCAGGAAGGAAGCACCATGCGTGATCCACGCTACGACATTCTGTTCGAACCTGTGAAGATCGGTCCGGTGACCGCCAAGAACCGCTTCTACCAGGTACCGCACTGCAATGGCGGCGGCTATCGCGATCCGTCGGCCGCGGCCGAGATGCGGCGCATCAAGTCGGAAGGCGGCTGGGGTGTCATCTTCACCGAGCAGACCGAGATGCACCACACCTCGGAGATCACGCCGTTCATCGAGCTCAGGCTGTGGGACGACGCCGATATCCCGGCGCTCGCCAGAATGGCCAAGGCCATGCACCAGCATGGCGCGCTGGCTGGCATCCAGCTGGCCTATTCCGGTATCAACGGCCCGAACCTCTACACCAAGGAAGTGCCGCGCGGACCGTCGGCTTTGCCCATCCGCACCTTCACCAATGACCCGGTTCAGGCACGCGCCATGGACAAGCAGGATATACGCGACCTGCGCCGCTGGCATCGCAATGCCTTCAAACGCGCCAAGCTGGCGGGTTTCGACCTGGTCTGTCTCTACGGCGCGCATGGCTTCGGCGTCATCCAGCACTTCCTGTCGACCGCCACCAACCAGCGCAGCGACGAATATGGCGGCTCGCTGGAAAACCGCTCGCGGCTGATGCGGGAGCTGATTGAGGAGGGCAGGGACGCCATCGGCGACACTTGCGGCCTGACGCTGCGGCTGTCGCTGGACGAGATGATCGGCGAGCTTGGCTTCGCCAATTCCGAAGTGCGCGACATGATCGAAATGCATGCCGATCTGCCCGACCTTTGGGACTTGGCGCATGGCGCCTGGGAGGACTGCTCCGGGCCGTCGCGGTTCAAGGAGGAGGGCGCGCAGGAGAGCTTGGTGTCAGGAATCAAGACGCTGACCTCGAAGCCGGTGGTCGGCGTCGGGCGCTTCACGTCGCCGGATGTGATGGTGAAGATGATCAAGTCCGGTACGCTGGATTTCATCGGCTGTGCGCGCCCATCCATCGCCGATCCCTTCCTGCCGAAGAAGGTTGAAGAGGGGCGGATCGAGGACATTCGCGAGTGCATCGGCTGCAACATCTGCATCACCGGTGACATGACCATGTCGATCTCGCGCTGCACGCAGAACCCGACCTTCATGGAGGAGTGGCGCAAGGGCTGGCATCCGGAGCGAATGCAGGCCAAGGGCGACAGCGACAGCGTGCTGATCGTCGGCGCCGGTCCCGCCGGGCTCGAGGCCGCCCGTGCACTCGGCCTGCGCGGCTATCAGGTGGCGATCGCCGAGGCCGGCAACGAGCTCGGCGGCCGCGTGGCGCGCGAGTGCCGCCTGCCTGGTCTCTCCGCCTGGGGTCGCGTACGCGACTATCGCCAGTATCAGCTCAGCCAGATGTCCAATGTCGACGTCTATTTCGAAAGCCGATTGTCGGCCGAGGACATCCTCGCCTTCGGCTTCCAGAACATCGCCATCGCCACTGGCTCGACATGGCGCCGCGACGGCGTGGCGCGCGCGCATGTCGTGCCGATGCCCGTGGACCCAGCCATGCCGCTCTATACCCCGGACGACCTGATGGGCGGAAAAGTTCCGACCGGCAAAGTCGTGTTGTTCGACGACGACCACTACTACATGGGTGGCGTTCTGGCAGAGCTTATGACGCGCCGGGGCGCGAAGGTGACGCTGGTGACGCCGTCCGCCTATGTGTCCGACTGGACCCGCAACACGCTGGAGCAAGGCGCCATCCATCGCCGGCTGGCCGAGCTCGGCGTCGAGATCGTGCTGAACCGGACCGTGACGCGCGTGGTGCCGGGAGGCGTTGCCACCGCCTGCGCCTACACCGGTGCCGAACGCGACATTGCCGCCGACGCCGTGGTGCTGGTGACGTCGCGCCAACAGGACGACCAGGTCTGGCGCACCCTGAAAGCGCGGCGCGACGAATGGGCCGACAATGGCATTCGCTCGATCAAGGTCATAGGCGATGCCGAGGCGCCAGGTCCGATCGCCTGGGCGACCTATGCCGGACACCGATTCGCGCGCGAACTGGACGAAGACGATATCGGTGATGCGCTGCCGTTCCGCCGTGAAGTGACGGCTTTGGCGGCGGGCTGGGCTGATGGCATGGCTTGATAGGGAAATGACGCCGCCACAAGCCGATAGTGTTTCGCGCTAGCGTGTCGAAATCTGATGTCGGGATTAATCGCAAGACAGTACGGAACGATACTGAAAACTTTCTAATTGTGCCCAGAATTGCTAAGGATGGAAGTGCAGACGATTGTCGGACTGACCATCTCGTCTGCGCCAGAAAACACCGCTGCATCGCCCAGGGACGCCGTCGTTCCACCCAAGGGCATTTCTGTGCTTGAGTCTGTGCGGCCATCGACGCTCCGCCGTGCAGGCAGGCTGGTGATGCCAAACCGCTGAAGATGACGGAGGGCGCGACCGGCGCGGTCAGCGCCCGAGGCGGTTTGTTTTTGACGATCGTCCCGGATCGCGCGAAGACCGTTCAGGCGCGTGGCTGACATTCAAGCGCAATCGCTGTTATCGGGTTCGCCAGACCATACGAGATCATACGAGAGATATGGGTTGGCGAACCATCCGCTAACGTATTGATTTCCGCTGGAAAACGGTGACCCTCCGGGCCCACCATAGCACCTACGTAACTAATTGATTTTGCCGTATATATCTGGGGTGGCCTACAATGTGGACTCGAACCCCTCTTTCCGACCAAGCACTAGTTGGTCCCACGTCTGCCGGTTGCAATGATAGACTGGACGGAACGAGGCGGAAAGCCAACCAAGTCAATGCTTAAGACCCGGCTCACTTTCCCATGCTGTACCGAATGCATTCGTCGAGACTGCCTAGAACACGGCAATGTGGTGTGACACGAGGCTGGGCGGCGAACAGCACTCCTGGGCGAGGAGGCATTCCCCCACGGCGTCAGAGGAGTGGGGGAGCGATGGTAGCGGGAGAGGGACTTGAACCCCCGACCCCAGGATTATGATTCCCGTGCTCTAACCAACTGAGCTACCCCGCCAGGGCGGCGAAGGCCCGAAATCCACCTTAAATCAGAAGGCATGTCGAAGCGTTCGCCAAGGTCGGGCGGATATAAGGTTGGGAGGCCAAGCCTGTCAAGCATCGATGCTGCCGCATATTCTGTCGCTTCGGGCCGGATACCGGAAAGCACGATGCGAAGGTCCAAAGTCGTGAGGCGCGAACTTTGTGCGTCCAAGCGGACGCGGGTCGCTCCAATTGCCGAAAAGCCTTGCCGGGCAGGAATTTGAGCTGAAATGCCGGGGTTGAGTTCGGCGGAGTGCGCCGCTATGTCTCGGCCACGAAATTCTAGAGTTGGAATTGATGAAACCGCGCATTGCAGTCCTCGGTTGCGGATACTGGGGTAGCAACCACATCCGCACCCTCAAGACGCTCGGCGCGCTGTATGCGGTCTCGGACGTCAACCCCGCCCGCGCCGAAGGCTTCGCCAGTGAACAGGATTGTCTGGCGATCGAGCCGGAGGCGCTGTTTGCTCGAAAGGACATCGACGCCATCGTCATGGCGCTGCCGCCGCAATTCCATGCCGACATGGCGGTGAAGGCCGTCAAGGGCGGCAAGGACGTGCTGGTAGAAAAGCCGATCGCGCTAACGGTGGCGGATGCCAAGCGTTCGGTGAAGGCCGCCGCCGACAATGGCCGCGTCTTCATGGTCGGCCATGTGCTGCGCTTTCATCCAGCCTTCGAGACGTTGAAGGCGCTGATCGACAATGGCGAGCTCGGCGAAGTCCGCTATATCCATTCGCACCGGCTCGGGCTCGGCAAGTTCCATACCGAGAACGACGCGCTGTGGGACCTGGCGCCGCACGATCTGTCGATGATTCTCGCCATCACCGGTACGGAACCGATCGAGGTGCGCGGCGAGGGGGCAGCGCTCCTCGACAATCTCAGCGATTTCGCACATCTGCACATGCGCTTTCCCAACGGCCTGCGCAGCCATCTCTTCGCATCGCGGCTCAATCCTTACCGCGAGCGGCGGCTGACCGTGGTCGGCACCAAGGCGATGGCGGTGTTCGACGATGTCGAGCCGTGGGAACGCAAGCTCGCCGTCTACCGCCACGCGGTATGGCAAGACAGCGGCCAATGGGCTTTCACCACCAATGAGCCGTCCTATGTGGCGGTGGGCAAGGGCATGCCGCTGACGCGAGAGCTCGAGCATTTCATCCAGTGTATCGAGACGCGGGCAGAACCGCGCACCAGCGGCGAGGAAGCCATCAGGGTGCTGCGCATCCTGACCGCCGGCACGATTACCCACACCGGATCGTCTTCCCGAGAGAACAGTGCCGCTGTGTTAGAGCCTGATCCGTCCCGATAGAGTCGGGATCGTGGTCTATTCGGCGGGAACCTGCGCCGGCCGGGCTGCCAGCCGTGTCAGCATCGCCTCGGCCTCGGCGCCACGCTCGGAACGCTCGATGAAGCCGCCGCCGAACACGCGGGCCTCGTTGCCATCGTCGGAATAGAGAACGCAGGCCTGGCCGGGCGCGATGCCGGACTCGCCATCGACCAGTTCCACCCAGGTGATGCCGGCATTGTGATGCAGCACGGCTGGGCGCGGCGGGCGTGTCGAGCGGACCTTGGCGAAAAGCTCAAGCCCGGCCGCCGGGATGTCGGACAGCGCAGCGTCGCCCAGCCAATTCATGTCGCGCAAATAGATCTTATGCGTCTCCAGCGCCTCGCGCGGGCCAACGACGACACGGGCCTGGTCGGCGTCGAGATGGACGACGTAGAGCGGCTCGCCAGAGGCGATGCCGATGCCGCGGCGCTGCCCGATCGTGTAACGCAAAATCCCTTCATGGCGGCCGAGCACGCGGCCGTCGATATGGACGATGTCGCCCGGATTGGCAGCAGTCGGCTTCAGCTTGGCGATGATGTCGGAATATTTGCCCTGCGGCACGAAGCAGATGTCCTGGCTGTCCTGCTTGGCAGCGACCGTCAGCCCCATTTCCTCGGCGATGGCGCGAACCTGCGGCTTCGACAGGCCGCCGAGCGGAAAGCGTAGATAGTCGATCTGCGCCTGCGTGGTGGCGAACAGGAAATAGCTCTGGTCGCGGTCCGCGTCGACCGGCCGATACAGTGCGCGATGAGCGCCGTTGGCGCCGGAGCGGATGTAATGACCGGTGGCCAGGGCATCGGCGCCGAGCTCCTTGGCGGTGGTCAAAAGATCGGCGAATTTCACCGTCTGGTTGCACGAAACGCAAGGGATCGGCGTTTCGCCGGCTACATAGCTCTCGGCGAAGGGGTCGATCACCGCCTTGCGGAAACGCTCCTCATAATTGAGCACATAATGCGGAATGCCGAGCGTCTCGGAGACGCGGCGGGCATCGTCAATGTCCTGGCCGGCACAGCACGAGCCGGCCCGGTGCGTTGCCGCGCCATGGTCGTAGAGCTGCAGCGTGACGCCGACGACGTCATAGCCTTCGCGCTTCAGAAGGCCGGCAACGACCGACGAATCGACGCCGCCCGACATGGCGACAACGATGCGAGTGTTTTCGGGACGTCCGGGAAGATCGAGGCTGTTCATGGTTCTTTCGTTCTGCACGGCACCTGAATGACGACGCTTGAATGCCAATGGCAGGAATATAGGTCAAGCTTTCCAGCTGCGCCAGCTTGGCGAACTGGCCGATTTTTTGAACGGATTCGGCGCCTGCGAGCGGATATGTCAAATGCCGACGAAAAGACTAACGCGGCGTTCATGATCCTTACCTAGCTATTAGGGTCTGCTTAGGCAAATTTTAAAGCTGTGGCGGTAATGTGGTGGGGATTGGGTCTTTGAGTTTTTAGTAGAGAGTACGATGACCGATCTTGTTAGACCGCGAGTCAAATATGTTATCGGGCCAGACGGCAGCCCCCTTACGATTGCCGATCTACCGCCGACGAACACACGCCGCTGGGTTATCCGGCGCAAGGCGGAAGTGGTGGCGGCCGTGCGTGGAGGGCTTTTGAGCCTCGAAGAGGCGTGCCAGCGCTACAAGCTGACCACCGAGGAATTCCTGTCTTGGCAGGCGTCGATCGATGAGTATGGCCTTGCCGGACTGCGCACAACGCGCATCCAGCAATATCGGCATTAAGGCTGGTTCGAGGAAGTCAAAAGGCGCGATGATCCGCGCCCTTTTTGTTTTGCCGGAACGGTTTTCTCTGCTGCCACGGGGACGGTAAGCTTTCCCGCTTCGACAATCTTGCCACGTTCCACAACGCCAGACGACATCCGCTTGACGCGGATGTTTTACGCTCGGCTCTCGACTTGGTAGCATCGCCGACGTTGAGCAAGGCTTACCACCACCGGTCTTGAGCACCTTCAGCGGGCGCTGCGCCTGCATAACGCGGTTGGCCGCAAAACATGAACGGGTATGGGCACCGTAAGCCTGGCAGCTGCTCGACCAATGAGCGGCGAGATGAGCAACGCCCTGATCAGCCGATCATGGCGCTGCGGCCGCCGGTCTCGGCGTCGCGGATCTTGGTGTCGCGCGATTCGAGCATTTCCGCTTTGGAAAGCTCCGCTTCGGCCTCGCCGAGCAGTGATTCGGCAACGCTTCGCTGCTGGGCAAGGTCGCTTTGCGAATTTCTGAGGTTGTCGCGGCGCAGGCGCGCTGCCTTGGCGAAGGTCGGATAGGCAAAATGGTTGATGTCGGTGATGCCGGCTTTCTTTTCTTCGGCAGTGATCTGAAGCTCCAGTTCGACAGCCATGCGCTCAAACTCGGCGATCATCATGTCGAGTTGCAGCAATTGCCGCCGCTTCTCGTTCACCTGAAACTGCTTCAGCCGAACGAGGTTTTCACGTGACTTCATGATTCGGTACTCCTGGAAACGCACACCTGCACATATCGTCCAATCCACCTGGCAAACCTCAGGCGTCACCCGTTTCCACCGACTTTACCGGAACTATGGGAAACAAATTCCTAAAGTTTTTTGCCGGCGGTAACCATTCGTTTACGGGCATTGTTAATCATACGGCTCAGGACTTAAGGCCGGGTAAAAATTCCGGCTCTCGACGCGGAAGCACGGCCGGCGAGTCCCTTGAGTCACTTAGTCTGGCTTATTAATGTTTTGCATTAGCGGTTTGGTTCTGTGATTCACTATTAGATTCAACAAGGTGTAGAAAGGGGTTAAAAAATCTGGTACCGTCAACGGCACGGAATTAGGTTTTGTTAACCATTCGATGGCAGCCTCTGCTCAGGCAATCACTGCTCCGGTCCTGGACGGGTCGTGAAATGGTCCGGCAGCAGAAAAGGGGAATGAAATGCGTGTTCTGCTGATAGAAGATGACAGTGCGACCGCACAAAGCATCGAGCTGATGCTGAAATCGGAAAGTTTCAATGTCTATACCACCGATCTTGGCGAAGAAGGTGTCGATCTAGGCAAGCTCTACGACTACGATATCATCCTTCTCGATCTCAATCTTCCTGACATGTCGGGATATGAGGTCTTGAGAACACTTCGCCTTTCCAAAGTGAAGACGCCGATCCTTATCCTCTCCGGCATGGCCGGCATCGAGGACAAGGTACGCGGCCTCGGCTTCGGCGCCGACGACTACATGACCAAGCCGTTCCACAAGGACGAACTGGTCGCCCGCATCCACGCTATCGTGCGGCGCTCCAAAGGCCATGCGCAGTCGGTCATCACCACCGGCGACCTTGTGGTCAATCTCGATGCCAAGACCGTTGAGGTTGGTGGCCAGCGCGTGCATCTGACCGGCAAGGAATACCAGATGCTGGAGCTGCTCTCGCTGCGCAAAGGCACCACGCTCACCAAGGAAATGTTCCTCAACCACCTTTACGGCGGCATGGACGAACCGGAGCTGAAGATCATCGACGTCTTCATCTGCAAGCTGCGCAAGAAGCTCGACGCCGCTTCCGGCGGCCAGAATTACATCGAGACGGTTTGGGGCCGTGGCTATGTGCTGCGCGAGCCGGAAGATATCCGCGTTAGCGCCTGAACCTCCGATCCGATCACCGACAAAAATCCGGCTCCGGCCGGATTTTGCGTTTATGTAGCAGATATCGAAGCGCCGTTTCCGGAGGCCATGCGACCAATCCGGAAAGAAGTCAAAAAACCGTTAGGTGAAAAGTCTCTTGATCGATACTTGGTGCCGGTCCAGATGAGAGGCTTATTCTTTCAGCCGTGATGGCGCAGTAAATATTGTCCGGAAAAATGCCTATCTGTTCTTTTCGATCAGCTTAGTGGCGTCAGGCCGCCGAAAGCACGATTTCCTCCGCGGTCGCGTGGATCGATATCGTCATATTGGCCTCGCGTGCCAGAAGCAGCGTGTAGTAGGGCTGCACCGAATGCGCATCGATCGGTTCCTCAGGCTTGTTGCCGGAATGGAGCTCCAGGAATTTGGGCGGCACGCGAAGCATCGGACCGCTGGCGGCGAGCGCAAAACGTGGTTCGGTGTCTAGGTTCTCAAGCGTGACCGTAAGCTTGCCGCCGCGCGGTATGGCGGCGTTGGCGACCAGAATGAGATTGAGCAGCAGCTTGACCTTGTTCTTGGGCAGCAGTGCTCGGGTTCCGTTCCAGATCAGTTCCGGCTTCTCGTTCTTCAGGAAGGCGATCGCAACCGCCTCGGCGTCCCCGGTGTCGATCATCATGCCGGCAGAACCGGCTGCGCCGAAGGCGATGCGGGCGAATTGCAGGCGCGCCGAAGCGTTTCTGGCGCTCTGGCGAATCAATTTCATGGCGTCTTCGTCGGCGCCGCCTTCGTCGAGCAGTTCAAGCCCGTTGTTTATGGCACCGACCGGCGAAATGATGTCATGGCAGACCCGGCTGCACAAAAGCGCTGCGAGATCGGGTGCGGAAAGGGTGAAAAGCTCGGCCATCGGCGAAAGTCCCTGCAAAATTTCACTAGAAATGGCCGGGCGATCGATGATCACGCCTGTCCACACGAATCACACTCTCTCCCAAGGCCTACTGAATACACAGCGCCTGAGCGTGCAGCAACAAATCCGGAATTGTCGTTATCGAAAATGGTGTGTTCACGCAGGATGCGGATCCTGCACGGGCGACGCGAAACCGGCTCGAAACCAGCCTTCTAACCGCCATCTTCATGTGAGAGCTTAATGGTTGAAAAAGGATTACGGCATAGTTTGCCCATAACAGTCATCCTTAACGGCCGCCAAAGAGCCGCACGGATGCGAGGCGTCGGCGAAAGTGCTCCCTGACGGAGATTGGAAGCATGTTTTCCCGATACTACGACCGGAATTTTTTCCGTGTCATCTCAGACCGGAATCTCTTCCGTGTCACCTCAATGGCAATCGCTCTCATGGGCCTTGTCGTCTTTTCAACCTCGGCTTCGCGGGCTCAGGAATACACCGCTCAGGAGATCGTCGATTCCGGTCATAAATTCTTCGGCGCGACGTCGGGCGGGCTCGCCACCGTCGTCGAGAAGATTTTCGCCTCCTACGGCCTGCCCAATGGCTATCTGCTTGGCGAGGAGGGCTCGGGTGCGCTGATCGGTGGCCTGACCTACGGCGAAGGCACGCTCTACACCAAGAATGCCGGTGATCACAAAGTGTTCTGGCAGGGGCCGTCGCTTGGCTGGGATTTTGGCGGCGAGGGCTCGCGGGTGATGATACTGGTCTATAATCTCGACGATGTGACCAGCCTCTACAATCGTTACGGCGGCGTTGCCGGCTCTGCATACCTCGTGGCTGGCGTCGGCTTCAACGTGATGAAGAACAACAATGTGCTGCTGGTCCCGATCCGTACCGGCGTCGGCGCCCGGCTTGGTGTCAATCTCGGCTACCTCAAGCTTACCCAGCGCGCCACCTGGAATCCGTTCTGAGCAAGCGGTGCCTCGTCTCTTGATTGATTCCAAGGCCGACGATCCGAACATCGTTGCGGCAGACCCTTGCCGCAGCACTGGAATTCCGTCATGCGGACATGGCACAGTCCCTAACGGTCCATAACGGATAGTCATCTTGGTTCAGTCGGTCCTGTTCTTCGTCCTCGGCTTTCTCTGCGCCGGCTTTCTGGCGCTGATGATTGCCCCGGCCATCTGGCGCCGGGCTGTGACGCTGACACGCAGACGAGTCGAGGGCTCGATGCCGCTGACGCTGGCCGAGATCCAGGCCGAGAAGGATCGCATCCGCGCCGAGTTCGCCATGTCGACGCGCAAGCTTGAGATGAGCGTCAAATCGCTGCGCGAGAAAACGGCCGAACATCTTGTCGAGATCGGCCGCGGCCGCGAGGCACTGAAGGAGCTGGCGGTCGAGCGGAAGGACAAGAAACGGGTCCTTTCCGAACTCGAGGCCAAGAGCAAAGAATTTCGGCAGCACGAAGATCAGTTGCAGCTCTTGTCGGATCGGCTCGCTCAAACCGAGCGTGCGCTGGAAAAGCGTGCGCTCGAGCTGAAAAAGCTGGAGCACATGTATGACGACGCCAGCTTTTCTTCCAGCAACCGCCAGATCGAACTTGTGGCGCGCGAATCCGAGCTCCAAAAGCTGGCCGACGACATTTCTCTGCTGCGCGGTCAGCGCAGGGAGGCGGAGAGACGCCAACAGGAGATTGCGGCCGAAAACAAGGCGGCGCAAGACGCGCTGAAGGCCGAAAAGAAAAAGACCGGCGAACTGGACAAGAAGGTCGAGCGCCTGCTCGCCACGCTTGCCGATCGCGAGGATAAGCTTGGCCGCTGCGAAAGGGAAATCGCGCGGCTTCGCGAAAAATCGAAAAGCGTGGAAAACGCGTCGGCGGTGCGTCTCGCGGCAGCACAAGGCAGCCAGGCCAATGCGGCCGTCAAAGGCGACGGCATCGAAAAAGCCATCGCCAAGCTCGACAGCGACCGGGAGCAGTTGGAGGCGAGACTGATGGCGCTGGCCCGCGAGAACAAGAGGCTGAAAACGGATCTTGCCGCTTCCAAATCCGGAGAGGGCGACGATGCGCGCCGGGCCAGCGCTGCGTTGCGCGACCAGATGAGCGACCTGGCGGCGCAGGTCGTGGCCCTGACGGCAAAGCTCGACGGGCCGGAGTCGCCGATCGCAAAGGTGCTTGCGGCGCCCAGGCAACCGGGGAGCGGCGAACGCAGTCTTGCCGATCGGGTGCGGGCGCTGCAGAAGGCCGAATCGATGCAGGAACCCAGGCCGTGATGCTGCTTTCTGCGGCTCAGGTCCAGCTCGCCGAAAAATGATGCAAGGCGATCGCCGACGCGGCGGCGACATTCAGGCTGTCGAAGCCTTCTGCCATATCGATTCGCACCGTCCGCAGGCGGGCGAGCAGGCCCTCGGGCAGCCCTTCGCCTTCAGTGCCGAGGTAGAGCGCCAGCCGTTCAGTCCTTTTCGCATCGCGAATATCGGTTTGGCCACGCGGCGACAAAGCGAACTGGCCGAAGCCCAACCGGTCGAGCGCCGTGGTGAAGCCGACGGTCTCAGTGAACGAGGCGAAGGGAACCTTCAGCGCGGCACCGACCGAGACCCGGATCGCCTTGCGGTATAGCGGATCGCAACAGGTCGCGTCCAGAAACACGGCGTCGGCGCCAAAGGCGGCGGCGTTGCGAAAAATCGAGCCCATATTGTCGTGGTTGGCGATGCCGACCAGCGCAACGATCAACGCGCGCGCGGGCAGGGCGTCAAACAAAGCCTCTGCAGGTTGCGCCTCGCCCTTGCGGCCGATCGCCAATATGCCGCGATGCATGTGAAAGCCGGCAATCCTGTCCATGACCTCGCCGGTAGCCACGTAGACCGGAAGGTCCGTGGGCGCCTTGCGCAGGGTTGCGTCGAGGCCTGCCAGCCGGTTTTCGAGCACCAGCACCGATTCGGCCGAAAAGCGTTTGGCCGCGAGCAGCATCTCGAGCACCACCTTGCCTTCGGCAACGAAACGGCCCTGCCGTCCGGCAAGATCGCGCTCGCGGATATCGAGATAGGCGGCGATGCGCGGGTCTTGCGGGTCGTTGATACGAATGTGGCGCATGCTTGCCTCGGCGGCCTCGCATCGGCTTGTTTTCAGATAGCACGATGCGAAGACTCATAGTGTTAGAGCGTACTTTCGTGCGCCCAGATGGACGCACGTCGCTCTAAAAATCGTCAGCGAGCTAAGGGGTGCTCGGCTGGCCGGTCAAGTCCCGGAGCGACGCAGGCGGTACGTCATTTGCGACAGCTCACCCTCGCCGAAAATCCCGTCCAGCGTCTTGAGAAGTTCGCGCACGGCATCGGATTTGCATGAATAGTAGATCATCTGCCGGTCGCGCCGGGTCTCGACGAGATCGAGCGCCCGCAATTTGGCCAGATGCTGTGACAAAGCGGATTGGCTGAGCAGAACCTTCTCGGCGATGGCGCCGACCGACATTTCGCCGTCGGCTAGATAGTTCATGATCAACAGTCGTTTCTCATTGCCCATCAGCGTCAGAAACGCAGCCGCTGATTCGGCATTGGCGATTAGCTTTTTCGAGACCATCGATCCCCCATACCTTCCTGCTCATCCGGCGCTATGGGGGCAATAGCGTCTGATTCCATAGACTCACTCGCGAATGTGCGTTGGCGATTCAACGCTACCGGGAAAGGGTAGAACATTTCACTCAAATCTCAAGACTTGCTTTCAATCCGACGCGATTTACTGTCGGGCTGTGTTTGATCTGCCGCTCGGCCGGTTTTTGCCATGTCGACCAGAACATGCCTGAGCTCGCGCGCCGTCCTCAGGGGCTCGGGAAAGAAGACCCGGCAGACATCGTCGCCCGACGCCAGGTCCATGCCATCGGCGTCGAAGCCGGTGAGGACCCAGCTATCGCCCGCGGCCTTGGCGAAATGGCTGGCATAGATGGCAATTGCGTCGCTGTGATCGGCGTTCATGTGATCGAGGGCGGATTGTTCGCCGGCGGCAAGTTCCTCGGCGATCAGCGTGGCCGTAATCAGATCGGTGCGCTCCAGCAAGTAGGCCTTGCCAAAGCCGCCGTTGAGACTGGCGCGCTCCGGCTCGAGGCGGAAGATCGAGAAGTCGCCAAGTCCGGCATAGAGTTTCGCTTTGGGGTTGCGGTTGAGATAGCGCCGTTCGGCGCGGGCATGCTCGCCGGATCCGCGCTCAAGCCGTGCTGCCCGACAGACAAGCGTCAACCGTGGGTGCGCCAGCGGATCGCCCTTGCCAGGCTCGCCCACCAGCAGCGAACAGCGTGGATCGGCGAGGATCGCCCCGGTATGGGAAGACAGCATCGATACGAGGATCAGCGGCGTGCCGTCGATATCGGTGGCGACACCGACCCTGCTGGCCAGCGGCGAACCGGTCCCTGGCTCTATCACCGCCAGCGCGCCGAAACGGGCGCGGCGGATCAGCGTCTTCGCCAGTCTGATCGCTTCGGCGTCGGTCTCGCGGATCACGTCCTTCTTTCGGTCGTCCAAAATGCTCACCGTTTAAGCCGATCTTTCTTGTCCAGTTATCAATCTATCGCACCGGATTTGACAAGGACCCCAGATTTGAAAAGGGCCTCGGCCTCGCTTTTCGAAAGGCCGAAGCGTGCCAGCACCGTAGCCATCGCCGCCTGACGATCGTGATCGGCCGGCATGCCGGCAAGCGTCGGCCGCGAGCGCGAAAAGCGCGGCGCCGGGGCAGGGCGATCAAGCACACCCGACGTCACAAAGGCGTTGCGAGCGCGATTGTGCGGATGATCCCTGGCTTCCCTCGGCGACAGAACCGGTGCGACGCAAGCATCGGTCACGGCAAAGAGATTGGCCCAGTCGTCGCGTGTCTTCTGCCCGACCCGATCGGCAATGGCGGCGCGCATCTCCGGCCACAACGTCCTGTCGTATTGGCCCCTTACAAAACGCTCGTCGAGGGGCAGCAATCTCGCGAACTCGGCGAAGAACCGGGATTCAAGGCAGCCGACGGCGATATACCGTGCGTCCGCCGTCTCATAGGTGTCGTAGAACGGCGCGCCGGAATCGAGCAGGTTCGCGCCGCGCGTATCACTCCACAGGCCGGCCGCCATCAAGGCGTGAATAGGTGTCGTCAACATCGAAGCACCTTCGGTCATTGCCGCGTCGATCACCTGTCCCTTGCCGGTGCGCGAACGCTCAAACAGGGCGGCCAGCGCGCCGGTAATCAGCATCATGGCGCCGCCGCCATAGTCGGCGACCAGGTTGAGCGGCGGGACTGGCCGGCTTCCTTCCTGGCCGATGGCGTGCAGCACACCCGAATAGGCGAGATAGGTGATGTCGTGGCCGGCACGACCCGATAGCGGTCCGTCCTGGCCGAACCCGGTGATGCGGCCGTAGATCAGTGCCGGGTTTCGCGCCAGTACAGCATCCGGCCCAAGACCAAGCCGCTCCATGACGCCTGGACGAAACCCTTCGACGAGCATGTCGGCCTTTTCGGCAAGGCGCAGCACCAGTTCGGCGCCTTCGTGGCGCTTCAGGTCGATCCGCAGGATGGTGCGGCCGTGATGATCGATGTCGTATTCATCGGGTAGCGACAGAAACGGCTCGGTCGAACCGGTCCGCTCGATGCGCAGCACCTCGGCTCCCATCTCCGACAGCATCAGGCCGGCCAGCGGCACCGGTCCAATCCCTGCCATTTCGATCACTGTCAGACCGGCGAGCGGGCCGGTCTTCGCCTGCGGGATGACTTCGGCACTCATGGTCGGGCACTCATGGTCGGCTACTTCGGCGCCATGCGGATGGCGCCGTCGAGGCGGATGGTCTCGCCGTTGAGCATCTGGTTTTCGACGATGTGCAGCGCAAGGGCTGCATATTCGGAAGGCTCGCCGAGACGGGACGGGAAGGGTACCGCGGCGCCTAGCGAATCCTGCACCTCTTGCGGCATGCCGGCCACCATGGGGGTCTTGAAAATGCCGGGCGCGATGGTGCAGACGCGAATACCCGACCGGGCAAGGTCGCGCGCCACCGGCAGCGTCATGCCGACGACGCCACCCTTGGAGGCTGAATAGGCCGCCTGGCCGATCTGACCGTCATAGGCAGCGACCGATGCGGTGTTGACGATGACGCCGCGCTCGCCGCCCTCCAGCGGCTGAAGCTTGGCGGTCCGGTCGGCGACGAGGCGGATCATGTTGAAGGTGCCGATCAGGTTGACCTCGATCACCTTGCGGTATTGGTCAAGCGGGTGCGGACCGTCCTTGCCGATCGTCTTCATGCCGATGGCGATGCCGGCGCAATTGACCAGGATACGGGGTTCGCCGAGCCTCTTTGCCACTTCCGCCACGCAAGCGGCACCGCCGTCGGCGCTGCTCACGTCGCATTGGATGGCGATGCCGCCGATATCGGCCGCAACCTTCGCCGCACGGTCGATGCCGAGGTCGAGGATGGCAACGCCGGCGCCCTTCGCGGCCAGCGCACGCGCCGTCGCCTCGCCAAGGCCGGAGCCACCGCCGGTGACGATCGCAATCTGGCCGTTCGGATTCATGCCAGCGTCCTCCATCCTGCCGCCCACATGCTACGAAGCCCGACAGGACGGCGCAACAGCATCCGGATGGTCACGCCATAGCGGCGACATGCGCGGCAACTCTTGCCTGATCGGCGTGGCAAACCTCCCCCACCAGCCTTGCCACCGCACCCGGCACGATCTCATGCGACAAAAGCCGGTCGAGATCGACCGGGCGCGGCATCGAGATTTGCCCACGCGGGATTCTCTTGAAGCCGAGCGGGCCGTAATAGGGCTCGTCGCCGACAAGCATCACGGCCGGCACGCCGGCCTTGGCGGCGGCTTCCAGCGCGATCGCGACCAGCCGGCGGCCGATGCCGAGATTCTTGAACGCCGGCCGCACGGCAAGCGGTCCAAGCATCAGTGCGCGGCCGGCGCCGGCCGCGATACGCGTCATGCGCACCGAGGCGACAACGATGTCGCCATCGACGGCCACGAAGGACAGGGAGCGTTCATGCGGGCCGCCCTCACGGATCTTGTAGGCGCCCAGCACGAAACGGCCCGGCCCAAAGGCTTCGTCGTTGATGGCTTCGATTTCGGGGTCGTGCGCCGGAGTTTCCGGCAGGTATTTCACGTCGGCAAGGCTCATGGTCTTTGCGTTCCGGTATACGGGGAAGGTTTGCTGCAAACGGCAGCGTTCGCCAGTCAGCGCTTCATTAAGCGCGGGCGCCCTTTCGTCGTCGGTCGAACCGGATCAAAGCAAAGTCGAACATGCGGATTGTCCGCTAGCATCAATCCTCAGCCACTGCAATCGGCCGTTTTCGGGTGCCGTTTCGCCCAAGTGACGGTCTGTTCAGCACATGGCGACTTCGGCGGCGCCGCCTTGCGCCTAAATGGTGAAGAGGATGCAGGGAGATTTAGTATGGGACTGCTGGTCGACGGTAAATGGCAGGACCGCCGGCACGACACAAAGGACAGCGGCGGCAGGTTCGTGCGGGCGCAGTCGCAATGGCGCGACTGGGTCACGGTCGACGGGGTGCCGGGCGAAGGTCGCAAGCGCGGCTTCAAGGCAGAGCCCGGCCGCTACCATCTCTACGTCTCGCTTGCCTGCCCCTGGGCACACCGGACGCTGATCTTTCGAGCGTTAAAGAAGCTCGAGGATGTGATTTCGGTCTCGGTCCTCCATCATTTCATGGGCGCCAATGGCTGGACATTCCTGACCGCGGACGGCGCTACCGGCGATACGCTCTACGGCCTCAATTTCCTGCATCAAATCTACACCAAGGCCGATCCCGCCTATTCCGGCCGCGTGACGGTGCCGGTTCTGTGGGACAGGCGAGAACAAACGATCGTCTCCAACGAGTCCTCCGAGATCATACGGATGCTCAATTCAGCCTTCGACGAATGGGGCGATGCCAATCTCGATTTCTATCCGCCAGCGCTGCGCGGCGAGATCGAAGCGGTTAATGCGCTGGTCTATCCCTCGATCAACAACGGCGTCTACCGCGCCGGCTTTGCCACCACGCAAACGGCCTACGATGAAGCGTTCGGCGAACTGTTTTCGGCGCTCGACCAACTCGAGGACCGCCTGTCTCGCCAACGCTATCTCGTCGGTGACCGCATCACCGAGGCCGATTGGCGGCTGTTCACGACGCTGGTCCGCTTCGATCCGGTCTATGTCGGCCATTTCAAGTGCAACCTGCGCCGCATCGCCGACTATCCGAACCTGTCGAACTATCTGCGCGACCTCTATCAGGTTCCAGGCGTTTCAGGCACGGTGAACCTGCATCACATCAAATCGCATTATTACGGCAGCCACGAGACGATCAACCCGACACGCATCGTGCCGGTCGGACCAGATCTGGACTACGCGGCGCCGCATGATCGCAATCGGTTCAAGAAGGCGGCGTAATCACCAGTAGAATGAGGGCGGTTCGCCGTCAAAAATCTCGGCAAGCCGCCGCAACGTGGCCGGCGTCGTTCCTTCCGGCAGGCGGTCGAGCGGAAAGAAACCGGCTGCGGCGATCTCGCGGTCGGGCAGCTTCGGCGCCGTCTGATCGAACTGCTCGACCAAATAGAGGCCGACGTGATCGCGGCGGCTGGCCCGCCGGTTGAAATGCATCGATTTCAGCACCGGCGGCGCGGTCAATGCAATGTTGCCCTCCTCGGAGAGCTCGCGCGCCAGCGCCTCGATCATCGTCTCGCCCAGCTCGACGCCACCGCCTGGAAGCTGCCAGCCTGGTACATAGGTGTGGCGAATGAGGAAGACGGAATTGGACGTGCGGTCATGGATCAAGCCGCGCACTCCGAGCGTCATCGGCCTGCGCAGCACGAAATACAGATGAAACAGCCTTGCCCTGAGACCCGGCCAGCCGGTCTGGCGTAAACCTTCTTCCGGATCCGGAGATGTCATCACCCACGAAACCGTGGGTGGAAAGCAGCGCGCGCGTCGCTTATGAAGAGAGGATGTTCAGGCTCGCGCATATTTCTGATATCCATCTGGGACCGCTTCCCGGTGTAACCTATCGCGATCTCGCCTCCAAGCGGGTGGTCGGTTACGTCAACTGGCAACGCAACCGCCGCCGCCACATGCGCGACGCCGTCATCGACACGATCGTCGCCGATATGAAGGCGAGCGCACCAGATCACCTGGCTGTCACCGGCGATCTGGTCAATCTGGCGCTCGACGGCGAGATCGAGATGGGTAAGCACTGGCTGGAAACACTGGGTTCTCCCGATGATGTGTCGGTGGTTCCGGGAAACCACGACGCCTATGTGCCGGGCGCCTTCGACAAGGCCTGCCGGTCGTGGGCGGCGTGGATGACCGGCGACGGCGTCAATACGCCGGTCGACCGAGACGCCTTCCCTTATCTGCGCGTGCGCGGCAACGTCGCTCTGATCGGTGTCACGACGGCACGGGCCACGGCTCCGTTCATGGCCAACGGCTTCTTTCTGGAAGACCAGGCGGAAAGGCTGCGCGAAGTGCTCGATGCCACTGCCAAGCGCGGGCTGTTCCGGGTGATCATGATCCACCATCCGCCCGTGCGCGGCGCCGTTTCGCAGCCCAAGCGGCTGTTTGGCATTGCCCGCTTTCACAAGATCGTTCAGCGACACGGAGCCGAGCTTGTGCTGCACGGCCATTCGCACGAGCCGACGCTGTTCTTCATCGGCGGTCGCGGCGCCAAAATTCCAGTGGTCGGCGTCGCCGCCGCAGGGCAGGCGCCTGGCGGCAGGCACCCAGCGGCGCAATATAATCTGTTGGAGATCGATGGCGAAAAGGACAACTGGCGGATCAGGCTGACGCGCCGTGGCCTGACCGGGGCGGCCATCCCGCCTTCCGATCTGCAGGTTCTGGAACTTGGCGCGGACGCTATGGCCTAGAGCTCGTTCCATCCCAATGGAATCGGGATGGGCTCTGTCTCAGTGTTTGACCAGGATCTTTTCCGAAAACCGCATTCGACTTTTCGCTGCGCGGAACCTTCAGTTCAGGATCATGGTCCAAAGCTCAGTCCCATCGCAACGAGGCGGTCCCAGAACAACACGATCGATACAGCCAGCCCGACCAGGGCGCCGGCGGCGATCAGGCCGATAGCGGAGAGGAAGGCCGACCAACCCTTGCTGCGTGAGACAGATCGTAGTGGCGGCTCGGCTTCCGGGACCAACGCACGTTTCAGTCCGGCGACAGCCTGCTCGACCCCGCCTTCCATCATTCTCTGGCGTTCGACGACGCGCTCCGCGACGTAGCGCGTCACCTGGTCCGCCACCGGTTTCATCTCGGTCGATTCGGCGAGAACGATGCGACCGATGCGCGTATCCCTGAGGAAACGATAGGTGCGGCGGTCGCGTCCCATGGCAACATGGCTGACAGCGTCGATCCATAGCCGCGGCTGCAGCCCGGACGAGACGGCGAAGTCGAAATTATCCATATCGGCGGGCACGTCGGCAAAGATTGGCGCGAGTTCGGCAGCAAGCAAATCGAGCCGCATACGATGCGCCTCGCGCATGTCGACCACGACGTCGTCGCGGTCGGCGAATGCATTCTTCACGTCGCGAATGGCATCGGACAGTTTTCGCGGCCGATCGATCTGGGTGATGTTCTCGCCTGCATCCTTCATCGGCGTTTCCCCGTGGGTTTGGTTAACACCGAGTTAACACAGCCGCCGGCAAAATGCACTTGCGAGATCGATAGGCCTATAAGCGGCTTACCGGACAAACCCGGCTCGAAGACGCGCTTTGGCAGGGGCAATCAGTTCGCCGCAGCGGCGGAGTTCGGACGAAACGACCTGCTGCGTCGTTTCATATTGCGGCGGACGATCTCGGCGATCAGGCCGGGCGCTTCCTCGACCAGCATATGGCCGGCCTGCAATACATGGTGCAGGTGGAAATGCGCCGGCAGATCATCGGCCTGGGTGAAAGGCAGCACCGCGTCATCCGTCCCCCAGACCACCATGACCGGCATATCAAGCGTCTCGAGCCGCTCGCGCGGGATGACGCCCTGCCGATCGCCTTTGGTCATTGCAGCCGCGATCTCGACAAGTTTCTGCAACTGGCCGGGACGCGCACGCATTTCGCCAAGGACATCCGTGATGCGCTCCGGGGGCAGGCTTTGCGGTCCGGACATGGCTTCGAGGCAAGCGCGGATTTCACCCTCGTCGGCAGCGGCGGCATAACGGCGCAACAGCGGTCCATTGATCTCAGTCCCAAAACCGCCCGGCGCCAGAAGCGTCAGCGACGCTATCCTTTCGGGTTCGGCCAATGCCATCAGCACTGCCGCTGCGCCGCCCATCGAATGGCCGACGACATGCACCTTCCTAATCCTGCGTGCAGCGAGATCCGCAAGAACAGCCCGAGCGGCCGTCTTGGCTGGGCCGCCACCAGAGAAATCGAGGGATAGCCCATGGCCGGGAAGATCATAGGCCAGTGTCCGTGAACCAGGCGCCAGTGTCGAAATCACCTCGTGCCAGCCGTCGTGGCAACCGCCGAAGCCATGCAGGAAGACAACCGTCTTCGAGCCGGCGCCCCGTTCGGCAGCGTAAAGGGATGAAAACATGGGGTTTATGATTTTATTGCAGGATTAACAGGGCGCGAATTCCAGAATGTGGCTGGATTGCGCCTTGTCCGAGCCGATGGCCAGTAAAATTTTCGCGATCGCGTGTTAGCTCAAAAGGGGCTTAGCTGGCATTGCCGAGCCCGGCAGCGCGCAAGGCCTCGACCAGCCGGTCGGTCAGATCGGTGGGATATCTCCTCTCGACAAAGGTCGCGCGCGGATCGGCAGCGAATTTCGGGAATCTGGCAGTCATCTCGTCCACGAGTTGGTGCGCCAGTTGATCGCGGCCGCCTGCCTTCGCGCTGATCAGCCGTGCAGCCAGATAGTGCGATTTCGTCGGCGTCGCTTGCAACGCATCGCTGGCAAGCGCGGCCTTGTTCATATCACCGGCCATGAACTGGCCGACGAAAAGCCCGTAGTCCCACCAGGTCGGATGGGCGCTGGACGTTTCGGCGGCGTGGGCGAGGATCGGTGTTCCTTCCCTGTACCTGCCGGCGAAAATCAACCCATAGGCGTAAGCTGCCGCCATGCTGAGGTCGTAAGGGTTGAGTTCGTAGGCCTTGTGCATCCAGCGAATCGATTCTTCCGAATTGCCGAGGCGGGAGTTGAGATAGCCATAGGCACGATGCGCATAGGGGCTGGTCGGCCCCATCTGCACGGCGCGACGGGCAAGCGACAGCGCCTGCTCGATCGTTGCGCCGGCTGGATAGGCGTAGTGATCGGTGGCCGCCTCGAGGTGCAGGGTCGCGAGTTCCGAATAGACGAGCGACGATTTCGCATCCCGATCGACCAGGTTTTCGAGACAGCGATAGGCAGCCCCATGGGTTTTGGCGCCTTGGTCGAGATAGTACTTGTCGTTGAGCAGCAGGCACTCCGTCAGGCCGGTCTGAAGGCCGCTCTGTTCGATATAGTTGTAGATCGCGCCCGAGGCGGGAACGGCTGAACTCAAAATGCTGGCGACATTGTCCTCGACGGTGGAGGGCGTGCTGTCGGCGGCAGTCAAATTGCGTGACAGCAGGACCCGTCCGGTCGCCACGCTTTGAAGCTCGAGGGTGACGTCGCCTGCCATTGGTCCCGGCAAGACATCGAATACGAAGCTGATTGCATCGGTGACCGGATCGGGCGGCCCTTCGGCGTCCCTGCCGATGAAGTTGACCGTATCGAAGCCGCTGAGGCCGGCGCGCAGCGATGCCGCGACGCGGGCAGCCTCCGCGCTGTTGGCTTTCACCCCAATGTAGACGAGCGGAAGAGTTTCGATCGGAGCCCATGGCGCTATGCTGCCGGTGGCCACTGCGTTCTCGATCGTCGACGCGGTATCGCTTCCGGCCAGCAAGGCGCCGCCTCCCTGACGAAGGATCAGTACGCTCAGCATGGCGATGACCAGCGCGATCGCCAACCAGAAAAACTGGAGATGGCGCATCAGCGAAGGTGCCGGCTCGCGAGCGACAGGCGACATCAACGATGCGGCACGTACGGCCAGGCCCGGCTCTTCGAGCGATGCGGACAAGGTAGCCGCCGCTTCGATGTGTTCCTCCGGCACCGACTCGGCCGGCAAGCGAATAGCGTTGAGCTCATAGGATGGAACATAGCCGCCACGCGGAATGGCGATGCGGATCGGCTCGGCAACACCCTCATTGGCGAAGTAATGCTGCAGAAGCTCACGCAGCCTGCCCGCCTGCACCCGCACGACGGCATCGGTCGACGGATCGAAGTCACCGTCCTTGCCGAAAACATCCATCGCGATGGAAAAGCCCTTGAGCTTGTCGGCTTCGCCTGCCTGCTCGCGCTCGACTAGATAGCGAAGCAGTTTACGCGCTCGCTCGGATCGTCCGAACGTCTCGCTGGCTAGCAATCGCTCCAACGTCTCGCGCACTGCGGGGGCGGCAGGCGTGGCATGCTGCAAGTGTCGATCCTTTCGAAGTCGGCACAGGTTAATTAAGGCGCAATCATATAAGGCCTGCACTGCCATACAAGCGTGCATCCATTATGCGATCGCGTACCCCACTGGATAATTCTCCGGTGGTTAATGGTGCGAAAGACCGGAGCAAGATGATACCATCTGGGTTCATCTTGCTCCAGCTGTTAGCTTTCGACAGCCTGTCTAGTCGACCTTTCGGCCGATGATACGATTCGCGGCGGAAACCACGGCCTCCAGCGAAGCGGCCACGATGTTGGTGTTGATGCCGGCGCCGAACAGCTTGCCGCCGGGATGCTCCATCTCGACATAGGAGATGGCCGAGGCATTCGAGCCGCGCTGCATGGAGTGCTCAGAATAGTCGAGCACCGACATCGGCACGCCGACATGGCGCGACAGCGCGTCGACGAAGCCGTCGATCGGACCGGTTCCGGAACCTGAAATCGTCACCTCCTTGCCGCTGTCGAGGATGACCGCTTCCACCACGCGCCGCCCCTTGACCTCGGTGTCGGGATAGGTGTGGTGGTCGAGGAACTTCAGCCGCGCGCCCGGCTGGTCGACATAGGTGTCGAGAAAGCGCTCGTAGATGCGCTTGACCGGCACTTCCTTGCCTTCGGCATCGGTGATCGCCTGGATAGCCTGGCTGAATTCGATCTGCAGGTTGCGCGGCAGGTTGAGGCCGTAGTCCGCCTGCAGCACATAGGCAATGCCGCCCTTGCCGGATTGCGAGTTGATGCGAATGATCGCCTCGTAGTTGCGCCCGACATCGGCCGGGTCGATCGGCAGATAGGGGACTTCCCAATGCGGCGTGTTGGCCTTGCGCAACGCCTTCATGCCCTTGTTGATGGCGTCCTGGTGCGAGCCGGAAAAGGCCGTGTAGACGAGTTCGCCGACATAGGGATGGCGCTCGGGGATCTTCAGCTGGTTCGAATATTCGTAGACGTCTTTCATCCGGTTGATGTCGGAGCAATCGAGCTCTGGATCGACGCCTTGCGTGTACATGTTGAGCGCCAGCGTGACGATGTCGACATTGCCGGTGCGCTCGCCATTGCCGAACAATGTGCCTTCGACGCGATCCGCGCCAGCCATCAGGCCGAGTTCGGTGGTGGCGATGCCGGTGCCGCGGTCGTTGTGCGGATGCAGCGAAATGAGCAGGTTTTCGCGGTTGTCGAGATTGCGGCACATCCATTCGATGCGGTCGGCATAGATGTTGGGTGTCGACATTTCGACCGTGGACGGCAGGTTGATGATCAGCTTGTTTTCCGCCGTCGGCTTCACGATCTCGGTGACGGCATTGCAGATCTCCAGCGCCACTTCGAGCTCGGTGCCGGTAAAGCTTTCCGGCGAATATTCGAAGCGGTAGCCGCCGCCGGCCTTCGCCGCCATGTCGGTGATCATCTTGGCCGCATCGGTGGCGATCCGCCTGATGCCGGCGACGTCCTTCTCGAAGACGACGCGGCGCTGCAATTCGCTGGTCGAATTGTAGAAATGCACAATCGGGTTGGTGGCACCCTGCAGCGCCTCGAAGGTGCGGGTGATCAGTTCCGGCCGGCACTGCACCAGCACCTGCAACGAGACATCGGCCGGCACATTGCCTTCTTCGATGCACCAGCGGGCGAAGTCGAAATCGGTCTGCGAGGCCGACGGGAAGCCGATCTCGATTTCCTTGAAGCCCATGTCGAGCAGCAGGGCGAACATGCGCGCCTTGCGCTCATGGCCCATCGGGTCGATCAGCGCCTGGTTGCCGTCGCGCAGGTCGACCGAGCACCAGATCGGTGCCTTGTCGATGACCTTCGACGGCCAAACGCGATCGGTGAGACCAACGGTCGGGTAAGGTTGGTATTTCCGGGCTGCCTCTGACATGCCCCGGGCTGCCTCTGGCATGCCCCGAGTTGCCTCCGGCATGACCTTTGCGGCCCTGCCCATCTCCCCGCTGCCTGCGCGGATTTCTTCTCGTGCGTTCATTGTTGTCTCTCCCGGCGGCTCGCAGCATCCGCCTTCAGGCGGATTTGGTGCCGAGCGGCGCCTTTACCAGATGTTCATTCGCTTAATTGACTTGCCAAGGAGCATGCGCGTGAGCGGCGGTTCGACCGCCGGGCGCTCCTTTAGCGAACCCGGCGATCGCCGATAAGGCCGAGAAGCAGCAGGGTGGAAGCAAGCGCGCGCACGGTCTCACCGGCAAAGCCGGTCTGACGGGAAGCGACTGATATGGCGCGGTTGGTCATGGCGGTTTTCATACAGGAGCGGCCAAGGAGAGGCAAGTGGGCCGAACGACAGTGGGCCGAACGACAGTGGGCCGGACGACTGGCGTTCCTTTAGCCGACGCCTTCTTGAGCACTGGACGCCGCCGGCGTGTCAGCAGGCCTTGACTACCCTTTATTCCCTCAGACTTCGCGCCACCAGCCGCGCAACGCTCGGCCCGATCAGCAGCACGACGAGGAACCGGGCCGATTGCAGCGCCATGACGAAGGAAATGTCGACGTGCTGTGCGGCGGCGGCGATGATGGCGACGCTGTCCATGCCGCCGGGGCTGGTCGCCAGATAGGCGGTAAGCGGATCGATGCCGAGCACATGGCTGATCATGAAACCGAGGCCGCCGCAGAAAGCGATGAGGATGATGATCGAGCCGACGATCTGCGGCAGCGCCCGGGTCGCGTGCCGTAGAATTGCCCTGGTGAAATTCAGGCCGATGGTCCAACCGATCATCGTATAGCCGAGGGCGAGCAGCCAGGGCGGCAACTGCATCGTCACGCCTAGTCCGAGATGCACCGCAGTGCCGAAAATGAAGGTGCCGAGGAAGAAGGGCGACGGCAACCTGAACAGCTTTCCAATGAGGCTGCCGACGAGGGCCACGCCCAGTGTTGCGGTAAAGGCTGTTGGATCGATCGGCGGGAACCAGACGATGGCGGGAATCTCGATACCTGATGTGTCGACCCACATCTTTGCGACAAGCGCCGCAGTCATCGAGACGAAGATGACGCGCAGATATTGCATGAAGGCGACGAGGCGCTGGTCGGCTCCGAAGGCGCCGGCCATCAGCACCATGGCGGTGGCCGCGCCCGGCGATGAGCCCCAGACCGCGGTGGTGCCGGGCAGGATACGCCAGCGGCTGATCAGCCAGCCGAGCAGGCTGGATGCCGCGACGGTCGCCACCACGGCGCCGAGGAACAGCGGCCATTCCTTATAGAAGATCGGAAAGATGTCAGCGGAGATCGAAGCGGCTACAAGGCAGCCGATGATCGCCTGGGCGGCGCCGAACAAAAGGCCCGGCACGCGCACCGTGGCGCCGTTGGTGCCGGCCAGGATTGCCGCCAGCATCGGTCCGATCAGCAGCGCTGCGGGCAAGGCGGCGAATTCCAGTGCGCCGGCGAAAAGGATCGAGAAGATCAGCAGGGCCAGCCACTGCCAGACTTTGGGCATCCGCGCCATGCGTTCGACGGTCGGCTGGTCTGGCAAGGTGTCCATATTCGCGTCTTAGACTCATGCAGGAAGAATGCGAAGCCTGCTGCCGGAGAAATCCTACGGCTCGTTCGTCGCGGTTTGGAGTTTGCGACAAGTATCTATCGCATCAGGATTACGTGAGGGTCTCAGCGTGATCGACTACCTTGCATAAACAGGTAGCATGCTATATACACACTTCGAAACCGAGACCTGACATGACCGACTCGATCCAAGTGCAGTTGCGAAAAGGCGCCCTTGATCTGTGCGTCCTGGCCGTGCTGTCGCGGGGCGAAAGCTACGGTTATGAAATTGCCAGCACGTTGGTCGCTGCGGTGAGTATGGGCGAAGGCACGATCTATCCTTTGATGCGTCGGATGCAGAACGACGGCCTGGTCGCCACCCGCATCGTCGAGTCGAGCAGCGGGCCGCCGCGCAAATATTACCGGCTCACGCCTCTGGGCCGGACGGCTTTCGAAGCTCATCGCCGCGACTGGCGCGCTTTCGCGGGCGCAGTCGACAAACTTCTCGAGGATTTGCCATGACTAGGGATGCCTTCCTGCGCACGCTAAGATTGGGACTCGCCGGTCTGCCGCCTCAAGAGATCGAGGACATTGTTGGCGACTACGCCGCCCATTTCGCCGAATCCGACGTGTCGGGCCGAAACGAAGCGGAGGTCGCCTCTGCATTGGGCGACCCGGCCAGGCTCGCCCGCGAGTTGCGGGCCGAGGCTGGGCTGCGCCGCTTCGAGGCCCACTGGAGCGTGTCTAACCTGTTGGCGGCCACGGTGGCTTTGGCTGGGCTTGTCATCGTCGACATCCTTTTCCTGCTGCCGCTGCTTATCGCCACGATCGTCATTGCGCTGGGACTTGCCATTGCGCTTGTCGCCGTCGGTGCGCTCGGCCTCAAGATCATCCTCACAACGCTGCTATTCGACGGTGGCGGCATGTTCACGGCGACCTTGGGACGCCTCTTCATCGGTGCCGGGCTGGTTAGCTGTCTTGTGGGCGGCGCCGCTTTGCTGCTGCTGGGGCTGGGCGCGGGCATACGCATACTCGGGCATTACGCGCGGCTGCATTCCCGCCTGGCTCAACCGGGCGATGACCGCGTTTGAGCGTTGTTTGTCACCATTTTGAAGGAACCAGACAATGACCGGAAAATTGGCATTCGTTGCGACGGCAGGGCTGATCGGCGCAGTCGTCTTTCTGGTGTTGGGTATCGGGCTTTCCGGGCCAGATTGGGCCAATGCCGGAGGTTGGTGGATTTCGGGGCAGTCCACCTGCGGGCCGGCCACGTCCACCAGACAAGAGGCTATTTTGCCTTTCACCACCGGCGATAGTTTGACCATCGATCTGCCGGCCTCGGTCCACTACCAGCCGGGGGATAAGGCGGAGGCGGTTGTGAGCGGCGCTCTGCTCGACCATGTGCGGTTTGAAGGCGGCAGGCTCAGCCTGGATTGTGAGCCGGGTTGGTTTGGGTCCCGGCTCGACATCAGCCTGTCCGGACCGGCAATAGCCGACTGGAAAGTGCTCGGCAGCGGCGACCTCACCTTGTCGCAGATCAATCAGCCTGAGCTGCGGCTGACCATCCGGGGAAGCGGCAGTGTCGCCGCCACGGGGGCCGCACAAACTGTCGGCCTGGATATCTTCGGTTCGGGCAGCGGGAGGCTCACGGGCCTGATTGCCCAATCCGCACGGATCGAGATTCGCGGCAGCGGCGATGCACAAATTACCGCGCAGGCGGATGCGGACGTCTCGATTTACGGCAGCGGTGATGTCGAACTGTACGGGCACCCAACCATGCGGCGTTCGCAGGTAAGAGGCAGCGGCAGCATAGTGCAAGTGCCGTAGCGTTGATCGCCTGCATCCGTCGCATCCTGGGGATATCCATTCTGCCGACCTGTCTTCGGAGACGGCCATGCGCATGCTTTGTTTCCTGATAGCCTTTTCTGTCTCGACGGCGTGGGCGCAGCCGGTCCCGTTCCACGCCGGGATTACACGTATTTCTGTTCCAGCCAAGGAGCCGTTCGATACCTTCGTCTGGTATCCGACGCGCGCGGAAGAGGTGCAGTGGCAGGCCGGCCCTTTCGCCGTTTTCGCCAGCCGCAATGCGGCGATTGCGGACGGCGAGTTTCCGGTCGTTTTGCTCTCACATGGTGGCGGCCGGACCGGTGGTAGTCCCCTCGTCCTGCGAGGTCTCGCCGCTTATCTCGCCCAGCAGGGATTTATCGTGGTCTCGCCGACACACGGAAAGCCCCGCCTTCCCGGCAGGCCTCTCGAGATTAAGGCAGCGCTTGAAGCGATGATGGCCGATCCTCGTTTCAAGACCCACGCCAACCCAGACAGGCTGGGTATGCTCGGCTTTTCACTCGGTGGGGCGGTCGCATTGGAACTTGCGGGCGGAGTGCCCGACTTCAGGCATCTCGCTGCCTATTGCGCAACGCATCCGGAGGACGTCCAATCATGCAATGCAGGCCCCGGCGGCGACAGGAATGCGGCACCGCCGAAACGCGTCCGGTTGGCCGACCTCCCACCTCCTCGCCTTCCCTTGAAGGCGCTTGCCTTGCTCGATCCATTTGGCGTGTTATTCGACGAGGATGGTCTGGTGGCGGTACAGATGCCGGTCCTGCTGTTTCGTCCGAAACACAGTAGAATGGGCGAGGAAAACACGCGGGTTCTGGCGGCAGGACTTCCCCAGCCTCCGCAGGTTCAATACGTGTCCGGCGGACATTTCGTGCTCACGGACATCTGCCCAACAGCCTTGAAGCAGCAAGCACCGGAGGTTTGCGAGGACGCGCAAGGTGTCGATCGTGGCGCTGTTCAGGCCGACATCAAGGTGAAAATATCAGAATTCTTCCGTGATCGGCTTTAGAGCCGCGCCGACACTCCAACTCGGCTGCCGGCAGGTGAGGCACTTCTCGCAAAAATGCTGAATTCTTGTACGATCCCAGGTGTCAGCCGGTTTTGACGGCGGGCAGGCCGAAGCCGCCTACGGGCCGCGTCTCGACTTGAAATTCGAAGCCGGCGATGATCGGCCGCGCCTTGGCGATCGCCGCCTGGACTTCCGGCAGCTGCAGCGACGCCTTGTGACTTGCCTGGTCGGTCCACACTTCGGTCACCCAGATCGCGTCGGCGTCGGCCGGATCGGTAGCGATAATGTAGCTCAGGCAGCCCGGCATTGCGCCGGTACTGGCAAGCAGGAGGTCCATCATTGCGTCGCGCTGGCCGCGCGTCGCCCGCATCTTGCCGATCAGACCGTACATTGCCGTTTTCTCCGTTGGCTCGCGTGACAAGTATGCAGGTCGCCGCTCACGGCATCAACTGGCCACCATTCACCTCGATCACCTGGCCGGTGATGTATCCGCTCAACAGAGCGGACGACAGGAACAGGTAGGCGCCGACGCAGTCCTCGGGCGTGCCGGCGCGGCCCTGCGGAATGGTGGCCACCATGCCCTTCATCTGCTCGTCGGTGGAATAGCGCTCATGGAAAGGTGTCGCGATGGTGCCCGGCGCCACCGCGTTGACGCGGATGTTGAAGCCGATCAGTTCCTTGGCCATGCCGCGGGTCACATTGGAGACGAAGGCCTTGGCCGAGCCATAAAGGCCGGCGCCGCCGCCGGCGCCATTGCGCGCGGCGATCGACGAGGTGTTGACGATGAAGCCGCCCTGACGCTTCAGCCATGGCATCGCCTTGCGCGATGCGGTCAGCACGGAGCGGGCGTTCAGGTCCATCACCGCGTCGTAATGCGCCTCGGTCTGCTCGGCATAAGGCACGCGCCCAAGCATACCGCCGGCATTGTTGACGAGGCCGTCAAGCCAGCCGAAGTGTTGCGCACTGTCCTCGACGACGCGCTCGACATCGGCGGGGATCGAGAAATCGCCCTGGATCGGGAAAACCTCGCCGCCGCCGTTGCGGATGGTTCCGGCCAGGTTTTCGGCAGCCGTCCGACTTGAATTGTAATGCAGCGCGACGCGGCATTTCTGCGCGGCGTAGGCCAGTGCAAGTGCGGCCCCGATGCCGGTCGAAGCGCCGGTGATCAGCACCGCCTTGCCGGCAAGGTCGGGAATGACCAGGGTGGGGGTGACAAGGCTGGTTGTGGTGGCTGGCACGTTTATCCTCCGGGACTCCGACTGCTTCTTCGTAGGCCTCGCAGCCCTCGTTCAAGTCCGCAAGGGCTCAGGGGCCGCAAATAGGCTTAGCCCTGGCGAATTCGATCGGGAAGACGCAAGGCATGCCGGCGAGATTCGGGCCACGCTTGCGGCGTCGGGGGCCCGATTGGTCCCTATGATGCGCTGATTGGCGGGCAGGCGCGTGCCCGGAACCTCACACTGATAACCCGCAATGTACGGGAATTCGAGCGGATCACAATCGAGATTTGGTGAACAGCCTCACGCGAACGGCACGGCCGTCGTGCCCTTGGGCAATTTTGCCTCGTCGTCGGGCTCGACATGGATGGTGACGCGCACCGACGGGATTTCTGCTTTCAGCGCATCCTCGATGCGGTCGCAAATGACGTGGCTGGCGCCCACCGACATGTCGGCATCGACGACCAAGTGGAACTCGATGAAGGTGGCGCGGCCGGCGATGCGTGTCTTGAGATCGTGAACCTCCAGCGCTCCCTTGCAATTGGCTGAGATAATGTCGCGGATGTGCATGTGCTCCTGCGTGTCGACGGCGCGGTCCATCAGCCCGTTCATCGACGAGCCGATGACGTGCCAGCCTTGCCACAGGATGTTCAGCGCGACGATGACGGCAAGTGCCGGGTCGAGAATTTGCCAGCCGGTCAGCACGGCACCGACCAGGCCAATGAACACGCCGACCGAGGTCGCCACGTCGGTCATAATGTGCCTGCCGTCGGCGACCAGAGCCGGCGATTTCTCGGCACGTCCGGCACGGATCAGCGTCCAAGCCCAGAAGGCGTTGATCATCGTCGCGACGCCGTTGATGGCAAGGCCCGTCCAGGGCTGTTCGAGGGGGGCGGGATGGCGCCAGGACCACCACACTTCGTTGAGGATCAGAAGGGCTGCCAGCACGATCAGCACGCCTTCCAGAACAGCCGAGAAATACTCCGCCTTGTGGTGGCCGAACGGATGATCCTGGTCGGCCGGCTTGAAGCTGACCTGGATCGCCCAATAAGCGGCGGCCGAGGCAATGACGTTGACGATCGATTCCAGTGCGTCCGAGTACAGAGCCACGGAACCGGTGACGTACCAGGCCGCCAGCTTCAGGCCGAGCACGACGAACGCGACGATGATCGACCAGAAGGCGAGGGCGGCGACCTTGCGTTTGGCGGCGCTTTTGGGATCAATTGCGGTCATTGATTGCTTCCAGCCGCGCAAGCCGGAGCTAAGCAGCCTTCTCCCTCGCCTTGCGCGGCAGATGCGCAACGATGTTCTCGATGATGCGCATGCCGGCATTGTGGCCGAGCGTCATGATCGATTCCGGGTGGAATTGCACCGCGGCGATCGGCTCCTTGTTGTGCTCGAAGGCCATGATGATGCCGTCCTCGGTCTCCGCCGTGACGACGAAGCCGTCGGGCAGGCGGACCGGATCGGCGAAGATCGAATGATAGCGGCCGACGGTCACGTCCTTGGGCAGGCCGGAGAAGATGATGCCCGGCTTCGACACGCGAATGCGCGACGGCTTGCCATGCATCGGCACGTGCAACTGCCGCAATTCTCCGCCATAGGCCTCGGCCAGCGCCTGCAGGCCGAGGCAGACGCCGAAGATCGGCAGGTCGCGCGCGCGGGCCCGTTTGATGGTGGCGGCGCAGTCGAAGTCCTTCGGCGTGCCGGGACCGGGCGACAGCACGACCAGGTTTGGCTTCAGCCGGTCGAAAACCTCGTCCGGCACAGGCGTGCGCACGGTCGAGACATTGGCGCCGGTCTGGCGGAAATAATTGGCCAGCGTGTGGACGAAGGAGTCCTCGTGGTCGACCAGGAGGATGTTAACACCGTCGCCGACGCGCGCAGTGGCGCGTTCGGTGTCGGCGGCATTGCCTGACTTGGCGTCGCGGATGGCTGAGATCATGGCGGATGCCTTCAGTTCGGTTTCGGCTTCTTCTTCCTCGGGAATGCTGTCGAAGAGCAGCGTGGCGCCGGCGCGCACCTCGGCGATGCCGTCCTTGATGCGGATGGTGCGAAGCGTCAGGCCGGTGTTCATGTCACCGTTGAAATTGACCATGCCGATCGCCCCGCCATACCAGGCGCGCGGGCTCTTCTCGTTCTGCTCGATGAAGCGCATAGCCCATAATTTCGGCGCGCCGGTGACTGTGACGGCCCAGGCATGCGACAAAAACGCGTCGAAGGCGTCCATGCCTTCGCGCAGCCGCCCTTCGATGTGGTCGACGGTGTGGATCAGGCGCGAATACATCTCGATCTGGCGACGGCCGATGACGCGCACCGAGCCTGGATCGCAAACCCTCGACTTGTCGTTGCGGTCGACGTCCGAGCACATGGTCAGCTCGGATTCGTCCTTCTTCGAATTGAGCAGTTTCAGGATCTGCTCGCTATCGGAAATGGCGTCGTCGCCGCGCTTGATCGTGCCTGATATCGGGCAGGTCTCGACACGGCGGCCGTTGACCCGCACGAACATTTCGGGCGAGGCGCCGATCAAATATTCGCCCTCGCCGAGATTGATGAAGAAGGAATAGGGCGATGGGTTGATGGTCTTCAGCTTGCGGGAAATGTCGGAGGGCGGCGTCTCACAGCGCTCGTAGAACATCTGGCCGGGCACCACCTCGAACAGGTCGCCGCGCTTGAAACTCTCCATCGCCTTGCGCACCAGATTGGCATATTCGCCGGGCTCATGGTCGCCGCGCGGCGGGATGCGGTCGGCGGTCTTGAACGGCTCGACGATTTCGTCGCGGGGCAGACCCTCTGTCGAAAACCCGTCGCCCGAATAGTCATAGCGGTCGGTCCAGGCCTTGGTCAAATAGTGATCGACGACCAGGATCTCGTCGGGCAGGAACAGCACGAGGTCGCGCTGGCTCTGCTGGCGCTCGAGCTTGTAGTCGACCGGATCGAACTGGAAGGCGAGATCGTAGCCGAAGGCGCCGTAGAGGCCGAGATTGGCGTCTTCCTCCGTCTTGAACAAGGCGGTGATGGCGCGCAGTACGGTGAAGACGGATGGAACGCGGCTGCGTTCTTCTTCGGTGAAGACTCGGCCGGGCTTGGCCACGTCGAGGCGGATCAGTCTTTTCGACGTCTCGGCGATCGTCACGTCGTCAAGGCCGCCGAGCGCCTTGCCGATCACCGGCAGAAGCACCTCGCCACGGCCGTTCAGCGCCTCGATGCGCATGGCGCGACCGCGCGCCGAGATCACCAGCGGCGGGTCGATGATGGCGGTGTCCCAGCGCGTGTAGCGGCCGGGATATTCGTAATTCGAAGAAAACACAGCGCCGCGGCGCGCATTCAGCCCGTCGATATAGGCGTCGATCGCGCCTTCGTAAGGCCGGTCATGGCGCTCGCGGGTAATTGTCACGCCACCCGCCGTGACGAAGCGCTCCGCCCCGTTCTCCAGAATTTTCGTCGTCATTGCCGTCTCCATCAGCGTCTTGGGTGTTGAGCGTCTTGGGGCAACGGACCCGGATATGGCTTGAAAAAACAAATGGCCGCCCGGACATTCCGTTGCGGCCACCTTCTATTGTCACGCGCACGCGTTCGAACAGGCCGCTGTCAGCGAGCCCACCACCAAACGGTCTTGATCGAGCGCATGTTCATGGCGAAATCCATAGCCGCGAAAGACAGGATGCGCAACAGGGTTTGAAAAGTCTGTTCGGTGGCTGCCGCTTGTACGGTTCATGGCACATCGCCAAAGCTGCCAGCCGCGTCTATCTTGGCCCCCCAACAGCAGGAAGGGGCGAAAAATGACCGAGCAGATCAACCGCGCGCGGGCGTTCCACTCCCTCCACGTCAAGGGAAACCCGATCGTTCTCTACAATGTCTGGGATCCTGGCTCGGCCAAGACCATCGAAAAAGCAGGGGCCAAGGCCATTGCGACAGGAAGCTGGCCGGTCGCGGCGGCGTTCGGATTCGCTGATGGCGAAAAAATACCGCTGGATCTTGCGCTCGAAAATATCAAACGCATCGTCGCGGCCGTTGACCTGCCGGTGACCACGGATATCGAGGGCGGCTATGGCATCGCTCCGGAAATCGTCGCCCGTACGGTGACGCTTGCCTTGCAGGCCGGCGCCATCGGCTTCAATTTCGAAGATCAGATTGTCGGAGGCAGCGGCCTGCACGACATCGCCGTCCAGGTGACAAGGATCGAAGCCGCTGCCGCAGCCGTGAAAGCCTCCGGCATTCCGGCATTCCTCAATGCTCGAACCGACATCTTCCTCAAGGCCAAGCCCGAAACGCATGACAAGGCGCTGCTCGAGCAGGCGATCGAGCGGGCGCATGCCTATGAAAAGGCCGGAGCGCACGGCTTCTTTGCACCGGGTCTTGGCGATGAAGGCCTTATCGAGGCGCTCTGCAAGGCGATTGCGTTGCCGGTCAACATCATCGCGCTGGCGCATGTGCCGCCGCGTCAGCGGCTTGCGGAGCTCGGCGTTGCTCGCATCAGCCACGGCCCCGTCCCCTACCGGCAGATGACCGAATGGCTCGAGACCAAGGCGCGCCAGGCTATCTCCGGTTAGCCCGGCAGGCCTCCTCAATCCTCTAGCGTTCCCGATCTTGCATCGGCGCTTTTCCTGTCGCCGACCAGCTTCAGCAGATCTTCGCCGGCACGGATGATGCGCCGGGAACGCCGTGTCAGGATGATGCCCGCTTGCGGCGCGAACACCTCGGTGCGGCCGCTGGCTTCGCCCGGCGCATGGACGATGGTGGCAAGCCGTGCGCCTTTCGCCACGCGGTCGCCGGGCTTCACGTCATAGAGAACCGCGCCCGCGCGGGGTGCCGGCATCATGTCGATGTTTTCGAGCGGTGCGACGATACCGGTGAAGCCGCCGGGAGTGGGCAGGGCCTGATCCAGGATCACGCCGCGCGCCACCAGCAGCCGATAGAGCCCTTCGGCATCGGCGCCGGCCAGAGCGCCGTCGACATCGAGGATGCCGCGATACTCGACCGTGGTGGCGACGCGCCGGTCAAAGCGCGCCACATCGGCGGGAACGTTCAGATACGGCATGATCGAGGCGCCCTCGAAGGTGCCGTCGGTGTCCTCATCCCACAGGATCACCGCATCGACGCCCATGGCCGCCGCACAGTCGGCCATGTCAGGCCACAGGCTGGCGTGGACGTAGAGATAGGCGAGGCCCTCGTCGTCGCAGTGCAGGTCGAGAACGATGTCGTGGCCGATCGACAGCTGCAGCAGCCGCGTCTTCAGCCGCTGATCGGCCGTAGCGAGGGTGGTGTCCGGCAACAGCGTCGCATCCGGCGCGGCCAGCAGCGGAAAGCCGCGGTTGAAGTTGGTGCGGGTGCCGAGATGGAAGCGGCCTTGATGCTCGCCGAAATGGTATTGGGCGCGGCCGATCGGATTGGCTTGGGGCACCACGGTGATATTGCCCTTGATGCGGCCTTCCGCTTCGGCCTTTTCAAGTAGCGGCATCAGCGCATCGATGGCGACCACGCCCGGCAGTTCGCCGGCATGAAGGGCGGCTTGCAGATAGGCTGAAGATGCCGACTTACCGCTGCTTTCAAGGCGGAACCCTTCGAAGCGAAACACTGGGAATTCGTAGAAAGCGCCCTCGCTGTCGCCGGCGATGCGCTCAATCGATTTCTGCATGATACTCCTCCAGGAAAGAGGGCGAACACATGCCCCTTCGCCGGTACGCTGTCGATTGGTCCAGTCTGCTGCGCTATGGGCGCAACTATTGCGCGGGGTGCGTCACCAGCAGCTGGCGGTCCAACGTCTGCGACATCACTGCCACGGCGACCGCCATCAGGGCGAGCGCTGCGCCAACCAGCGGCAGATTGGCATAGGACACGCCCAGCGAAAGTGCCACGCCGCCCACCCAGGCGCCGGCGGCATTGCCGATGTTGAACGCGCCCTGGTTGAGCGTGGCGGCGAGGTTCGGCGCCTCGGAGGCCGCCTCGACGACACGGATCTGCAAAGGCGGCACGATGACGAAGACCAGCAGTCCCCACAGGAAAACGATGAAGATCGCCACGCCTGCGATGGCGCCGAATTCGGCAAAGCCGACAAGCAGCAGCGCCAGCATCAAGAGCGTGCCGATCACCGTCGGCATCAACTTCCAGTCGGCCAGCCTGCCGCCGATGATGTTGCCGATGGTCATGCCGCCGCCGAACAGCAGCAGCACCCAGGTCACGGTCGCAGTCGACAGGCCGGATACGTCGGTGAGATAGGGCTTAATGTAGGTGAAGACGGCAAACAGGCTGGCGGAAGCCAGCGCCGAGATCAGCATGGAGAGCCACACCTGCAGCTTGCCGAGCACGCGTACTTCGCCGAGCAGGCCGCCGCCGCTCGATTCGGCAACATTTGATGGCACCAGCCAAGCGATGGCCGCGACCGAGATGAGGCCGATACCCACGACGGCCACGAACGTGGCGCGCCAGCCGAAGGCCTCGCCCAGCGCGGTGCCGCCGGGAACGCCGAGGATGTTGGAGAGCGTCAGCCCGGCAAACATCAGCGCGATGGCGCTGGCCCGCTTGTTGCGCGGCACGAGGCTGGCGGCAACGACCGAGCCGATGCCGAAGAAAGCGCCGTGGCCGAAAGCGGTGAAGACGCGGGCGGCCATCAGCGTCCAATAGTTGGGCGCGATGGCGCAGAAGAGATTGCCGACGACGAACAGCATTGCCAGCCCGACCAGCACCGGCTTGCGCGGCAGATGCGCGGTGGCCACCGCGATCACCGGCGCGCCGAAGACGACGCCGAGCGCATAGCCGGTGACCAGAAGACCAGCCGAGGGAATGGAAACGCCGAGATCGGCGGCGACCTCGGGCAGCAGGCCCATGATGACGAATTCGGTGGTGCCGATGCAGAAGGACGCAATGGCAAGCGCTAGGATCGGCAGGGGCATGGAGCGTCCGGGAATGAATCGGTTCAAAAGTTAGACTGTCCGGAGATGGGGCGGTTGCACAAGCGCGATTGCTGCATTGCAGCGTTGCAGAAAGCGGGGAGCAGATCGCGACTGTGGTGTGCCTTTGCGCCTGCGGGGATGCAGAGTGGAGCCCGAAGCCTACGCCAGCGGCTTCAACTCCTGGGCGATGGTGGGCAGAAGTTCCGAGACATTCGGATGGATGTGCATTGCCCGTGCGAGCGTGCTGGCCGGCGCCTTGGCGTACATCAGGTCGAGCACGCAGTGTATCGCCTCGTCGCCACCGGGGCCGAGCACCGAACAGCCGAGGATTTCCTTGGTGTCGGCGTCGACCAGGATCTTCATGAAACCTTGCGTCTCGCCTTTCTCAATGGCGCGGCCGACCCGGGTCATCGGCCGCTGGCCGACCAGCGCGCGCCGGCCGGACTTCCTTACCGCCGTCTCGGTCATGCCACAGCGGCCGAGCGGCGGATCGATATAGAGCGCGTAGGCCTCGATGCGGTCGCTCACCTTGCGCGGATCGTTGTCGAGCAGATTGGCGGCGACGATCTCGTAGTCATTGTAGGAGGTGTGGGTGAAGGCGCCCTTGCCGTTGCAGTCGCCCATCGCCCAGATGCCGGGCACGCTGGTGCGCAACTGGTCGTCGACGACAACGAAGCCGCGTTTGTCGACTTGGACGCCGGCCTTGTCGAGACCGAGATCGTCGGTGTTGGGCGTCCGGCCCACCGCCAGCAGCACATGCGAGCCGACCGCCGGTGCCTTGCCGGCGGAAAAGGTCACGGCAATTTCGTTGCCCTGCCTGGCGAAGCTGATGTCGTCGGCGCCGAGATGCACCGTAATGTCTTCGTTTTCGAGGATGGACAGGATAGCGTCCGAGACATCCTCGTCCTCGCGGCCGATCAGCCGCGGGCTCTTTTCGATCACCGTGACCTCTGAACCGAAACGGCGGAACATCTGCGCGAACTCGAGCGAGATGTAGCTGCCGCCGACGACGATGAGATGGCGCGGCAGCTCGTCGAGATCCATCATCGACGAGTTGGTCAGGTACGAAATGTCGTTGACACCGGGCAGGTCGGGCACCGAGGCGCGGCCGCCGGTGTTGAGGAATATCTTCTCGGCGCTCAGCAGGTCGTCGCCGACGCGCACGGTGTTGGCGGATTCAAAACGCGCATGGCCGCGATAAAGCGTGCATTTGTCCATGCCGGCGATCCAGCTTTCGAGGTTGCCGCGGGCGTCGTTCGACACCTTATCCTTGCGCGCCTTGATCGCCTTGTAATCGACGCCGACCGGACCGGAGAGCGTGACGCCATAGTCGGCGGCTCGGCGGGTAAGGTGTGCTGCATAGGCGCTGGCCACCATGGCCTTGGTCGGCATGCAGCCGGTATTGACGCAGGTGCCACCGACCAGCTTTCGCTCGATCAGCGCCACGCTCATGCCGGCTGCCGTCAGCCGGCCGGCCAGCGACGGGCCGGCCTGTCCGGCGCCGATGACGATGGCGTCGAATGCCTTTGCCGTCATGCCACTGCCGCCACAATCAGCAGGCCGCCGACGATCGCCACCGCGTCCTCGATGAAGGCGGCAGGTTGGTCTTTGCCGAAAGCGATGGCCAGGCGTTTGCGCAGCTCCGCGCCGCCCAGCGTGCCGATCACCGCACCGATGGCGCCAGCGATGAGGCCGCTGATGATTGCGCCGCCGGTCGTGCCGATCACCGCACCGGTGAAGGCGCCCGAGACGATCCGCGCGCCGAACTGCTGCGGCACCTTGCGGCTCGGCGTCGACGGCAACTGATCGGCGACCAACTCGGCGATGGCCAGGATGGTGAATATGCCGACGGCGATCCAGTGACCCATGAAACCAGCCCAGGTGCCGGCGAGCGGCAGCCAGCCGAGCCAGGCGCCCCAGGCGACGGCGGCGGGCGCTGTCATGGTACGAAGCCCGGCAACGACGCCAATCAGAAGTGCGAGAATAAATAGCATGATTGATCCCCCTCGATCACCGGGCCTGGGACAGCCCTGTGGAGGCAGGCTACCATAGGTCGAGCATTTGACCAGAGGCGGCGCAACGCTGGCGGTTTTTCCCAGCTGATCTCTGTGCGTTGGCAGCAATTCAAACAGGAGGTATCGGCATGGCCGCAAGTGAGCGCACAAAAATGGCGGCGGGCGGGTGGTATACTTGCCTCGACCCGGAGCTGGAGGCACTGCGGGTCATGGCGCGCGACGCGGTGTTCGAGCATAATTCGCTGCCGCCCCGGCAACGCGGCGACATCGGACCGGCCCTGAAGTCGCTGTTCGGCGCGGTGGGCGAGGGCGCCCGGATCGAAGCGCCCTTCCACTGCGCCTACGGCTTCAATCTCTTTCTCGGCGACGGCGTCTTCCTCAATGCCGGCTGCACCATCCTCGATACGGCAGCGGTCCGCATCGGCAAGGGAACGTTGCTCGGCCCCAATGTGCAGATCTATTGCGCCGAGCACCACCAGGAGGCGGCGGGCCGGCAGGTGGGGCTGGAGATCGCCAAGCCGGTCAAGATCGGCGACGACGCCTGGATCGGCGGCAGCGCCGTCATACTCGGCGGCGTCAGCATCGGCGAGGGAGCCATTGTCGGCGCGGGTGCTGTGGTGACGCGCGACGTGGCGGCAAACACGACGGTGGTCGGTAACCCGGCAGGGCCGGTCAGGCGCGGCTGAGCATCCCTTGCTTCACTTAGCAGGAGGTGGATGCAATCGCGTATCGAGCGCAAAAGCCTCCTGGATATTCATGGCATAGGCGCCCTTCGCGACGCTCGCGTCGAAGATCAGATTCCAGCTATTTTGCGACACCGCGCTCGGAATCACCACGAACCGATGTCGTTTGAGAAGATCGTCGCCGAATGCCTGTTGCCCAGAGCTCGGAATGCCCGGACGCAGCCAATTAGGGTTAGGAATGGCTGCAGGGTAGACGATATGCACATCCGTGACATCGCTGATTGTCGCCGCCGTCATCACATGCGCGATCGTGTCGAGCGCCTTGAAGCCTTTATGGACTGCAACTTCGAGAATCGCAGTCGAAGGGTCGATTGAGCAGTAGACTGCGCGTACGCCTCTGCTGTTCCATCGTCCGCCAACCCTGTATGCGCCCTCGCCACTGTCCCATGTAGGCGCAAACGCAGCCTGATCGAGACGCCAGCCAACGAGGTCGGAGTCGCCAAGTGCGGCCGACAGCGGCGTCATGCATAAACGCCGTATTCAAGCCGCTTGAGATAGTCTTCCACAAGCTCGACACCCGCCGGGGTTGCCAGAAGATCAATGGGACGACGCTGGTCGAGCCCGATCGCCGGGCGCTCCAGCCATTGTTCCGCTTCCGCCTGCGATCCGAACACGTCGGTCGCTTTCGACAGGATCTCCGCGAACTTCCAGGTTCGTCCGCTCTGATCCTGGTTGAGAGGCTTGGAAGGGGCATCCTTCCGACGCTGGTAGGTGCGCAAGCTCATACCGACGGCCTTCTCAAGCGAATCAGTCTTCTGGATGAAGACGAGCTGCTCAAGGAGATGGTCCAGCGCCGAACCCGGCAGGCCGTGAATAAGCAGCTCATGGGCATCCAATGCGCTCCGGAGGTGCCGCGATAGGATGCGGGTGCCGCCGAGCAACCTGGCCACCCTCTGAAGTTCATTGTTTGTTGGTTCTGCAGCGGTCTTTTCCAATGGAATCGCCACGGTGTGCCTCTTCGCGTCATTTGTCGCTTTTATATATGACAGATGACGCAGAGCCTTTCAAGGACGGTAGGATCGAGAGCTGAGAAAGATAGCCTACAACTCAGGGCTAGATGGCCATCCGGCCCGAGGCTCAGTCGCTTCGACTGCACGAAAATTATCTCATGCAGATACAAGGGGCAGCGCAAACCTGAAGCGATTGCCTCACCTCGGTGCGTGCGCCACGCGCGCGTCCTGATCGGCGTTCTTCGAGAATTCGCGCCGGTACTGCGCTGGCGTGGTTCTGAGCCGCACCGCAAAATGCTGGCGCAGCGAGGTGGCGCTTCCGAAACCGGCCTCGAAGGCAACGGTGTCCATCGATTTTTCCGTTGCTTCCAGCAGCCGCTGCGCCAGCGCAACGCGCTGATCGATCAGCCAGTCGCCGAAGCTGGTGCCGATCGATTTTTGAAAGCGGCGCGTGAATGTCCGGCGGGTGAGACCGGCAGTGGCGGCGACGCTGTCCAGGCTGTGCGTCACGCCCAGCGTTTCGCGCACCGCGTCGAGGGCCTGTGTGAAGCGGTCGGCATTGCCGGTCCTGGCGATGGGACGTTCTATGAACTGCGCTTGCCCACCTTGCCGATGGGGAGAAAGGACGATCTGCCGGGCAAGCCGAAGAGCTGCCTCCGCGCCATAGCGGGCCCGTACGATGTGGAGACAGCAGTCAAGCCCGGCGGCGACGCCGGCAGATGTCATGACATCACCATTGTCGATGTAAAGCACATCCGGGTCGACGATCATGTCGGGATAAAGCGCCTGCAGCTGCTCGGTGTAGGCCCAGTGCGTCGCGGCACGCCGCCCCGAAAGCAGTCCGGTCGCCGCAACAGCGAAGGTGCCGAGGCACAGTCCGACAATCAATGCGCCGTTCCGGTGCGCTCGCCGCAGCGCCTCTACCAGAAACTCCGGTGGCGGGTCTTCGAGATCTCGCCAGCTTGGGACGATCACAATGTCCGCGCCGTCGAGGCCGTCCAGCCCATGCGGCGCAGTTACGGTCAACCCTGCTTCGGTGTGGATAGGCCCGCTTTCGATTGCACAGATGCGGAAGTCGAAGCGCGGCAAGCCGAGCGCGGCGCGATCCTCTGCGAATACAAGGCACGGCACGGAAAGGTGGAACGGACTGATGCCATCGAAGGCGATGGCGGCAACGATCGGATCGGCCATGATGAGCACCAATGAGGGTTAGGTTCGGATTGTCCCAATTCTTTCGAATAATGTCAATTGGGACACTGTTTGCAATCCGACGGCAGGCCTATCCTCGACCAATCAGAGCCGAACGGGAAAGGAAAACTCCATGTCTGAAGCAGCCACCCCAACGCCGCGCCGTGCCCTCATCGTCGTCGACATCCAGAACGACTATGACGGCGGCAACCTCGCCATCCAGCACCCGCCGTTTCGCGACAGCGTCGTCAACGCAGCACGCGCGATGGATGCGGCCGCCGAGGCGGGCGTCAAGGTCGTTGTCATCAAGCAGTTGGCGCCCGAGACCTCGCCAATCTTTGCTAAGGGTAGCCATGGCGCCGACTTGCATCCCGAGATCGCTAGGCGAAGCCGCGATCATTATGTCGAAAAAACCTTGCCGAGCGCCTTCACCGGCACGGACCTCGAAGACTGGTTGCGCGCCAACGCCATCGATACGATCACCGTCGTCGGCTACATGACGCATAATTGCGATCTCTCGACCATCATCCATGCAGTCCATATGGGCTTCGCCGTCGAATTCCTGTCCGACGCCACCGGCTCGGTGCCCTATGCCAACAGCGCCGGTTATGCTTCGGCCGAGGACATCCATCGGGTGGTGACTGTTATCCTGCAGTCGCGCTTCGCCGCCGTTCTCAAAACTGCCGAATGGATCGACTGCCTGAAGACCGGCACGCTGCCCGAGCGCGACACGATCTACGCTTCCAACCAGCGCGCGCTGGCACGCGAAGCCGCTTAGAAATTTGTCGCGAAGATGCAAAAGGGGGCGCCGCAGCGATGCGGCGCCCCTCTTATCCTCCGACGTTCAAAACCCTCAGAACAGACCTTCGATCTGGCCCATCTCGTTCAGGAAGATCTTTTCCGAGGACGGCGCCTTGGGCAGGCCGGGCATGGTCATGACCTCGCCGCAGATGACGACGATGAAGCCGGCGCCGGCAGACAGCCTGACCTCGCGCACCGGCACGGTGTGGCCGGTCGGCGCGCCGCGCAGGTTCGGGTCGGTCGAGAAGGAGTATTGGGTCTTGGCCATGCAGACCGGCAGGTGGCCGTAGCCGGCGTGCTCCCAGGCGTGGAGCTGGTCGCGCACCGACTTGTCGGCGATCGCTTCGGAGCCGCGATAGATGCGCTGGACGATGGTGTTGATCTTCTCGAACAGCGGCATGGCGTCGGGATAGAGCGGCGCAAACTGCGACGCGCCGGATTCGGCAAGCGCCACCACTCTGCCGGCGAGCTCCTCGATGCCGGCCGAGCCGTGGGCCCAGTGCTTGCACAGGATCGCCTCTTCGCCCATCGAGGCGACGTAGTCCTTCATCGCCTGGATTTCAGCGTCGGTGTCGGAATAGAAATGGTTGATGGCGACCACCGCCGGCACGCCGAACTGCCTGATATTCTCGACGTGACGGCCGAGATTGGCGCAGCCCTTCTTGACCGCCTCGACATTCTCCTTGCCGAGATCTTCCTTCTTGACGCCGCCATTCATCTTCATGGCGCGCACGGTAGCGACGATGACGGCTGCCGCCGGCTTCAGGCCGGCCTTGCGGCACTTGATGTCGAAGAATTTTTCGGCGCCGAGATCGGCGCCGAAACCGGCTTCGGTGACGACATAGTCGGCAAGCTTCAGCGCCGTCGTGGTGGCGACGACCGAGTTGCAGCCATGCGCGATGTTGGCGAACGGACCGCCGTGGACGAAGGCCGGGTTGTTCTCCAGCGTCTGCACCAGGTTGGGCTGCATGGCGTCCTTCAACAGCACGGCCATGGCGCCGTCGGCCTTGAGATCGCGGGCATAGACGGCCGACTTGTCGCGGCGATAGGCGACGATAATGTCGCCGAGGCGCTTTTCGAGGTCCTTGAGGTCGGTGGCGAGGCACAGGATCGCCATGACTTCCGAGGCGACGGTGATGTCGAAGCCTGCTTCGCGCGGAAAGCCGTTGGGAACGCCGCCAAGCGAACAGATGATCTCGCGCAGTGCCCGGTCGTTCATGTCCATGACGCGCCGCCAGACGACGCGGCGGATGTCGATGCCGAGCTCGTTGCCCCAGTAGATGTGGTTGTCGATCAGCGCCGAAAGCAGATTGTGCGCCGTGGTGATGGCATGGAAATCGCCGGTGAAGTGGAGGTTCATGTCCTCCATCGGCACGACCTGCGCATAGCCGCCGCCGGCAGCACCGCCCTTGACGCCGAAATTCGGTCCGAGCGAGGCCTCGCGGATGCAGACGATGGCCTTCTTGCCGATGCGGTTGAGACCGTCGCCGAGGCCCACCGTCGTCGTCGTCTTGCCTTCGCCGGCCGGCGTCGGGTTGATGGCGGTGACGAGGATTAGCTTGCCGTCCTTGTTTGCCTTCACCGACTTGATGAATTCGGCCGAGATCTTCGCCTTGTCGTGGCCGTAAGGCAAAAGGTGCTCGCTCGGGATGCCAATCTTCTGGCCGATCGCCTGGATCTGCTTCTTGTCGGCGGCGCGCGCAATCTCGATGTCGGACTTCACTTCGGCCATGGCGGCTTTCCTCTGGATTGGACGGTGGAGGGGACGGGTTTGATCAGTGTGGTCGCAAGCCTGTTCGAAACAGCCCGGCACTGCAGGCGAGGGTACGTTCTAACCCTGTCGCTGCCGTGGCGTCAACTTGCATGCAACTATGTTTCCTCTAGAGAAAGACGGCTGTGTTTCCCGGACGACCTGTCCCGGATCTTGGTGCCCGGTTGTCGCGCGGTATAGAAGCCAGAGCACGCGCCGTTTTGCCGTCTCAAAACAGCCGCGGAATGCACGGAATGCGACAGGGTTCGAGCGCCGCTTGCGCTTCGAGTGGCCGCGCTAGAATGCGCCGATCTGGTGCATCAGCCCCAAGCCGTCAAGCTGGCCGAAATGTTCGACCACGACGCCGTTCTCAAGACGATCGATATGGATCACGCCAACCGAGACTCGGTTTCCGCTCGGTTCGACGCCGTGGAAGATACCGGTGTGTGCCCTCAAAGCGACAGCGCGTGACCTTGTCGGCATCGCTGAGATAATCTTCGATGACGTGGTGCCCGTCCGGGAATCCAACAAAGAACTCGCCCAAGGATTTTCGCCAGTCGTCGTAGCCGATCGGGCTGGCGCTGCCGAGATGAACGACGAGATCTGGAGAGACCAGCCCAGCCAGCTTATCCCAGTCCTGCGCGTCGATCGTGGCATAGAAGTTTCGAGCAACTTCCCGGAAATCCATGTCGTGTCCTCGCTGGCTGCCGCCCAGCGGTTGAACGACGACGAGACGATCAGGTTCCGCTCTCCGCGCTGCGCAGCCGAACTACTGCGACAGCACGTTGCTGATCTCGACCATGTTCGAGCGCACCCGCAGGATGTAAAAACCCATCGTCGTCAGATGCGTCGGCAACAGCCAGCCATCCTCACGGCCATTGGCGATGATAAAGGGCTGGATGCGCAGCGCCGAGACGAACTGCGAATCCATCGTGTCCCACAGGTTCTGCAGGTGCTTTTCCTTGATCACGTCCTCGAAGTCGGCCTCGGCGCCCTTCATCAGCCCGTAATAGGCATAGAGCTGGCCATAGGCGAACCAGAAGCGGTCGTCGGCGCGCGTGTCGAACCAGCCATTGTTGTGGTTTTCAGCGCGCTCCTTGAGAATCGCCGAAGTCGAGCCAATATCGCTGGCGATACGGTCGATATATTGCTTCAGATTGTCGGCGCGAGCGTCGAACGTCGTTTGGCAAAGGGCGAGCCGGGCATTGAACGAACGCAGCTTGCGCACCGCGTCGCGATAATAGCTGGGCGTCGGCGTCTTCGGACCGAACGGGCTGATGCCGAAGTACCATGTGTATTCGTCGAACTGCAGGTTGCCGCGCGCATCCTGCAGATCGGCATCGATCTGCGAGGTAGTGCGGACGCGGCCGAGATTGTCGGCAAGCTCGGTCGCCGTGCGCCGCACCGCCTGGTTGATGCCGCGCTGGAACGAGGCTTTGTTGTCCATGAACGGCGTATGGTCCCAGCTGATGCCGAACAGGCCAAGCTTATAGAGGATCATCGACGAGACCCAGGCATTCTGGTTGACGTTGAAGTCGGTCAGGTCGGCCGCCACCTGGGCTATCCCCGAGTTTCCACAGGTCCTGGCGGTGTCGGTGCCGGCGCCCGCTGCGGTCTGCTCGCCGGCGGAAATATTGCGTTTCTCGAAGGTGTAATTGTCGACGTAGTTCGGGTTGAAATTGTTCCACCATTGGGTGGCGTAGAAGAAGTTGGCGTAGAGGCCGATCAGAACGAGCAGTGCCAGCCCGAGCACCGCCTTCAGGATCCAGCCGCGCTGCGCGTACCAGCGCCCGGCCCACATGAACGGCCACAGGATCACGCCGATGACGACACCGATGCCGCGGCCGATCCACTGGAAAACCCAGGTGAAGAAATTCACGATCGGATCAAGCATGGCAATGTCACCCCCTCGTCAATCAGCCAAGAATTCGAAAAGTCAGGCGCTCAATCAGTCAAACCGTAGAGGCGTGCGCGAAACGCCACCTTGTCTTTCAGATATGTGGTTTTCAGAACGTCCACAACATGTGATCGCCAGGCGTCGCTGAAGCCGCCATAGTCGCTGTAGAAGCCCGGTTTATTGAAGACGTAGCGCGAGACGAAGTCCTGCGGCACGAAATCCGAGATCAGTTGGTTGGTCAGCCAGGCGTCGGGATGGTCGGGCTTGGCTCGAATTACCAGGAAGCGCTGCTGCGGGAACACGTCTTCGATCTCGAGGCGGCCGAGGTGGGCGATCTCGCGCTTGGCGGCGTTGAGAAAGGGAAAATTGCCGTCTCTGGTGATCAGGTCTGTATGGCCGTGGATCCAGGTCTGCAGCCAGACCTTGTCGACGTCGGTCAGATTGCGATCGGGCTCGGCGTCGCGGATCAGTGCGCGCACCACCATCTCGGCGCGATGTTCGAGATAGCCTGATGTTTCGATCCACGAGGCGCGCGGCAGTTCGATGCGGCCGGTGGCGGCGAGGAACTTGAACACCTTGTCGGCATCATTGATCGAGAGGTAGCTTACTTGCCACGGTCGCGAGCGGCGGAATCCGGGTGCTGCCGGGTCGCTGATGACTGTCGTCATGTCAGGGTCGATGAACACATAGAGCCCGCCGAAATGGCTGGTCCAATAGGCGCTGTGGCGAAAGATCACCTGATCCGGCACCAGCGCATTCTCGCGGATGTCGCCGCAGATCTTGGCCAGCTCCACCATGCGGGTGAGCATGGCACTGTCGCGCCAGGCGTCCGGCTCCTGCTTCAGCCGGTCGACGAGCTTGCCGAGCTCGGCGGCCTTGCCCAGCACGTCCTCCGCCGACAGGACCTTGAACTCGACCTGATTGATCGACAGCAGATCCTCGATGTCGTTGACCTCCGGGACCGAATCCTCGATCTCGCCGTAGATGACATCCTTTATGGTCAGCGCGTCGATGGCGCGCTGGTTCTTCGACATAAACTCGAACATCAGCTGCGAGGTGTTGGAAAAGGCGGTGTGCACCACCGGCAGGTCGATCTGCGACGGCGTCAGGATGATGAAGCGGCGGTTGATCTCATTGGGATCGAGATAATTGTAGTCGCCGCATTCCTCGGCCACGTCAGGCGAGAAACCGGTGCGGTCGATGTCGAAGCTCTTCAGCTTCGTCGGCTTCAGGCCGAAGGCGACCAAAGCCTTGTTGTAACGCTGGATGAGATGCGGCTCGTCGATCGTCAACAGCCGGCCGTAGATCAGCTCGTTGTCGCGCAAAAGGTCGGATGACTTGGCCATTATTCCTTCTCCCCGTTCACGGGGAGAAGGTGCCCGAAGGGCGGATGAGGGGCAGCGCAAACGCTCATCATCTTCTCTCCGAGTTAGTCGAAGGCAGAAATTTTGCGTCGACAGCAATCATCTTCCGATTGAGCCGACCCTCCAAGGCCGCAACGATCGTATCCAGCACGCTCTTACGGCCAGTGAGGACATCAGCGTGCCAAACCCTCAACACCGACCAACCGTTCCTGTTCATGGTCTCATCCCTGTATCGATCCTGAGATCGATTTGCGTGCTGACTTCCATCAACTTCCACGACAAGGTTGGCTTCGCGGCAGGCGAAGTCTGCGAAATATGGACCTACTGGCAGCTGACGAACAAATTTATGGCCATTCAGCCGCCGACCACGCAGTTCACTCCATAGCTTTTGCTCGGCATCGTTCTCAACCTTCCGCAGTTGCCTGGCCCTCGCCACCTTCGGCTCGTTTCCACCTCGCACAGCGCTGCCCCTCATCCGCCCTTCGGGCACCTTCTCCCCGTGAACGGGGAGAAGGGAGAAGCGCCAGGCTCAAGCATTCCACAGGCCCTTCTTCTTCAGCTCCTCGATTTCGCGCACCGCGCGGTCGCGCAGGCGGGTGTCGCGGATCATCTTGGTCACCGCCGCGTCGTCGGACTTGTCGGAATAGCGGAACTCCGAGTCGGCGTAGCGGTTGACCTCCTGCATGACCATCTCCATCGAGAATGGCCCGCGCAATTCCTCGATCATCGCCTTCTTGTCATCGTAGCCCCTGTGCATGAAGACGTCCGGCTTCTCGAACCATTCGTCCGGCAGTTCGATGTCCATGGCGCGCATCTTGATCGCGTCGGTGACGTTCTTGATGGCGCGGCCGGTGAAGCGCGGCTCGGCCTCCTTGATCATGTGCAGATAGGTGCCGATGTCGGCCATCGACTTCGGCGCCCCATTCTCCTTCATGTAGCGTTCATAGACCTTCATCAGCCCATCTTCCCTGGGCTTCTCATGCTCTTCATAGGCTTCCGTTACCGCGCGCTGAATTTCCTGGGCGGCGTAGAGCTTGTGGTCGCCGAGCGGGATCTTGTGGTTCTTGCCGGCGAGCAGCACAAAAATGTCGATGTAGTCGTCGCGGCTCTGCGGACCGTCGACCATCCAGCGCGCGCCGGCGCGCTGGCGCAGCGCGTCGTCGACGTTTTCGGGATAGTTTGAGAACATGCCGAAGGAGCAGTTGCCGCGCACCACTGTGCCGGCACCCGCGAACGCGTCCATCAGCACACCGGTGATTTCCTGCTGGCCGGCCGACGCGCGATCATCGGAGCGGCGTGCCGCCACCTGATCGATATCGTCGATGGTGCCGAAGCCGATGACGCGCGGGTTCAGCACATTGTTGATGAACTGGCGGCAGTTCTGGCCCGATTTGCCCTGATAGGAGGAGATCTGGTCGACGCCGAAATTCTCGTAGGCGAAGGGATAGCCGGCGACCTGGCAGTAACCGTTGACGAGGCCGGCGATCATCTGGATCAGCGTCGTCTTGCCGGTGCCGGGGGCGCCGTCGCCGATGAAGGTGAACAGGAAGCCGCCGAGCTCGACGAACGGGTTTAGCTCGCGCTCGAAATCGTAAGCCATCAGCATTTTGGCGAGCTTGACCGACTGGTACTTGGCGATGTGGTTGCCGACGACCTCTTCCGGCTTCTTGAAGGTCATCACCAGCGGCTTCGAGCGCTTGCCCGGCGCGACGTCGAAGCCGTCGAGGGTGAAGTCATCGACGTCGATGCGGATATGCGCGTTCTCGAACGGACCGATGCCGTCGAAGCGGCCTTTTCGTGCCAGCAGCCCGTCGATGGCGACACGGGCGAAGGCGCGCGCCTTGGTCATCAGGTCGGCGTCGTCCTTCGCGCCTGATATCGCCCTGTCGAGCCCTGATACGATCGACTTCACCGCGTCCTGCGGCGTGTCGAACAGAAAGTCCGGCTCTGGCGTGTCGTTCGGCGCCTCGCCATCGCTGTCGATCAGCTGGAACAGGTAGGAAGTGAGGCTGAAGGCTGAGATATAGGCCGAGGCCGACAGCAGCTTCTTGAAGGTGGCCGCCTCGTCGCCTTCCAGCGGGGCGCGGGCGTTTTTCGCCTGCAGGCTTTCGAGGTCTGAACCTTCGGCGAAGACGTCCGATATGGCCAGGGCGATCGCCAGGCCGCGCCGGGTGCGAAACAAAAGCATGTGCTGTGCAATGCTGAGCAGCTGGTCGTCGGGATGGACGGCAGCGACGGTCTTTGAAAGCTCGACCTCGCGTGTGCGCCTGACCGAGCCGACCGATACGGTCGAGACGAAGCGGCGGTTGGTGCCGGCAAGTGGGGTGCCGGATTCACGCGACGGGTCTTCCAGCACGACGATGCGGGTGATGAAGCTCTGCGCCGTGCCGCGATGCTTTTCGATCGCCGCTTCCGAAATCGTGGTCAGGCCGGTGTCCATGCAGGATGCTCCGCGGTTTGACGGTCAGACGTCCGAGATCACCTGTCCTTTGGACAGGATGTGGACCTTGTAGCCCGAAAAGATCTTTTGCGCCTCGCCGGCGGCATAGAGCGCCTGATAGGCCTCATGCGGGATCAGCGCGTGGTTCTCGTAGCTCGACACGCCTTGGCGTGCCGCCTCCAGGTCATCGGTGTCGATGAAGAATTCCTGCGTCGTCTTCTCGCTCGAAAACAGACCTTTGCGGCCGGGTTTTTCGGCCTTGGAATAGACCTCCTGGATGGTCCAGGTCAGCAGCCAGGCGTTTTCCGGCTTGCGCACCTTGCCCAAAACGTCGGTTACCGTCGAATTGTTCTCGGTAATCCCTGCCGAATAGAAGGGGCCGAGCACGACGCGGCGCAACTGTTTGGGGTGGAGCGGCTCGAAATCCTTGTCGAGATTGACAGCGATTGTCGCTGGCGACAGCGTGTAGGCGGAATTCTTCTCGGTGAAGTCGTCGAAGCGGTGGGCAAGCTCGGGGTTGAGCAGCCCTTCAACGGGAAGCGGAATGTCGACCTTGTCGTTGAGCTTGCCGTCGCGGTCGACAAGCTGGTCGATCATCGCTTCTGAGGAATCCTCGACCGTCACCATGTAGACCAGCGGCAGGTTGGCGCTGCCGTCGAAGGTGGCCCAATGGACGAGGTAATAAGGCCGCCCGGTCTTCGGATTGACCGAGACTTTTGCCGTCTGCGCCAATGTGAACGGCGCGAAGGTCGTCTCGCTCCTGACGCCCTCCAGATAGAGCCGCTCGGCCATCGATTTTTGCAGCGCCTCGGGGAACTCCTTGTGGCGCAGGATGAAGTCGGCCATTTCCTCGCGCAACTCGTCGGCCAGCGGTATGTTGGCAAGCCGCGTATCGGCCTGACGGCGGTCGTTTTCCAGCTCGAGTACGTTCTGGAAGACCGGAAAGCCGCTTTCGGCGCGCGAAATGCGGAACGTCTCCGTGAAACCCAGCCGGTTACGCCAACAGGAAAAGGACTTGTCGAGCCGCGCAATGTATTCGGCGACAATCTTGGCGACGATGCCGTGCCGGTAGAGCGGCGAGCGATCGTCGCGCATGAACACTTCGAGGCCGCTGAGTGCCGCCCTGATCGCCGAGAAATAACGCGTTGCCGCTTCGTTTTCGGGGGTCATGCAGCCAGCCCTTGGGAGCGATGCTAAAGCGCGACGCGCTTTAAGTTATTGTTCTTATGCATGTCGTTATCCCAAAACCGCTGCGCACCCTCGGGTCAAGCCCAAGGGCATGCTTTTGGGCGACATACATGGTGCAGCAATTACGACTGCACGTAATTTGCCGCATTGTGCTTCTTCAGCACGTCGTCGAAGCGGCGGGCAAAGGCATCGTCGGCCAGCTTCTTGCGGCGCTGGATGTCGGCGGTCGCCACCATGTTCTTCTCGTGCATTTCGAGGAGATCGCCAATGTGCTTCTGCGAGGCGGCGCCAATGCCGGCCATGGTCTCCTCAGCGGTGTTGTCGACCTGGCTGCCCAGCGTGTTGATCTTATGGGCGACGTCCTGCTGGGCGGCGGTCTTCAGCGAGTCTTCCAGCGCCTTGTAGAGCACGATGCGCTGCTCGGTATCGATGGTCAGCTTGTTGATCAGCGTCGACTGCGCCGCGATCTGGTTGTTGAGCGAATCGACGAAGGTCTGGAACATCGAGGTGTAGCGCTCCAGCGTCTGGCTTTCGGCCAGCAGCTCCTGCTCCTTGGCCTGCTTCTCGTTATACTCCGTGGCCAGCTTCGAACGCTCGCCTTCAAGCTGCGTGCGTTCCTTCTGGCTGGTCGAAGCGGCGATCTTGTTCTCGATGTCGAGCAGCATCGGGTTGAGCTCTTCGATGCGCTTCTGCACAGTCTCGAGATTGGACATGGTCGCCTTGCGGCGCTCAATCACCTGCGACAGGCTGGTTTCGGAAGTCTTGTAGCGCTGGTCGAGAACCTGCTTTTGCGCCTTGAGGATGCCGACGATGGTGTCGGATTTCGCCAGAAGCTCCTGCAGATTGCCGGCCAGAGACATGTTGCGGACACGGTCGGTGCGCATGCGCTGCTTGCGCTGACTGGAAAACATGCCGATGAAATTTTCCCAGCCGGTGTAGTTCTTCATGCTCTCGAATTCGGCGCCGAAGACATTGGTGGCATCCTCCAGCCCGATGATCAGGTCGGCGATGTTGCCTTCCATCACCTTCTGCTGCTTCAGCACATCCTCGATGCGGGCGTTCTCGAGATCGAAATTGGCGTCGCCGATCTTCTTGTCGGTCTTGGCGAGCGTGTCGAGCACCGTGCCGGACTGCTCGATCTTCGTGCGCATGTCCTGCACGACCTGCTTGGTCTTGGCAATTTCGGCGTCGAAATTCTGCAATGTCGCCATAGGGGCCTCCCGCTTCGGCATCTGTTCGTGTCGCGAACCGCCGCGAATATATGTGTGGCATAGGGGGAAGGAAAGGCGGAAGATTAGGAGCGTTGCGAAGGATGGCGGCGAAGCCTGAAGCAAAAAACCCGCCTCGGCGGCGGGTCGTCGGCGCAAATCAGCACCATACTCAAATTAGTAGCATAATTGCCGTCACAAAGCAATTGGTCGCCAACTCGCCGATCGGGTGTCTTTCCCCGGCGCGATGCGCTTTAGGTGAAGCCGATGAAATCGTCCGGCGCGGCGCGGCCCATTTCTTCTTCCCAGTGGCGGCGGCAGAGCGAGACATAGACATCCTTGCCGATCGCCACCTGTTCGCCCTGTCTTGCGACCTTGCCGTCCGCGCCAAGCCGCACGACCATTGTCGCCTTGCGGCCGCAGCGGCAGATGGTGCGCACCTCGCGCAGATCGTCCGATATCGCCAGAAGCGCGCGCGAGCCGGAAAACAGCTTGCCCTGGAAATCCGTGCGCAGGCCGTAGCACATGACAGGGATGTCCAGCCGGTCGGCGATGCGGGCGAGCTGCCACACCTGCTCCTCCTCGAGGAATTGCGCCTCGTCGACGAAGACGCAATGCACCGTCGTATGGTCGTGATGCTCGGCGACCCGGGCGAACAGATCGTCGCCATCGCGGAACATCTCGGCTTCCGTCTCCAGCCCGATGCGCGACGAAATCAGCCCGGTGTCGCCCTTGCGGTAGAGGGCGGCGACGAACAGCATCGTCGTCATGCCGCGCTCGCGGTAATTGTACGAGGCCTGCAGCAGCATCGTCGTCTTGCCGGCATTCATCGTCGCATAGTGGAAGTACAGCTTGGCCATGCCGCCCTTTAAAGCCGAGTTCGCGCGGCGCGGGGAGGGGGCGTCCTCGTATTCCACCAGAAAGGCGCATTTCATCGGAAAGCGGCTGGCCACCGCAAAAGCACTGGAGCAGCAGGCAGCGTGTCGCTGATCGGCCAGTCCGCGCCGTTCGTCGCGATTGCCTTATCGCTTGAAACCGCACCAGAATGGTGTTTGGCTGACGAAACAAAGCGGAGATAAAACCGTAACTTCGCTTAGCCAAAGAATCAAAATGGGAGAATTTTCATGTTGCGTATCAATTCCTTCGTCGCCGGCCTTGGCCTGGCGGCTTTCCTGTCCACCAGCGCAGCTCTCGCCGCCGATCCGGAAAGCTGCAAGACGGTGCGTCTCTCCGATGTCGGCTGGACCGACATCCAGGCCACCACCGGCGTCGCCTCGGTGCTGCTCACCGCGCTCGGCTATGAGCCGGAGGTGATCCAGCTTTCGGTGCCGGTGACCTATGCGTCGCTGAAGAACAAGGATCTCGACGTCTTTCTCGGCAACTGGATGCCGTCGATGACCAACGACATCAAGGAGTACACCGCCGACGGCTCGGTCGAGACCGTCAGCGAGAACCTCAGCGGGGCCGGCTACGGCATCGTCGTGCCGACCTATGTCGCCGACGCCGGCGTCAAGACGCTGACCGATATCGGCAAGTTCAAGGACAAGTTCGACGGCAAGATCTATGGCATCGAGGCCGGCAATGACGGCAACCGCATCATTCTCGACATGATCAAGGACCCGGCGGCCAATCTCGAAGGCTTCGAACTGGTCGAATCCTCCGAGGCGGGCATGCTCACCCAGGCCGAGCAGTCGATGAAGAACAATGAGTGGATCGCCTTCCTCGGCTGGACGCCGCATCCGGTGATGGGCGCCATGAAGATCACCTATCTTGGCGGTATGGGCGACAGCGGCTTCGGCGCCGCCACCGTGCATACCAATGTGCGCAAGGGTTACATCTCCGAATGCCCGAATGCCGGCAAGTTCATCGCCAATCTGAAGTTCAACCTCGATATGGAAGGCGAGATAATGAACGCGATCCTGAAAGGTGGCGACGCCAATACGGCCGCGACCGACTGGCTGAAGAAGAACCCGGATGCGATCACCCCCTGGATCGCCGGCGTGACCACTTTCGACGGCGGCGACGCGGCGGCGGCGGTCAAGACCGCGCTCGGAAGCTGAGCCGATAACCTTGAATTCGGGATAATCGGAACGAGGGCAGCCACGTAGAAAAGGCTGCCCTTTTTCATATCCTGTGACAAGATAACCATCCGGCAAGGACGGCGCCGACAGAAGAGGGGCTAGATGGATCCGATCTCCAAATTCCTGGTCAGCTACAAGATCCCCATAGGTGCTTGGGGAAAGGCCTTCTTCACCTTCCTCACCGACAATTTCAACACCGTCCTCAGGGCCTTTTCCAACGGACTCAATTTCCTGCTCGACGGGATGGTCGACGGACTTCTTCTGTTGCCGCCCGTCCTGCTCATCGCGCTGATCGCCTTGCTCGCCTATGTCCTGCAGCGTTCGAAAGGCCTGGCGCTGGCCGTCTTCCTCGGATTGCTGTTCATCCTCAACCAGAACCTATGGAAGCAGACGGTGGAGACGCTGGTGCTGGTGGTCGCTGCCGCCGCCGCCTCGATGGCGATCGGCGTGCCGCTCGGCATCTGGGCGGCGCACAAGCCGAAGGTCTACCGCATCATGCTGCCGGTGCTCGACCTGATGCAGACGCTGCCGACCTTCGTCTACCTGATCCCGGTGCTAACCTTGTTCGGGCTCGGCAATGCTCCCGGCCTCATCGTCACCATCATCTTCGTCATCCCGACCTCGGTCCGTCTTACCCATCTCGGCGTCACCTCGGTCCCGAAGTCGATCATCGAGGCCGGCGAAGCCTTCGGCGCCACCAAGCGCCAACTGCTTTGGAAGGTCGAGCTGCCGTCGGCGCTGCCCACCATCATGGCCGGCTTGACCCAGTCGATCATGCTGTCGCTGTCGATGGTGGTGTTCGCGGCCCTTATCGGCGCCGGCGGCCTCGGCACCGAGATCAACCGGGCGCTCGGCTCGCGCCGGATCGATCTCGGGCTCGAGGCCGGCCTTGCCATCGTCGTGCTGGCCATCGTGCTCGACCGGATGACCCGCATTGGCGTTGGAGGCAAGAAATGACCGTCGCTGTCGATTTCCGGAATGTCGATATCGTCTTCGGCAGCGACCAGGCCGGCTCGCTGGCGCTGATCGACAGCGGCGCCACCCGCGCCGAGATCCTCGAAAAGACCGGCAACGTGCTGGGCTGCGCCGGGGCAAGCCTCACCGTGCACGAAGGCGAGATTTCCGTGCTCATGGGCCTGTCCGGCTCCGGCAAGTCGACGCTGCTGCGCGCAGTCAACCGACTGAACGTCGTTTCGCGTGGGCAGGTTCTCGTCAAGGACGGCGACAAGACTGTCGATGTCGTCACCTGCGACGAGGCCACCCTTCGGCGGCTGCGGCAGAAGCAGGTCGCGATGGTATTCCAGCAGTTCGGCCTGCTGCCGTGGCGCACGGTGGAGGAGAATGTCGGCCTCGGCCTCGAGCTCGCCGGCGTGCCCGAAGCCGAGCGCAAGGAGCGCGTGAATCGCCAGCTCAAACTGGTCAATCTCGACCAGTGGTCGAAGAAATACGCGCACGAGCTTTCAGGCGGCATGCAGCAGCGGGTTGGCCTCGCACGTGCGTTCGCCACCGAAGCGCCGATCCTGTTGATGGACGAGCCATTCTCGGCGCTCGACCCGCTGATCCGGACCAAGCTGCAGGACGAGTTGCTGCAGCTTCAGGCCGAGCTGAAGAAGACTATCATCTTCGTCAGTCACGACCTGGAGGAGGCGCTGAAGATCGGCAGCCACATCACCATCATGGAAGGCGGGCGCATCGTGCAGACGGGCGCGCCGGAAGACATCGTGCTGCGCCCCGCCAACGACTATGTCCGCGACTTCATCGCCAATGTGAATCCACTCTCGGTGCTGACCGCCTGGAACGTGATGCGCGACCGCCGCGATCTCGAACAGGGCAAGGATGGCTGGGTGTGGCTCGACCGCCGCAGGACGACGCGTTTCAAGATCGACGAGCACGGGCTGGTGGCGGCGGCCGAGCGCGACGGCAAGCCGGCGTTCTGGGTTTCCTGCGCCGATGTCGAGGCGCAGCCGGAGGAGACGGCGCAGGTGTTCTGGGCCAATCCCGGCACCCCGCTGAAGACCGTGATGCTGGCCATGCACCGTTCGCAGACCGCGCCGGTGGCGCTGTTCGACGACCAGTCGCGCTTCGTCGGCGCCATCGGCGTCAGGGATGTGCTGAGCGCAGTGTTGCGGCGGTAGTTTTTTCGCCTCGGGGAGAGAGCGAAGACCAAACGCCGAGTTCTGTCGCGCCCCCCTCTGTCCTGCCGGACATCTCCCCCACAGGTGGGGAGATTGGCTGTCATCGCCGATTTCGCCAACTACAGACGTTGGAGTGTGGGAGCCGTCCTGCGAAACCGCCGATCTCCCCCCAAGTGGGGGAGATGTCCGGCAGGACAGAGGGGGGCGCGAAGGAATGCCCGCTTGGCCGGTGCCGCACCTACGTTGCCAGCGGCAATTTCAACTCCGTCAGCAGGCCGCCGCTGGGGTGGTTGGACAGGCTGACCTCGCCGCCGGCGCTGCGGGCGATGTTGCGGGCGATCGTCAGGCCAAGGCCGAGGCCGCCGGTCTGGCGATTGCGTGACTGTTCCAGGCGCACGAACGAGCCGAACACCGCGTCGAGCTCGGCCTGCGGTATGCCCGGCCCCTCGTCGCGGATGGCCAGCGTGACGATTTTTTCCGACCGGTGGACGCTGAGATGCGCCTTCTTGCCGTAGGTCACGGCGTTCTGGACGAGGTTGGTGACGCAGCGCCTGAGCGCGACCGGCCGCGCAAGGCAGATCAGGCCGCGCGACCGCGTGTCGTCATTGTCGAACGAGACCTCTTCATAGCCGTCGGCGACCGATTCCACGAGCGACCAGAAATCGATCCGTTCGCTCTTCTCCTCGGTCACCTCGAAGGTGGCGAAATCGATGACCGAGCTGGCAATCTCCTCGATGTCGGCGAGATCGTGCGCCAGCGCGGCGCGAACCGCCGATTTCCTGAGCAGTTCGAGACGCAGCCGCATTCTTGTCAGCGGCGTTCGCAAGTCGTGCGCGAGTGCTGCCGCAAGATGTTCGCGATCCTCGACGTAGTCGCGCAGCCTGGCCTGCATGGCATTGACCGCCTTTGCGGCGGTGCGGATCTCGCGGCTGCCGGTCTCGGCGATCGGCGGGCTCTTCAGGTCGTTGCCGATCCGTTTCACCGCGGTTTCCATCATCCGGTAAGGCGCGGTCAGCCGGCGCAGCGACCATATCGACATGGCCACAACCAGCCCGGCGATCAAGGCATAGAGCGGCAGGCTGTCGAAGCTCAATATGGGTCCTACCGGTGTGTTCGGCTCGGTGAAGTTCAGCCATTGGCCGTCGGCGAAGCGGAGCGAGGCCGTCAGCTTGTCGCTCTGGGCGAAGTCGGCGGCCAGCACCAGGAGGTCGCGCTCGACCTCCCCGGCATCGCGACCCTCGACCGCGCCCCCATCGTCGGCTTCCCGTGTCGCCGGGTCGCGCCGGACCCGCGCATCGGTGACGCCGAATTTCGACAGCCGCCCGACCAGTATGTCCTCCAGCTCGGCCAGTTCATCGTCGCCCGCTATCGACGAGGTGACGGCGGGCGTGCCGGAAACGGTTAGCGCGTAGGTCGCGTTGGACAGGCCGGATGCGGTGACCTTGCGTTCTTCGGGCGGGGCGGCATGCATCAACTGCACAAGCGAGAAGGCGCGGTCATTGAGCCTGTAGAGATCGACCACATCGTTGGCGGCGGCACGGTCGCGCGAGACGATGTAAAGCGTGGTGATCTGGCTGATCAGCAGGCCAGCGATGACGATGAGCAGCACCCAGACGGGCAGGGTCTGCGGCAGGATGCGTCTCATTCGGAGGTCGTCTCGGGCAGGAACTGATAGCCGCCGCTGCGAACGGTCAGGATCAGTTTCGGCGTTTTCGGGTCGTCCTCCATCTTGCGCCGCAGCCGGCTGACCAGAATGTCGACGCTGCGGTCGAAACTGTAGCCGCTGTCGCCGCCCGACAGTTCGATGAGTTGGTCGCGGCTCAGCACGCGCTGCGCGCTCTTGACGAAGGTCTGCAGCAGATTGAACTCCGCCATGGTCAGCTCGACCCTGACATCGCCCGGCGCCATCAGCCGGCGACGCGAACAGTCCATCGTCCAGCCGGCGAAATGATAGATCTGCCGCGAGACGGCGCGGTGCGGCTCGGCGGCGCCGTTGCGCCTCAGCACGGCGCGGATTCGCGCCAGCAGTTCACGCGGATCGAAGGGTTTCGGCACATAGTCGTCGGCGCCCATCTCCAGCCCGACCACCCGGTCGGTCGTCTCGGTAACGGCGGTCAGCATGATGATCGGCGTCGCATAGTTGGCGCGAAGATCGCGGCAAAGCTCCAGCCCGCTCTTTCCCGGCAGCATGACGTCCAGAACGACGAGGTCCACCTGCGCGCGGCGCAGCACGGCTTCCATCTCGGTACCGTCGGCGGCGACCGACGTGTGCAGCCCCCGTTTCCGGAAGAATTCCTGAAGCAGGTCGCGAATGCCCTTGTCGTCGTCGACGATCAGTATGTGCGCGTCGGATTTCACTGGGAGCCCTGCCGTCATTGGTGGCCGAAACCGTCGTTCGGTCATCACCCACACGATAGAATTCAGGCCATATGTTGGCCGGTGACGGCAAGCGGCCCCGGACGGGCTGCTCGGAAACAATCCAGAAACAAAATTCTACAGTTCGGAAAAACTCCCGAAAAAAATCAAGGGCATAAGTGGTGCCGTGGCGGTCAGGTCATCGACTGCGGCACGCGTTACGGAATTACGGACAAACCGATGCAAAGGTTCTCGATCAGCTTGATGGGTGTGTTGCTAGGCATCTCGCTTATCACCGCCGCGGTCGAACAATCCTATGCAAAGGTGGCCGACGCAAAGGTCGCCGATACAAAGGCGGCGATCACCCGGAGCGAGCGTTGCAGCAACCTGAGCCGTCAGTTTGACGAAGCCCTCGAAACCCATGCCGCGGCAACGCAGGTCACCGCGGCGAAGGCACTTCAAAGAAAGGGCAACCGGTTCTGCGCCACCAAGAAACAGGCACAGGGCATCCGGATGCTCGCCAACGCTTTGAAGCTGCTTGGAGTGACACCGAACGACCCGGTTCAGTGACCCTCAACCCGATCTGCAAGCAAAAGGAAACGAAGCCATGAAAAAGTCCCTGCTCTCTGCTCTCGGTCTCGCCATCGCGCTTGCCTTCTCGATGCCGGTTCTCGGCGTCGGCAGCGCCAATGCCGCAGGCACGACCGCGGCGGCGACGACTGCGACGACCGCTGCGCCTGCCAAGATCGTCAAGAAGGTCGCCGCCAAGAAGACCGTCAAGAAGCACAAGAAGCACGCGGTCAAGGCAGCTCCGAAGGCCTGATCCAGCGACATCTCTTGCCTGCTAAAAAGACCGCTCCAGTTGCGATGCGCCTGGGGCGGTCTTCTTTTCGTTATAGATGGGCGGCGTCTGCGGCCGAGTCATCGAAATCCCTGCCGGGCTTCGCTGCGCCAAGCCGTTGAACGGCAGCCGGTAGTTCCCACATAGGCACGGACTTGTGAACGGCCGCGCCGGCCGGAAGGCGGTTTGTGCGCGGCTCAAAATAGACGACCGCTTTCCCCCATGTCAGAATAAGGCGAAGTTATCGCTCGCAATTGCCGGTTCCGATGCCTGAGATCGTCACCAAACCCCGCACCAAAACGCAGCCGAAGATCGAACGGCCGAAGCTCTACAAGGTCATCCTGCTGAATGACGACTTCACACCGCGCGAGTTCGTGGTGACGGTGCTCAAGGGCGAATTCAAGCTGAGCGAAGACCAGGCGCGGCGAGTGATGATCACCGCGCACCAGCGCGGCGTCTGCGTCGTCGCCGTCTTCACCAGGGACGTCGCTGAGACCAAGGCGACACGGGCGACCGATGCCGCCAAGGCCAAAGGCTATCCGCTGATGTTCACGACGGAGCCGGAGGAATGAGGCGCTCGCCCATAGCCTTGGCTCCCCGTCTGTGCCGTTGACAATTGGCGAAACCAATCCGCGACCGCGTCTTTCCCCCGTCACTATACGGGGAGAAATGTCCGGCAGGACAATGAGGGGCGGCGCCCGGGGGTGCCAATATTTAACTTAGGTTGCTCGTAGAGATTGCTAATCACTTCAGGCTGGCGCTGCCCCTCATCCGCCTGCCGGCACCTTCTCCCCGTGAACGGGGAGAAGGGAAGCTACCGCCCCTCGCGGTACCACATCGACCCCAATGCCAGAAGCAGCAGGCCGAGGCCGAGGAAGCCGCCGAACAGCGGCACGCGCGAGACAGCCTTCAGCACGCTGTCATCGGTGGTGCGCAGGCCGATCCAGTCGTTGCCGGTCGCCGCGCCCGAGGCGCGGACCGGGACGACCGAGGGCAGCGTCACGCCGCCGGTGAGGTTGCCAAGGGCCGATGATGGCGCCAGCCGGCGCACGCTGCCACCGGTCGCCTCGGCCGGCGCTTTCAGCCGGCCCTCGGTGGAAACGACATCGGTGAATTCCGGTGCATTGACCGGGCCGACATGGGCAAGCGCCTTCAGATCGCCATTGCCGACCTGGTAAATGCCGATCTCGTTGGTTTCGATGCTGCCCAGGAAGACGCCGGGTTCGGCCCTCTCCAGCTTGACGGTCAGCGCCTTGCCGGACGGGGTGATGATTTGAGCCGGGCCGGGGTCGTCGCTCATCGTCTGGCGGCGGATTTCCAGCATCATGCCGCGGCCGTCGGCGGTCAGCCGCTCTTCCTCGAGTTCTGGCTCCTTCATCAGCCAGTGGGCGATGCGGCGATAGAGCTGGACATGCGGGCCGCCGCCTTCGAAGCCTCGCGCCCACAACCAACCCTGGTCGGACAGGAACATGCCGACGCGGCCTTCGCCCTTACGGTCGAGCAGCAGCAGTGGACGATCGTCCGCCCCTTTCATCACCGCCTCGCCCTCGGGGTTCTCGACGCCGATGGTGCGGAACCAGCGGCTCCAGTGCGGCGGCTCGGTGGCGGAGCCGTCGAGCCCGCGCGTCACCGGATGGCGCTGGCCGAGCTCGGTGAGGCGCGGATAGAAGGCCTTGTCGACGACTTCGCCGGTCGGCATCGCCGGCAGCGCCGACATCAAAGGCGTGCGGGCGATGGAGCTTTCGCCGGCATATTCGGGCCCCGCCGCGATCAGCAGCGCGCCGCCCTTTTCGACATATTCGGCGATGTAGTCGTAATAGAGGATCGGCAGCACGTCGCGGTGCTGGTAGCGGTCGAAGATGATCAGGTCGAAATCCTTGATCTTTTCGACGAACAGTTCGCGCGTCGGGAAGGCGATCAGTGACAATTCGTTGATCGGCGTGCCGTCCTGTTTTTCCGGCGGCCGCAGAATGGTGAAATGGACCAGATCGACCGAGGCGTCGGATTTCAGCAAATTGCGCCAGGTGCGTTCGCCGGCATGCGGCTCGCCGGAGACCAGCAGCACGCGCAAATTCTCACGGATGCCGTCGATCAGCGCGATGGCGCGATTGTTGGTGTCGGTGAGTTCGTCGGGCTCTGGATCGATGGCGAGTTCGACGATGTTGCGGCCGGCACCGGGGATCGTCACTTGCAGCGGCATGGCCTGGCCGATGGTGGCCTGCTCGACCGCGACCTGCTCGCCATTGACCGAGACACGGACATCGACCGAGCCGGTCTCATTGTTGGTGCCGATGACGCGATAGGTCATTTCGAGAGGCTTGCCGACCAGACCGAAGCGCGGCGCATTCTCGAAGCGGATGCGGCGATCCTTTTCCTGGTCGTTGCCGGTGATCAGCGCGTGCAGCGGGGCGTTGAAGTCGGGTGTGCCGGCCGGCGCATCATGCACCTCGCCATCGGTGATCATGATGGCGCCGCCGATGCGCGACGGCGGTACGTCGCGGAAAGCGCCTTCGAGCGCGCTGAAAAGCCGCGTTTCGGTGCGCTCCTCGGCGGCTTCCGACTTGCCGGCCTCGACGACGCGGACGTCGAACTGCTTGAAGCGACTGAGGCGCTGCTGAAGCCCGGCCAGCGCCTCGTCGGTCTGCTTGGTGCGCTCGCCGATGTCCTGGCTCTGGCTGCGGTCGACGACGACGGCGACGACGCTTTTCAGCGCCTCGCGCTCCTCGTCGAGAACAACAGGGTTGAGCAGGGCCGCACCCAGCGCCAGCAGGGCGGCGAAACGGAAGACCGCGCCGCGCTGGCGAAGCCACAGGCCGACCAGTGCCAACAGCAACAGCGGCGCCAGCACCAGGCCAAGCAACGGCCAGGAGATGAGCGGTTCGAAGGCGAGCGACCAATTCATGGCTTACTGCCCCAGCCGTTCGAGCAGCACCGGCACGTGCACCTGATCGGATTTGTAGTTGCCGGTCAGCATGTACATCATGATGTTGACGCCGGCGCGCAGCGCGTAGATGCGCTGCATCGGGTCCGACGGCACGGTCGGCAAAAGCGGGTCGCCGTTCTCGTCGACCGCCCAAGCGCCGGCGAAATCATTGGCGGTGATCATGATCGGCGAGACGCCGTCGCCGGTGCGCACCGGACGGTTCTCGGTGTTGCTGGCTTCGAGCGACGCCGCGACCCAGAGCGGGCTGCCGGCAAAGCGTCCGGGAAACTCAGGCAGGATGTAGAAGGATTTGGTCAGCACATGGTCCGACGGCACCGGTTCCAGCGGCGGCACGTTGAGATTGCCGAGGATGTCGCGCAGCCGCTCTGTCGCCGGGCTGGCCGAATCCGCGCCGATGCCGGTGGCGAACTCGTCGCGCGTGTCGAACAGCACCGTGCCGCCCTGCTGCATATAGGCGTCGACGCGGGCGATCGCGGCCTGACTCGGCATCGGTGCGGCAGGGTCGATCGGCCAGTAGATAAGGGGATAGAAGGATAGCTGGTCCTTCGAGATGTCGACGCTGGCCGGCGCCCCCGGCTCGAGCGCGGTTTTCTCGATCAGGAAGCGGGTCAGGCCCTCCAGCCCGGCTTGGCTGATCGAATCGACGCTCTGTTCGCCGGTCTGCACATAAGCGATCCGGGTCTTTGAAATGTCCTCGATCGCCCTGGCATCGCCGGGTTTGGCATCGTCGGCGCGGGCGATGTCGGCGTGACCGGCCAGGGCGCCGAGCGCAATCATCAGGGCGGCGGTGGTTGCGGCAGCAGTGCGGGCGCGGCGCGGCCGGCGCGAGAACAGGCCGCCCATCCAAAATACGGCCAGCGTGTCGAGCACCATCAGCAAAAGGGCTGCCGCCACCAGCGGGCCCTTCAAATTCTGCGATTCGTCGAAAGCGTACTGGATGGTGGTAACCGGCACTGTGATCTGAGGACGGACCAGCGGTGCGAAGCTGCTTTCGGCATTGAGCAGATTGTGGGCGAAGACGCCGGTTTCGGAGCCGTACAAGCCGGGCGGGTTCTCGAACGTCACCGGCAGCGGGCCGGCACCCGGCACCAGCGGCCGCGCATCCGGCGTCGGCGGCACCAGCGCGCCGTCGGCTGATATCATGCGGTAGGGCGCCAGCGAGGCGGCCGCGGCCTCGGCATTGGCGACCGCAGCGCCCTGGTTGCGCGACAGTTGCACGATGCGGCGCAGCATCTCGACGAAACTGCCGGAGATCGGCAGGTTCGACCAGGTCGCCTCCGGCGTGACATGGAACAGGACGAGCGTGCCCTTGCCCTTCTTCATCCCGGTCACCAGCGGCGTGCCGTCGGCAAGCGTCGCCCAGGTGCGCTCGACGATATCTGGCGTCGGTTCGGCCAGCACCTGCCTGGTGACGGTGACCTCGGCGGGCGGAGCGAGGTCGGCGAAGGGGCCGGTCTTCGGGAAATCGGTGACCGGCTGCGGCGTCGTCCACGACAGCGCGCCGCCAAGCGAGCGCTCGCCGGTGCGCAGCCTGACCGGCAGCAGGTCGTCATCATTGCCGGCGGCGACCAGCCGCGAGCCGGCGAACCGCACAAGTGTGCCGCCATTGTCGACCCAGTCGACCAGCCTTTGCCGTACCTGCTCAGGAATGGTGCCGATATCGGCCATGACGATCATCGCCGGCTTCTGGTCGAGCAGTTGCGGGATGGCGTCGGCAAGGTCGGCGCTCGACGGCTCAGCCAGATCGGCGAAGGGCTGCAGCGCGCGGCGGATATAGTAGAGCGGCGACAGAAGCGGCTGCGCCTGGTCGGCCTCGGCCTGCGACAGCAGCCCGACGCGGCGGCGTTTGGAACTCTCGTCGAGCACGCGGACGGCGCCGGCCTGCCGCTGGCCGTCGAGCGTAATCGAGGCGAAATCGTTGCGCAGTTCGAACGGCACCGCCATCGTGCCGGTGGCGGCGGATTCGCCCGGCGAGAAGGTCAGCGTGGCGTCGGCGATGCGGCGGCCCTTATCGTCGAAAGCGCCGGCCGTCACCTGAGCCGGCGCCGGATCGCCCGGTGCACGGATGGCGGTCAGCTCGAAGCCGTCCACCTGATTGTCGGCGCTGGTCAGGCCGATCAAGTCAGGCCGGTCGGAGACAGCCCAGACGACACGGGCGGCGTTCTTCGACAAAAGCGTGTTGAAGGCGGCCTCGTCGCCTTCCGCCGCCAAACCGTCGGCGAGCACGGCGACGCTGGCGCCCGGCAAGCTCTCCAGGGTTGCTGCGACGCGGGCGTAGACGGCAGGGCGGTCGGTCGGGATCGGCCGCGGCTTTGCCGCGCGCAGCCGGTCGAGCGCGGTGGCGGCGTCGAAGGGGCCGATCTCGGCATTCGGCTTTTCGGCGGTGAAGGCGATGATGACAGGCACGTCGTTGGAGCTGGCATCGGCGATCAGCCGTTCGGCCGTGGCGACGCGCTGGCCCCAGTCGGCGGCACTTGCCCAGTCATTATCGATCACCAGCGCAAGGGCGGCGCCTTCGGCCGGCAGTTTTTCACGCGGGTTGAAGACAGGTTCGGCCAGTGCTGCAACGATAAGGGCAGCCATCAGCAGCCTGAGCAGCGTCAGCCACCATGGGCTCTGTTGCGGCGTCTCCTCGCGCTTCAGCACCCGGGCCAGGATCTTCAGGGGCGGGAAGACCTCGGTCTGCGGCTTGGGCGGGGTGAACCGCAAAAGCCACCAGATCACCGGCAGTGCCAGAAGGCCCCACAGCACCATCGGCGCCCCGAAAGAGAGCGGCAGCCAGCTCATGCGCGGATCCTCCCGGCGGAGCTGCCATCGACGGTCATCGCCATATGGACGCGCACCAGCGCTTCGGAGGCGACGCGATCGGTGTGGTTGACCGTGAAGCTCCAGCCGAGCCGCTTGCACCAGTCGGTCAGTTCCTGGCGGCGGGCGGTGTAAAGCAGGCGGTATTCATCGCCCAGCGTTTCGGCGCGGCCGGCGGTCAGTTTGTCGCCGGTCTCGGGATCGGTGAATTCGGTGCGGCCGGCATAGGGAAATCTCTCCTCGGCCGGGTCGGCGACCTCGATCAGATGGGCACGCACGCCGTGGCGAGCGAGCACGTCGAGCCAGGCGATCGTGTCCTCGACCGGATCGAGGAAATCGCTGACGATGACGATGTCGCAGAAGCGGCGGATGGCGGACAGGTCGGGCTTAGCCGGCAATTCGCCGGCATGGGTGAGTTGCGCCGCGATACGTTCGGCACCGTTGCGGGCGGTGAACGGATCGGTCAGGCCGGGCCAGGCGATGCGCTCGCCGCTGCGCGACAAAAGCTCGGCCATGGCCAGCGCCAGCACCAGCGCGCGGGATTCCTTCGAGACGGTGGCTCCGGTCGATTTGTAGAGCATCGAGGGCGAGGGATCGGCCCACAGCCACACGGTATGGGCGGCCTCCCATTCGCGGTCGCGCACATAAATGTGATCGTCGCGGGCCGAGCGGCGCCAGTCGATGCGCGAGGAATCGCCTTCGACATAGGGCCGGAATTGCCAGAAATTCTCGCCGATCCCGCGTTTGCGGCGGCCGTGCCAGCCGGCGATCACCGTGTTGACGATGCGGCGCGCCTCGACCAGCAGGTCAGGCACCAGCGACGCCCGCAACCGGCCGCGGGCGAGCGCGTCACGCGTCGCTGCCGGTGCCTGGGCCTCGCCAATACGCGCCATCAGATGCCTTTTGCCAGTTTCGCCACCACGTCGCGCACGGTCGTGCCCTCGGCACGGGCGGCAAAGGTCAGCGCCATGCGGTGCTGCAGCACCGGCTCGGCCAGCGCTCTGATGTCGTCGACCGACGGCGCCAGCCGTCCGTCGTAGAGGGCGCGGGCGCGGGCGCACAGCGTCAGCGCCTGGCTGGCGCGCGGGCCAGGGCCCCAGGCGACGTGCTTGTCGGTCTCGGCGTTGCCTTGGCCGGGGCGCGCCGAGCGCACCAGCTGGAGGATCGCCTCGACGACGCTTTCCGGCACCGGCATGCGGCGGATCAAGGTCTGGATCTCCTTCAGCCGCGCCGGCTGCAGCACGTTCTGCGCCTTGGCGTCCTCGATCCCGGTGGTTTCCAGAAGAATGCGGCGCTCCGCCTCGATTTCGGGATAAAGGATGTCGACCTGCATCAGGAAGCGGTCGAGCTGCGCCTCTGGCAGCGGATAAGTGCCCTCCTGCTCCAGTGGGTTCTGTGTCGCCAGCACATGGAACGGCGCCGGCAGGTCGTGGCGAGCACCGGCGATGGTGACGTGGTATTCCTGCATCGACTGCAGCAGCGCCGACTGGGTGCGCGGCGAGGCGCGGTTGATCTCGTCGGCCATCAGCAGCTGCGCGAAGATCGGCCCGGAAATGAAGCGGAAGGAACGCTTGCCGAATTCATCCTGCTCCATCACCTCGGAGCCGAGAATATCGGACGGCATCAGGTCGGGCGTGAACTGGATGCGGCGGGAATCGAGGCCGAGCACGATGCCCAGTGTCTCGACCAGCTTGGTCTTGGCGAGGCCGGGCACGCCGACGAGCAGAGCATGGCCGCCGGCCAGCAGCGCCACCAGCGTGCGTTCGACGACGCTTTCCTGGCCGAAGATGACGCGGCCGACGCCGTCGCGAACCCTGGAAATGTCGGCCAGCGCCGTCTCCGCCTGGGCGATCATGTCCTTTTCGCTGATCGGGCTTTCCTTGATCATCACGCTCATGCAGCATCGATCCTTCTCGTTGGAAATACCGGCTTGCACCCTCGACGCCGCAGAATGCCGCGATTCGGCCTCGCATGGCGCCCGTCTTTGAATTTAAATCACAGACTTAGGCTGACAAGCGGAACAACAGTGACTATTTCGTGACCATGACGGAACGCGCCGAGGATCGTGAAGAGAGTTTGACGGCCGCCACCGAGGCGCGCGGACTGGAGGCGCTGATCTCGCGTGCCGCCCGCGCGGGCAAGGGGCCGGCCCCGGTGGAGCGCTGGAATCCGGCCTTTTGCGGCGATCTCGACATGGAGATCAGGCAGGACGGTACCTGGTTTTATCTCGGCACGCCGATCGGCCGCATGCCGCTGGTGCAGCTGTTTTCGTCCGTGCTGCGCAAGGACGAAGACGGCAAGACCTACCTGGTGACGCCGGTCGAAAGGGTCGGTATCCGCGTCGCCGATGCGCCCTTCATCGCCGTCGAGATGGACGTTTCCAGCACCGGCGATGGCCAAGTCATCACCTTCCGCACCAATGTCGGCGACGTGGTCGAGGCCGGGCCGGACCATCCGCTGCGCTTCGTCGACGAGGACGCGACGGGTGGCCTGAAACCCTATGTGCTGGTGCGCGGACGGCTGGAGGCGCTGGTGGCGCGGCCGGTCATGTACGAATTGGTCGGGCATGGCGAAGAGATAGAGGTCGGCGGCAGAAGGATGTTTGCCGTCCGCTCGAAGGGCGTGGTCTATCCGATCATGACGGCGGAAAAGCTGCAGCGGCTGAGCGCATGAGAGGCAGCGTACGATGGACCAGGTGACGCTATGGACCAAGTGACGCGGGCGCCGTTTTCCGCCGAGGATTTTCGCGCCCGTGTCGCGGCACAGCCGCTGGCGCATGCCGCCGACGATTATGGCGACCATCGCTTCAATCCCGGCCATCCGCGTTTGAAGCTGGCGAAGGCATTGCGCGATGCCGCCGTGCTGATCCCGGTGGTCGACCATGGACGCGATGCCACGGTTCTGCTGACGAAACGGGCGGAAAAGCTGCGCAACCATTCGGGGCAGGTGGCTTTTCCCGGCGGCACGATCGACCCCACCGATCTGAGCCCGGAGGCGGCGGCATTGCGCGAGACATTCGAGGAGATTGGCCTCGGCCAGGACCAGATCGAGATCATCGGCCGCATGCCCGATTATGTCTCCGGCAGCGGCTACCGCATCGCCCCGGTGCTGGGGATCGTGCGGCCGGGTTTTTCACTGACGCTGAATTCCGAGGAGGTCGATGCCGCCTTCGAAGTGCCGCTGCGCTTCCTGATGGACCCGGCCAACCACGGCCGCGACAGCCGCATGTGGAACGACCTGGAATGGTTCTTCTACGAGATGCCCTATGACGGCCAGCGCATCTGGGGCGTCACCGCCGGCATCATCCGCACGCTCTATGAAAGGCTCTATACGTGAGCGGCGCGGTGTCGCTCGCGGGCAAAGCCGACTGGCTCGGCGAAAAGCACCTGCAGCGTCTGCTGGCGGCGCTGGCCGATGGCGGCGAGGAGGCGCGTGTTGCCGGCGGCGCGGTGCGCAACGCGCTCATCGGCCAGCCGGTCGCCGACGTCGATATCGCCACCACTTGCCTACCCGATGAGACCATCCGCCGCGCCGAGGCGGCGGGCTTCAAGGCCGTGCCGACCGGCATCGAGCACGGCACCGTCACGATTGTCGCCGGCGGGAAGCCATTCGAGGTGACCACGCTGCGTGCCGATATCGAGACCGACGGCCGGCGGGCCAAGGTGTCGTTCGGGCGCGACTGGAACGCCGACGCGCAACGGCGCGATTTCACCATCAACGCGCTCTATGCCGAGGCCGACGGCACGGTCGTCGACCTGGTCGGCGGGGTTGCCGACATCGAGGCGCGCCGGCTGCGCTTCATCGGCGATCCTGAAGCTCGTATCCGCGAGGATTATCTGCGCATCCTACGCTTTTTTCGCTTCTTTGCCTGGTATGGCGACGGCCGGCCGGATGCCGAAGGGCTGAAGGCTTGCGCCCGGCTCAAGCAGGGGCTCGGCCAACTCTCGGTCGAGCGCGTCTGGTCCGAGTTGAAGAAACTGCTGTCGGCCCCCGATCCATCACGCGCCTTGCTGTGGATGCGCCAGGCCAGCGTGCTCACCAGCGTTCTGCCGGAGAGCGAGAAATGGGGCATCGATGCGATCCATGCGCTGACCAGGGCCGAAAAGGATCTGGGCTGGACGCCGGATCCGCTGCTCAGGCTGGAAGCGATCGTGCCTCCGGACGCGGCGCGGATGAAGACGCTCGCTGAGCGGCTGAGATTCTCGGTCAGCCAAGCCGGCCGTCTCAGGCAGTGGGCGCTGACAGCGCCTGTCGAGCCGAAGACGACCGAAACGGAGCTCGCAAAACGGCTCTATCGTGGCGATCATCAGGGCTTTGTCGATCGTTTGCGGCTGTCGCTCGCTTCGGCTCGAGCCCGCGCGGTCGACGACAATGACGCGCTGCTCGAAGCCGGCGGCTTCTCGCGCCTGCTGGCCTTCGCCGGAAGGTGGAAAAAGCCCGTTTTTCCGCTCAAGGGCGCCGATCTGACGACGCTTGGCGCGTCGCCTGGGCCGAAACTCGGCGCAACCTTGAAAAATCTTGAAAACGAGTGGATCGAGTCCGGCTTTGCGCTGGATCGCGGCGCGCTCCTCGGGCGCGCCGCAGAAGCACTCGAAAGTTAAGCAGGTCAGGCCGCGTCGCGGGCCTTTTCGATGCGCGAACGGATGGCTTCGATCATCGTCTCGCGGATGATCGTCTCGCCATGCGTCTCGCGCATGTGCTCGACCGCACGACGCATGACTTCGGCTTCCTCTTCGGCGCGCGTGTGCCAGTCACAACCCGGAACGAGCGAGCCGCAGTGGAATTCCTTCATCGGATTTCTCCTTTTCCTCCTCGGAGCGCCGCTGAATGCGGAAGCTCCAGCACCTTTGATCGACGCATGATCCCTGTCGAAAACCGGTATCGGTATTCGGGTCATACGCTGGCCGAGCAAGCATAACACGATCGATTGGTTTTGGTTGCCGCAAAGACCGAAAAGGCGGAGCAGCGCTGCTCCGCCTTCTTACGCTACCCCGGAGACAAGACTTGTCTTGCTCCCGGCGACAAGACTGTGTCTTGCTCTGGAGGCAAGACCTCGTCTTGCTCCAGCGGGCAGGCCGTCACTTCACGATCCTGACTGCCTCGGCAATTTTGCTCTTGCCGCTCATGTCCCATGAAACGCGAACCTTTTCGCCGACCTTCAGGCCAGGATCCTTGAAGGCCTTGGGCAGCGTAAAGGTAGATCCGTCATCCAGAACAAGGCTCATAGCCGTTCCATCATAGACCTTGACTGTACCCGTGGTGTGCTTGACCGCTGCGAAGGCAGCGCCACCAGAGGCAAGAACGGCAACAGCCGCAGCCGACATAATAAGCTTGCGCATGGCATGCTCTCCTGGAAAATGAGGGCACTTAAAAAGGTGCCTCACTCGATCATTAGGCCGTCCGGTCGCGTCGAGTCGCGGTTCTGGAGGAGGTGAGAACCGCCGGCGTTTCCCGGCCTGAAACGAAAAATAGCCCTGTTTTTTCAAAGGGATATTAGACGAAAAAGATATTCTCCGTGCCACATTCGCCGCCAGAATCCAGCGATTTGGACCTGATTGCGGTTCACGTCCAACTCACCGAGATTTTACGGCCATTTCACCTCTGGCGGCAGGCTGGACAGGATCGAGGCGACGTTGCCGCCGGTCTTCAGCCCAAAGATGGTGCCGCGATCGTGAAGCAAGTTGAATTCGACATAGCGGCCACGGCGGATCAGCTGTTCTTCGCGATCGCCGTCGGTCCAGTTATCGTTGAAATTGGCCCGCACCAGATGCCCGTAGACGACGAGAAAAGCGCGCCCGACATCCTGGACGAAGTTGAAATCGGCGTTCCAGCCGCCTCTGTCCTCGTCCGAATGCAGCCAGTCGAAGAAAATGCCGCCGGTGCCGCGCGGTTCGTTGCGGTGCGGCAGATAGAAATACTCGTCGCACCAGACCCTGAATTTCGCGTGGTCGGCCACCGCCGGATGCTTGTCGCAGGCGAATTGCATGGCGCGGTGGAAGGCAACCGTGTCCGGGTCGTCCTGGGTGCGGCGGCGGTCGAGCACCGGCGTCAGGTCGGCGCCGCCGCCGAACCAGTGGCGCGAGGTGACGACCATGCGCGTGTTCATGTGCACGGCCGGCACGTTGGGGTTCCAAGGATGGGCGATCAGCGAAATGCCGCTTGCCCAGAAGCTCGGGTCTTCCTCGGCGCCCGGCATCTGCTTCCTGAACTCCGGCGAGAACTCGCCGTAGACGGTAGAGGTGTGGACGCCGACCTTCTCGAAGACGCGACCACGCATCATCGACATCATGCCGCCGCCGCCCTTGCCAGCGTCGCGCTCCCACGGCGTCTTTTCGAAGCGGCCGGGCGACCATGAGGCCTGCGGCCCCTGCAGGTCCTGCTCGATCTGCTCGAAAGTGGCGCAGATGCGCTCGCGCAACGTCTCGAACCACAGCCGCGCCTTCATCTTTTTCTGTTCGATGTCGGCCGGCAGCCCCGCCGCTATTTCGGGTCGTTGCAAATGCTGTCTCCGGTTGCGGGGCGCACCCCGACAAATGACTCGTCTTTTCCGGCCGCGATCCCTAATCTCTTGGGTGCAAGGGTCAAGTGTGAATGGAGTTCTTTCGTGCGCACCCCGGCAAGACCGCCGCTGGATGGCCTGAAGAAGAGGCTCGACCGTTCGCGCGCCGAGCGCGAGCGCATGCCGCGCGACGGCTTCCTGCGCGAGACCTTCGTGCTGCCGCGCTCCGATGCGCGGCTCAAGGCGAAGGAGTGGTTCGAGCGCTTTCCCAAGCAGGCCTACTGGACCGAGATCGAAAGTTGGTTCGAGCGGCCGGGCGACGTCATCGAATTCACCATCAGGCGATTGCCGGCGGCCGATTAACGAACGACCAACAACCGCCTCGCTCCCGGCCCTTGGGCGCTTAAACGGTCTTCCTTGTTCCGCAGCGGGCACTTGTCGATCGACATGCAGCCGCAGCCGATGCAGTCGGTCAGCCCGTCGCGCAGCTTCTTCAACTGGGCAATCTTCTGATCGAGCTGGTCGCGCCAGGCCGTCGAAAGCAGGTTCCAGTCCTCGCGCGTCGGCGTGCGGCCTTCAGGCAGCGCTTGAAGTGCAGCACCGATCTCGGCCAGCGAGATGCCGACCTCTTGCGCGATCCTGATGATCGCCACACGCCTCAGCACGTCGCGGCCGTAGCGCCGCTGGTTGCCTGATGTGCGGTGGCTGCGGATCAGTCCGCGCGCCTCGTAGAAATGCAGCGCTGACACTGCCACGCCGCTTCGCGCCGCCACTTGACCGACCGTCAATTCCGTCACCGCAGCCATTCGAATTTTCCACTTGACCTCAAGTTAAGTTGAGCTTGTAACCAAGAAACTCTTGATATGCAAACCGCAGGAGAAGGCGATGTGCGCCTGGGTGAGAGTGACAAGAGATGGTGTGGTTGTCGGCCAGAAAGCCGCGATAAACGTAGCGCCCACCGAGGGTCTGCAAATCCTATGCGAGTTGCCGGATCGCCTCGCCGGCCACCATGGCGACCGAGAGCGCGACGTTGATGCTGCGCGCGCCAGGCTGCATAGGGATGATCAGTCGCGCGTCCGCCGCCTGGTGGACAGAATCCGGCACACCTGCGGACTCGCGACCGAACAGAAGGACGTCATCGTCGGTGAAGACGAAATCCGTGTAGGCGGTCGCGGCTTTGGTCGACAGCAGCACCAGCCGCCGCGCTTCGCCTCGGCGCCAGTTCTCGAAGGCGTGCCAGTCGACATGCCGGGTAAGCCGCGCCATTTCGAGATAATCCATGCCGGCCCGTTTCAGCGCCCGGTCGGAGAGCGGGAAGCCGGCCGGTTCGATGATGTCGACGCCGAGACCGAGGCAAGCGGCAAAGCGCAGGATTGTCCCGGTGTTGCCGGCGATATCCGGCTGGTAGAGCGCGATGCGGAGACGGTCGTTCATTTCCACGCCATTTTGATCCGTGGCAGATCGGCCACAGGGGTCGCGCGGTTTTGGAAATTGCTGGACTGGCGGGTGGTCATTTTTTGCGAAGTCGGTTATACGCCGGGCATTGTCAACCCGAACCGATGGAGGGGTAATTCATGATGATCATGTACATCCAGCGCCCCTCTTGTGGGCTTACCAGCCTGCTGGCGGTTTCGGTACGACGATTCTCCTGACCTTTTAAACTTCGATCGCACCGATTCTTCGCCGAAACCTTTTTCGGTCTTCGAAAGAATCCTGCGATGTTTTTCAAGCTGTCGAAGGGGCTGAACGCCCCACCTGAACACGCCTTTGTTCAATCCTCGCCTTTCGCCGGCCGTTCGCCCGCGAACAGGCCGGACTCAGCCTTTTTCCTACACTTTCACATGGAGGACGGACCGATGTTCGATCCCTGCAGAATTCCCGGTTCAAGAAGCCTGCACGAGCGCAGGATGGCGACCTGGGCGCTTTTGATCGGCGAAACCTATTCGTCGGCGGTTCACGCCGAGACCCGTCGGCGCCCGCATCGCGGCATGCTGCCGGACGTCGATTTCTCGCGCGCGGTTCCCGACCGCAGCCGGCCGTCGCTGGTGCGCCGGATCATCAGACTGATCCGGCCTGGCGCAAAGACAGCCGCGAAACTCCGGGTCGTCGACACCACGCTGTCAGGATCGCCAAACGAGCCTGTCGGCGAAAAGACCGCGACGTCCTATATTGCGCGAAGCAGGATCGGCGGCCCGGATGATTCGGGGGCGCCGGTCTTTGCCGCCACGCGATCCCAGGATGTCCCACGTCTCCAGAACGTTACGCGCTCCCAGGACGCCACGAGCTCCCGCGCCGCGTGAGCGAAAACAGCATATGGGTACCAAGACAATGTTCCGCTGGTTTGAAAGAAGGCTCGATCCATTCCCCGCCGAGGAACCGGTCGAGCCGCCGAAGACGCTGATCGGCTTTTGCGTGCACTATACGCGCGGCGCCTGGCCATACATCGCTCTCGATGCGGTGCTGGTGACGGCAATTGCCGTCGCCGAGGTGTGGATGTTCGGCTTCATGGGCCGGATCGTCGACTGGCTGTCGGTGCAGAATCGCGAGACGTTCCTGCAGGCCGAGGGCTGGAAGCTCGCCGGCATGGCGTTCATCGTGGTTTTTGCGTTGCCGGCGACGGTCTGGTTCCATTCGCTCCTCAACCAGCAGACGCTAATGGGCAATTATCCGATGCGTATCCGCTGGCAGGTGCATCGCTATCTGCTCAAGCAGTCGATGAGCTTCTATCAGGACGAGTTCGCCGGACGCATCGCGACCAAGCTGATGCAGACCGCGCTTGCGGTGCGTGAGTGCGTCATCAAGCTTATCGACGTGCTCAATTATATCGTCGTTTATTTCCTGGGCATGCTGTTCATCGTCGGCTCGGCCGACTTGCGGCTGGCGGCACCGCTTGGCGTCTGGCTTGCCGGCTATGTCTTGCTCTTGCGCTATTTCATTCCGCGATTGGGCAAGGTCGGCGAGGAGCAGGCCAATGCGCGCTCGACCATGACCGGCCGCGTCGTCGACAGCTACTCCAACATCCAGACGGTGAAGCTGTTCTCGCACGCACGGCGCGAGGCATCCTTCGCCAGGGAAGGCATGGCCGGCTTTCTCGATACGGTGTACCGGTCGATGCGGTTGGTGACGCAGCTCTACGGCCTGCTCTACATCCTGAATTCGCTGCTGTTGTTTTCGGTCACCGCGATCTCGCTGTGGCTGTGGCTCGGCCAGGCGGTGACGATCGGCGCCGTCGCCCTGGTGATCGGCCTCGTGCTTCGGCTCTGGGGCATGTCGCAGTGGATCATGTGGGAGATGTCGGCCCTGTTCGAGAATATCGGCACTGTGCAGGACGGCATCAGCTCGATCTCACTGCCGCGCCTCGTCGAAGACAGGCCGGGGGCCAAGGATATTGCCGTGAACAAGGGCGAGATCCGTTTCGAGGACATCCGCTTCCACTACGGCAAGCAGAAGGGCATCATCGAAAGCCTGTCGCTGACGGTGAAGCCGGGCGAAAAGGTCGGCATCGTCGGCCGCTCGGGTGCCGGCAAGTCGACACTGGTCAACCTTCTGTTGCGCTTCTACGACCTCGAAGCTGGCCGGATCCTGATCGACGGCCAGGAAATCGCGGCGGTGGCGCAGGATTCGCTGCGTGCTCAGATCGGCATGGTCACCCAGGACACCTCGCTGCTGCATCGTTCGGTGCGCGAGAACATCCTGTATGGCCGGCCGGACGCCAGCGAGGAGATGCTGATCGAGGCGGCACGCCGGGCCGAGGCGCTTGATTTCATATCGAGGCTTTCGGATGCCAGCGGCCGCACGGGTTTCGATGCGCATGTCGGCGATCGCGGCGTCAAATTGTCCGGCGGCCAGCGGCAACGCATTGCCATTGCCCGCGTTATGCTGAAGGACGCGCCGATCCTCATTCTCGACGAGGCGACGTCTGCGCTCGATTCCGAGGCCGAGGCAGCCATCCAGGAGAACCTCTATAAGCTCATGCAAGGCAAGACCGTCATCGCCATCGCGCACCGGCTCTCGACCATCGCGGCGATGGACCGGCTCGTCGTCATGGACAAGGGCCGCGTCATCGAGGAAGGTTCGCATGAGCAACTCGTCGCCAGCGGCGGGCTTTATGCGCAGCTTTGGCAGCGCCAGTCGGGCGGCTTCCTGCTCGACGACAGTGCCGCCGCCAACGACGCGATCGTCAAGGGGCAAGCAGCAGAATGAAGGCAGGCAGCACAATGATAGCCGCCGAATGATGATTGCCGTCTATCGCTGGTTCGAGAACTGGGTCTACCCATTCAGGGAGCCCGCGGACCTTCGGCCACCGGTCAGCGTCAGGGGGTTCCTCTGGCACTATGTCGGCCAGGCGAAATTCGCCTTCTTCGCCATGCTGGTCATCGGCGGCATCGCGCCGCTGGTCGAGGCCGGACTGTTCTACTTCGTCGGGCGGCTGGTCGACATTCTCGACCAGCTCCCCGGCGAGCGCAGCTGGGACGCGCTGTGGACTGCCGCCGGTCCCGAACTTGTCTTCATGGCCGCCGTGGTGCTGGTCATCCGCACAGTTGTCGTCGGCCTGGCGGCGCTGGTCGACGAGCAGACAATCACGCCCGGCTTTTACAATCTGGTGCGCTGGCAGGCTCACCACCATGTTTCGCGCCAGTCCTACGCCTTTTTCCAGAACGATTTCGCCGGCCGCATCGCAACCAAGGTCTGGCAGGCGGGGCAGGCGACCGGCGATCTGATGGAAAGCTTCATCGAGGTCGTCTGGTTCATGGTCGTCTATACGGTGACGACGCTGGTTCTGGTCGCCAGCCTCGATCTCAGACTGGCGGTGCTGGTGGTGATCTGGATCACCGCCTTCGGCTGGCTGGCCAAGCGCTACCTGCCGGCGATCCGCAAGCATGCCGAGGCAACCGCCGAGGCCGGTTCTATGATCAACGGCCGCATCGTCGATTCTTATTCGAACGTGCAGACGCTGAAGCTGTTCTCCGCCGACGGCGACGACCGCTACATCAGGAGCGGTTTCGATATCTATCTCGACGCGCTGCGGCCGTTCACCCGCCGGCTGACCGGCGTGCGCATGGCGCTGACGACGCTGTCGGGGATCATGATCACGGCGATCGCCTGTTTTGCCGTCTATCTCTGGGTCGAAGGCTCGATCACAGTGGGGGCCGTCGCCTTCACCCTGTCGCTGGTGTTGCGGCTCAACATGCTGCTCGGCCGGCTGATGATGCAGCTCAACAGCATCCTGCGGAATCTCGGCGTTCTGGAAAACTCCAAGGCGCTGATCTCGCAGCCGCTCGGCCTGACCGATGCGCCCGACGCCAGGGAGCTTGTGGTAGGCGGCGGCCGGATCGACGTGAAGAACGTCGAGTTCCACTACGGCAAGGGGTTCGGCGTGCTCAACGGCATCGACCTCGTCGTGCGGCCGGGCGAGAAGGTCGGATTGGTCGGGCCGTCCGGCGCCGGCAAGACGACGCTGGCCAATCTGATCCTACGCCTCTACGACCTAGAGGGCGGAAAAATAATGATCGACGGCCAGGATGTTGCCAAAGTCACGCAGAATTCTCTGCGCGCCAATATCGGCGTCGTCAGCCAGGATACCGCACTGTTCCATCGCTCGCTTCGCGACAACATCAAGCTCGGCATGCCCGACGCGACGGACGCCGAGGTGATCGCGGCCGCCAAGAAGGCCGAGGCGCACGACTTCATCCTCGACTTGCGCGACAATCGCGATCGCCAGGGCTACGAGGCCTTTGTCGGCGAGCGCGGCGTGAAATTGTCGGGCGGCCAGCGCCAGCGCGTGGCGATCGCCCGCGTCTTCCTCAAGGACGCGCCGATCCTGATACTCGATGAAGCGACGTCGGCGCTCGATTCCGACATCGAGGCGGCCATCCAGGAAAATCTGGCGAGGCTGATGGAGAACAAGACGGTCATCGCCATAGCGCACCGGCTGTCGACCATCGCGGCACTCGATCGCCTGGTGGTGCTCGACGGCGGCCGTATCGTCGAACAAGGCACGCATGACGAACTGGTCGCGCTCGACGGGCTCTATGCGCGGCTGTGGAAGCGGCAATCCGGCGGCTTCCTGTTCAACGAGGAGAGCGTGCTGGAGGAGACGCGGCCGGCGGAGTAGGCCAGGACCCCAGCAAGACCGGAGTGGATCATGTCGGTGCGAATGCCATCGAATTTCGGACGGTCGGGAGCGCAGGAGAGCGCACTCGACCTGCTCGGCCATGAAATCCTCGGCGAAAAGGCAGCGGCGCTCGGCCGCGCCGGCCGACGCGTGGATGAAACGCTGGCGAGGTTGCGCGAATATGGCGACGATGGCGAACAGCGTGCCCGGCTGCTCAAGGATGCCGCTGAGGCCGTCCACGGCTATTTCATCCAGCGCGAATTGTGCGGCTTGCGCAGGCACGAGGCAGTGATCCGGGAGTACAATATCCCAAAAGCCGTGCTGGCCAGGCTCGGCGCCAGATAGGCATCCGGCGCCTGCCGCTCAAAGCGCGACGCGCTTTATACTGCATCCTTGTCCCAAAGTCGCTGCGCACCCTTGGTTCAAGCCTGGGCATGTTTTTGGGCAACATGCCTTTAGCGAACTTCTTCGCGGAAGCGCACGAGCCGTTCGACGAGCGCCCCCGGATTCTCGTCGGCGGCGAAATGGCCGCTGTCGGGAATGATGCCGCCTTCGATATTGGTGAGTCCCGCAGAACGAAGACCCTCCAGGTAGTCCTCGACAGCGCCGGGCTCGGCCGACCCTCTGAGATACAGCACGGGCAGGTCGATCCCGGTCTTCGGCGTCATTGTGTTCTCCCTGGCGTCGACGGCGAAGGCGCGATACCAGTCGAAGCCGGCCTTCAGGCTTTCGGGGCGGGAATAGGCTTCGGCGTAGATGTCTCGCGCTTCGGACGAAATAGCGGAGCCATCCTTGCTCAGAGCGTCGAAGAAGAAATCGAAATAGGCGCGCTCATGGCCGGTTACGAGTTCCTCGGGGAGCCTTGGCACGGCATGAAACGCGAAATGCCAGATCTGCGGATTGCGGACCACTTCCTCCCACGGCGATATGCCGGGAATGGCGACGTCCATGATCACTGCGCCAGCAAGAGCATCGCGATGATTGCGGAGCATTGAAAACACGACCTGCCCGCCGACGTCATGACCAACGATCACCGGCCGGTCCAGCATGAAAGCGTCGGCGACACTTTTCATGAGCCTCGCGAGGGTCTTCTTGTCACCGGCCTTCGGGGCACCGAATGAGCCGCCAATGCCCGGCAGATCGGGAGCGATGACGTGGTATTTTTGCGACAGTCGCTCCATCGCCGGCTCGAAGGCATGGGAGCTTTGCGGCCAGCCATGCAGCAGGAGAAAGGCTGGCGCTGCCATTGGGCCCGCCTCGCGAACGGCGATCATCAGGCCTTCGACCTGTATGCTGCGTCCAGGCATTCGCGTTACCTTCAGATGCGGATGCCGATGATCTAACGCGCGCTTTGGCTGTGGCCAGACCACACCACATGATAGCACCGCGCGTCTATTCCAGCCATTCGGTGATGAAGCTGCCGTTTTCGTGGATGTCGGTGGTCTCCAGCGTGCCTGGACCGAGATTGGTGAATTTGTGCGGCGTGTTCGGCGGCACGATCAGGATCTGGCCGGCCGACGCCTCGATCTGCCGGTCACCGATGGTGAACAGCCCGGTGCCGGCGCGGATGATGAAAATCTCGCAATAAGGATGCGTGTGCAGCCGCGGGCCGCCGCCGATCTCCGGCAGATAGTTGAAGATCAGGCAGCTTCTGGAGCCGTAGGCGCCGCACTGCAGTTCGCCTTGCCAATGGTCGGACCGGCGGTCGGACGCCCCGGCCCATTTGTCGCGGTCGATGACATGCGCCATGGGCCGAGGATAGACCGGGGACGGGTCTCCTGTCGAGGCAACTGCAGGCGCCGGTTTTGCCGTTGTTTTCCTGTGGTTTGGCCGTCGTCGTCGCCCTGCCGCCCGACGCCGGTTTGCGTCCCCGCGACAATCTGCCCTTGTGCCTTCACCCGTCTGGACAAAAACAGGCTTCACGCATAAACCGAAGTCCAAATGCCGGAGGAATTCGCTAGCCTGTTCGCCATGCGCTGTCGGGTTGGCGTGAATGAGCGGGGAATAGGGCTCGCCACCGGCACGGAAGAGGCGAAAGGATCAGGCACCCGTGAGCGCAACCGACACCCAGGATCCCAACCGTCGTGATTTTCTCTACGTCGCCACCGGCATGGCCGCAGTGGTCGGCGCGGGTGCCGTCGCCTGGCCGTTCATCGACCAGATGCGCCCGGATGCCTCGACGCTGGCACTGGCCTCGGTCGAGATCGACGTCTCTTCGCTGACGCCGGGGACGTCGCTTGTCGTGAAATGGCGCGGCAAGCCGGTGGTCGTGCGCAACCGCACCGAACAAGAGATGAAGGACGGCGAGGCGGTCAATCTGGCCCAGCTCAAGGATCCGCTCGCCCGCAACGCCAATCTGCCGGCCGACGCACCGGCGACGGACGCCAACCGCACCATGCCGGGCAAGGAAGCCTGGATGGTAATGGTCCAGGTCTGCACCCATCTCGGCTGCATTCCGCTCGGCCAGGAAGGCGAGTTCGGCGGCTGGTTCTGCCCGTGCCATGGTTCGGTGTACGACACCGCCGGCCGCGTCCGTGGAGGGCCGGCGCCGGAGAACATGGCGGTGCCGGTGTTCCAGTTCATTTCCGACACCAAGATCCGTATCGGCTGAGGCGAGGGGACATTTCGATGAGCGAGGGACACTCGACCTACACGCCCAAGACCGGGATCGGACGCTGGTTCGACGCCCGCATGCCGCTGCCGCGGCTGGTCTATGACAGCTTCGTCGCCTATCCGGTGCCGCGCAATCTCAACTATGCATGGACCTTCGGCGGCATCCTGGCGCTCATGCTGGCGGCGCAGATGCTGACAGGCATCGTGCTGGCCATGCATTATGCGGCAGACAGCACGCTCGCCTTCGATTCGGTCGAAAAGATCATGCGCGACGTGAATTCGGGCTGGCTGCTGCGTTATCTGCATTCGAACGGCGCGTCGTTCTTCTTCGTCGCCGTGTACATCCACATCTTCCGCGGCCTCTACTACGGTTCCTACAAGGCACCGCGCGAGCTTCTGTGGATCCTTGGCTGCATCATCTACCTTCTGATGATGGCGACGGGTTTCATGGGCTATGTGCTGCCCTGGGGGCAGATGAGTTTCTGGGGCGCGACCGTCATCACCGGCTTCTTCAGCGCCATCCCGCTGGTCGGCAACTGGATCCAGGAGCTTCTGCTCGGCGGCTTCGCCGTCGACAATCCAACGCTGAACCGCTTCTTTTCACTGCACTATCTCTTGCCGTTCATGATCGCCGGCGTCGTCGTGCTGCATATATGGGCACTGCATGTGGTCGGCCAGTCGAACCCGACCGGCATCGAAGTCAAATCGAAGACCGATACCGTCGCCTTCACCCCTTATGCGACCATCAAGGACGCCTTCGGGATGCTCGTGTTCCTGTTCATCTTCGCCTATTTCGTCTTCTATCTGCCGAACTTTCTCGGCCACCCGGACAACTACATAGTCGCCGACCCGCTGAAGACGCCTGCCCATATCGTGCCGGAATGGTACTTCCTGCCGTTCTACGCGATCCTGCGCGCCATCACCTTCAATATCGGGCCGATCAACTCCAAGCTCGGCGGCGTGCTCGCGATGTTCGGCTCGATTGCCATGCTGTTCCTGGTGCCGTGGCTCGACACCTCCAAGGTGCGCTCGGCGGTCTACCGGCCCTGGTACAAGCTGTTCTTCTGGCTGTTCGTGATCGATGCCGTCCTGCTTGGCTGGCTGGGTTCGCAGCCGGCTGAGGGCAGCTATGTCTTCATGGCGCAGATGGCGACATTGTTCTACTTCGCGTTCTTCCTGGTAGTGCTGCCGGTGCTGGGCCTGGTCGAGACGCCGCGGCGACTGCCGAATTCGATCACCGAGGCGGTGCTCGAGAAAAACAAGGGCGGCGGCGGACATCCGGCTGGCGCGACGGCCGCACCGGAAACCAAGGGCTGAGCATGATCCTGAACAGTGGAGACCGGTTTTCGGACAAGATCATGCTCGAGACGACGACGGCGCGGCAGAGAATCTCAAGGGGATTTGGCATGACGAAGATTCTCACCTCGCTGGCGCTGCTCGGCCTGGTCTTGGCAGGCGCTGGCGCTGCGACCACCGGGGCCATCGCCCAGGAAGAGGCGCACAACGAAGCCGCGCCGACGCATTTCCCGATACACGAGCCGAAGGAGATGGACTGGAGCTTCGCCGGGCCGTTCGGCACCTACGACAAGGCACAGTTGCAGCGCGGGCTGAAGGTTTACAAGGAAGTCTGCGCGGCCTGCCATTCGATGAAGTTGGTGGCGTTTCGCACGCTCGAGGATCTTGGCTACTCGGAAGCGCAGGTCAAGGCGCTGGCGGCCGAGTACACGATCAATGACGGTCCCAACGATGCCGGCGACATGTTCGATCGTCCCGGCATACCGTCCGACCATTTCCCGGCGCCGTTCCCCAACGATCAGGCAGCCGCGGCCGCCAATGGCGGGGCTGCCCCGCCCGACATGTCCCTGCTGGCCAAAGCACGCGGCGTCGAGCGCGGCTTTCCGCGTTTCGTCTTCGACATCTTTACGCAATACGCCCAGGGCGGTCCCGACTATATCCACTCGCTGCTGACCGGCTATGACGAGCAGCCGCCGGCGGGCATGGAGATACCGGAAGGCACGCACTACAACCCCTACTTCATAGCCGGCGTGTCGCTGAAGATGCCCAAGCCGCTTTCCGACGATCAGGTGACCTATGACGACGGCTCGCCGCAGACCGTCGACCAGTATTCCCGCGACGTGTCGGCCTTCCTGATGTGGGCGGCCGAGCCGCATCTGGAAGCCCGCAAGAAGACCGGCTTTCGCGTGCTGGTCTTCCTGCTGCTGTTCGGCGCGCTGGTCTATCTGACCAAGCGCAAGGTGTGGGCCGGCGTCGCGCACTGACCGGTACTGAAAGAACGAAAATGCCCGGGGCGTCGAAAGGCGCCCTTTTCTTTTCGGCTGCTTACCGGCAAAACTGTACGGCAACGGAATCTCCGCCTCATGAAATCTTCGCTCGAAGACACGCTGCTTGCCGCGATCCGCACCATTCCCGACTACCCCAAGCCGGGTATCCTGTTTCGCGACATCACCACGCTGCTCGGCAATGCGCGCGCCTTTCGCCGCGCCATCGACGAACTGGTGCACCCCTATGCCGGCGAGAAGATCGACAAGATCGCCGGCATCGAGGCGCGTGGCTTTATCCTCGGCGGGGCTATCGCCCATCAGCTCTCGGCCGGCTTCGTGCCGATCCGCAAGAAGGGCAAGCTGCCTTACGAGACGGTGCGCGTCGCCTACAGCCTCGAATACGGGCTGGACGAGATGGAGATGCACAAGGACGGCGTGTCTCCGGGCGAGAAGGTCATCCTCGTCGACGATCTGATCGCCACCGGCGGCACGGCGGAAGCGGCGGTCAAGCTTCTCAGGCAGATCGGCGCCGACATACTCGCCGCCTGTTTCGTCATCGACCTACCGGACCTTGGCGGCCGCGAGAAGCTCGAAGCACTCGGCGTGCCGGTCAGGACGCTGATCGGGTTTGAGGGGCATTGAGAGCACGGTTCTTCCTTCTCCCACAGGGAGAGAAGGAAAAGGTTCCTCATCCCACCTTCACCAGCACCGCACTTTCGAACTCGATAACCTTGTCGCCGGTCGAATCGAAAGCCTCCGAGCGCAGCGTCAATAATCGCCAGCCCGGCCGCGATGCGATGGGGCGGTGGCTAAGCGCGGTGCGGGTAAAGGTTACGGTTTCTCCTGCATAGACGGGCTTCAGCCATTTGAGATTCTTGAAACCGGGCGAGGGGCCGAATTCGGGCGCCGGCCCAGCGCCGGCCCAGCGAGCGCCCTCGGCCTCCACGCCGGTTTCGAGGTTCAATTTCATCCAGGTTGCCGCTGTGTGCCAACCCGAGGCGCACAGGCCACCGAACACGCTCTTCTTCGCCGCCTCTTCGTCGAGATGGAATATCTGCGGATCGTATTTCCGGGCGAACGCCTTGATCGCCTCGGGTTCGAATGTGTGGGAACCGAGGGTGACGGTGGCGCCGATGCGAAAGAACTCGTCGAGGCTCACGCGCTGGCCCCTCGGGTCAGGAACATGACAGTGTTCTCGAGTTCGAAGACGCCTTCGCCACGCTGGTTGAAAAGCTCGCTGCGCATGGTGACGAGGCCGATCTGAGGCTTGGATCTGGACAGGCGCTTGGCAAGGACGGTGGTGTTGCCGCTCAAAACGTCGCCGGCCAGCACCGGCCTTTTCCATTTGACGTGGTCGACCCCGGGGGCGCCCTGCGAGGTCGAGTCCAGCAGGAAGGCGTCGCACAGCATGCGCATGAACATCGCGCAGGTGTGCCAGCCGGAGGCCGCCAGCCCGCCAAGGATGCTGGCCCTGCCCGCCACCTCGTCGAGATGCATCGGCTGCGCATCGAATTCCTGCGCGAATTCGATGATCTCGGCCGCGCTCACCAGCTTCGTGCCGAGGTCGAGCGAGGCTCCCTCGACGAAATCCTCATAGGCCCAGGTCTTTCCGGTCATGGTCTGGAATCCGGTTCAAGATTGTACGATCCCAAGGGATCGGCGTTCCCGGATGCAGGCCGGACAGCCTTTGGTCAAGAGATTTCTAGTGAGCCAAGCCTTGGTCAGAGCCAGCCGCGGCGGCGGAAATACCAGAAGGGAAGGATCGCCGACAGGATCATCAAGCCAATGGCGAAGGGATAGCCGAAGTGCCAGGTCAGTTCGGGCATGACATTGAAATTCATGCCGTAGATCGACGCCACCAGCGTCGGCGGCAGGAAGATGACCGCGGCGACGGAGAAGATCTTGATGATGGCGTTCTGCTCGATCGAGATCATGCCGAGCGTCGCGTCGAGCAGGAAGTTGATCTTCTGCGACAGGAAGGTGGCGTGGTCGGCAAGCGACAGCACATCGCGCGACAGGGTCTTGATGCGCGCGCGGACGTCCTTGCTCATCTTGGTCTGGGCCGAGGCGTGGGTGAGAAAGCCGGCCAACCGCTGCAGCGAGATCAGGCTGTCGCGGATCGAGGAGGCGATGTCCTCCTTGCGGCCGATGGCCTTCAGCAATTCCTGGAAGTCGCGGTTGCGCTTGGAAGCCTTGGTCGAGCGCGCTTCGAAGATGTCGCGCGAGATCGCCTCGATGTCGCGGCCGGCGCGCTCCAGAATGTCGGCAAGGCGGTCGACGATCGCCTCCAGCAGGCCGATCAGGATGGTGTCGCTGCTGGTGCAGCCGGTCGCCACCTTTTCGGCGCGCAGCGGAAAGGTCGTGAAGGCCTTGGGCTCGTGGTAACGCACGGTGATCAGCCTGTTCCCGGCCAGCACGAAGGTGACCGGCGACATCAGAGGATCGTCGGCCTCGGTCTGGGCCGGCAGCGTGGCGGTCATGAAATAGGCGCCGTCCTCGATATAGAGACGGCTTGAAATCTCGATCTCCTCCATCTCCTCGCGCGTCGGAATGGCAACGCCGAGCCAGGTCTCGATCTTCGCTTCCTCCTCCTTTGTCGGATTCAGAAGATCGGCCCAGACGATCTTGTCGCTGTTTGCCAAGAGATCGTCGACTATGCGCAGGCGGTCATTGTCCACGACGAATGCCTTGATCATCGCCGGGTCTCCCTTGCTGGAGCCAAAAGGATGGGTTCGAATGGGCGCGTCGTTTCGGATTGCACGGGACGGGTGCTTTCGAGGAAAGCACGGGCCGGGTGCAGACGCCCCTTAGACCGGGCATTGCAGGCAGTCAACCCGCGCGGAAGGGCTTGTGCTGCCGTGCACGAGGCTGTGATCGCATCGGCGGCCATGATGGCTGCCGGCGCGTCGTCGGTCACATCAAGTGTTAAACTTGAACAGCATGATGTCGCCGTCCTGGACGACATATTCCTTGCCTTCGTCGCGCGCCTTGCCGGCTTCCTTGGCCGCCACTTCGCCGCCCAGCGTGACGAAGTCGTTATAGGCGATGGTCTGGGCGCGGATGAAGCCACGCTCGAAATCGGTGTGGATGACGCCAGCCGCCTGCGGCGCCTTGGCGCCCTTGTGCACGGTCCAAGCGCGCGTCTCCTTCGGCCCGACGGTGAAATAGGTGATGAGCTGCAAAAGCTCGTAGCCGGCGCGGATCACCTTGTTCAGGCCCGGTTCCTCAAGGCCCAGCGTGGCGAGGAACTCCATTTCCTCTTCATCGCTGAGCTGCGCGACCTCGGCTTCGATCGCCGCGGAAATCACCACGGTGTGGGCGCCTTGCGCGGCAGCCATCCGGTCGACCGCTTCGGTGTGCGCATTGCCGGTGGCAGCGTCGGCCTCGGCGACATTGCAGACATAGAGCACGGGGTGCGAGGTCAGCAGGTTCAGCCCCTGCAGAATGCGCAGATCCTCGGGCGCGATGCCGTTGAGCAGGATACGGGCGGGCTTGCCGGCCTGCAGGAGTTCGAGGGCTGCTTCCATCATCGGAAGCACGGTCAGCGCCTCCTTGTCCTTGCCGGAAGCGCGCTTGCGGAACTGCACGATGCGGCGTTCGAGGCTATCGAGGTCGGCGAGCATCAGCTCGGTCTCGACGGTCTCGGCGTCGGCGACGGGGTCGATGCGGCCCTCGACATGGGTGATGTCGTCATCCTCGAAGCAACGCAGCACGTGGACGATGGCGTCGACCTCGCGGATGTTGGCCAGGAACTGGTTGCCCAGCCCTTCGCCCTTCGAGGCGCCGCGCACCAGGCCGGCGATGTCGACGAAGGAGATGCGGGTCGGGATGATCTCCTTCGACTTGCCGATCGCCGCGATCTTCTGCAGGCGCGGGTCGGGCACCGCCACCTCGCCGGTATTCGGTTCGATGGTGCAGAACGGATAGTTGGCGGCCTGCGCCGCCGCCGTCCTGGTCAGCGCGTTGAAAAGCGTCGACTTGCCGACGTTAGGCAAGCCAACGATGCCGCATTTGAAACCCATTTTTTATCCGGTCCTATCGGGAAATCGAAATTTGATGAGGGCTATGGGCGAAAGCGGTGACGAACGTCAAGGCGCAATTCAGTTCAGGGGTTGCGCAATTTCGTCGGTGCCTATGGCCAGCGAGCGAACGCCGGACCTGGTCAATATATGGAAGAGATGCCAGAACGCGTCGACGTCGGCGGTTCCGAAATCGACCGTCAGTTGCCCATCGAGCAATTGCGTGCTGTGAATGATGTTTCCGACGGTTTCCATCGTTTCACGCTCGTCATCGACATCGAACCAGCCGCAAAACCATTCGTCGAAGAGATCGCCGTCAAGATCCTTTGTGTCGAACTTGAAATGGACCTCGTCCCACTTGAACGGTGAGATCAAGACATCCATTCCGCCGATCTCGGCGCGAATATCCGGAGAGAATTTCAGATAGGTATCGCTATTGATGAATTGCGGATTGGGCTCTCCGTCATTGGCAACGAAGTCAACCGCAATGAAATTTCGATAGAAGGAATCGACATTCGAGAACTTGACCTCGGTCGTATGCGATCCTTGGCTGTTGGCAGCAAGTTCGCCGACAGCTGAGACGAACTGATCGACATACTTCTGCCTGACGCGGCGGACCAATTCCTGAACGTCGTCCATATCCATGGCTAGTCCTTGCCGCCGAACAGCTTCTTCAGCATGGCGGCCATCGGCCCGGTGTCGGGCAGCTTGACCGCCGGCTGCTGCGGCCTTGCCTGACGGACGTGACTCTGCTGTTTTGCGCTCTTGTGGGTTTGTCCGGGCTTCTCCGGCCCAGGCTCGATGCCAGCCTTGCCCCGAACGGCAACGGTGACCTTGTTCATGAAGCCGGATTCATCACCTCTGACGATCATTTCGGCATGATCACCGATGGCGTCGAGCAGCGGTTCCAGCCATTCGCGGTCGGCCTTGGCGAAATCGCCAAGCACATGATGCTGGACGAATTCCTTGACGCCGGGATGGCCGACGCCGATGCGTACGCGGCGGTAAGCGTTGCCGATATGGCCGTCGATCGAGCGGATGCCGTTGTGACCACCGGCGCCGCCGCCGGTCTTCACGCGAACTTTGCCGTCGGCGAGGTCGATCTCGTCATAGAAGACGGTGAGCGCCGAGGGGGCGAGCTTGTAGAAGCGCAGCGCTTCGCCGATCGACTGGCCGGAATTGTTCATGAAGGTCTGCGGCTTGATCAGGATGATTTTTTCGCCGGCAAGCGTGCCTTCGGCGATCAGGCCCTGGAATTTCTTCGACCAGGGCGAAAAGGAATGGCGGCGGGCGATTGCGTCCGCCGCCATGAAGCCGACATTGTGCCGGTGGTTGGCGTATTTCGCGCCCGGATTGCCGAGGCCTGCAAACAGCAGCATCGTCACCTCCGGGCGGAAAGGGATTACTTCTCTTCAGCGGCAGGAGCCGCTTCGGGTTCAGCCGCTTCGACCGTCTCTTCCGCCTCCGGCTTCATCGCCGCGGAACCGGCAATGGTGGCGACGGTGAAGTCGCGGTCGGAGATCACCGGCTTGACGCCGGCCGGCAGCTTGACCGCCGAGATGTGGATCGAATCGCCGATATCGGTGCCGGTGAGATCGACGGTGATGAATTCCGGGATCGCATTGGCCGGGCAGTGGAACTCGACCTCGTGACGCACGATGTTGAGCACGCCGCCGCGCTTGATGCCGGGCGACTTGTCCTCGTTGATGAAGTGGACCGGCACGTCGACATTGACTTCGGTGTCCTTGCCGATGCGCAGGAAGTCGACATGGACCGGGAAATCCTTGACCGGGTCGAGCTGGTAGTCCTTGGGCAGGACCTGGATCTTCTTGCCGTCGACATCGATCGTGGCGATCGTGGTCAGGAACCCGCCGCCATGGATCTTGTAGTAGATGTCCTTGTAGGTCAGCGCAATCGCCAGGGGAGGCTGCTTGTCGCCGTAAATTACTGCAGGCACTTTACCGTTGCGGCGAACTGCACGGGCGGACCCCTTACCGACCTGTTCGCGCGCTTCGGCCTTGAGCTCGTAAGAAGCTTGGCTCATGGCATTTCCTTTCGCGTTGTTCTGGAGCGTTCGCGGCCGGCGAGATGCCTGGGCCGCAAACGTCGAAAGCCGTCATGGCCTTACATGATCTGGTCCAAAATCTTATTTGGGATCACGCAGGCCCGGACAGCCTTCCGCCGCGTTGCCTCCAAGGGTGTCTACGCGGGTGGCGGCTCTATAGCGGAAGGTGGGGCGAGGTGCAAGCCGTGGCGGGTGGGCAGTGTCTCGCTTTGAATTTCGGCCTCGCCTCCATTTTCAGAGATTTGGGTTGTGTCTTGAGCCGACCCCAATCGATCAGTGTCAGACTGGAAACACGAGTGCCGAAAGCAATGCGGCGACATACAGTCCGACCCCGAAGGATAGATGGGTCATGAGGCCGCGTAGACGCGCAGTGCGCGGATTGGGCGTTTTCGAAGCTGCAATTCCGATTCCAAAAGCAGGCTGCATTACGAAGAACGGGGCGACAACAGTGGAAATGCCGACAAGAAGGGCAGGAAGCAATGTCGGATGTCGTGCCCAGTCGGGGCCCCATACCCCTATCAGCAACGCAGCAAAGACGATGCCGATCGCATAATGCGCGATCCATCCAATAGGAGTTTCGCCCCGAATTCGGGGAACTTGCGCGATATTTGCATGTGCGAAACGCCCTCGCGGGAAGTGCCCGATCCAGCGGCCGACCCAGGCATAGTCAAGCGATGGGATCGCGAACGCTCGTTTCAGAAACAATCCCCAAAGATCCATCACCGCTGTCGCCCCCGTTCCGATAGCGGCTGCGTGGACAACGAACTCCAACTGCTCGTTCATTTCTATGCTCCTGTCCTAGGCTTCCGACACTAGCTGAATGAAATCTATCATTCAACATATTGATTGATTGATAGATTGATGGTAGCCATGCGATATGAAAACCGCAGACGTTCACCATCCGATCTTTGACGAAATAGCGGATCTGGCCCGCACGCTGGGGCATGCGCATCGGCTGGTTCTTCTGCGCCACATTGCCGACGGCGAACTGGCCGTAGAGCAACTGACGCAACTTTCCGGGATCGCATTGGCCAACACGTCGCAGCACCTTCAACACCTCAAGCGGGCGGGCTTGGTGCAAACCCGGCGAGACGGGAAACGCGTGCTCTATCGTTTGGCAGATGGCCCAATCGAAAACGTGCTCGCGGCCCTGCGAAGCCTTGCGAACCATAGGCGCGAGCAAATCCGCGAGCTCATCAATGACACTATGAGTCGGCCGGACAGGCTGGAGAACATCTCGCGCGAGGAACTCGTGCGTCGCATGCGCGACGACGAAATCGTGTTGCTCGACGTTCGGCCGCAGGAGGAATACGCGGCCGGGCATTTGCCGGGTGCGATCAACATTCCCGTGGGTGAGCTGGAAGAACGGCTTGCGGAGCTCCCACGAGAGAAGGTCATCGTCGCGTATTGCCGTGGTGTCCAGTGCGTTCTCTCTGCTGACGCGCTGGCGATCCTGAGGGCGCGAGGCTGGGCTTCGCGGCGGTTCGAAGGTGGGTTTCCCGAGTGGCTGACCTCAGATGTCGACGGCATGAGCTACGAAAGCGGCTGACAGCGCCGACGTCGGCGTCGCCGGGCCAACCCGAAATATGAACAGAGAACTGGAACCGCCGCGGGATGGAATGCCTGAGGCAGCTAGACGGCGGTTGCCGGAAGCATGGGAGGTAAGCCAATGAAGATCTATTCGGAAACGAGCAGTGGAACCGGCGTTTCGGAAGGGAAGACACGCCTGGCTTTCACAATGCTCGCCACGGTACAAGCCACGCTGATCTTCACGATCGCGCTGATCATGGTGCCGCTGCCGAAGATCGCCATCGACTTCGGCCTCATTTCTACGGATCTGTTGCTGCTTCAGGTTGCCTACGGACTGCCTTTCAGCGGGCTGCTTCTGTTCGGCGGCCGATTGGCTGACCGCTATGGTGGCCGGCGCATGTTCGTGCTGGGGCTGACGGTCTTTGGTGCCGCCTCACTCGTCGCCGCTTTCGCGCCGAATTACGGTGTGCTGGTGGCGATGCGCGTTGCACAAGGGATCGGCGGAGCCATGACCGCGCCTGCTGCGATGGCCGTCCTGCGCGCGCTTATTCCGGACCCGGCCGCCTATGGCCGGGCGATGGCCACATGGGGCGGAGTTTCGGTCCTCGGCGCAATCATGGGTTTCGTCGTCTCGGGCGTCCTTACCACCTGGATTTCGTGGCGATGGATGTTTTCTGTCCCGGTTGTCGTGGCAATGATCGGCTTGGCAGCGACCTCCGTGTTGCTTCCGATGGGTCGTAGCGACAGGTCTGCTCATCGGCCGCGACTCGATCCCATGGGAGCATTGCTTGCCACCTTCGGTATCGCCTTGGGCAGCTATGGCCTGATTGCAAGCGGCGACCATCGCTGGACGTCGCTGCCAGTCATCGGCTCGCTTGTGGTCTCTGGCCTGCTCCTCTCAGTCTTCGTGATCCTGGAGCGGAAGGTCGAAGACCCCCTGTTGCCACCGGGCTTCCTGGTCGATTCCTGCAGGATCACCGGACTGGCGGGAATGCTTCTGGCTGCAGCCGGTTCGGTCGTGATAGAATATATCCTCTCGCTTTACCTGCAGCAGGTGATGGGATGGTCGCCACTCATGACGGCGATCGGCTTTCTGCCCTTCGCCGCGACGTTGATCGTGGCAAACCACCTCTCTCCCTCCTCAGTGGGACGCTTCGGGGCCTTGCCGACCACCGTTGCCGGCCTAATAGTCGCGGCTATAGGGCTTGGGATGCTGACCGGTATTGGCAGGGACACGATCTATCTTTCCGGCCTGTTGCCCGGGACAATTCTACTTGCGGCCGGGATGTCGCTGGTCTTTTCCGGATCGGCCGTGCTGTCCACGATGAATGTCCCGCAGCATCAGGCAGGGCTTGCCGGCGGCGTCATGAACACGGCGATGGAACTCGGCCCGACGATGGGGCTAGCGGTACTGATGTCGGTGGCGGCAACGCAAAGTGATGTTGTGCGAGGTTACGGCTGGGCATTCGGTGCGGCATGCCTCTTCTATCTGGCGGCGGCCGCGGCTGCGATGAGGCTCACCAGGCAGGGCGCCTGCGCGCGGATCGCTCCGAACGCTTCTCCCATTTGAACTGGCCGGGACGAAGCTTCACCCGATTGTGGTCTCTGCCTCGAGCGAAGGCAGAAAATCACCCGTCCGTCATCCGGGCCCGGACGATCCCGGTCACAATCTCGCCAGACCGAAGCCGGCAAAAGCCAAGGATACCCCTGACGCGATGGTTCTTGCCTGGTTCCAGAACTGCCACCGTTGTGAATAATCCTGCCAGATCTTTCGCGCAGTCTCGACATCGTTGGGAATGACGGTTGCGGCCAACGCCTCGTTCATCGGCACATTCACCACCAAGGTGAGGAAGAGACCTGACGTCAGATAGACGAGCGCCGCCGCAGCGAACCAGAACGCTGGCGACTTGCGGCCATAGAAACGCATCGCGGCAGCCGTGAGCCCCAGGACGACTGGCGTCAAAAAGAAGGCGGGAAAGAACACGGCGTTGCGAACCGAGGCGTTCATCGCCTGCATGGCCTGGATTGCCACTCGGGGATCAGCCTGGTCGAGCCCCCACATTGTGGAGCAGACCCAGGCGTAGAAAAATCCGAATATCGCTCCCGAAAAGACGATCGATGCGACCGACAATCCCACCACTATCCCAGGCATTTAGCAGCTTCCATAATACCGTATCGTCGTGTACGCTTTCGCACATGCGTACAAAGGTGTACGGTTCTGGTCAAGCCTTTTCTGAGATTGGCATTTTCTGAGGTCGGCATTTCCGGAGCTTGGAATGCGTGAAGATACCAAGGCTGCGCGTCGAGCACAGATCGAGAGGGCGGCCTACAAGCTTCTCAGGGAGAGAGGCTACGGCGGGACTTCCATGCTTGGCATAGCCAAAGAGGCAAAGGCATCAAACGAAACCCTTTATCGCTGGTATGGCGACAAGAAGGGCTTGTTCAAGACGATGGTCGAAAGCAATGCAAGGACCACGAAAGCGGCACTGGATGCGGCAATCAGGGACGAAGCCGATCCTCTGGTCACCCTTGAGGATGTTGCTCCGATCCTCCTTTCGATGCTGCTTGGCGAGCGGGCAATTTCGCTGAACCGCGCGGCCGCTTCTGACGAAAGCGGCGAATTGGGCGCGACGATTGCTGCAGGTGGCCGCGATTCGGTATTTCCTCTGATCGAGAAATTGATTCAGCGCGGCTTGGAGAGCGGTGCGCTGGCCGCGCCATCGGCGCGCATAGCGGCCGATTGGTTCTTGAACCTGCTGATCGGTGATCTGCAGGTCCGGCGGGTCATTCACACTCTTCCCATTCCTTCAGAAAATGACATCCATTCGAGAGTGGTCGCTGCGATCAGTGCGTTTAGAACGCTCTGCAGCACCTGACGGCATGGGCGGCATCGCTAAGCAGCACCACCCTGCCGCGGGCGAGCGCAGGCTATGAACCCAAGGCCATCGAGCGGAGGCGATGCGCAAGGTGATTGATGACCAGTATGGCGCTGGCAGGAGACGTTTCGGACCGATGAAGACGGATCTCGGCTCCCGGCAGCGGCGGCAGATGTCGGCCTGGATGGATGCTGCGTAGGCCAGGCGCAAGCATGCTGCCTTTGACGACGGTTATCGCCAGGCCTTGCTCAACGATGGCCTCTACAGCTGACAGGCTCGGGCTGACATAGGCCAATCGCCACGGCAGACCTGCCTTGTTGAGCGCCTCGACAGCCCAGGAGCGAAATAGGCAATCGGGATTCGACAAGGCAATGGGCAGAGGATTGAGCTCTTCGACAGCATGGTCGGCCGCCGCTGCCCAAACAGCCCGTTCGCGGCATATCAGATCACCCTTGGTTGCACCTTCCATATGCATGGCTATGACCGCATCGAACGATGAGCCGAGCCTTTTCAGGAGCCGGGCGGTGAGGCCTATCTCCATTTCGACCTGTACCAGCGGAAATCGCCGAGCAATGTCGGCGAGGAGGCGCGGCAGAACCTTGGTGCCATAATCTTCCATGACCCCGATGCGAATGCGCCCAGCCACTCTCTGATTGGAAACACGTGCAATCGCTTGCTCATTGAGGGCAAGAATGCGGTGTGCATCGATCAGAAAGCCATCCCCGGCGGCGGTGAGTTCGACGCGAGCAGTCGAGCGGCGGAACAATGCGACGGCAAGGCGCTCCTCAAGACGTCTCACCTGCAGGCTTACAGCGGCCTGCGTTCGGTTGAGCTGCTCGGCTGCCCGCGTGAATGAGAGGTGCTCGGCAACGGCAACAAAAGCCCGCAGGAGTTCTGGATCGAGACTCGGGGTGCTCATAGCGAAACCTTATCAAGCTTATTGAGCTTATTCGATTCCTTTAAGCGCGCCTGCCCATTATCGCTGGTTTCAAGCCCGCGAGGTCATGCAACGATGGAAATTCTCGGAGTGCTAGCAGCGGTTCTCTCCAGCGCCCTTGGCGGCACTGCGGTCGGTGCGACACGGTATCTCACAGACACGCTCGATCCTCTCACCATCGGGGCCGTTCGATTCGGTGGTGGCTTTCTCGTCTTGGTCGCCGTGGCGCTTTGGCGACGAGACAGGTGGCCGGTGAAAAGCGACTGGCTCGGCGCCGCCGCTATGGGTCTGCTGTTCTTCGGCCTGTTTCCCGTGCTCTTCAATGGGGCCCTTATCTATACGACGGCGGCGCGCGGAGCCTTGGCGCTATCGACACTGCCTTTGCTCACCATGGTTGCAGGGGCAGTTCTACGGGTCGAGCCGCCGACGATGCGCAAGATAGTCGGCGTCCTGATCGCGATGGCAGGAGTGGTGGCTGCACTCGGCATGAGCCTGACGACCGCGCCCCCAGGCGCATGGCGCGGAGACCTCCTCATGGTTGCAGCGGCGTTCTGCATGGCGCTCTACAATGTCTGGTCCCGACCGTTTCTATCCCGCTCCGGGCCAATCTCGTTTACGGCGTTTGGCATGGGCATCGGTGCAGTCTGCCTATCGATCTCCGCGGCGTTGAATGGAGGCTTCGCGCAACTTGCGGCGCTCGGCGCACTGCAATGGATTGCGAGCGGATATCTGGCCATAGTTTGCGGGGCTTTCATCTTCTTCCTCTGGGCCTTCGCGCTCGGACGCGCAGCGCCGACACTGGTCGCCGTCTCCGTTGCCGTAAACCCAGTGACAGCGTCAATTTTCGGCGCCGTATTGTTGGGCGAACCGGTGAGCGCGAACCTGATCATAGGGCTCATGGCAGTCCTGGTTGGAATAGGAGTCGCATCGGGGATAGGGGCTGAGTGGCGTGGCCTTGTGACACGACGACCAGCACCCGCCATAGCTGTGACCGGGAGCAACACCGACCGAAACGAACGGCATCAAGAATAAGGCAGAGCCGTGCTCCCCAAATGCCGCCACGGATGCTAGCCAACACATTGTTGGCTGCTATCCGTAAACCCCTCACAAAACCGAGGTCCAAACACACGACTTCACCTGGTCGTGGCTTCTTCCTCGATCTTTCTCGCCTCTTTCATGTTTGGCAAGAACACTGTCAGCAAACCGAGCAGCGGCAGGTAGGAGCAGACCTGAAAGACGAAGTCGATGCCTTTCATGTCGGCGACGACGCCGAGCACGGCGGCGGCGATGCCGCCCATGCCGAAGGCGAAGCCGAAGAAGATGCCGGCAATCATGCCGACCCGGCCGGGCACCAGCTCCTGGGCGAAGACGACTATATTGGAAAAGGCCGACGACAGGATCAGGCCGATCAGCACGGTCAGGATCATCGTCCATTCGAAATTGGCGTAGGGCAGGGCCAGCGTGAAGGGCAGCACACCGACGATCGAGAACCAGATCATAGTCTTCTGGCCGTAGCGGTCGCCGAACGGACCGCCGAGCAGGATGCCCAGCGCCGAGGCGCCGAGGAACAGGAACAGCATGACCTGCGACATCTGCACCGAAACGCCGAATTTATCTATGGCGTAGAAGGTGTAGTAGCTGGCCAGGCTGGCGACGTAGGCGTTCTTGGTCAGCACCAGCAAGGTCAGCACCGCCAGCGCGCCCAACACCTTGTGGCGCGGAAAGGGGGAGACGAAGCCTGCCGTCTTGCGGTTGGCGAGCGAGGCGCGAAGGCGGCTGTACCAGACACCGACCCGCCACAGCACGACGATGCCGATCAGCGAGCCGACGGCAAACCACGCTATGCTGGTCTGGCCGAAGGGCACGACGATGAAGGCAGCCAGCAGCGGCCCGATGGCCTGGCCGAGATTGCCGCCGACCTGGAAGAGCGACTGCGCCAGGCCGAACCTGCCGCCCGAGGCGAAGCGGGCGATGCGCGAGGATTCCGGGTGGAAGATCGCCGAACCGAGGCCGATCAGCGACGCGCCGATCAGCAGCAGCGAATAATGTCCGGCATAGGCCAGCACGATCAGGCCGATCAGCGAGGCCGCCATGCCGTAAGGCAGCGAATAGGGCATCGGCCGCTTGTCGGTGACCATGCCGATCAGCGGTTGCAGCAATGACGCCGTCACCTGGAAGGTGAAGGTCAAAAGCCCGATCTGCCAGAAATCGAGGCCGTAATTGTCCTTCAGCAGCGGATAGATGGCCGACAGCAGCGACTGCATGATGTCGTTGACACAGTGGCAGAAGCTCACCGCAAGGATGACGGTGAAGGCCGTCGCTTGCGCCGAAGCGTGGCTGGCCGGCGCAGGCGTGGCGACGGTGGTGGCTGTCGTGTCAGTCAAGATTATGCTCCGTGGTCTTTTTGGCGGAAGCGTCCGCGGGTGGTCCAACTGGCCGGTTGTCTTATAGGTCGCTTGCCAAGCGACTTCTTTCGTGGTTTGGTCCAATAGTTTCGCAAGTGGGCCATATCCGATGCCGCATGGCAGGGAAATCTCCAAAGCCGGCGACACCGATCTCGGGCAGTTGCACGAACGCCGCTGGCAGTGGCTGGAGGAAGTCGCCGGGCCGGCGGTGGCGCTGCCGACCGAATATCCCGATGGCTATCGGGTGCCGCAGCACCGTCACAGCCGCAGCCAGTTGCTGCATGCGCTGGTCGGCGTCGTGCTGGTAACGACGCGCCATGGTCGCTGGATGGTGCCTCCCGACCATGCGATGTGGATCCCCGCCGGCACCGAACATTCCGTCGAGATGCTTGGCGATGTCAGCATGCGCTCGGTCTATGTGATGCCGGAGGCGATTGCCGGGCTGCCGGAAGGGCTGCGGGTGGTCGGCGTCACCGACCTCATGCACAGCCTGATCGTGGAATCGGAAAAGTTGCCGCAGGGCGGCGAGCTGGAAGGGCGCGGCGGCCTGATCATGAGCCTGATCCTGCATGAAATCCCGAACCTGCCGGAACGGCCGCTCGGACTGCCTTTTCCCTCGGATCCAAGGCTGGCGGCGCTGTGCCGGCGCTTTGTCGCGGCACCCTCGCCGCATGCCACGATCGACGAATGGGCCGACGCCGTCGGCATGAGCCGCCGCTCCTTCACCCGCGCCTTCCATCGCCAGACCGGGCTGTCGCTGTCGACGTGGCGCCAGCAGGCCTGCCTGTTCGCAGCCCTGCCGAGGTTGGCCGACGGTGAGCCGATCACCAGGGTAGCGCTCGATCTCGGCTATGACAGCGTGCCGGCCTTCATCACTATGTTCAAGCGCATGCTGGGGGCCTCGCCGCGCGGCTATATGCGCGGGTCAAGAGACAACATCAGGGTGTCGAATGGGTAACGCATGACCCCGGATCTTCGGTTTGGAAAGGATGCGCTGGGCGCGCGGCTGTAGCGCGGCGGATTTCAGTCGAACAGGCTCGACACCGATTCCTCGGTCGCCGTGCGCGAGATCGCCTCACCCATAAGGTCGGCGATGGAGATGACGCGGATGTTGCTGGCGTCGAGCACCGCCTGGGTCGGCTGGATCGAATCGGTGATGACCAGTTCCTGCAGTTTCGAGGCGCCAATGCGGGCGATAGCGCCGCCGGACAAAACGCCATGTGTGGTGTAGGCGGTGACGCTGGTGGCGCCGGCGGCGAGCAGCGCATCGGCCGCATTGCACAATGTACCACCCGAATCGATGATGTCGTCGATCAGCAGGCAGTCCTTGCCGCGCACATCGCCGATGACGTTCATGACTTCCGATTCACCGGGGCGCTCGCGACGCTTGTCGACGATGGCAAGCTGGGCGTCGATGCGCTTGGCGAGCGCGCGGGCGCGGACCACGCCACCGACATCCGGCGACACGACCATGACATTGGCAAGCTGCTTGTATTTCGCCTTCACGTCGCGGGCCATGACCGGCACTGAAAACAGATTGTCGGTCGGGATGTCGAAAAAGCCTTGGATCTGGCCAGCATGGAGATCCAGCGTCAGCACGCGATCGACACCCGCCCGCGTGATCATATTGGCGACCAGCTTGGCCGAAATCGGCGTGCGGCCCGAGGCGCGGCGGTCTTGCCTGGCGTAGCCGAAATAGGGAATGACCGCCGTGATGCGCTTGGCCGACGAGCGCATGAAGGCATCGATCATGATGAGCAGTTCCATCAGATGATCGTTGGTCGGGAACGAGGTGGATTGCAGGACGAAGACATCCTCGCCGCGCACATTCTCCTGAATCTCGACGAAGATTTCCTGATCGGCGAAGCGCCTGACGCTGGCTTTGCCCAGCGGGATGTTAAGATAGCGGGCGACCGCTTCGGCTAGCACCCTGTTGGAATTGCCCGCGAAAAGCTTCATGCACCGTTCCTGGTGAAGGATTGAGAGACTCCGACAGACTCTCTTGAGCCTCTTAGTCGGGCTTTTAGCGGCCCGTGCCGGTATTGCAAGCGTCGTGATCGGGAATCCGCCGGCTAATCTCAATAAACGTTTGCGATGAGAAAGCCGGCAACATGTCAGCCCGCTTGGCTGCCAAGCCAGGTGGCAAACTGGTCGATCGTCTGGTCGGCGATCGCCTGCATCGTCTCCGGCGCGACCGCAGCCCAGCCGTCGCCACCATTGACCGATGGCGCCTTCTGCTGGCCATTGATGCGATGCAGCCGGTTGCCGGCCGGATCGTAGACGTCCCAGACATAGATGACGGTCGTGTCCTTGCCTTCCGACATCGTCGAGAAATAGCCTTTAAGCACGTGCGTCGGGGTCTGGCCGGCGCTGCCGGCGAGAGTGATGCCGCGCTGCCTGGCTCGCGTCTGAAGCTCCGCGGTCAGCGGTGTGGCTGCTTCCACCGAGGCGCCGACGATCGGCGCCACCTGCAGGCGGGTTCGTGCGATAACGGCGGCGCTCTTTGCGGGCACGGGCGTGGTTGCCGATTGCGCCGGGGCGGAAGGTTGTGTCGTCGCGGAAGGCTGCGGTGCTGCAGCCGTGCCGGCTGCGGGCACGGCCTGTGTCGACTGCGGGGCGATGGCCGAGGGTTCGAGAACGTCCTTTGCATTGGTGCAGGCGGCCAGCGCCAGCGCCGCGAGCAATGACACGGTCGTCATATGCGATCGCCTCATTTGCCTCAAAACTCCCTGGCGATGAACGCCCTTTGAATCCTTATCATTATGGATTCACTGCACGATCAAGTCGAGATCATGGCGGGACAGCGGCTTCGGCTGCGATTCGGTCGTCAGATAGGTGCGGCCAAGCGTCATCGCGGTCTCGGTTTCGGAGTCCATGATGATCATGTGGGCGAACAGCGTCATGTTTGGCGCGATGGGTTCGGGGTTGCCCTGATAAAACATCGGCATGTCCATCCATGACGGGGTGAAGCGGGCGCCGAGCGAGTAGCCGCAGGCATTGAGCCGGTGCTTGGTCAAATTGTGCGATTCGAGCGTGCGGGCATGCGCATCGAATACGTCGCCGAAGGTGTTTCCCGGGGTCATCGCCTTTTCGACGGCCAGAAGTGCGGCTCGCGCAGCCTCGAACAGTTCCTGGTGACGTTTCGACACTTTGCCGGTCAGCACAGTGCGCATCATCGCCGCATGATAGTGGTGGAAGACGCCGGCCCATTCGAGCGTCAACTGGTCGTTCTTGGTCAGCTTGCGGCGACCGGCCTTGTAGCGGCAAAGCAGCGCATCCGCGCCCGAGCCGATGATGAATTCGTTGGCCGGATAATCGCCGCCGCCGGCAAAGATCGCACCCTGCATCGCAGCCAGGATCAAGGCTTCGTCGCCGCCTTGCTTGATCAGCGGCAAGGCCGCGTCCAGGGCATCGTCGGCGAGATTTGCGGCCTTCTCCGCCTTGGCGATCTCGGCCGGGCTCTTGAACAGGCGCAGCCGGCTGACGATGCCGGAAGCGTCGGCGATTTGGCCAAAGGTCTGCAATTGCTCATCCAGGCGCCGGCCATTGTAGGCGGTCAAGCCGTGGGTATCGTATTCGACGCCGATGCGGGCGCCGAGCAGGTCGAGATCGTTGAGCAGATTGCGCAGGTCGATCGCCGGATTGGCGCCGTCGCGATCGGTCCACAGCACGATGTTGTCGATGATCGAGGTGTGGCGCGCCTGGCGCAGATCGGCCGAGCGGGTGAGCAGGATCATCGAGCCGTCTGCCTTCACCACCAGGCATTGGAAGAAGCAGAAGCCGAACGTATCGTAGCCGGTCAGCCAGTACATGCTCTCCTGCGCAAACAGCAGGACGGCATCGAGCTTCTTTTCGGCGATCTCGATCATCAACCGATCGCGCCGCGCGTCAAATTCCGACCGTTCGAAATGCAGCGCCATTATTCAGTCTCCAAAACGATTGCCGAAATCTGCCGCCCGTAGTCCGGCTCGTCGCGATGCGTGGTGCGCCGGTAGGAATAGAACAGATCCTCCTCGGCATAGGTGCAGCGGCCGAGCCCGTCGGCGGTCACGCCGGCCCGGGTCAGCCGATCGACCGTATAGCGGTTGAGGTCGAACATTGCATGTCCCGACTTCGCGGAGGGCGCGAAATAGCTGATATTGTTGGCGTCGGCCTCGACGAAGCGGGCGACGAATTCTGGCCCGACCTCGTAGTTTTCGGGGCCGATGGAGGGACCGAGAACCGCGACGATGCGCTCGCGCCGGGCGCCGAGGCCTACCATCGCCGCAATGGTGTTTTCCAGCACGCCTGCCAGGGCGCCCTTCCAGCCGGCATGGGCCGCGCCGATGACACGCGCCTCGGCATCGGCGAACAGCACCGGTCCGCAATCGGCGGTCGAGGCACCGACGGCGATGCCCGGCCGATCGGTGACGATGGCGTCGGCCCTCGGCCGCTCGCCGGCAAAAGGCTCACGGGCGACGACGACATCGGGCGAATGGATCTGGTGGGCGGTCAAGAGATGGCTTGGAGGCACACCCATCCAGTCGGCGACGCGGCGGCGATTCTCGGCCACCTGCGTTTGGTCGTCGCTCGAGCCGGTGCCGATGTTGAGCCCCTGATAGATGCCGCTGGAGACGCCGCCGACGCGGGTGAAATAGCCGTGGCGAATGCCTTGTGCCCGCACCCTTTCCAGCAAGGGTGACCGAACGGGATCCGGTTTCGTCTGATTCAGCATGGCGGCGTTGTTGTCCGTGTGGGCGATTTCGTCAAGCTACAGTCCAAAGATGGGCTACAGTCCACAAGGTAGGCGACGGTCGGAAGCCGGGAGAGTGGAAGAGGCAGCAGCGAAAAGTCAATCCGCCGCCGCAAACGGCGGAACGGCGATGCCGGCAGGCAGGACGGCAAGTACCTTGAACAGGTCGCCCATGGCTTGCGGGCCGGCGAGGCGTTCGACCTCGCTCGCGATCTTTTCGCGAGCCGCCTGATCGGCTTTGGCGCCGAGCTGGCCGGCGCGTTCGAGAAGCCCCATTTCCACCAGGAATTCGCCTTGCGTGGAGAGATGGGCATCGAGGCCGTGTGCCCGCACAACCGCGGCAAGGGCGGCGAAATCGACATGGGCGGTGAGATCGGCTTCGCCCGGATTGGCCAGCACATCTTCGTGATCGTGCTTGCGCAAAGCCTGCAACGTGTCGCCGATCCCTGGCCGGAAATAGCCATAGTCGAGGAATAGCCCGGCGCCGCCACGACTGGATATGCGCTCAGTGATGGTCGCCATCAGTGCGGCTCGGGCCGGCGCGACCTCGACAATCGCGCCCTGTGGCGCGTTTTCGGCCTCGTTCGGCAACAGCGTCGGATCGACCGAGCCGGCGCCGGCGAAGAAGTGCAATTCATCCGCGCCGTCGAGGCCGATCATCCGTTCGCGCCAGCCTGTTCCGGCGCGGACGAACTGGCGGATGGGCACGGCGTCGAACAATTCGTTGCCGGCGATGAAAAGCGGAGTTTGCGGCAGCGTGTCGATGCTTTCGTGCCAGCCGATCGCGACAGGCGCTGCGGCAAGCGTTTGCTTTTGGACAGCGGTCAGCCGCGGGCTGGTCTCGATCATGGCGAACGATGCGGCCGCGGTCAGCGCCGGATCGAGCCGCGAAAGTGTGCGCAGCATGTCCTTCATCAGCGTGCCGCGGCCGGGGCCGATCTCGGCGACGGTGACCGGTAGCGGCCGGCCGGTCGCCAGCCAGGCTTCGTAGAGCCAGACTGCGACCAGTTCGCCGAACATCTGGCTGATCTCCGGCGCGGTCACGAAGTCGCCGGCGGCCCCAAACGGCTCGCGCGTCGTATAGTAGCCTTCCTCAGGATCGAACAGGCAAAGTGCCATGTATTGGCTGACGGGTATCGGCCCCGCCGCACTGATCAGCTCGGCGATTCGGGTTTTCAGCCGGGTCATACCGGCTGCGGTTGCGTTACCGGCTTTGCCGTCGCCATTGCCCAGACACCGGCAAGCACCATTGGCAGCGACAGCACCATGCCCATGGTCAGCCAGCCGGTGCCGAGGAAGTAGCCGAGTTGCTGATCGGGCTCGCGGAAGAATTCGACAAAGATGCGCGACAGGCCATAGCCGGCGATGAAGGCGCCGCCGACGAAGCGCGGCGTCTTCAGCTTGAGCCTGGAATGGGTGAGAAAGCGCAGGACCAGGAACAGCACCAGGCCTTCGAGCAGCGCCTCGTAGACCTGGCTCGGGTGGCGCGCAAATGGGCCGCCATTGGGGAATTCGACCGCCCACGGCACGTCGGTCGGCCTGCCCCACAATTCGGAATTGATGAAATTCGCCATGCGAACGAGGCCAAGGCCGACCGGCACGCCGGCCGCCACAACATCGAACAGCGACCATGTGCGGATGCCGCGAGACCAGGAAAACAGCGTCATGGCGAGAATGACGCCGAGCAGGCCGCCATGGAACGACATGCCGCCCTGCCAGACGGCGAGGATATCGAGCGGATGGGCGATATAGCGCTGCAGGTCGTAAAACAGCACGTAGCCGGTGCGCCCGCCAAGCACCACGCCGATGGCCGCCCAGACGATGAAGTCGTCGAGATCCTCGGGCTTCATCGGCACCGTGCCGTCGGGCCAGAGCCTGGCATTGGTGACGAGCCGCTTGGCATACCACCACGCGAAGAGAATGCCGACGATGTAGCCGACGCCATACCAATGCACCGCCAGCGGCCCAATCTGGACGATGACCGGGTCGATGTTGGGGAAGGGCAGGGCCGCCAGCGGCAGCATCAGATACTCGTTCAACAAGATCTCCCGGTTGCGATCACGTTCGGGCGCGGACCATGCGGCAGGGTTTTGGCGGGGTCAAGGCGATGTGGATGCTTGCATTCCGCGTCGCGCGCCACTACGTCAAATCGACCAAGCGAGGATTTGCCATGTCGACCGGACCGAACCGCATTCTCGATGAATTCGCCAAGCTGATGACCGACGCCGCGGGTGCTGCGCAAGGGGTACGTCGCGAAGTGGAGACCGCCTTCAAAGGGCAGGCCGAGCGCCTTCTCAACTCGATGGACCTGGTGCAGCGCGAAGAATTCGAGGCCGCCCGCGATATGGCTGCGAAGGCCAGGGAAGAAAACACCCGTCTCGCTGCGCGCCTCGAAGCACTTGAGGCAAAGCTCGCCGAATTGACCGGGCAGGCCGCACCTGCGGCTGCGGCAAAGCCCAGGTCAAAAAAATAATCGTTAAACTTTTCCACAAAGCACAATCGCAAAAAGCGCTTTGTCGTGAATCCCTTAACGGCATTGCGTGAATCTTTGTGACAGCGGCTTTCCACATGCGAATGACGCAGTGCGAAAAATTGGGCTGGTCACGCGACTCCCGATCAATAGACTGAATTTGTTGCATGATTCGGAGCAGGGTCATGCCGCCGGGCGGTGGGGTCCGGTCTGGGGTCTTTGCGTTGACGAAGTCCCGGCCGTCCGAGTTCTAGACAAGATTGTTCGCTGTGTGTGCCCCGCGGAGCGTGAGGCGCTCCCCTGAACGACAGGAAGCATTCCATGGAACTTCTCGAACTCGAACTCTCGCGCGAAATCCACCCGGTGGATGTCATCGAGCAGGTGGCCCACAACAACGACTGGTCTTTCGAGCGAGCCGGCGACGACGAGATTTCGATTTCGGTTGCCGGAAGCTGGACCGACTACCACGTCTCATTTTCCTGGATGGAGGATTTCGAGGCGCTGCATCTGGCTTGCGCTTTCGACATCAAGGTGCCGGAGGCGCGCGCGCTCGAGGTGATGCGGCTGCTTTCGTTGATCAACGAGCAGATGCTGTTCGGCCATTTCGACCTGTGGGAACAGGAAGGCGCGATCATGTTCCGCCAGTCGCTGCTGCTCGCCGGTGGAGTCGAGCCGTCGAGCCAGCAGGTCGAGGTGCTGCTGTCGTCGGCGCTGGAAGCCTGCGAATGCTATTTCCAGGCGTTCCAGTTCGTCGTCTGGTCGGGAACCTCTGCCAAGGATGCGCTGGCCGGCGTCCTGTTCGAGACTTATGGAAACGCCTGAGCCAGGTCCTCAATGAGTTCGAGCAGCCAGCGCAAGCCCGAGATCAGCTTCGCCGATTTCGACCGTGTCGATATCCGTGCCGGCACGATCGTCGAGGCCGAGCCATTCCCCGAGGCGCGCAAACCGGCATTCAAGCTGAAGATCGATTTCGGCGCCGACATCGGGGTGAAGAAATCGTCGGCGCAGATCACCAAATATTATACGCCGGAGACGCTCATCGGCCGGCAGGTATTCGCGGTGGTCAATTTTCCGCCACGGCAGATCGGACCTTTCATGTCGGAAGTGCTGACGCTCGGTTTCCCCGACGAGGAGGGTGCCGTCGTCCTCGGCGCAATCGAACGCAAGGTGCCCGACGGCGGCCGACTATTCTAGCTTCGTCATCCTTGGGTCTGCGCGCCGGCTTTGCTGCCGCTTTGCCCGATGACGAAAGGTGGTGTCAGCTTACGTGTCGTTCCCAGCGCCTCTTCGACCGTCTCCAGGAACATCTCCGCGCAGGCTTTCCAGCTATAGCGCATTGCCCGTTGGCGCGCCTCGGCGCGATTGACGTGGAGCGCGGCGAGCGCTGCCTCAAGCAAATCGTTCGACACCGCTCCGCCAACGCCGTCGCCGACAATGTCGATTGGCCCGGTCACCGGATAGGCTGCGACCGGCGTGCCGCTGGCCAGCGCCTCGATGATGACATTGCCGAACGTGTCGGTGCGGCTGGGGAAAACGAAGACATCGGCCGAGGCGTAGATTTCGGCCAGTTCGTCGTTCGGACGGTGGCCAAGGAAATGGGCAGCGGGGTATCTGGCCTTGAGCCTGGCCAACTCCGGCCCCTCGCCGACGATCACCTTGCTGCCGGGCAGGTCGAGGTCGAGGAAGGCGGCCAGGTTCTTTTCGATCGCGACGCGGCCGACGCAGAGGAAGATCGGTCCCTTGAGCCCCAGGTCCTTCTTCTTGTCCGGCCGGAAATGGTCGGTGTCGACGCCGCGCGTCCATGGTCTCAGTTTGGTGAAGCCGCGCGCCGATAGATCGTCCGCCAGCGATTGGGTGGCGACCAGCGTGCCCTGTCCGGAATTGTGGAAATCGCGAAGCCAGCGATAGGCCCAGGCTTCCGGTATCGGCAGCCGCGCGCTTAGATATTCCGGAAAGCGCGTGTGATAGCTTGTCGTGAACGGCCGGCCTGCCTTGCGGCAATAGCGCCGCGCCATGATGCCGAGCGGGCCTTCGGTGACGATATGGATATGATCGGCGTTGCGCGCTTCGATCAGGCGCGCGACCCGGCCCGGCGTCGTCAGTGCCAGGCGGATGTCCGGGTAGGTCGGCAGGGGCAAGGTGCGAAAGATATTTGGGGTCAGGAAGCCCGTCTCGACGTCGAAGGATTTCAGGGTTTCCGAAAGCCGTTCCAGTGTGTGGACGACGCCGTTGACTTGCGGGCGCCAGGCATCGGTGACCATCAGGATGCGCATGGCAGCCCTTTGCTTGAAAGGTCGTCGGTTTCCTTGATGCGAGGCCGCAAGGCCGAATCAATCAAGTTCGCGCGCTTCATGCGCGCTCTTCAACATGGTTTCATGACGGGCCGATGAAGGCGCAAGCCGGCGGCCGTACTTTGTGCGTCCAATTGGACGCTTGTCGCTCTAATCAGGCCGGAACCTTGATGACGGCGCGCAGGCCACCGAGCGGGCTCTTGTCCAGCATGATGTCGCCGCCATGGCTGCGGGCGATGTCACGGGCGATGGCAAGGCCGAGGCCGGTGCCGCTGGCATCGAGGTTGCGGGCCTCGTCGAGCCGCACGAAAGGCTTGAACACGTCCTCGCGCTTTTCGGGCGGAATGCCCGGACCGTCGTCGTCGATGGTGACGAGCAGCGAGCCGCGGCTATGGTTGGCGTTGATCTCAACTGTCTTGGCGTAACGGAAGGCATTGCCGACGATATTGGACAACAGCCTGGCAAAGGCGTGGGGCCGCACATGCACATTTGGATCGCCGGTGAGCGCGGTCGACAGTTTGCGCTTGCGCAGCGTGGCCTCCTCGCCGAGCTTGTCGAAATAGGTTTCTAGATTGAAACGGCCGGCGTCTTCCGTCGCTTCGCCGCGGGCAAAGGCAAGATAGCCCTCCAGCATCGACTGCATGTCGTCGATGTCCTGGCCGAGCGCCTCGGTGTCGGCCTTGGTCCCGGTCAGCGCCAGCTGCAGCTTGAAGCGGGTGAGGATGGTTCTCAAATCGTGACTGACGCCGGTCAGCATGGCGGTGCGCTGTTCGAGCTGGCGTTCGATGCGTTCGCGCATCTGGATAAAGGCAAAGCCGGCGCGACGCACCTCCTCGGCGCCGCGCGGACGGAAATCGCGCGGCATCGGCCGGCCCTTGCCGAAACTCTCGGCGGCCTCGGCCAACGTCAGGATCGGCCGGATCTGGTTGCGCAGGAAGGGAATGGCGATCATCAGCAGCACCAGCGAGGTGCCGACCATCCAGATCAGGAAAATGTGGGTGTTCGATGCATAGGCCTGGCTGCGGCGCACGAAGGCGCGCAGCACCTTGCCCTCGAGCTGGACGCGGACCTCGATGATGTTGGAATTGCCGACCGTATCGATCCAGAACGGACGATTGATCTGATGGGTGATCTCGGACGAGAGAATTTCGTCGAGGATCGAGAAGAACGGCTTTGGACCGGGCGCCGGCAGCGGATCGGGCGGAAGCAAGTCGATCTTCAGCTGCATGCGATCCTGCGCGATGCGGATGATGTTGGCGTAGTCGGCGTCGTTCGGATAGGTTTCCACCAGGTCGACGATTGCGGCAATGTCGCGGACCGTGGCCTGCGACAGGCGCTGCGTCACGGTCTGCCAATGACGTTCCATGAAGACAAAGGCGAGCACCGATTGCAGCAGGATCATCGGTGCGATGACGATGATCAGCGAGCGGGCGTAGAGCCGCTTCGGCATGTAAAGCGAAACGAGGCGCCAGAACCGTTTCCAGGCGAGCGGCACCGCCTTCAGCGCCCGCTTGGCGCGAGCGCTCAAGCCGCTATCTTCCGGCCGTTCCAGTTGCGTGGTCGCCATTCGCCCTTTTTGCTCATCTGCAGCCACTCAACAAGGGGCTGCGGACAGGAGTCTATTCCACGCTGAGCCGATACCCAATACCACGCACGGTCTGCAGCCAGACCGGATTGGACGGATCGCGTTCGATCTTGCGGCGCAGCCTGTTGATCTGGACGTCGATGGTGCGCTCGCCGACTTCGGACTCGTCGCCGACGAGCTCATGGCGCGGTATCGTCTCGCCGGCTCGCGCCGCGAAGATCGCCAGGATCTCCTGCTCGCGGTCCGTCAGCTTCAGCGCCTCGCCGCCGCGCTTGAGCTCCCGCCTGGCGATCTGGAACGTGTAGGGGCCGAAGACCAGCTGCTCGACCTTGGGCGTCGTTGCCGGACCGCCGCGGCGCAGGATGTTGTTGATGCGCAGGATCAATTCGCGGGGATCGAAAGGCTTCGGCAGATAGTCGTCGGCGCCGGCCTCGAGCCCGGTGATCCGGCTGTCGGTCTCGGAAAGCGCGGTAAGCATCAGGATCGGCACGTTCTTGCTTGCCCGCAACGCTTTGGCGAGCTCGACGCCGGTTTCGCCCGGCATCATGATATCGAGCACGAGCAGATCGAAATCGAGGCCGGCGAGCTTGCGCCGCGCTTCGCTGGAATTTCCGGCAACAGTGACGCGAAAGCCGTTTTCCGTCAGATATTGTTTGAGAAGATTGCGGATACGAGTGTCGTCATCGATCACCAGCAGATGCGGTGCATCATCATCCGGTGCTGCCGGTTGATCAACCCTTTCAGTGGTCTCCATGGCTTTTCCCTGACATTTTTGCGGGCACAATGTCGATCTGCGCCCTTAGTTCCGGATTGACCATCGCTTCCAGGAAGCGCTCGATTAAGGCACGTTCGGTGGCTCCGGAATCTTCCAATGCAGCATGGATGCGGCGCGACTGTGGCCGCGCCAGCGCCAACGCCAGCGCCCGGCCCTTGGCCGTCGGATAGAGTTCGCGCTGGCGGCGGTCGCGCGGGCCCTGCAACTGGACGACGTGGTCGGTGTCGATCAGTTGCTTGAGCACGCGCGCCAGGCTCTGCTTGGTGATCTTCAGCACGTCGAGGAGTTCAGCGACCGTCAGGCCCGGCCTGCGATTGACGAAATGCAGAACCCGGTGATGGGCGCGGCCGAAGCCATAATCGGCCAGGATCTGGTCCGGGTCGGAGGTAAAATCGCGATAGGCGAAGAAAAACAGTTCGATGATGGCGAAGTCGATGCCGTCCTCGTCGGTGATCGCCGTCCTGATCGGTTTTGCGGTTGGGTGGCTGCGATCCGTCATCTTCTCTCCGCGGTGAAAGGGAAATTACGTCAGCACTATTGACGTATTTTCCTCCCGATGGTAATTTTTGACAAGCTTTTCGGCGGATTGCGAACGAAAAGGCAAGGGAAGGCCGTTTTTCCGGAACTTCCTGAGTTTGCCAGATCTTATATATCCGCCTACGCTTTGAGACACTCTAGGCTTTGAAGAAACGGGCCGCCCGGTGCGGCTGAAACGAAAAACAATGATGTGCGGGCGGCCGCCCGCGGGAGGTTAACATGGCATCCGTTCCCTTCGACCAAATGGATGGCTTTATCTGGATCAACGGTGAGTTCGTCAAATGGGCTGACGCCAAGGTCCACGTGCTGACCCATGGCCTGCACTACGCCAGCGCGGTGTTCGAGGGCGAGCGCGCCTATGGCGGCGAGATTTTCAAACTGACCGACCATAGTGAGCGCCTGCACGAATCGGCACGCTTGCTCGGCTTCAAGATCCCCTATTCGGTTGCCGAGATCGACGACGCCTGCCGCACGCTGTTGAAGAAGCAGGGCTTCCAGGATGCCTATGTCCGGCCAATCGCCTGGCGCGGCAGCGAACAGATGGGCGTTTCGGCGCAAAACAGCCGGATCAACTGCGCCATCGCCATCTGGCAGTGGCCGAGCTATTTCGATCCGGCGCAGAAGCTGAAGGGCATCCGTCTCGATCTGGCCGAATGGCGCCGTCCCGATCCGCGCACCGCGCCGTCGAAATCGAAGGCCGCCGGCCTCTACATGATCTGCACCATGTCCAAGCACGCCGCCGAAGCCAAGGGCTATGCCGACGCTATGATGCTTGACTGGCGCGGCCAGGTTGCGGAGGCGACCGGCGCCAACATCTTCTTCGTCAGGGACGGCAAGATCCACACCCCCACCCCAGACTGTTTTCTCGATGGCATCACCCGCCGTACGGTGATCGGTCTTGCCAAGGACCGCGGCTTCGAGGTGATCGAGCGCGCCATCATGCCCGAAGAGCTCGAAAGCTTCCAGCAGTGCTTCCTCACCGGGACGGCTGCCGAGGTGACGCCCGTTTCTGAGATCGGTCCATACCGATTCGAGGTGGGTGAAATCGCCAAGACTCTGATGAACGACTATTCTGCGGCCGTTCAACCCAAGCATGCGATCGCCGCAGAATAACGAAAGTCACAGCTTTTTTAACTAGTAGGGGCGGTTTTCGGGCCGCCCCTTTTATTTAAGCACTTCTGCATTTGACTTTCGTCCAATTCGGCGTCTCATGATGCTGTCGGCCCGGGAGGCTGGCAGCTATGGAGGGACTGGTAATATGGACATGAACACGCTTCTTCCGATCATTATTCAGGTGATTACGGGTATCATCGGTGGTCAGGCAGTTGGCGCGGCGATCAAGACGGCGGCAATGGGTCAGCTTCCCAAGATCCTTGGCGGCGCCGTTGGCGGCGTCGGCGGCGCGGCCATCCTCGGTAGCCTGCTCGGCGGTGGCACGGTTGATCCGGCAGCGGCGGCAGCGGCAACCGGCGGATTGGGCAGTGCGCTCAATCTGCAAAACATCATCGGCGGTGCCGGCGGTGGCGCGATTCTGACCGGCATCATCGGCGCGGTCATGAATGCGATGAAGAAATAAGCCTGGCGTTTTCGGGCTTTCGCATGGGCGGCTTCGGCCGCCCATTTCTTTTGTGTCCGTGCCAGCGGTGGACGTCGTTTAGATGTGTCTCTACATCAGGGCGACACAGTATCAGGGGGATATGGGGAAAGGACGATCATGGGTCAGCTCAATGCTGGTATCGTGCCGGTTACGGCTTTCCAGCAAAACTGTACCATCCTCTTCGACATGGACGACAGGAGCGGCGTCGTCGTCGATCCGGGCGGCGATATCGAAAAGGTCCTGGCGGTGCTTAAGGACAATGCGATCAACGCCGGCGCGATCTGGATCACGCATGGTCATATCGATCACGCCGGCGGCGCCATGGACCTGAAGGCGGCGCTCGGCATCGAGATCATCGGCCCGCACGAGGCCGACCGTCCGCTGCTTGCCAATCTCGAGAACCAGGCGAAACTCTACGGCCTCACCGATCCCGTGCGCAATTGCGTGCCTGACCGCTTTCTCAAGGAAGGCGATACCGTCTCGTTCGGCCAGCACGCGTTCGAGGTCTTTCATTGCCCGGGCCACGCGCCCGGCCATGTCGTCTACTACAATCGCGCTGCGAAGTTCGCCCATGTTGGCGACGTGCTGTTCCGCGGGTCTGTCGGGCGCACCGACCTGCCGGGCGGCGACCACGCCGCGCTGATTGCGTCGATCAAGGACAAGCTTTTGCCGCTCGGCGACGACGTTGGCTTCATTTGCGGCCACGGTCCCGGCGGTCGCTTCGGCGAGGAGCGCCGGGGCAATCCGTTCCTGATCTAAAGCGCGCTGCGTCAGTGCCTGGTGAAGCGCGCACCAGGCTCTTGTCTTGCACATGCCGACAACAAAAAGCGTTGGCCACGCGGACAACGCTTTTGGGGCAGGGGAGCCTTAAAGCGCTTCGCTCTTTAAGGCCTTGTCTCTGTGCATGTCGTTATCCCAAAACCGCCATGCACCCTCGGGTCAGGCCCGTTGGCATGCTTTTTGGGCGACATGCATTAGTTGGCGGTGCAGAAATGCTGTTCGCCGTCATAGCCGGTGAACGTGCCGGTGCGGGCGTTGAACGAGCGATAACGGTCCGAACAATACTCATACCAGCCACGGGTCCATGGCTCGGCGTAGCCTTCATTGTAGGCGACCCGCGGTTGCGCGTAGTAGCGGCGCACCGGGGCGGGTCGGGGATAACGATCATAATCGTTATAGCCGGGGTCGTAATAGCTGGGCTGCGGATTGTTGAGCGCACCAACGATCAGGGCGCCGGCCGCCAGGCCAAGGACGCCTGCCGCGATCGCATCGCCATTGCCATTGCCGCGATGGTGGTGCCGGTGGCGCCACTCACCGGCGCTCGCCGCGGGCAAGGTCGCAAGCGTGGTCGCGACAATCGCGGCGGACAGGATGGTGGTCTTGAAAATTCGGTTCATGTCGGTCTCCTTCGTGCCGGCCCGTGTAATTTGGGATGCGGTCCGGCTTTATCGAAGGCTAATAGGCGACCGTGGCTGAACGGGGGCTGAACGAAATTGGCGGGCTGGGCCCAGTCGGCATTCATCGATCAGGCATGGCGCGAGCCACAAATATTGCACGCTCAACAACGAGCGGACCTGCCCTGCGAAATCCGTCCGGTGCTGTCCCGATCCCGGCTCAGCCGATCGACAGGTTGACGGCTTTCGGACCCTTGCCGCGCTTGTCCGGCTCGGTGTCGAATGTTACCTTCTGCCCATCCTCAAGACCGGGAAGACCCGACGCCTGCACGGCCGAAATGTGGACGAAGACATCCTTCGCGCCATCATCCGGCGTGATGAAGCCGAAGCCTTTGGCATGATTGAAGAATTTGACGGTGCCGGTCTGCGGCATGGGAAGCTCCTTTGATCCCATCAAGTCCAGTCTCGGGCCGGCAAATGCCCGAGTGGAAATTTGTCGTTTATTTTAGCGTCATCGGCAAGAGAAAGTTTTGCAACCGTCGGCTCGCCCCCTCGGGCACGAAAAAAGGCGCGACGAAAAGCGCCGCGCCTTCGAAAACTCGGATCCGGCGCTGAAAGCCGGCATAACGCCCGTGGAGACCTCAGGCACAGTCCCTGAGCACGTCCGAGCGGACGTGCGCGGGACGGTTCAGTCGGCGCGGAGATTGACCGCCTTCGGCCCCTTGCCCATCCGGTCGGGCTCGACGTCGAAGGTGACCTTCTGGCCATCGACGAGCGTGCGCAAGCCCGAAGCCTCGATCGCGGAGATGTGGACGAACACGTCCTTGGCGCCGTCATCTGGCGTGATGAAGCCGAAGCCTTTGGTTGCGTTGAAGAACTTAACGGTGCCGGTCTGGGCCATTGGGGAAACTCCTTCACCCGTGTCAGTCTTGTGGTTTGCCCGCCGCCTGGAGCCGTGGGCAAGTCCCGGTGGTTGCTTCGGCAGTCATGCATTGGCGCATGGTCAAAACCCCCCGCCGAAAAACGGGGCCGTCAGAGATTCACAGTATCGGGGAAAGGTCGTCCAAAACGTTCCGCTCTCCGGGTCGCAAATGCCCGAACACAAAATTTATCGCACGGAAACGTGATGGTTGCAAGGTAGCGTCCCGGCCGCCGCCCGATGGGCGCGTTCCGTCTCATGGCATCGATAGACCCGGCTCTTCGCTCGGTCATCGGCCAGAGCCCGGCCTCGTATGGCCCAGCGGGCCGGGAGCTTGCAAACAGGGGTTGCATTTGGCGGTGGAATAGCGAGGATCGGCTTGGAGTGGAACGCGTTTTGCATTTTGTGCATGTCGTTATCCAACCGCTGCGCATCCTCGGGTAGGCCCGTGGGCAGCTTTTCGGGCGACATGCATTGGGGCGGGGGCTCGAGGGAGGTAAAGTTATGAAATTTCTTGCGGCAATCTTCTCGCGGCAGGGTTTTGCCATCCTGTTGCTGTCAGCAGTTCTTGCAGCCTGTACCGCGGTGGTGGTGGACGAAGGACCGGGGTACCGCCCGCCAAGGCCCGAGCCGCAATTCTGCACCAAGCAGTATGATCCGGTCTGCGCCCGTCGTGGGGGCGACCGCCAGACCTTCGCCAATGCCTGCCTTGCCGAACGGGCCGGATACCGCATCATCCGCGACGGCCAGTGCCGCGACGATGGTGATGGTGGCGGCGGTGGCGGCGGTGAGGAGCAGACATTCTGCACCCGCGAGTATGCCCCTGTCTGTGGACGCCGCCGTGGCGACCTGCGCACCTTCCCCAATGCATGCGAGGCCCGTGCCGCCGATTATCGCATCGTCGAAGACGGTCCCTGCTGAGGCGCTAAGGGTTCTATCTCCCCCGATCTCGGGGGAGATAGTGCTCCACGTTCTGTCCTTGCGCCGGCGGCTTCATCTTGCGGCAATAGGCGATGAATTCCGCCGCGGGCATGGGTTTGGCAAACAGCCAGCCCTGGCCATAATCGACGTCATGTTCCATCAGATAGTCGGCCTGCGCCTGCGTCTCCACGCCCTCGGCAATGACCTTCAGTTTCAGCGTCTTGGCCATGTCGATGATATGCGGCGTGACGGAACTGGTGGCGGAATCCGTAGCGATCGTGTCGATGAACGATTTGTCGATCTTCAGCGCATCGAGCGGCAGGCCCTCAAGGTGGGATAGGCTCGAATAGCCTGTGCCGAAGTCGTCGATTGCGACCGCATGGCCAAGCTCGCGGGCGCGAATGACGGTCGAGCGTGCTGAATCGACGTCGACGAAACCGCGCTCCGTCGCCTCCAGCCAGATCTGCCGAGCGTGAATTCCGGTATGCTGCAGGGCCTTTTCGATGACCGGAAGGACCCTTGCCGTTCTGACGTCGGCCGGGCTCAGATTGATCGCGATGTGGAGAGAACGATTGGCGACAAGAAGCTTCTTCAGGTCCAAAACGACAAGGGCTATGACCTGATCGGTGATTGCCGCGATCAGACCGCTCTCTTCGGCCAGCGGGATGAAAAGATCGGGTCGGACCAGCGAGCCGTCCGGTCGTTTCCAGCGCACCAGTGCTTCCGCACCCACGCAATTGCCGGTCTTGAGCTCGACGATTGGCTGGTAGTGGACGATGAACTCGTGCTTGCGCACGGCAATCTGCAATTCTCCAAGCGGCGACAGCCGCCGCCGCGACAACCAGGCGACCATGCCGATGATGAAGGCGGCAATGAAAGCGCCGAGAGGAAGCAGCAGCAATTGCCGCCTGCGCACGCTGTCCACGATCTGGCTTTCCGGTTCGGTGGCAACCGCGATCCAGTCCGTCCCGCGCGCCGTGGCAAACAGATGACCGTCATCCAGGCCTTTGCCTGGGGCGGCGATGATCTTGCCGATGCGGGCTGGGTCAGGCCCGTTCAGTGCGCTGAGCAAGACGCCCGTGTTTGTCGCCAGGGCCAGTTGAATGTCGGGATCGACGACGATGTCGACAAAGCGCAGAGGATCGACAAGGACATTATGGTGCTTGTACTGCAGGGCCATCAGCGGATGGCCCTGGTTGGCCAGCGGCTGTATCCGGGCAGTGACGGCAACGCTGTCCGCGGTGGTGAAATCCGGTGCGGCTTGGGCAACGCGTCCTTCGGTCTGCCCCCAGGATGTGCATTTGAGCAGGCCGTTCTCGAAGTAACCCATCTCTTCGATCGAGCGGGTGTTGATGGTGAGCTGCCGCATGCGGGCAATGTGGCCCACCGAACAGCGGTCGCCGGTGAACCGGTCGATCTCACGCAACGCGTCGGTTGCGTCCTTGAGCGATATGCCGGCCCTGGCGATCGCGCGGTTGGCGAACAGATCCAGCCGTTGATGTTCTTCCTGAACCGCCAGGACCCACGAAAAGTGGAACATCGCCGCGATGGGTACTGTAGCGCCGAGCAAGGCCAGCACCACCGCAGTCACGATGATGCGCGGCCTGTCCATGTGCGCCTCCCTGCCTTCGGCGCGAGCGACGATTTCGCGCGCGGCCTGCCGGGCAGCCAACCGCGATCGGCCCCGGTTCCAGCGGAACCTTATATGGTTTCGACGTTACGTGATCTTTAATTGGATCCGCGTGGTGGCTGAATGAATACAGTGCTGCTCATCGGTCCGCTTGATAGGTTCCATCGGCCGGGCCGGCATAGAGCTCGCTGCCGTTCTCGTCGGAAATGCGCAGGCGGTCCGGGATCTGCGGCATCGCCAGCGAGCGGAACAGCTCGGTGGCGCCCTGCAAGGCGACGCGCAGGTTCGGCGCCTCGAGTGACACCCTGTCGAGCATCGCTTCGTCAGCGTCGCGCAAACGATAGAACTCGACGACGAAGTTCAAGCACGCCTCCGTGTTGCGGCGCCGCAGTCCTGCGGGTGCACCAAAGCTGCTCGGGTGCACAAGCATGGTGAGGCTTGCGTGGCGCCTCGGAGCACTAGCCTTTGGACTTAGGCTTCAAAGCGGCTTCCGCCTGCTTGACGGCCGAGCCGAAGGGTGAAGCCGGCTTTGCCGCCGCCTTGTCCTTCTTGGGCTTGCGTGTCTCGCGATTGCTACGCTGTTGACCCTTGGCCATTTCTTGATCCTCGTGATTGATGAATGTGGTGGTGGCGATTGACGAAGATCTAGGCGCTCGGATTGTCGGCCACTTCGAGATTGTCTTCCGTGGTGACCCGCTCATGGGTCTCCTCGTCGCTGCGAATGCGGTATTGCGGCGAGCCGTCCTTGACCGGCAGCTTGCTCTTGATCTGGAACAGCTCTGCGGTCTTCTGGACAAGGCCGGTGCGGCTCTTCATGCGAACGGTCTGGCCGATCGCGAAAAGATGCGCGGGCGTGTCGGTGCGCGGGCGCGCGTTCTGTTGGAAGCGGATCATGCGGCATTCTCCTGGTCGCGTCTCAGCGCGGTTTCGAGCTCGGCAAGGTCGATAGCGACCAATTGGCTGGTCTGGCTTTTCACCGTCCTTGCCGGCAGATGGATGAAGGTGGCGACACGGCGCCAGGCAAGCCATGACATGCCATCGATAAGCTCCTCATCGTGGTCGATGTCGTAGTCGCCGGCCGGCAACTTTCCCTCCAGGCCGACGAGCATGAAGGGCGCCTCGAAATGCGCGATGGAATGGGTAGTTCGGCCAGACATTCTCGTGCCTCGAAGTCTCGTTCCCGGCGTGATTCCGACAAAGTAGTGCCCGCTTTGCGGCACCGGGACTTAAGTACCGTACGTCCCTGTATCGGCAATTTGGGTATCGGCGATCTGGAATGAGTTTGGCGGGTCGAGAACCTCTGACGCCGCGAGATGCCAAGCTTGGCCCAAAAAACGATCTCAATTCATTAATCCAAAATTGCGGTTTATTCAAGAAGATTCCTGCCCGGTGCCGATCTTGCGGTGAAATTACTTTTCTAGTGATATTTGTAGAATGATGATACGATCCAAACTCTTCACAAGAATTGTTGAAATTTGGCCGGGAAATTTCATCCCGGCATTTGTTTTTATTTATATCTGAAAGGAAAATCCATGGTTTCCGTGAAAACGCCCGATGGTTCGACCGTAACGATCAAGCCGATCATCAAGCCCACCAAAGTCATGTCGGCGCGACTGACGATAAGAAGTGATGAGGCAGCGAGGCGCAAGATTGCCGACACCGATGGCACGGTGCGGCGGGCGCGTCAGCTCGCCGAAACCCACCGCCTGATCTGACATGACCGGCTTTGCCATGTACGCCAGCTTGCCATGAATCAAGGAACTCGATCATGACGCTCAATTTTCCCAACCGCAGCCGCTCTTACGACGCTGCGGCCAGGCGCATTCGTTTCGTCGGCCATGACGGCATGTTCGAAGTGCCCTTCTTTGTGGAGATTGCAGCGCTTGCGGCGGCAACGGCCACGGGCGGGGCGGAAGCCGAGTATCTCAGCGCGTTCGATGCGGAGCGCTCGTCGATCCAGGATGTTGCGCGCGAAGCCTATTCTCACGGCCGCAAGAACATGTATGTGTTGACCCAGGCCGATTTCCGGTAAGCTGGCCTATGAACCCTTGAACCTGCCGCGCCAATGGCCTAGATCGCGGCAGGCGGACAAAACACGGCAGGTTTCCCATCAATAGAGATCCGAGAAGACCGGCAGGCGCGGGCGCCAATTTCGGCTCAGGCGGACAGCCGCCGCTGGGGCTCGACCAGCGCGTGCAGCAGGCGCTGCAATTGCATCAGGCTGGGCGCCGACAGGAAGCCGAGATGCTCTACCGGCAGGTGTTGGCGCATAAGGCCAATCACGCGGCGGCGGCGCATTTTCTCGGGCTTCTGCTGCACCAGACCGGGCGCAGCGCCGAAGGCCTCGATCTCCTCGAGCAGTCGGTGCGCCTGCAACCCAAGAACCCGGATTTCCTCAACAATCTTGGCACCGTGATGCGCGACCTCGGCCGTGTCAGTGCAGCCGTCGATTTCTTCCGTGGCGCGGTGGCGCTGCGTCCGGACCAGCTTGCGGCGCGCGACAATCTCGGCTCGTCGCTAAAGCAGATGGGACAGTTCGAGGACGCAGGGGAGATCTATCGCGGCACCATCGGTCGCAACCCGTTCCATGTTCGCGCCCGCATCGGGCTTGCCGAAACGCTGCAGGAGGCCGGGCGGCTCGATGAGGCGCTTGCCGTCTTCCGCGAAGCGCTGACGATCCGGCCTAAGGACGCCGACCTGCTGCACGGGCTGGGCGTCGGGCTAATGGAAAAGGGCAAGCTCGACGAAGCGACTGACTTGTTCCGCCAGGCGCTGACCGTCAATCCCGGCCTGGCGCGGGCCTGGCTGATGCTGACGCAGGTCAAGCGCCAGAAGGAACGTGACGCCGAGCTTGCCGGCATGGAGGCGCAGCATGCCAAGGCGCCGCCAGACAGCTTGGCGCGCATGCAGCTTGCCTTCGGCCTCGGCAAGGCCAATGACGATCTGAAAGACTACCCGCGCGCCTTTGATTATTTCGCCGAAGGCAATGCCATCCGCCGCAAGGGCATCGATTATGATCCGGTGAGGACGCGGGCCGAATTCGATGCAATGAAATCGGTGTTCGATGCCAGCTTCTTCGAAAAGCATAAGCCAAACGCAACCGCCGATGATGCGCCGATCTTCGTCGTCGGCATGCCGCGTTCGGGCACGACGCTGGTCGAACAGATCATCGCCAGCCATCCCCAGGTCTATGGCGCCGGCGAGCTCAGTATTCTGAAGACGGTGGTCGGCAAGCAGTTTCCGTCGACCATGCCAGGCGGCTTTCCTTGGGGCGTATCTGATGTATCCGACACGGATTTTGCCGACGCCGGACAGGCCTACCTCGACATGCTGCATGCCCGCTATCCACGTGTCCGCCATGTCACCGACAAAATGCCAGGCAACTTTCTGCTTATCGGTTTCATCCACATGATGCTGCCGAAGGCCAGGATCATCCATTGCGCGCGCGATGCCGCGGCGACCTGCCTGTCGATCTACAAGGTGCATTTCCGCGGTGACAGTCACCGCTACGGCTACGATCTCGGCGAGCTCGCCGACTTCCACAATCTCTACACCGACATCATGGCGCATTGGCACAGCGTGCTGCCCGGTGTTGTGCACGATGTGCGCTATGAGGATTTCGTCGCCGACCAGGAAGGGCAGTCGCGGGCGCTGATCGCCCATCTCGGCCTGCCATGGGACGATAGAGTGCTGTCGTTCCACGAGACCGACCGGCCGGTACGCACGGCGTCGGCGGCACAGGTGCGCCAGCCGATGTACCAGGGCTCGGTCGATCTGTGGAAGCGCTATGGCGACCGGCTCAAGCCGCTGCTCGACCGGCTAACGTAATGCGTTGCGGGCCTACAGCTCCATGAAAGGCTGAAAGCCGCCGAAGATCATGCGCTTGGCGTCGAATGGCATCGCCGACTGGTATGCGTCCATGCGCGGGTCGGCCATCACCTTGGCCATCACTGCATCGCGGCTCTGCCTGGATTCATAGACGACCCATGAGAAGACGACGACCTCGTCGTCCTTGGCCTGCACGGCGCGAGGGAACGAGGTGACCTCGCCATAGGGCACGTCGTCGCCTATGCATTCGACATAGGCGAGCGCGCCATGCTCCTTCCAGACGGTGCCGCCTGTCTGCGCCATTTTCTTGTAGGCATCGAGATTTGCCTTGGGCACGGCGAGTACGAAGCCATCGACATAGGACATTGTGGTTCTCCTTGGGTTGGGTAAGGTTTTCCTTCTCCCCTTGTGGGAGAAGGTGGATTGGCGCGCAGCGCCAAGACGGATGAGGGGTGTTGGACGGAGTGCCGTCATTGCAATCTGGAATACCCCTCATCCGACCGAGCTTCGCTCGGCCACCTTCTCCCACAAGGGGAGAAGGAAAGGAGGCTAGGCCGCCTTCACCGGCGCGTTCATCGCCCACTCCACGCCGAAGGGATCAGTCAGCTGACCCCAGCGGTCGCCCCAGAACATCACCTGCAACGGCGTGCCGACGGTGCAGCCTGCGTCGACGGCGCGCTTCCACCAGGCGTCGATGTCGTCGCTGCCGAGATGGAGCTGCATGGTGAAGCCCTGCGGCTTCACCGCGGCCATGCCGTGCTCGGGATAGAAGTCGGAAATCATCAGCGTCGAACCGTTGATGTGAAGATGGATGTGCATCGTCCGGCCCTGTTCGTCCGGCGGGTAGAAGAAGACCTGCTCGGCGCCGAAGGCCTTCTGATAGAATTCTGAAGCCTTGAAGGCGCCGTCCAGCTGAAGGTAGGGCGTCAATCCGCCGAGGACTTTCGCGGCAGGCTGGGTCTGGGGCTGATCGTTCATGTCTTGCTCCTCTTTGGTTGGGCGTTGCGAACCACAGGACGAATGCGGCAGCGGCGATCCTACATCGCCGACGCGTTTTTTTGGCGCCGACCGTGCGACGGCCGGTCCTTGTCAAGGAGCCCCCTTGTCAAGGCGCCCTCTTGTCAAGGAGCCAGGCCAATCCGCGGGCTGTTCTGTGCGTCGATGACGATTTCCGGCCAGCCAATGTCCTTGCGCAGTTCGATCGGCAACGAAAGGATGGCACGCTCGCTGCGGTAGCGGGCGCGCGCCGCTGAGTAACGGGTCGCTATGCGACCTACGGATGACAGAATGGACATGATGCTCTCTCCTCGATTGGCGCCGGCATCACCGTGTCGGCATCCCAAGGACGGGGCGCGCGGCCATGATCCGACAGACCGCCGGAATTTTTTTGCCGCAAGGCTTCAACCACCCGTCTCGGCGACCTCCCGGAAGAAATCTTCAGGACTATCGACTTCGGTCAGCCGCCGCTTCTCGATCAGCCAGAAGCGGTTGCCGATCGCCCTGATGAAGGAGCGGTCGTGCGAGGCCAGCACGCAGCTTGCCTGATGGGCGAGCAGTTCCGTTTCCAGCGCCTCCTGGCCGTCGATGTCGAGGTGGTTGGTCGGTTCGTCGAGCAGGTAGAAATTGGGATTGGCGAGCCTCAGCGCCAGCATCATCAGCCGCGCCTTCTGTCCGCCCGACAGCACGCCGATCTTTTTCTCCTGCATCTCGATGACTATGCCGGCGCCCGCCAGCAGTGAGCGCGCACGCTGTTCGCCGATATCGAATTTTCGCGAGACCATCGCCAGTGGCGTGTCGTCGCCGCTCATCCCCGACAGTGCCTGGTCGCTGTAGCCGAGCACCGTCGACGGCGTCACTTTCACGCCTTGCACTGCCGTCTCCGGCTCGACGATGGCGTTCCTGATCAGGCTGATCAGCCGCGACTTGCCGACACCGTTGCGGCCGAGCAGGACGATGCGGTCGCCCTGACAGATATGGCGCTTGCCGGTCCTGAACAGCAGCGTGCCGTCAGGCGTCTCGACCGCCACGTCGTCCAGCGTGATCAGCACCTTGGCATGGGTGCCGCGATTGGTGAGCTTTATCGTGCCCGCCGATCTTTCGCGGTGCGCCGGCGCTGCGACCTCCTCGAGGCGCTGGGCGCGCTGGTTGAGCTGCTTGGTCTTGACCGTCAGCAGGTCGCTGCCCGAATTGATGCCAATGTTGTTGAGCTTGGCCGCCTGCCGGCGCAATTGCTGCGCCACCTTCATGTCGCGCTGGAATTTGCGCTCGGTCGAGGCATCGACTTCGCTCAAAGCATCGCGCGCCCTGGAATAAGACAGCGCAAACACCGGCGATTGTTCAGGGCGCAGGAACAGCGTCCGGTTGGTCGTCGCATCGAGGAACGCCCGGTCGTGGCTGGCGATCACCACCGGCACTTCGCGCGGCAGCGCATTCAGCCAGGTTTCGAGCTGGCTGATCTTGGCGAGATCGAGATGATTGGTCGGCTCGTCGAGAAGCAAGACGTCGGGATCGGTGACCCAGACGCGGGCGATCAGCGCCAGCCTCTGCCAGCCGCCGCTCAAGGCCCGCATCGGCCGCTCGCGCATCGGCTGCGGCACGTCGAGTGAATCGAGAACCACGTCGATGCGCCATTGCTCGCTTTCGGCCTGCTCGGCCGGCAAGGCGTCGGCCACCGCCTGCTGAAAGCCGCGCTCGGCCAGTGCTGCGGGAACGGCTTGCTCGACATAGCCGACCCGGAGGCCGCGGGTGCTGGTGATGTCGCCTGATGTCGGCTCCATTTCGCCGGTCAGGCACTTCAGCAAAGTGGATTTGCCGCGGCCGTTGGCGGCGACGATGCCGAGGCGGTCGCCGGTGCCGATGGTGAGGTCAAGGTTGGAAAACAGCGGCGCACTCATGGTGACGCCGAGGGATTTGAGGCTGATCAGGGCCATGTGGGTTTCTCTGGTCTGCCCGGAGGAAAACTCCGGTTCGATGCACTTTGACGGTGCGCATGCCGGCCATCAGAACAGGCGTTGCAGCACCACGAAGGGCAGACCAAGAAAATCGAAGCGGGAGAACCCGGACCGTCTCTGGTCAGCCCTGCAAGCAAGCTCGCAGGGCAGGGACAGGGCCGCGCTGACGGTGGTGGTCGAAAGACACGCAGCCCTCCTTTCTAGACGTTCGAGTGTGGCAACTGGCTACACCATGGGTGAGGCCGATGGCAAGGGGTGGGCGAAGGCCAGGGCGGCGATGATCTCCATGACGTTTGCGGAATGAAATCTGTTCCGTGGCGATCCTTCGCGCCCCCCTCTGTCCTGCCGGACATCTCCCCCACGAGGGGGGAGATTGGCCGTCATCACGGCTTTCGCCAATTGTCAGCGTTGCAGGAGAAGGCACGGCAGGCGACACAGCAGATCTCCCCCCTTGTGGGGGAGATGTCCGGCAGGACAGAGGGGGGCGCGAAGGATCGCTACCGTCCCGGCCGCCCTGTCTTGCCCGGCCGGCGTTTTTCGCGGCGGGCGTCGGCGGGGCCTTCGTAGGAACCGATGCCGGCACGCTCGCGCTTGACCGGCTTGTCGCCCTCGACCGGCTTCTCGGTCCGCCGCACCGTCATCTCGTCCAGCGAGTTCTTCTTGAACAGCGGCTTGGTCGGTTCACCTGGTATACCGAAATCCGAGCCGTGCGCCTCTTGTGCCGACTGTTTCTTGAACAGCGAACGCGACACTGCGCCTGACGGCGTCGTCATGTCGGTACCAGGCCCCATATCGTCCAGTGACGGCTTCGAAAACAGCGGCTTCTTCACCGGCACGGCGCCGTCGGCGCCCATTTCGTCGAGCTCCGGCTTGCGGAAGAGATTGGGCCGGGCAGCCTTGGCGGCCTCTTCGGCGGCACGTGCCTCGTCGAGCTTGCGGAAACGCTCCTGTTCCTCTGCTGTACGATGTTTGGCCACGCCCTTGTTGTGCTTGCCCTTTTCGCGGCCCGAAACCGGGCTTTCCATATCGGCATATTTGGCCAGCGGATCGTCGGAGATGGACAGCTCCATCTCGCGCAGCCTCTTGATCTCGTCGCGAATGCGCGCCGCCTTCTCGAAGTCGAGATTGGCGGCGGCGTCGCGCATCTGCTTTTCCATCGCGTCGAGATGGGCTTTCAGATTGTTGCCCATCATCGCGCCGGCGCTGTCGGTGAACTGCGAGATGTCGGCGCGGACGTGGTCCTTCTCGTAAACCGAGTCCAGGATGTCGGAGATGCGCGACTTGACCGATTCCGGGGTGATGCCGTTGGCCGCGTTCCATTCCATCTGCTTTTCGCGACGGCGGTTGGTCTCGGCCATCGCCCGCTCCATCGAGCCGGTGACCTGGTCGGCATAGAGGATGACCTTGCCGTCGACGTTTCTGGCGGCGCGACCGATGGTCTGGATCAGCGAGGTTTCTGAGCGCAGGAAGCCCTCCTTGTCGGCATCGAGAATGGCGACGAAGCCGCATTCGGGAATGTCGAGGCCTTCGCGCAGAAGGTTGATGCCGACCAGCACGTCGAAGGCGCCGAGGCGCAGGTCGCGCAGGATCTCGATGCGCTCCAGCGTGTCGATGTCGGAGTGCATGTAGCGGACGCGAATGCCCTGCTCGTGCAAATATTCGGTCAGGTCCTCGGCCATGCGCTTGGTCAGCACGGTGACCAGCGTGCGGTAGCCGGCTTTGGTCGTGTCGCGGATTTCGCCGACGACATCGTCGACCTGGGTCTTGGCCGGACGCACCTCGACCGGCGGGTCGATCAGGCCGGTCGGGCGAATGACCTGCTCGGCGAAGACACCGCCGGACTGCTCCATCTCCCAGCCGCCGGGCGTCGCCGAAACCGCGACGGAGAGCGGGCGCATGGCGTCCCATTCCTCGAAGCGCAGCGGCCGGTTGTCCATGCAGGACGGCAGACGGAAACCGTACTCGGCCAGCGTCGCCTTGCGGCGGAAGTCGCCGCGATACATGCCGCCGATCTGCGGCACGGTGACATGGCTTTCGTCGATGAAAACCAGAGCATTGTCGGGAATGTATTCGAACAGGGTCGGCGGCGGATCGCCCGGCTGGCGGCCGGTGAGATAGCGCGAATAGTTCTCGATGCCGGCGCACGAGCCGGTCGCTTCCAGCATCTCGAGATCGAAGCGGGTGCGCTGCTCCAGCCGCTGCGCCTCCAGCAACCGACCGGCCCGTTCGAGTTCGACCAGCCGGTGCTTGAGCTCTTCCCTGATCGATTTGATGGCCTGGTTCAGGGTCGGGCGCGGCGTCACATAGTGCGAATTGGCGTAGATCTTGACGCTCTTCAGCTCGCCGGTCTTCTGGCCGGTGAGCGGATCGAACTCGGTGATCGCCTCGATCTCGTCGCCGAACAGCGAAATGCGCCAGGCACGGTCCTCAAGGTGGGCCGGAAAGATCTCGATCGTGTCGCCGCGCACGCGGAACGAGCCGCGGACGAAATTGATGTCCTGACGCTTGTATTGCTGGGCGACTAGGTCGGCGAGCAGCGCGCGCTGGTCGAGCCGGTCGCCGATCTGCATCTGGAAGGTCATCGCCGTGTAGGTCTCGACCGAGCCGATACCGTAGATGCAGGACACCGAGGCGACGATGATGACGTCGTCGCGCTCCAGCAGCGAGCGCGTCGCCGAATGGCGCATGCGGTCGATCTGTTCGTTGATCGAGGACTCCTTCTCGATGAAGGTATCCGTCCGGGGCACATAGGCTTCCGGCTGGTAGTAGTCGTAGTAGGAGACGAAATACTCGACCGCGTTTTCCGGGAAGAATTTCTTGAACTCGGAATAGAGCTGCGCGGCCAGCGTCTTGTTGGGGGCGAGGATCAAAGCAGGGCGCTGCGTCTCCTCGATCACCTTGGCCATGGTGAAGGTTTTTCCCGAGCCGGTGACGCCGAGCAGAACCTGGGTGCGGTCGTTGTCGTTGACGCCTTCGACAAGATCCTTGATCGCCGTCGGCTGGTCGCCGGCCGGCTCGAAATCCGACACCATCTTGATGGTGATGCCGCCTTCGGATTTTTCGGGCCGGGCAGGACGGTGCGGCGTCCACAACACGCCGTCCTTGTGCAGCGGATTGCCTGACTCGATCAGTGCCGACAGCGCCGCCACAGTGGCGGTGACGCCGCCGGAGGCCATGGTCTCGGCTTCCTCCAGCGAAACATCGAGGCCGGCGACCGGATTGAGGCCGGCGGCGGTGCGCTCCCTGGCAGACGCCGCGCCGCCCATCGAAGTGCCGCGCGCCGTGCGGCCGGGGGAGGAGGAGCGTTCGGGGATCTTTTTCGCCTTGGCACCTTCCCTCCCCCTCGAGGGGAGGGTGGCGGCGGAGCCGCCGGGTGGGGTCGGTCCGTCCGGGCTCGGCGGTCCCTTGTGCTGAGCACTTCCTTTGCCGACCCCCTCTGTCGCCTTTGGCGACATCTCCCCCTCGAGGGGGGAGATTGGGCGTCCTTCCTTCTCGGCTTCCTGCTCGATCTGCTCGGCCCAATCCGCGATCGAGCCGGTCAGCGGCGTGCCTGAGAATTCGGCCTGCGGCGCCTCGGCAAAACCGCCCTTGTGCAACGGCTCCGACGCATCGAGGAAATCGGTCAGCGGGCTGCGCCGCTTGGGCGGCGGAGCGCGATCGTCACGCGCCGGCGGCGGCGTCTTTTTGTCAGGAAGTTTGGCCATGCCCCGAATATGGGAGGTATCAGCCAAAATGGAAAGAGCGGAGTGGCGAGGAGGGCGGGGCGAAACGAAGCTCCTGACAGTAGGCTGTCAGGAGCGATGTCGCTTCACTTGAACTCGCGGCGATCGGGTTCACTGGCAGCGCACCATCGATCGCCAAATCCGCGATAGCGGCAAGCTGTTTGGCGGCGGCGGCCGCGCGGCGGGCCTTTGGACCGTGCACGGGCCAGACGAGGCGGCGCCTGATCGTCAGTGCCGGCACATCCCGCGCGATCTCGATGAGATGACCTGGGTCGAGGTGCCGCTTCAGAACCAGTTCGCTGGCCAGCAACGCGCCCATTCCGGCGATCGCCGCCTGTGCCGCCACGATCGTCAGGCCAAAGCGCGGACCATGGTCGATGCTCTTCGGCTGCCGTCCGGCGGCCGTGAACCAATCCCGCCATGCCGGATAGACGTCATCGCCCATCGTCGGATCGATGTGCAGCAGCGGCAGCCTGTCCAGCGCATCCGCTGCGTCCGGCCTGGCATGCCCCTGAAGCAGGCTTGGCGCACAGGCCGGGATCACCCGTTCGGTGAACAGATCGATCGATGCGAGATCCTGTTCGGACCCCCTGCGGTAGCTGATGGCGAGGTCGACGCCTTCTTCCAGCATCGCGTCGAGGGCGACCGAGGCGACGATGCGGACATCGAGCCCGGCAAGCGCCGTGCGCACCCTGTCGAGACGCGGGGCGAGCCACAGGGAGGCGAAGGAGGGATCGGCGCAGATGGTGAAGGTCTCGGCCTGCCGTTCGAAGCGCAGCCGCCGCATTCCCGAGGCCAGGGCGTCGAAGCCGCGGTCGATATCCGGCAAGGCGCGCTCGGCCGCGCGCGTTAGGACGATCCCATTGCCGGAGCGCCGGACCAGCTTGATGCCCAGCCTATCCTCGAGCTGCCGTATCTGATGACCGACGGCGCCAGGCGTTACGCCCAGTTCCTCGGCAGCGCGTGTCAGGCTGCCGGTTCGCGCTGCCGCCGCAAGCGCCCGGAGGGCGGATAGTGGGAGATCCCTCAATGTCATGAATTGAGTTTACCTCAAAACATATCGAAGGGAACTCGTTTGGAACCACGAGTTCTAGCCCATACGATTACCGAGGATAATTCAAAGCAAACAAGGCAACGATCATGCTCGACACCCTCAAGCATTCGACCATATCAAACCATTCCCTTCCGAACGCGCGGCCATTTCGCGCCATTCGCGACGAGGGTGACCGTATCGCGATCGAGCTTGATGGCGGCAGGATCGCGCGGCTTTCCACGCGCTGGCTGCGGCTGGCATGCGAATGCGCAATTTGCGGGGACACCGCTTCCGGCAAACGCTGGCTGACGCCGGCCGATGTCGCTCCGGGAATCCGAATTGCCTCGATCGAGGCCTCCGACGAGATTGTCGTCGTCTGGGAAGACGGCCATGTTTCGCGCTACGGCTCAGGCTTCCTGGCCAATCATGCCGGAAGCGACCGGGGAGCAGCCCGGTTCCAACCCGAGCTTTGGAGCAGCGATCTCGGGGGGCGGCTCGGCCGGTTTGCCTTCGACGCGGTGGTCGAGGACGACGAAATGCTGTTCGGCTCGCTGCGCGCACTGCGTAACCATGGCATCGCCATGCTGACCGGCGTTCCCGCCGAGGCGGAAGCGACAATGCGCGTCGCCGGCCGCTACGGACCGATCCGCGAGACCAGCTATGGCAAGGTGTTCGACCTGGTTTCGCGGCCCGACGCGCGTGTCGCCGGCGAAACAGCGCGGGCGCAAATCCCGCATACGGACGAACCGTTCCGCTATTCGCCGCCTGGCTTCATCTTCTTCCATGCGATCAAGACGGGCGCCGGCACCGGCGGCACGTCGCTGATGGTCGACGGTTTTCATGTTGCCGAGCTGATGCGAACCGGGGCGCCCGAACTGTTCGAGCTCCTGACGCGGCACGGCGTAACCTTCCATCGCGAGCATGCAGGCGAGGCGTTCTTCAGCGCCGAGGCGCATGTCATCAGCCTCGATGCCGCCGGCCAGGTTACCGGTATCCGCTACAATGACCGCTGCCTTGCCCCACAAACAGCGCCTGAAGGCCGGATCGAAGCTCTGATCGAGGCGCTGGCCGAGCTGACGCGGCTGATCTGCGATCCGCAAAACCAGTTCCAGCATCAGCTGCAGCCGGGCGAGGTGCTGGTTTTCGACAATCAGCGCGTCATGCATGGCCGCAGCACCTTCGATCCGACATTGGCGGTGCGGCATTTGCGAAGCTGCAACATCGATCGCGACGGCGTCCACAGCGCATTCCGCACGCTGGCGCGCCGCTTCGCCCCGGAGGAGGCGGAGACGGTGCTTTATCAGGGTGCGATTTTCTAACCGCGGTTTCGCCTGCCTAAGCGCCGCGGCGGCTTCCCGCTCAATTGAACCACAGCGCAAACGTCAAAAACCCGGCGCCGCCGAACTGGCGCTGGATCTGGTCGAACTCCTCGCTGGTGAGGATCTTCCCGCTCTCGAGGTACGGCGCGATAGCCGGGCCGGTGATCGACAGCACCAGGTCGAAGGCCTTTGGCTCGTCGAAGAAGCGCTTCATGTTGATGCCTTTATCGGCAATGCGGAAATGCGGCAGCAAGGTGCGGCCTTCGAGCAGATCCTCGGCCATATCAAGCGCGGCAAGCCAGGCCTGCACCTGTTCTTCGCCGACTTCAAGGCCGGTAAGCGGGCTGGCGCCTTTCTGTTGCGGTCCGGGCAGCCATTCACGGTCGTTGTCGGTCTCGGCGCGGATCGCCTTCCAGTCCTCGCGGGACAGCCGGATCATTTCCATGAGATGGCGGCGCGACGCCTGCCGGCGCTCCGGCTCGACCACCGGCCAGTTGACCAGATGCACCAGCGAGATGAAGTCGGCGATGCGCCACTCGGACGACAACATGCCACCGCTCATGCCGCCGTCCGGCGGAACGAGCGCGTCCTGCAACGGCAGTTTGGCGCGCGGGAACAGCATGTGGAACGAACCGTCGAACATGGTCCTGAAGTCATGCGCCAGCCAGAAGTCGGCCTGCGCCATCAGGAATTCGGCATAGCCCTGCAGCCAATAGCCGTCGGCGCGGTCGAAGCGGAAGGTGAGGGCGGGTGCGGCCGCGTCTGGTGTACCGGCGCCGCCTGACAGGGACGCCATGATAGCGGCGGCACTTTCGTCCGGCGCGATCTGGCCGTCCTCGTTGAGATCGATGCCGAGACGGGTGAGGTCGACCTCCACGCCGATATCGGCATCGGCAGGCACGGACCCAAGTGTAGCGGCGGATTTCTGCAGCCGGTCGCGGAAGGCGACCAGGATGGCGCGGAAGTCGTCGTAAGTCAGCGGCTCGGGATTGGGATTGTCCGGCACCGGCAGCCGCATCAGCGGCAGCATGAAGGATTGCGGGCTCTCGAAACCGTGGCGGTGCAGGCCGCCGGCCAGGATCTCCAGCGCGGTGAAGAATTGGCCGGCGCCGGCGGCGTAAGCCGACGCGGGGTCGCTGGGCGCGGCGGCTTCCAACGCGGTAAGCGTGCTGTCGCGGTCCGCTACGGTTTTTGCTTCGAACAGGGCGGCCGGTTCGGGGCTTGCGGCATCAGCGGAAGCGACCGGCAGCAGCAGAATAAGGGCGGACGCCAGCAGGCTCGAAAATCGCGTCATCATGGTCCTCCTCCAGTGTTCCATGCCGACCATACATGCATTTCCGCATGGCGCCCGTGGGGTATTTAGGGCCTTGCCAGTGAGCATGGCCCCGAAGCCTGAAATGAAAAACCCGCCTCGGCGGCGGGTGGTTGGCGCAAATCAGCACCATGAATAAATTCCTAGCATAGCTGCCGTCACCTGTCAAGTTGAAACTCTTCGCTATGGCAGGCACATCGTCTACGCTGGCCCTTCATTCCGGTGCAGGCTGCGCGTGTCGAACTATCCGCTTTCCTACAAATTGTCTTGGCTGCCACGCTTCTTGAAGCCTTCGCTCAGCGGCGACCAACAAGGCTTTGCGCCGGCAGCCGCAGCGACGATGGAGCCGCCGCCGGCACGGGCGGTGCGGCTGGCCTTCGTAGGCGATATCTCGGCGGTGGCCAATCGAAGCGCGCCGCACTGCGATCCGCTGATCGTTGCGCTGCTCGCCTCCGCCGATCTGGTGGTCGGCAATTGCGAAAGCCCGGTTGTGGAACGACCGAGCGCGGCGATGGGCACGAAGCTTGGCACCCACCACGCCATGACCGAGCGGTTTCTCGCCGAGGCGCTGGCGGCCGCCGGCATTTCGCATGAGAAGCTGGTCTTGTCGCTTGCCAACAACCATGTGCTCGACCAGGGCGTCGAGGGTTTCGACGAGACGGTGGCGGCGCTGGACCGTCTTGGCATCCGCAGCATCGGTATTGCAGCCGACGGTCCGGTCCAACGCCTTGCAGTCGGACCGCTGACAATAGGCTTTGCCGCTTTCACGCTATGGCGCAATGCCGGCGCGGCCGTATTCGCGGGCCGAGTGTCGATGCAAGGCGATCCAACAAAATGGCCGCGTGATGCTGCTGACGGTGCCGATCTGATCTGTGCCGTGCCACATTGGGATTGGGAATTCCGGCACTTTCCCCAGGCCGCAACGCGGGCACTGGCACGGCATTTGGCCGCGCAAGGCGTCGGGCTGATCGCCGGCCACCATGCCCATGTCGTGCAGCCGATGGAACGGATCGGCAAGGCGCTCGTTGCGTATGGGCTCGGAGATTTTCTTGGCACCGCTTTTGCGCGACAGCCATGGCCCGGCCGGATCGGGGGTATACTGACCGTGGATATCAGCGCGGATGTCGGCACACGTGGCGCCGTTGCCGCCTATCGGCTGCATCCCTTCATGCGGCTGCGCGCCGGTGACCATGAGCGATTGGTTCCGGTCGAGGTGCTGGAGGGCGCATTAGGGCAAAAGGTTGTGGCTCGTCTCGATGCGGTTTTTGGTAACGGGATTTGATGGCCACAGTTGACTAGTGGCTCGGACAACCGTGTGGGCTCACCACCATCCCAACGCCGTAGTCGCGCGACTTTCCGCAAAATCAGCTATTGTCCAAGCTGGGTGTTCGGCCTTTCGATGTTGGGATGGCGATGGACGTAGCGGATTTCATGCCTGATGAAGCTGATATCGCCGGCATCAAAAGGAACCTCGATGCCTATGAGGCGAGGCGGGCTTCGGCTTACCGGCAGGTCCGCTGGCGGGTGCCGCTGTTCGTCGGCCTGGTGCTGGTGTTCGTGGCGCTGGTGGCCTGGCTCTTCAATATGGTCGCCGATCCCTACGAGCGGTGGTTCTCGACGCCGCATGTGATCCTCTATGTCGTCGGGTTCGTGGCGGCGATCCTGCTCTATTTCCAGGCGATCAAGCCGACGAGCACGTTGCAGCAATCGTTCCGCAAGACGCTGCTGCCGATCGTCTTCGGTTTTATCAGGGATATGCGCTACGATCATGATGTGACGCCGAATTCGTTCGATCGGCTGCCGCGCGAGACGATCGGCACGTTCAACAGCAAGCGCTTCGACGACGTCATATCCGGCCGCTACGAGGGATTTGCGTTCGAGCTTTACGAAGCGGATCTCCGGCAAGGCACGGGCACGAGCGCGATAGCATTCAAGGGAGTCGTCGTCGCCTTCGAGACCGTCGTGCCGTTTCCCAGCATATTGGTGGCGGCGCGGCGGGCCAACATGGCCGTCGGGTTCTTCCGCGGCATGTTCGCCAGCAAGATGCAGGAATTGTCATGCGGCGTGCCCGAGCTCGATGCCGCCTACGACTTCCGCTCCGACAATGTCGAGGCGGCGCAGCCGCTGGTGAGCGGCCGGCTGGCGCAGGCGCTGACATGGCTCAGCGAGACTTGGCCCGACGATCCGGCGCGCGTGGCGCTCAATGGCAGCGATGGGTTTCTGCTGTTGCCGCAGACCAAGAACTTCTTCGAGCTGCCTGATATCTCGGTGCCGCTCGACTACGCCAAGCATGTTGCGCCGATGATCGCGGACATGGGCGCGATGCTGGCGACGGCGGCGCTGGTGCGCAAGATCGGTGCACAGGACGAGGCGGCGGGTTAGCCGTCCGGCATCTTGGCCGCCAGCCAGCTTGCCGACCGCTTGGCCATGCCGATCGTTGCGGATGCGGCGCGGCCGAGGTCGGGTTTGACCACGGCATAGCCGGTCTTCGTGCGATAGAGCACGGCGCGACCGCCATCGACCGCCGCTTCATAGGCGACCGGCCTGGCAGCCTCTGTTTCCGTGACTGTTGCCTGCGACCCGACAGCAACACTTGGCCGACGGCTCAATTCCTGGGGGAGTGGGTCGGTGGCGGTCTGCGTCGCCGTCGTCAACTCAGGCATGGCGGCCGTCGTGGCAAGCTGTGACGACGGCGTCTGCGTCGTGCGGCAGATGCCGGACACGAGCGGATAGTTGAAATTGCGCTGGTGCAGCATCTGGCTTTTCATGGCCGCTTCGCAATCGGCGATGGTCGACCACTTGGCCGGCGTTTCGCCGATATATTCGCAAAGCCTGGCGTCGCAGTCGCAACCGACGATGGTCATCGCGACAAGGGCGGTCTTGATCACGGTCTTGTGCCTTTGAGTTGGTCTGCAAAATACCACTGGAATCCGTCGCGTGGCCGAAAAGGACGCGCGACGCTGAAGCGTTATCAATCGCTGTGGATCAAGGCGGGATTTGGCCGCGATTGTGGAATGAGCGTGACGGTGCGCCGCGCAATTTTCACGGTCCCTGACTGTGGCCGAAAGGTCTCACCAATTGTGGATGCGTTCAACCTGAGCCTGCTTCAAGTGAAGCAGGCGATCAGATCGCGAGAGGAGCCCAGAAAGACAGTCGGCGCCGGGATTTCTCCCAGCGCCTCCCTGTCAGATCAGGACACGGTCGCGGCAGCAACTTCCGTAAAGACGTCGCGCCATGCCGGCCTTGATGTTGACGGTCCTGCCAGTCACTGCCCGAGAGCAGCGTCCGTTCGGGACCACGCCAGTCTTCCACCCTTGCGAGCTTCGTCCAGCGCGCCATCGAAGGTTTTTGCCGTCCTTCATGGCAGCATCGGTCCGCCGTTGGCGTTCGCACGCTTTCCGCGGCCCCGTAGGTCTCGGCATCCCTCCTCAAAACAAGCAAGCCTGCCTTCATTCGGGGCCGTACGGGCCTCAGGAAATCCGCCGTTTCGCTTTGCCTTTCGACTTGGCGATCGGTAGCCGCCTGAGATGGGTTTAACATACCGGGGATAAGCGTTTGGCGAAACAGCCGCGAGCCTGTGGATAGCGGGATTATCGGGGACTGAGCTCGGCGGCGGAGCGTTTTTTTCGACGAGATGCAGGGGGCGTGACACGCCCTCATTTACGGCGAGCAGCATGATCAAACATTCGGCCCTTGCTCCACACTGCGGCGCGGGCTTCAATGCCGGCAAAGGATTTAAGGATAGCAGTGTCGTTGCTGTCCTTTGGGAGGGCGTTCTTGAAGGTCGGGGTGGTTCTCAATCCGATTGCCGGTGGTGGCCGGCTCAAACGGCATTGGCCTGAGGTCAGTGCTTCGCTGAAAAAGCATTTTGGCGATTTCGAATTGCGCGAGACGCAAGCCGAGGGCGACGCCGAACGGCTGGCGCTCGTCCTTGCAGCCAGCGGCTTCGGACTGGTGATCGCGGCAGGCGGCGACGGCACCGCCAGCGAAGTGGCCGACGGGCTGCTGCAGGCGTTTGCAGAAAGCGGCCGGACGGCCGAGCTCGGCCTGCTGCCTTGCGGCGCCGGCATCGATTTCGCCCGCGGGCTCGGCCTGCCTGCTGAGGTCGACCTGACGCTGAAGCGCATCGCCGGGGCCAAGGCCCGCAAAGTCGATGCCGGCCGCATCTGCTATGTCGACGACCATGGCGCGCTGGCCAGCCGCCATTTCATCAACATCGCCAGCCTCGGACTCTCGGGCGCCACCGACCGCGCGGTCAACGCCGACAAACGCAAGGGCAGGGTGTCGGCCAAGGCGCTGTTCTACTGGCGCACCGTGTGGGAATTTATGCGCTATCGGTTCCAGGACGTTGTAATCACCGTCGACGACGGCGCCCCGGTCGAGGCGCGCGTGGCGCTGGTGGCGGTGGCCAACGGAAAATTCTTCGGCGGCGGCATGATGATCGCGCCGGATGCCGAGCTGGACGACGGGCTATTCGACATCGTCATCCTGCGCGCGGCTGGCAAGCTGAAACTGATCTGGGATATAAGGCTGCTCTATGGCGGGCGGCACCGCAACCATCCGGCGATTACCATTTTGCGCGGCAAGAAAGTGATTGTCGAACCGTTGGGCGATGTGCGAGAGAACGGCGCGCTGGTCGACATCGACGGCGAATCGCCGGGGCGCATACCAGCGACCTTCGAGATCCTGCCCGGCGCGCTGACGCTCAGATATTGAATCAACGTGTTGAGAGACTGATTCAAGTCCTTTCGGATGTGAGTCCATTGATCCGGCCAACATGCTGGAATCGCTTGGCTATATGCCTTTGCGATAAAAGGTGGTCGGATGGTCGCCCCAACCGCTCACGGCATTAGCGGCGTCTGCATCATCTGCAAATGAAGGTCCGTGCCGGTCCAGGGATGCGCCTCGCAGACCGCTTCGTCGAGCTCGACGCCAAGGCCTGGTTCCTTCGACGGAATGACGTTGCCGTCCTGCCACTCGATCTTCTTCTTCAGCAGCTTTTCGTGAAAACCGTCCCACTGCTTCAGCGATTCCAGGATGAGGAAGTTGGGCAAGGTCACCGCAAGCTGGATGTTGGCCGCGCCGACGATCGGCCCGCAATAGCAGTGCGGCGCGATCTGGATGTGATAAGCCTCGGCCATGGCGGCGATCTTCTTGGTTTCGAGAATGCCGCCGGAACGGCCGAGGTCGGGCTGCAGTATGGTGGCGGCACGGTTCTCGATGACGCGGGCGAATTCGAACTTGGTCGTCAGCCGCTCGCCGGTAGCGATGGGGATCGACGTGCCGCGCGCCACCTGCGCCATCACTTCGGGCATATCGGGCGGCACCGGCTCCTCGAACCACAGCGGGTCGTAGGGCTCGATGGCGCGCGCCATGCGCAGCGCGCCCGATGCGGTGAACTGGCCGTGCGTGCCGAACAGGATGTCGGCTCTGGTGCCGACCGCTTCGCGGATCGCCTTGACCATGCGGGCGGAGAGATCGATGTCGACGAGGCGCGGCTGGTGACCGTCAAAGGCGGTGTAGGGGCCGGCCGGGTCGAGCTTGACCGCGTTGAAACCCTGCTCGACATATTCGAGCGCGCATTCGGCCGCCAGATCGGGGTCGTTGTAGACGTTCTTGCCGCGCGCGTCCTCCGAATGGACGCTGCCGGTGTGCGGGTAAAGGTAGGTATAGGAACGCAGCGTTTCGTTCACCTGGCCGCCGAGCAGCTTGTAGACCGGTTTGTCGGCTTCCTTGCCGATGATGTCCCAGCAGGCCATTTCGAGCGCTGAAAAACAGCCCATGCCGGAAACGTCGGGCCGCTGGGTGAAGCCGGAGGAATAGGCGCGGCGGAAGAAGGTCTCGATGTCGTGCGGATCGCGGCCGACGAGATAGCGTTCCGCCATGTCCTCGACCATTCTTGCGGTGACGTGGGCGGAGAAGGTGGCGTTGTAGGCCTCGCCATAGCCGACCACGCCGCCGTCTGTGGTGAGCTTGACGAAGATGAAATACTTGCCGCCGATGCCGGGTGGCGGGTTGCCGACAACCCAGGTTTTGACGTCGGTGATTTTCATTTTTGATCCTCCAGAACCAGTTCGGCGCCCTTCCATCCGGTGACGATCGAGGCGGCGTTGGTGTTGCCGGTGATGTTATCGGGAAAGATCGACGCGTCGATGACGCGCAAGCCGGCGAGGCCGTGAACCCGCAGGCGCGGGTCGACGACGGCGCGAGCAGCGTCCGGCCCCATCCGACAGGTCGAGACCGGGTGGTAGACGGTGCCGGAGCGTTTCCTGAAATCCAGAATCAAATCCGCGTCGGAGGTGATTGACGGGCCCGGCAACACCTCTTCCCTAATGATGTCGGCCATATCAGGCATGGAGGCGATCTTCCTTACGAATTTTACTGCCGCCAGCATTTCGGCCACGTCCGCTTCGGTCGAAAAAGCGTTGGCGACGATCTTCGGATAGTCACGCGGATTGCTGGAACGGATCATGATCTCGCCACGGCTCGACGGCCGGCAGTTGGACAGGCCGATGGAAAAGCCCGGCCACGGATCTGGCGTCAGGATTGGGCGCTCGCCGCTCTTCGGGATGACGGTCGAGAACGCCTGGAAATAGAGCTGCATGTTGGGCCGTGAAAGCGCCGGGTCAGTGCGGAAGAAGCCGCCGGCATTGTTCATCGACAGCGACAGCGGACCGGAGCGCATGAGGATGTATTGCATGCCGACCAGCAGCTTGCCCCACCAGGGCCGCAGGATCTGGTTGAGCGTCGGCAGCCGGCCCTTGAAGGTGTAATTGATGCCGACATGGTCCTGCAGGTTCGCCCCGACATTCTCATTGGCATGAAGGATGGGAATGCCGAGCGCGCCAAGGAGCGACGAGGGGCCGACGCCGGAAAGCTGAAGCAACTGGGGCGAATTGATCGAGCCACCCGACAGTATGACCTCGCGGCCGGCGCGGGCAGTTTTCGTCTCACCATTTTGGAGGTATTCGATACCAACGGCACGCTTGCCTTCGAACACGATCCTGGTCGCCAGCGCGTTGATCTCGACGTGGACATTTTTGCGCTTCATGGCGGGGCGCAGGAAGGCGCGAGCGGCCGACATGCGGCGGCCGTTCCTGGTGGTGATCTGATAGATGCCGACGCCTTCCTGTGACGCGCCGTTGAAATCCGGGTTGAACGGCAGGCCGGCCTGGCTGGCAGCCGCGAGGTAGCGCTTGGTCAGCGGGTGGACAGCCTTGGAGCAGTCGGTGATGTGCAACGGACCGCCGACACCGCGCCATTGATTGGCGCCGGCCTGATTGTCCTCCAGGCCCTTGAAGGCGGGCAGCAGGTCGTCGAAGCCCCAGCCGGGATTGCCGGCCGCTGCCCAAGCGTCGAAATCCTCGCGCGCGCCCCGGATCCAGACCATGGCGTTGATCGAGCTCGAGCCGCCGAGCAGCCTACCGCGCGGCCAGTGGTCGACATTGCCGGCGAGGCCGGGATCCGACTCGGTCTTGTAGTTCCAGTTGACCGCAGGGTCGAAAAAGGTCTTGCCGTAGCCGAGCGGCATCTGCACGTAGAAGCGTCGGTCGGTGCCGCCGGCCTCGAGCACCAACACCGAGAAGCGGCCCGAGGCCGATAGTCTTTCGGCCAGAACCGAGCCGGCCGAGCCGGAGCCGACGATGATGAAATCAAAAGTCTGCATGATGGATGCGGCCGGCTCCGAATTTTCGCTCAACCTAGACGCCGCAACCCGCCGCAATCACCGGAGCTTCCGGCATCGCTTGTGAAAAAAGCGACCGGTACTTCGTTTGGATTCGGGTGTCCTGCACGAAGTGGCCTTGCCTCCTGGACAAGCGTACAAGCATCACACGCCATCACCAGCATTTTGCTTGAGATCATAACGCATGATCGGGCGGGCTGGCACCCTGCGGGCGACGACCCTGAACCCGGCGCGCGCGAAAGTGGAGGCGTATCCACTGCCGGAAGCGCTCGGCGATACATCGGCATCAAAAGGATAGGCTTCGAGCGCAGGGGCGTTTGCGCTCCGTGCAGCTTCCAGCGCCGCTGCGATCAGATGGGACGTGACGCCCTGCCGGCGGTATCCTTTTCGCACATAGAGGCAGGACAAGGACCAGACCGGCGCATCATCCACCCGCCTGAGCTGCCACAGCCGATCGAGCCAGGGCACGGCATCTCGCGGTGTCACCTGGCACCAGCCGACGGCGGTATCGCCGTCGAAAGCAAGTAGGCCCGGGGAGGGACCATTCTCGATGGTTTGCCGGAACGCGGCCTTGTTTTCCTGGCCTGGTCGCTTTCGATAAGCACTGCCGATGCGCCCGTACATACACCAACAGCGGCTGCAGACGGCGCTCTCTCCGAACAGGTCTTCGAGTGCGGGCCATAGATCCAATGTCAGAGGGCGAGAGGTAAGTTTCATGTCAGGTGCTTCACGATGAAACCACAGGTCTGCATGATGGACGCGAGTGGCTTCGGAATTCAGGCTCTATCCTAGACAGCATGCGTCCGGCGTCACTGAGCTTCTCAGCGACGCTATGGGGTCAAGTCCAAGACTGCTGTCCTGCTCCGCATGTCGACGGGGAGGGAAACGTGCTCGTGCGTGATCGTCCATCTGTCTCCAGATCGACGAAACGCATTGCTTACGCGAACCCAGTAGTCGACATTCGCGCCTGTTTTCAGGGTGCCATGCGCCCGAATAAGCATCCATGCGGCGGCAACCGTGTCGCCGGCAGCGACATCCAATTGGCCAAGCTCTTGGCCGATCGGACCAGACCAGCGGGGAAACCAGTCTAAGAATCGCTCGCGGAGGGCGCTGGATCCCACATACCGAAGTGGCGGTACAAGGTCGAAATAGACTATGTCGTTGGAGTAAAGGGACATAAGCCACTCGATGTCTTTGCCGCCCATGGCGGCAGATCGGCTCTCCAGCAGTTCCCTAATCGCGGCTTCAACGCCTGGCATCGTCTCCTCCAATCTCATAATTCGCCCGCTCGCCGGGCATGAGCATTACGGTGACAGTGCACTAACTGCGAGCGCGAGCGCAGCGGGTTGCGAGCAATTAGTGCACTGTCACCGTAATTACGCGGGGGTATATGAGCGGGCTTGCAATGGTGAGGCTGGCGCTTCCTTCCCGGCAGGCTCAAAACAAGAGTGGGGCCTATTCGGAGCTCGCCACGGGTGCGACCAGCGGCGTGATGCGGCGGATCGAGACGCGCCGGTTTTCGCGTTCGGGCTCCTGGGTTTCAACCTTCAGGTACTGCTCGCCATATCCCTGCGTTTCCATGTTCTCGGGCGCGATGTCGAAGACGTTGGTCAGCGCGGCCGCCACCGCCTCGGCCCGTTGGTCCGACAGCGCCAGGTTCGCCACCTCCGCCCCGACCGCATCGGTGTGGCCCTCGATCAGGAAGGTCTCGCCCGGGTTCTCCTTGAGCAGGCGCTGCATCGCCTCGGCGACGCCTTCGAGCTTGCCGATCTCGCTCTCCGGGATCTGGGTCGAGCCGAACTCGAAATTGATGATGTCGAGATCGATGCGCCTGACCTTGTCGCGGATGCGCGCCGAACGCCGGACCTCGTCAAGCGAGTAGGTGCGTTCCACCTGCTCGACCGGCGGCTGGTCGAGGAACGTATAGTAGTCCTCGGGGTCCTCAACCCATTCCGCGTCCAGTATGTAGTCGCGAGCCGGAATGTCGAGGTCGAGCGGCGGCAGATCGAGGCCGGGATCGCGCCATTCCAGCACCTCGTCGTAGTAGTCGTCTTCGACATAGACGAGGACGATCTCACGATCGTCGGGCAGGATCTTCACGCGACGGACGACATCTCCCCAGCGGTTGCGGATCGTGACGATCCGCGTCCGGTCGGAACGGACCACAACCTCGCGCTGCCGGCTGCGCGGCAGTTCCTCGTAGTAGACCTCGCGCGCGTCGATGATGAAGCGCTCCTCGCGGGGCCGCTCGATGAAATAGGTGTTGTTGGTCTGGAAGATGAAGCGGTTGTTGACCTCGCGCACGAGTTTCGCGCCCTCCGGAACCTCGGGACGCTCCCTGCGTGGGCGTTCGATGCGGCGGCCTTCCTCGGAGATGACGGAGCCGACTTGCACCGGATATGTCGAGGCTCGCGCCTGCGCCGCGGCGTCGCTTTTGGGTAGCCGCTCGGCCCTGGCCCGAGCGGGCTGCTCCGGCTCGGTGCCGCCCGGCTTGCGCCTCACCGGCTTTTCCTTGGCGCTGTCGAAGAGCCTGGCGGCGTTTTCGGGACGGCGCATCGCCGCTTCGCGCTCCTTGCGCCGCTTCAGGCGTTCCTCGGTGATCGCAGGCGCGTCGGGTTCGGCGGCACGCTGTCTGGCGGCTTCGCGCTCCTTGCGTCGCTTCAGGCGTTCCTCGGTGATCGCAGGCTCGGGTTCGGCGGCACGCCGTTTGTCGGCTTCGCGCACCTTGCGCCGCTTCTGGCGTTCCTCGGTGATCGCAGGCTCGGGTTCGGCGGCACGCCGTTTGACGGCTTCGCGCACCTTGCGCCGCTTCTGGCGTTCCTCGGTGATCGCAGGCTCGGGTTCGGCGGCACGCCGTTTGACAGCTTCGCGCACCTTGCGCCGCTTCTGGCGTTCCTCGGTGATCGCAGGCTCGGGTTCGGCGGCACGCCGTTTGACAGCTTCGCGCACCTTGCGCCG